>MPND01000113.1 GCA_002238855.1 SAR202 cluster bacterium bin90
TTGCCCTAACTGCCTGCATGCGAAAACTGCTCGTGACCCTCAACTCCATCCTCAAGCATCGCTCGCCCTGGTATGACGTGACTCTGAAGAAAACCCACAATACCTCTTGACTTTGAACACAGTTGCTCTCGGGTCTTCACCCACCCTATCCGAGGTAGTCTCACGCTCCGCCCGCGCACCTTCACTGTGGCCCTGCAGTTGTCCGTCTGGTAGCTGTCATGAGCGCCGCGCTCGCGCCAGCGGGGAAAGCCGACGTGTCGCGCAGGTCTGCCTTCTCCAGGGCACGCCTGCAATCTCCCCACCTAGACATCGCCTTTCCGACATTGCGTATGGCGTTCTTCGCCGCGTTCTGGCATAGGTGGGTAGCCCACGGAGCAGTCTCGTGCGCTAAGTTCGTACTCAGGTCAGAACACATAAGAACAAATTAGTGTAGACTTCCGCGAGCAGTCACCTGCCCCTCTCCACCACGTGATGGGCTCCGACGCGGTGGGGGGCGTCCGCCTTGTGTTCGAGCGCCGAGCCGACGCCTCTGCCCAAGACCTCGATTGGAATACTCCCCTTCACCTGATCGCATGTTAGTACGAACTTGATAGGCTCCACAGAGGATACGGTGAATGTGACACGGCACTCGGCCAGGCCTGCTGACAAGATGGTTGCAGATGGTGAGGGAAACTCTGGAAGTGAGGTTACACCCCGGACATAAGAGCTATACCTACCGGGTGGCGGGAGCAACCATCCGGGCCGAGCTGCGACAACCATGTTGGCGTTTGGAGCTGATCATGTGCACGCCAGAGACACCGCAAGGAGTACCCACGGAATCAAGGTCCGTGGCCCAAAGCCGGACAACCACCCAAGCCGCGGGCAAAGCGCGCCACAGTGTTACAGATGGTGCTCACGTTGCGGTTCAGCTTGGCCATGGAGAATGACGCACGTCGCTGCTCGCTCCGAGTTCGAAGTCGGGTGCCGGACAACACTAGCGCCACAATCAGCCCGGGAGACGCGGCGAGTCGCCTGCCAGATCGGTTGGTGTGTCAGTTTGAATTATGCGCCGTTGCATAGACCGCTCAACAGTTCAAACCGATGCGTCATCTTGGAGTTGCAGGCGCTGGTGTTCCGGTGTGGACAATGCCGCCCACCCCCAATTGCTCCTCCGGGCTAGGCCCGAGGTGACGAACTCCCACAGTTGCTCTCGTTCGTCCAAGGCGGTGATGCCGGCCGGCCTGGCCCCGGTCAGCGAGCGGGCCCCGTCCACCACCCCTTGCAGCACGGCGTTGGGTTCCAGGTCCTCTGTGATGCGCAGGCTGGCCTGGCTCAGGCGGGAGAGGCGTCTCCGCAGGGCCTCGTTTTCCCTATGAAGCTCGTCGTAGTTCATTCTGTCATCTTAACCCATCCCATCCACCGCCGCCACCGCCGGATGGACTGGCAAGAGAGGAGTTCCGCGCAGTGATGTGGGTGGTTCCACGCGCAATTGGAATGTAACCGTAACGTTACTGATAGCCTGTTACCGTTTGGTTATCTTAAAGTCTTGATTATAGTGCCGAAGATATGGATAATCTGTTTCACTGACGAACTACTACGTCCGTTGGTAGATCTGATTTCCATAACTACGCAAGTTCAGACTTTCTGCGTGGAAGGGAAGGGATGAAAAAGACGGACATGCAAGTTGAATCTCAACGGATAAGGACGGTTCTCGCCGCCATGTTTGCGATGGCGCTGCTTTGCGCCGTGTTTGCGAGTCCAGAACCCGCCACGGCACAGACTGGCGGCACACCCACTCCCGGAGCCACCCCAGAGCAGCCCTACCACCTTGGAGACCAGAACCTACCGCCCATTGAAGGCAAGCTCAATCCGCCCAAGTACCCCAACATGGACTCCAGTCTCAACCGCATCGTAGATCAGGTGCAGACGGGGCAGTTCACCGCTCAAGCCGCTGCATCCAACGCTCCTGTTAACAGCGGTGCATCCGTTGCCGTAACGCTCTATATCACCGAGGGCTACGCCGACTCCATAGCCAACTATCTAACAGACAACGGCGCGTCGCCACGCAACGTAGGCATCGACTACATCGAAGCCTACGTCCCTGTATCGCTGCTTGCAGATGTGTCCCTGCAGGAAGGTGTCGTCAGCATCCGCACCATCGTTCCGCCTCAACCCGCGCAGGGTGTGGTAGTCAGTGAAGGCTTCTGGGTGCACGGAGTATCCTCATGGCGCCAAGCGGGATATAGAGGGGAAGGCGTCAAAATTGGCATTATCGATGCTGGTTTTGGAGGCTTCGACAGTCTCATGGGAACCGAACTGCCCTCAAACGTGCAGGCAAGGTGCTACGTTGAAGTAGGCGTTTTTACTTCAGATCTTGCGGACTGTGAGACTGGATCTCACGGCACAGCGGTAACCGAAGCGGTCTTCGACATAGCTCCGGAGGCTACCTACTACATATCAAATGCTCTTGCGTCGGGAGACCTGGCGAAAACGGCCGTGGAATGGATGGTTGAAGAGGATGTGGATATCATCAACATGTCACTTGGCTTTGCTTGGGACGGGCGGGGAGACGGTACGTTCTACTCCAGCAACAGCCCCCTCAGAACTGTGGACATCGCCGTCGCGAGTGGCGTAACGTGGGCGAATGCTGCTGGGAACGAAGCTCTTGGAACGTGGTATGGAAGTTTCGCAGACTCGAATGGCGACGGCTTCCATGAATTCAACGGGACGGATGAGTGCAATGAGATACAAGCTGGAGGCTACCGCTATCAGCTTCGATGGGATGATCAGTGGGGCGGAGCGACCATCGACCTGGATCTCTATCTATACGACCTGGATCGCGATATCTACATTGGTCCTCTGACATCAAGCAACGATGTGCAATCCGGCGCAGCAGGCGACATCCCTCACGAGACCCTTGATTTTTACTCCCATGATTACGGGACATACTGCTTGGCTATAAAACATCACAGCGGCGATATACCGGACTGGATACAGTTGACAGGATGGAATACGGAGTTTGAGCATCACACGCTGTTCGGCAGCATCGGAAACCCAGCGGAGAGTGCCAGCCCCGGGATGCTCGCCGTCGGCGCAGCACCTTCTCATGACGTCTTTACAATCGAAGATTTCAGCAGCCGCGGCCCGACGACCGACGGCAGAGTAAAGCCCGAAATCGTTGGCGCAGACCAGGGTGATTCGGCCGCGTGGGGACATTGGAGCGGAACAAGCCAGGCATCCCCACATGTCGCCGCCCTCGCCGCCCTAGTCAAGCAGCGATTCCCCGAATACAGCCCCGAGCAAATCGCCGATTACCTGAAAGATCATGCTGAAAAGCGCGGCGGCCCAGGTTCCAATAATACGTGGGGCTACGGCTTCGCCAAATTGCCTGCGTTAGATGAATACTCTTCCGTTTTCATCGACCGAGCCGCTCTCGTCGCCTTCTATAACGCCACAAGCGGAGACGATTGGACGAGCAACACAAACTGGCTGACCGATGTGCACATATATGGGTGGTACGGCGCCACGGTGGACATTGACGGGAGAGTCACCCGTCTGATCCTCGAAGAAAATAACCTGGCAGGCGAAATGCCCGCTGAACTAGGTGATCTGTCTAGTCTGAAGGAGTTGAACCTGTGGAACAATCAACTCACCGGGGAGATACCCACAGAGCTATCCATTCTCACCCAGCTGAAAACCTTGGAATTTGGATCGAACGAATTGACAGGTGCGATACCAGCTGAACTAGGCAGTCTATTCAGCCTGGAGAAATTGTGGCTTGATCGCAACCAACTCTCCGGCGAAATACCTGCCGAGATGTCCAATCTCAAGAATCTGACGGTCCTCGACATTTCAGAGAATCAGATTGAAGGCGAGATTCCGGCCTGGTTGGGTGACCTGTCTGATCTGGAGAAATTGTATCTTCAGGACAACCAACTCACGGGCAGTATTCCTGCAGAGTCAGGTAACCTCGCCGATCTTGAAGAGCTGTTCCTCGCTGACAATCAGCTTACAGGTTGCATACCAGAAGGGCTACGCGACGTCGAATCACATGATTTCGCTGACACCGACTTGCTATTCTGCGACGAGGAGCCGCCGGATCCCTGTATCGAGAAGCTCACCGGCGACGGTGTCGTTGAAGACATCTGGGAGACGGGAAGTGAGTGCGTATCCGAGAACCGTGACGGCGACGGAACAGGCGCATACGCACGCTATTACACATTCACGCTGACCGAGCAGTCCGAGCTCACCATGACTCTGGAATCGACCGAGGATACTTATCTGTATTTGCTGAAAGGGGTAAGCAGGGCCGGCGAACAGGTCGCTGAAAACGACGACATCGACAGGGAAGGCGGCAACTACGATTCGCGTATAGTGGGGACGTTTGAGACGGGGGACTACACGATAGAAGCGACGACTTACGAGTCCGAAGTGTCAGGTCCGTTTACGCTCACGGTGAAGGGACTAGGTGATAGCGTGATATCGCCAAGCCCGTCATCTGAGAGAGAGGTGCTTGTCGCCCTCTACAGCGCCACCGATGGTGCGGCTTGGGATGACAATGATAACTGGCTTAGCGACGCGGACATCGGCGAGTGGTGGGGAGTGACTACTGATGAGAATGGCCGTGTTATTCGGTTGGATCTCTCAGATAACGAATTGAACGGTACACTTCCTTCCGAATTGGGAAGACTCACGAGTCTGGAATCTCTGGATCTTTCGGGAAACGACCTGAAAGGGGACATACCGCCTACGCTGGGCGATCTGTCCAAACTGACGAAGTTGAGCCTGTGGGATAATGAACTCACCGGCGAGATTCCGGCTGAATTGGGCAGACTCGCCAATCTCCAAATTTTGTGGTTAGACGAAAACCAACTCGTGGGCTCAATACCCGCTGAGTTAGGCAGTCTGTTCAATTTGGAGGCTCTTTATCTTCAGGACAACCAGCTCACGGGCAGCATCCCCGCGGAGTTGGCTAACCTTGCCAATCTTGAAGAGCTGTTCCTCGCTGATAACCAGCTTACAGGATGCATACCCGAGGGACTGCGTGGCATTCCGGACAACGACTTTGACGAGCTTGGGCTGCCCTTCTGCGATAATGTCCCGATTCCGGCAGACCCCTGTGTCGAGCAACTCACAGGCGACGGCATCGTGAATGGCAGTTGGGAGACGGGCAGTGAGTGCGTGTCCGAGAACCGTGACGGCGACGGAACCGGCGCATACGCACGCTATTACACATTCACGCTGACCGAGCAGTCCGAGCTCACCATATCGTTGGAATCGACCGAAGATACTTATCTGTATCTGCTGAATGGGATAGGCAGAGCCGGCGAACAGGTCTCTGAAAACGACGACATCGACAGGGAAGGCGGCAACTACGATTCGCGTATAGTGGAGACAATCGCGCCGGGCGACTACACGATAGAAGCGACGACCTATGAGACCGGAGTGTCGGGTATTTTCAAGCTCACAGTAGGGGGACTGGGAAAGAGCACGACTCCGCCGGGCCCTTCGTCAGATAGAGAGGTACTAGTCGCCCTCTACAATGCCACCGGCGGCGACGACTGGAAAGATAACGACAACTGGCTCACCGACGCGCCTCTATCAGAATGGCACGGCGTGCTTACTACCGCTGAGGGACGAGTCGAAGAGTTAATGCTTGACGACAACCAACTTTCAGGCTCCATCCCGCCTGAACTGGCGAATCTCAGCAATCTGAAAAGGCTGTCCCTGAATTTCAACCGGCTAACGGGCATCATACCGCCGGAATTGTCCCGTCCCAACTATCTAGTATATTTAGAACTGGCCGGCAACCAATTAACCGGAACTATTCCGCCGGAACTAGGCGACTCCACCTCTCTGAGAGTACTCGATCTCAGACACAATGAACTTACCGGCGCAATTCCACCTGAACTGGCAAATCTTGAAGACCTCGGAACACTATCACTCCACGACAACCAACTCACCGGCGCAATCCCGCCAGAACTCGCGCGTCTCGACAATCTAGAAAATTTGCTGCTGCAATACAATCAACTGACGGGGCAGATTCCTCCTGAATTGGCAGACCTCAGCAATCTGAAGGAATTGCACCTCGGTACTAACCAACTTACTGGCCAGATTCCTCCTGAGTTGAGTAACCTCACCAGCCTCGAATTATTGACCTTGGGGCGTAACCAACTCAATGGGAATATACCGCCTGAACTTTCCGAGCTACCAAACTTGGTCGCACTTTGGCTATACGGCAATCAACTGACGGGAGAAATCCCATCTTCCTTCGGCGATCTAAACAACACAATTAGGTTGGATTTTACCGATAACCAGCTAACTGGCCCAATCCCCTCCGAGCTAGCTAATCTCACCAAGTTGGAAGAATTGTCGTTGGGTGGTAATCAGCTGACAGGACAGATTCCCACTTGGCTAGGCAACTTGGATTATCTGGAAGAACTCCACTTACACGACAACCAACTGACCGGTACGATTCCGCCTGAGTTGGGCAGCCTTCCAGAGTTGGAAGAATTATCCCTCAGCGGCAACCAACTAACCGGCTGCGTCCCCAACGCCCTGCGCGATGTCGAAGACAACGACTTTACCGAACTCAACCTGCCCTTCTGCGAAAGCCCGGACCGCGACGCCTTGACCGCGCTCTACAATGCCACCAACGGCGACAACTGGGAAGAAGACGACAACTGGCTCACCGACGCCCCACTGGATGAGTGGTACGGCGTCGAGACGAATGACTCCGGGCGCGTAACGGATTTGGAACTTGTCGGGAACAATCTTACCGGTCAGTTAACTCCAGAGCTAAGCAACTTATCCGACCTGAAGATACTGAACCTCTATAACAATCGTCTGACAGGTACAATCCCTCTTGAGTTAGGCAACCTCAACGGCTTGACAAATCTGATGATTAGCGCGAACCAACTTACAGGTGCGATCCCTTCTGAATTAGCCAGTATCGACAACCTGACCAACTTAGATCTCTGGGATAATCAGCTTACAGGCACAGTCCCTCTTGAGTTGGGCAATCTCACCAACCTGAGAAGTCTGTTGCTTGGGAGTAATCATCTTACGGGCACAATTCCTTCTGAATTGGGCAATTCCATCACTCTGACACACCTGTCGCTCCGCAGTAACCAGCTTGCGGGCACAATTCCTCTTGAATTGACCAAAATCGACAGTCTGACCATCTTAGATCTCGATGATAATCAGCTGACCGGCACAATTCCTTCTGAATTAGGCAATCTCAC
Source organism: SAR202 cluster bacterium bin90 (assembly GCA_002238855.1). GTDB lineage: Bacteria > Chloroflexota > Dehalococcoidia > Lucifugimonadales > JADFKI01 > Bin90. The sequence goes on from MPND01000113.1 coordinate 7,224, forward strand.
CGGCTTGACACACCTATTGCTCAGTAGCAACCAACTCACAGGCGCAATTCCGTCCGAACTCGCCAATCTTGCCAATCTGCAATACTTGGAACTTGCCGACAATAACCTGTCCGGTGAGATACTTCCCGAATTAGGCGCTCTTACAGAACTGAGAAAACTATGGGTCAGCGGCAACCAATTCACAGGCTGCATACCCGATTCCCTGCGCAATGTCGAAGATAACGACTTCGCTGAACTCGGCTTGCCTTTCTGCTCTGGGGAGTCTGCCGACTTTGAAGACTGCGTCGAGACCATCTCAGACCTTCCATACGAATACAGCGGCATCGGCACTGGAAATAGTTGGAGCAGACTTTGCGAGTCCTCTAACAGACCCGGCAGTTACGCCCGATTCTACACGCTCACTCTGCACCACCCGTTCGATGTAACCATCACCCTGACCTCCGAGCAGGACACTTACCTCTATCTGATGGGCGGCATCGGCGCGGACGGCATCGTGTTGCACGAGAACGACGACTTCAGTGGCGCCAACTCCCGCATACAAGTACCCTTGCATCCCGGCAACTACACCATAGAAGCGACCACCCACGATGTTGGCACGGCAGGCAATTTTCACCTTGAAGTCGATGTAGATGACTGGGATCCGATTCCGCCCCCGACGGCACTCACCGACCGGGCGGCGCTGACCGCGCTCTACCACGCCGCAAACGGTTCCGGCTGGCACGACAGCGACAACTGGCTCAGTGACGCGCCCCTATCCGAATGGCACGGAGTCGAAACTGACGTCAGCGGGCGAGTTACCAGACTGGATCTGGAAGCGAACAACCTAGTTGGCGAATTGCCGCTGGAGTTCGGCAACCTGAACCAGCTGGAATGGGTCAATATCAGTCTCAGTCAACTCACAGGAGAACTCTCTCGCAGTCTGACGAACCTGACGATGCTGGAGTATTTCTACTTCGACAACAACGCCGGACTCTGCGCCCCGGACTATGACGCCTTCCAGGAGTGGGCGCAATCCCTAGAAGACTTCCGCGGCGACGACTGCGGGCCTCTACCTCCTAACGCCGAAAGAGACACGCTCATTACTCTGTACTACGCAACACGCGGCGACGACTGGAGATACCACACGAACTGGCTCACTGGCGCTCCACTCGGCGAATGGCACGGCGT
>MPND01000114.1 GCA_002238855.1 SAR202 cluster bacterium bin90
GCGTGGGCCTGACCCTGCGGACGATCAGTCGCACCGGCGCTGCGTCAGGCTCACCTCCGAAGGGAGTGTAGGTCGTCTCGGCAACGTCGGCTGCGCCCTCCATCCAGTAGGGTATGGGCATCCAGTCGGTCTCGGGTATGGCCTCTATGAGATTGCGCAAGCTCCGATGCTGTCGGACGGTGATGGAGAAGCGCACATCGTTGTCGCGACAGACGCTGACGATGTCGTGGGCGTAGAAGCCGCTGTCGGCCCGCACGGTGAGCGCTCCCGTGGCTCCTGCGTAGCGCACCCTGCTCAGCGTCTCACGCAGGAAGTTGGCTGCCCCCCGTACGGTGTTGGCACGGCCCTTGCGCAGTCGTGCCATCAGCACGTCTCCTGTTCCTGCGGCGACGGCCAGCAGCGGGTGATAGCCCCGCTGACCGGCGTAGTTGTGATGGTAGGCTCCCTCCTTTGCCAGTCCGTAGGTCTCGCAGACGGTGGAGTCCAGGTCGATCGTCAGGGGCGAGTCTCCGGGTCCTGCCCCCGCGGGCCAGACTCGCGCCAGCAGCTCCCGGCTCACCCTATCGAGTTGTCGCACGTGTCCCCAGCGGAAGCTGCGCAGGAATGTCCCCAGTGTGGACGGAGCCTTGACCGCGCAGCCCAGCACCCGTTCGGTGCCCCCGGACCGCAGCGCATCGGCGTCGTCTATGCAATCGCCGCCGGCCAGAGCCGATGCCGCCAGGGTCAGTATCTTGTCTCCCGCATTCGCCCGACCAGGCGCATCCCCCAGGTCAAGGTGGCTGTCCACAAGTTCGCTCAGACCCAGACGATGGGCCAGTGTGACCGGCAACAGCAGTCCGGCATTGGCCACCAGGCGGTGGTCGTCGAAGGCTACCTGGATGCGGTCAGGACGCTCGGATGCTATCATCTAATGGGTGCTCCTCGTATCTGGTTGGTTCTGACTCCATAAACCATTATCCCAGATATGCGGGAGCACCTTTTCATCCCTTATGCGGACCTCCGATAACCTCTATTTCGGTGGATCGGGGTTTAACCCATTGCCGTTAGCGGGAATGCGAGCGGCAGAAAAAATAGGACATCGGTCCGCATGGGGAATGTGGGTTGTTGCTGCGCTGTTCGCTGTGATTTTGCTCGCAGTGCCAGCGGATCGGAAAGTGTCGGCAGATCTACCGGAATTGTCGATAACCATTGAGGTTGATGAGGATTCCATCAATTACGAAACAGCCGAGGCTACCGTCACCGTGTCGGGAGTCGAAACTCTCCCAGAAGACGAGAGGAACACATGGTCAGTAGCTGTCCGGACCGAGGTTAAGGGAGACAGCTCAACGCAAATCACAAAAAATATTTCTGCATTTGGAAACCCGGATGCCAACGGTGTCTATTCCGCCGATGTTCACCTAGCGAGATACGACGGCGAACCCGAATCTGATCACAGCAATCTAACCCATAGCCTGAATCCGGGCAAACTGCATGTGGTCAAAGCATTTGTCAGTTACTACAACCCAAATTCCAGACAGGAAACAGCCCAGGCAGAATTTACCACCAAGGGCACGGACGGCTGCGTCAAGCATGAGAATGAAGAAAATGTATCCTGGAACTCTAACGCACTAGAGTTAGAGTCCTTTCGCAGTGAGAATACGCTTGGATTCAAAATAGGAGTCAAAAGGAGCTATGCCCCCGTTAATTCCGGGAGATGCATCCACTATCGATACAGGAAGGCCATTGCAGACGATTACACGGGCCCCTTCTCCATCTTCGTTACTCAAAATCCGGGAAACACGACCCGGCGGGTGATCATCAGGCTGACCGGTCTTGATCCCGCAACAACCTACTACCTCGACACTGCGGCAGACAAGACTATGCAGAACCTGGGTATTGGTTATTCCGTTCGCACAAATGGTGCATTGCCAAATGTAGACACGGTCAACGTTAGTAAGTCGAGCATCACCCAGAATTCAGCAGTCGCAGACGTAACGGTTGCCAATCCGAACAGCAACAATCTCACAGTCCACCTACGCTACTACAAGACTGCCGATAAGGACGCGGACCCCCGCACAGAAACAACGGACAGTAAGCCTACCGTTGAGGGTCCGTTGGCGTTCAACTTAGGATCACTGGTAGCCTCGACCAGCTATATGGTTGATGCGTCGACAGGGGTCGACTACCGCCCTACCTATACCAAGACCGACACATTCCCCACCTTACCGGATAGCCCCACGCTCGATAGCGTGGAAATAGGCGACGGGCAGCTCAAAGTTTCGTGGACCAAGCCCACCGGTGGCGAAGCCATCGACGAATATATCGTGCAGTGGAAGTCAGGCAGCCAGACATTCCAGGACGCCACCGACGATGTCACAGACAATAGAGAGGCTTCGGTCGCGCACGTCTCCGGCACAACCGCATACCAGACGACAATCACCGGGCTGACCAACGGCACACCTTACACCGTCCAGGTAATTGCGAAGAACGAATCCGGGCAGGCGACATCGAACACGGAAACAAAAAAGCCAGCAGGCCTGCCCAGCGCACCCAAGAGCCTGAGCGTGACTCCTGGCAACAAGCAGCTCACCCTGTCATGGGAAGAGCCTGACGAGCTCGGCGGAGGCATTGACGGCTACGAAGTGCAATCCAAGATAGCCGACGACTCAACCGCAGTGTGGGCAACAAGCAGTGCGACTGTCGCTTCGGAAACAGATGCTCAGTCCAACGTCACGACATATAGCACGACCATAACCGGCCTGGACTTCAGCACAAAGTACGAAGTCCGCGTGAGAGCGAAAAACTCCGTCACAAGAACAAACGAAGAACACTATATCTGGGCGGAGAGCGCAGCCACCACCATCCCCGACGTACCCACCGGCCTCGAATCGGAGTCGGGCAACCAGCAGCTCACTTTTTCGTGGGAAGAGCCGTCGGTCCTCGGCACCGTCGCCATCTCCGATTATGTCGTGCAGTACAGGAAGACCTCGGAGGCGAACTGGTCCACCAGCGGCGCGACCAACGGGGAGAGCACGGATTCTGAGACCAGCGTCACCACATACAGCAACACCATCACGGGCCTGGACTACAGCACCGACTACGATCTGCGCGTCAGAGCCGACAACGGCGTTACGCTGCAGGATGATGACGGCTATAACTGGGCTTTATTCGACGGCCAGACGATACCGGACAGCCCCGGTAATTTCGAAGTTGTGCCTGGGGATGAGCGACTCACGCTGAGGTGGGACGCGCCCGCCGACAGCGGCAGCCTCAGCATCGACGGCTACGTCGTGCAGTACAAGAAAGCCGACGACTCTAACGCAGTGTGGGCAACAAGCAGTGCGGCTGTCGCTTCGGAAACAGATGCTCAGTCCAACATCACGACTTATAGCACGACCATAACCGGCCTGGAAAATGATGTTCGCTATTCGGTAAGAGTCAGAGCCGTCAACGTAGCCACGCTCGATGATGATGAGGGTTACAACTGGGCAACCGAATCAGAGACGCCCGTACCCAGCCCGAGCATAGAGACGGTCACCGTCGACGCGAACAGCGTAACGCAGACCGGTGCCACCGTGACCGTGACCCTGGACCGCACCAACGGCGTAACGCAGAAAGCACATGTCCAGTACCAGACTGTGCCGTACGGAGGGTGGAGCACTCCGCCCAAGACCGGGGACATCGATGCCATTAGCGGCGACATCGTCCTTGACTCGTTGAAAGGCAACACCGAGTACGAGGTGCAGGCGTGGCTTGAGACCGATGCCACCAAGGTCAGGTCTGAGCCGTTCACGACCAAGCCTGTGCCGCCGGGCGTGCCAACCAATTCGACCTTTACAGCTGGTGATACGATTATCGAGTTGAGTTGGGATCCGCCCTCAGATGACGGCGGGTCAACTATAGACCATTACGTCATCCAGTGGGACGAACTTGTCGGCCTGAATTGGGATTCACCGCTGGGTGATGTCACAACAACAGACGAGGAATACGAGATCACGGTGCTGACGAACGGCACTCGATATGCGATCAGACTCAGGGCTGACAACCTTGAGCCACTTCCAACGGGCAAGGATTACAACTGGGTATTCTCAAATGACACCCCAAGCAGAAAGCCGGACGCGCCAGTCATCCAGAGCGTCACTGAAGCGGACACGAAGCTGACCGTGACCTGGAACAAACCTTACAATGGCGGCACTGGGATCACCAAATATTTGCTGAGGTGGAAAGATAGTGCTGTGACTGGGTGGGACTCGCCGTTGGGCACGGGGACCGTTGACAAGGATGTCCTCACCACAGAGATCGGCAGCCTGACAAACGGAACCACATACGCGATCCAGGTCAGGGCGAAGAACGAGAACGGTGACGGGCCATGGTCTGCAGAGGATAAGGGCACACCGAGGCCCGACCCGAGCGTGGATCGTGTCGATGTTCCAGACGGCACTGTTACCCAGACGGAGGCGGTTGCGACCGTCTATATAGCTGATCCCACGGGCGAATCCAAAACTGTTCACCTGCAATATGGGATCAACACGTCCCCCATCTCGTGGGTGCCCGTATCTTCCCAGGTCACCGGGACCTCCAGCGTGACATTCCCAACGCTAACGCCACTGAAGTCTGATACGGAATACCGGGTTGAGGCATCGTTCGACGGCGCATTCAACAGTGGCGTGGAGTTCAAGACATTCACGACGAAGCGACCGACGATATCGGACGTCCAGGTGGCCGACAGCACGGTAGCTCAGACGAGCGCGAAGGCGACAGTTACGATCCTGCATCCCAACGGCAAGCCGCAAACGGTGTACCTGCGCTACCGGCCCACTACGCAGAATGACTGGAGCACTACGGCATCGGACGCAGGAGAAGACACGGACACGAGCAGCATCACGACGGATGCTGAAATCGACATAGCCGGCCTGAAGTCTGACACTGACTACGAGGTTGAGGTGTCGCTTGAAAGCGACTACAGCCAGTCGGATACGGTGATATTCACGACTGACCCGCCTACGCTGACTGACATAAAGATCAGCGAGGAGATGCAGGAGAGCGCCAAGGCGACCGTAGACATTGATGAGCCGCACGGCAGGTCTCTTCCAGTATTCGTCCGCTATCGCAAAGTGACCGATCCTGTCAACACGGATTGGAAACGACGTGACACTTCCAGCACCATGGATGCAGCCGTATCCACCTTCACCGCTTTGACATCCGGAACCAAGTACGAGGCACAGGCCTCGTTGGACGAGAACTTTCCAGATAAGGAAGGCATAACGGTAACCTCAGATGAGTTCACAACTAAAGACCCAAGTCTGAGCGGACTGTCGTGGGAAGCTGAATTGACCGGTGCGACGATTACCGTTGACATTCAGGCTCCCAATGACCAGGCGCTGACGATCAATTACCGATATCGCCCCACCTCTCAGGCCGATTGGAGCACCACGGCGTCTGACGCCGGAAGCGACAGCACCACCGGCGAGGCAGACAGCGAAGTGGCCACAATCAGTCTTACGGGCCTAAACACCAGCACGATGTATGAAGTTCAGGTCTCCCTGAGCAGTGACTTGGCCAATCCGACTCTGCCAGTGCTGGATACGACGTTCACTACGCTCTCGCCAGATACCAGCATTGAGAAGATAGAAGTCAGTGACAGAACTCAGGAGACGGCGAAAGTGACGGTAACGGTTTATAAGCCGGACACAAACGGCAACACCGTATATCTGCATTTCAAAAAGGAAAATGAGACGACGTGGAGCACGCCGGCCGACACCGACGACTCAGACCCGGATGAGGTCGAATTCATGCTCGACGAACTCGACGCGCACTCGCACTATCACGTAGAGGTGTCGCTCGACAGCGGATTCGCGAACAGCACCACAGTCCCTTTCTGGACCTTGCGCGAGCCGGAGATCGACTCGGTGAACGCGGTGGATACTACCAAGACTTCGGCAAAGGCTGTCGTCGATATCCTCTATGACGACGGCACGGAGAGAACCGTCCACCTGCGCTACATCGTAAAGACGGATTCACCGGACTGGGATAATAACGGCACGGAGACGAGCACGACGAGCGACACAGCCACCGCCGAAAAACTTCTGGAAGACCTGACTGCTGGCACAACCTATATCCTGCAAGTGTCCTTTGACGATTCCTTCCCGGACGACGAAACAGAAGAGACAGAGTTCACTACAAAGCATCTTCCCAGCATCTCCCAGGTAATTATTGACGCCGATACGGTCACTAAGGAGAGTGCGACGGCAATCGTAAGCATCGCGAATTCGGATGGCATCGAGCGAATCGTGTATCTCCAGTTCCGCAAGAAGGATACAACACCTGAGGACGAATGGAGCGATCCACCGCTGGAAGAAGATGAGGGTACGGACGAGGGCAGCGCGTCGATTGCCTTGGAAGATCTGCATTCCGGCACCGAGTACGAGGTTCAGGTGTCATTTGACAGTAACTTCGAAACCGGAGTTGAGGACACCACATTCACTACGAAGTTCCTGCCCAGTGTGTCCGGCGTTAGAGTTGACCCCAGCACCATCACGAAGTCGACTGCCACTGCTGAGGTCAGCATTGCCAATCCTGACGGAACGCCTCAAACTGTGCATCTGTGCTATATCGTTTACTCCGCGACGGCGGACTGTGCAAGCGACGGCACAAAAGTTACGACCACCAGCGATACAGGAGCCGCGACCAAGGGACTGGAAGATCTGCTGGCTGGCACGAACTATCTCCTGCTGGCGTCGTTCCACGACACTTTCCCGGCAGGCGCCACCGAGCAGACCACATTCCCGACAGACCCTGAGCCGAGCGCGGACTCCGTCAGCGTCAGCAACGAAACGAAAACGACGGCTACCGCAACGGTTGTCATAGCCGACCCGGATGGCGGCGAGCAGGCAGTCCACCTGCAGTATCGTCGCGAGAGTGCGGCACCGACGGATGCATGGGAGACAGAGGAACCTGAGACCAGTACGGGTGCGAGCGCTACCTTCAATCTCGATGACCTGACCGAAGGCACCACATACGATGTGGAGGCTTGGCTGGCTCGAGACACCAGTCACAAAGTGACCACGACGTTCACAACGGATGCGGAACCGACGCAAGCTCCGCCGCCAAACACCACGCCACCGGCGAACATCAATCCGCCACAGCAGCGGTCTCCCACGCCGAGCGTATCGGATGTGAGTTTCGATAACATCACGCAGACTTCCGCGCGTGCCAGAGTGTCCATCGCTGACGCCGGCAGTTCGCAGAAGACCGTGCGCCTGCGCTACCGCGAGGACGGCACCACGAGGTGGACGGCCGTTCCAGCCGAGAAGACGAGAGGCGCGAGCACGACCATATCGCTCACAGGACTGACTGCGGGCACAACCTACGAGGTGCAGGCTTGGCTCACCACGAACTCGCCGCCTTCCGGTACTCAGATCCACGAGTTCACCACGCCTGACGAGGTGGTCTCTGAGCCGAGCATATTGGCTCTTGAATGCGAGAACATCGGGCAGACGTTTGCCACAGCAATGGTGAAGATCGCGAACGCTGGCACGGATATGAAAGAGATCTATCTCAAGCACAGCATGGATGGAGTGGATAGCTGGACTTTGCTTCCGTCGCCTTCCGTCACGTACACAGATAGCACCTCCATTAGCCTGACAGGGCTGCAGATGGGAACAACCTACGAGGTGGCAGTCGCGCTGACGGACGACTTTAACGGGATGTTGACGTGTTCCTTCACCACACTGACGTTCGATCCAAGCGTGTCCGGCATCGGCATAAGCGACATCACGAACACCTCCGCCGTGGCCACGGTCAACATCGCAAGTCCCGGCAGCTCGCAGAAGACCGTGCATCTGCGCTACCGGGAACTCGGCGAGACCGAGTGGGGCACGACCCATACGGAGACTACGACAGGGTCGAGCGCGCAGTTCAGCCTCACGAGCCTAAGTCCCAGGACGACCTACGAGGTGCAGGCGTCACTGGAGAGCGACTTCTCTGCTTCCAGGTCGGTTATGTTCACCACATCGACGCCCGCCCCGAGCGTGTCGTCCGTCAGCGTGAGCGACATCACCGACACTTCAGCCGTTGCCACCGTCGGCATCGCGGACGCGGGTAGCTCGCAAAAGACGGTGCACCTGCGCTTCCGCGTGTACGGCGAGACCGAGTGGGGCACGGCACAGACCGAAACGACGAGCGGTTCCAGCGCACAGTTTGACCTCACCGGCCTTGC
>MPND01000019.1 GCA_002238855.1 SAR202 cluster bacterium bin90
TGGCTATTCCCCGTCCCCGCCGAATGGGCCTGTCCTGAGCTTGTCTAAGGACGGAATCCGCAGCAATCCACCTAAAAGGAAACGCTACCGCGCCTGAACATAATCTTGATACATACGGGCGCCTTCGCTACACTGGAAGGTGGTTAGACGTCTGGCTAAGAGTTCGCTCAAACTATGGTGCCCATCTCACTTGGAGGCAACGAAGGTCAACCCGAAAACCGCAACTACCGCAGCAAAACCCCATGATTGGCGAGTCCCCGTAAATGACCACAACCGCAACACATTTGACCATAGAGCAGCGCAAGCAGGAAGTGGGCCGCCTTCAGACGCGTCTGGTTTGCAGCCTCTTGGTCTATGCCATGCTCCTCACCTCCGCCGCCGCCCTTGTCGCCTCCATCTACTCGCCCGGCATTGACCAGGACCCTCAGCGTCTCATTGGAATAAACGCCATTTCCACCGCTGTCGGCGGCTGCCTGTTCACACTAATCTTCCTGCTGCCCGTAACGCGCTGGATTGGCAGCCGCGCCGAAGAGTCACGCGTCCTGCCCATCTGGTTTTTTGTAGGCATATCATACGGTATCTTCACCGTCTTCCTGATTGGAGCATCACTGCCCTTCGTCTTCGCCTTCCAGATAAATATCCTTAACTTCCGATCGATAGGGATGTTTCTGGATGATGTCATCGACGCATTCTTCCGCGCGCCCCTGAGTGGATTCACATTTGGCGTCTTCGCTCTCTATGTCGGATTCATCGCAGGCATCTTTTACAGCGTAGGCGCGTGGCTCATCGACATGCTTAACAGGATGAACTACCCACACGCATACTCCGACCCCTGGATCGAAGCCGTTGGCGATATGCTTCCCCCCACGAGACGCTGGGCTTCAGCCGCTGCGCCGTGGCTCTCCGTCATAGGACCCTGGGCCGTCGCAATCCTGCTCGGCGGAGCAATCCTGCTATACGCCACAACCGGCCCCATCGAATTCCTCGCCAGGTTCCGGCTGGGATAGTCTCCGAAACGCGAAAGGGCTGTCCCTGTCCCGCAGCGGCCTCGCCAAACCGTTCGCTGAAGGCGTCATGCGCTACCAATTGCCCCATTTCCTTGCGCCCCGCACATCAGTCTGCGCTAAAATAGACTGATGAATACGCGCAAATTTATTAGGGATATAACTCTCCATCCATCTATGTTGCTGCTCGCAGCCATCATTACCGTTGTCGGTCTGTCCGCGCTCGCGTGCGAAGATGAGCGCGTGCCGCCACCACCGCGCGCAACTCCCACACCCGCACTGTCCGCGCCTGTGCCGCCTCCTACTCCGGTGCCCGTTCCCACCTCAACCGCCCAGCCTATCGTCGTAACCGGCAGCGCTGAAAGCCCGGCAACTTCTGGCGATGATGCCATACGCGCCCGTCGCTTCATGCAGCCCGGCTTCATCGGCGTCAGCACAGATGATGTGGTGCCCTTCATCAATATCGCAGAGCAGGCACTCGGCGACAACGCAGCCGTCGCCAACGACCTCACAGGCGTCGCCATATTCGACTACGACCGCGACGGCGACCAGGATTTCTATATCACGCAATCTCGCGGCAACCCCAACCTGATGTTCCGCAACGATGGCGGAGAAGAGTTCACCGAAGTCGGCGTGCAGGCGGGCGTGTCCGCCAACGCATCGAACAGCACCGGAGTCGTCGCCTGCGACATAGACAACGACGGCTACCAAGACATGTATGTCAGCGCGCAGGGCATCATCGGCGACGGCAAAGACTACCAGGACGCCATCAACGATGACGAACTCCGCGAGGCAGTCAGCGACCGCCTCATGCGTAACAACGGCGATGGCACGTTCACAGACATCACAGCCGCCGCATTCGGGAACGATGCCAACTTCCGCACCGGCACAAGCCCGGCATGCGCCGACATCAACCGCGACGGCTGGACTGACATCTTCGTCGCCAACCGCTCTGACATGGACGCCGTCCATCCCGGCGCACCCACTCGCGGCAACGAGAACGTACTGTACCTCAATGATGGCGACGGCACTTTTACCGAGATAAGCGCGGATGCGGGTGTTCGCGGCGAGCAGGTCGTAACTTGGGCGACGCTCTTCTTCGACTTCGACGACGACGGCGACCCCGACCTCTGGACTGCGGACGACGGCGGTCCTGTCAGGATATACCGCAACGACACCGATGAAAATGGAGTGAGTTTCCTGCCGGTTGAGCGTCCTATGGGGCTGGACAAGCGGGGAAACTGGATGGGCTTTGCGCTAGGGGACTACGACGGCGATGTTGACCTCGATGTCTTCGTCACCAACATCGGTTACCACCCCAAGACGCGTCCGCTGCCCTTTGAGGGCGCGAGCGGCGACTGCTCCAGCGAGCAGCTTTACTCCATATCCACCTGCGCCCACTACCTGCTGCGCAACGACGGCACAACGGTCGTTCCTCGCATCGGCGAGGTCGGCTTCTTCCCCGATGTCGCTCCCACCATACCCATCGAGCCGAGCCGTGTCATGCCTCCCGACTCCGTTGATCCGGTTCGCATATGGCTGGACTGGCGCGTTCCAACAGGCTTGGCTGCCTACGACTTCGGATTCGGCGCTGCGTTCTTTGATCTGGAAAACGACGGAGATCAGGACCTCTACTGGACCGGCTCCGCGCTCGGGCGTGGCGAATCTCCCGACGGCAAGTGGTTCCCCTCGGCAGGGCGCATGCTGCGTGGCGACGGCAATGGCAGCTTCCAGGACATTACTGTTGAGGCGCGCCTGCTCAACATCAAGGGCGTGGACTACGGCGTTCTCGATCCCTCCAGTCCCCGATTCGACCGCGACCGGCAGCGCATCGACACTGCCTACCACGAGAACGGCAAGGGCTTGGCAAAGGGCGACCTCAACGGCGACGGCTACATAGACCTTATCGGCACCAACAGCGCCGGTCCTATATTTACAGGTTTGGACGACGAATTAGCTTTCGAGAAAGGCCCAACCTTCGTATGGATCAACGGCGGCGGCGAAAACAAGTGGCTCACGCTGCGCCTCAGGGGACGCATGGCAGAGGACGGCACAGGCAGCAACGCGGACGCTATCGGCGCGCGGGTCTTCGTGACCGCCACCGACGCTGAGGGCAATCGTCGCACTCAGACTGACGATGTCACCGCAGGTTCCAGCTTCCTCTCAATGTCCAGCCTCGACCTGCACTTCGGCATGGCAGACGCCGATACAGCTGACGAGATCACCATCTTCTGGCCCAGCGGCATCCGCCAGGTCATACGCAATATCCCCACCAATCAGGTCGTCGAGATATCCGAACCCGCCCTGCCCAACTAGTGGAGAATGCAGGTAGAGTTCGCAACCAACCGGCTTCAACGTTGCTATAATGCAATCGCGATTGGAAGCCGCTCTTGGGGTCCGTCGGTTGCGCGCAGGTATATTCAGTGAATAGATGTGCTACGAGAAGCTGAGAACATCAGCGTCCTTTACGGGATTAGGTCACTCAGGTTGCATCGTCTCTCCGGCCGGCGCAGAAGGCAGTTCTCTATTTCTTTGGACAGGCGCTGGAGAATCATCCTCAGTTACGTCGAATCCGAAAACAAGGTGCGCATAGAGGAGGTAACAAACCACTATGGCGACTGACAAGATCGCTCGAGATCAGGAATTGCTGTCGGATACTCCCATCCCGCCGGGCGAGACGATCGAAGAAGAGATCGAGTTCATTGGAATGACACGTCAGGAACTATCCGTGGAGACAGGCATCCCAAACCAAACCCTAGTTGAGATTATTAAGGGCATAACGCCCGTAACTCAAGAGATTGCCGTCGCTCTTGAGCGAGTGTTAGGCGTCTCCGCATCGCTCTTAGTGAATCTGGAAGCCAGATACCAGCGGACTCTCGCGCAGAAGAAGGAGCGGGAGAAGTCTAGCAAAGCTGTGTGAGTGCTCGAGGCAGAAAGAACGAACACTCACTCACGTTCGGTCAGTCAGCCGACCCCACCGCCGCACGCGCCTCCTCCGGCACTGCCGCCTCCCAGTCGCCAATCAGCCGCTTCGACGTATCCTCTAGGCTGACGGTAACCAGGGCTCCGCCCACGCTCGCCGCTATCGACAGCGCGAACACCGCATTGTACGAGCCGGTCAGATCCACGATCAGACCCGCAATCCAGCTAACGAATGCGTGCCCCATCAGGGCGCCCGACATCTGCCAGCCATAGACCGAACCCATGGGCCCGTTGCCGTAATACTGCCGGTTGATCACCAGGTATCCCGTCCACTCTCCGCCAAACCCGATGCCAAACAGCACCGCAAACCCATAGAAGTGCCAGAGTTCAGACGAGAAGAACAGACATATTACCGAAAGCCCCTGAATCATCAGGCAGGTCGCCATTATCGTCTTCGTGCCGTACTTCTCGGCAATCATCGGAGTCAGCATGCGGCTCGGAATGCTCACGATGGACAGAATGCTCAGGATTATCGCCGCTTCAGTGAAGCTCAAGCCTTTCATCACAGCAAATGGGACGACAAACAGCAGCACAATGCCATGTCCCGCACAGCCAAGCCCATGTATCGCCGGGAGATTCCAGAACGCCTTTGTGCGCCGCACATGCTGGTTGAACACCTTCGCGCGTACCTGCTCCAGCGAGTGCGGCAGACCGGTACCCAGTGGTTCTCCCTCGCTCGCTCCGTATGGCGCGATGCCCATTTCGCTCGGCTTGCTGCGGAATAGCAGCGCCAGCAGCAGGATGAACACGCCGGCAGCCAGACCGAAATAGATGAACGTGGTCTGCCAGTTGAGATTTGCAACCAGATTGATAAGCACCGGTGACATGAACGCCGGCCCGACGCCCGATGCTGCCCAGAGTATGCCCGTTCCCAGCCCGAGCCGACGCCTGAACCAGCCCGACACCGCTGCCATCAGCGGCACCATGAATATCGCCTGCACCGCGCCTCGCAGGAAGCCAAACGACAGCCACAGTTCCCATGGCGAACTGACGAACGCCACCAGCACCATCACTCCGCAGTATGAGACGGCCCCCAGGACCATCATGTTACGGGAGCCGTAGCGATCACCGAGCCAGCCGGCAACCGGCGCAAGAAGCGCAGCGCTCAGAAAGTACACACCAAAGGAAAAGCCGATACTTGAGAAACTGAAGCCGAAATCGCCGTCCGGATCGGTCAGCGGGTCCACCAGAACGCCGCCCGCAAAGTTGATGGACAGCGCCACCATCTGCACCAGCGCAAGTATCCCCACGATGACCCATGCGTAATGGAAGGGCGCGCGGTTCACCCACTGGGAGAGGGCATTGATATTAGGCATCGCGGTCAGTATATCCTTTCAGGTGGCGAAAAAGCCCGCCATCGACCGAAGTTGGAGATGGGGGCGAAGAAAACAGACCACCTGAACGAGAATACTATCAGTCGCAGCATCAGCCTTCAAGCAATCGGCGGACAACGCTCGGCGAGGAAGTTGTAAGTCGGGACACTGCGGCTCGACTGGCTAACCGGGAACGCCCGGCAGTTCGATTTCGTCTGCGAAGTGGCAGCTCGCAAATCTCCCCGGGGAGACCTCTGTGAGAGGCGGCTCCTGTTCGCGGCAGATGTCCTTCGCGAACGGGCAACGCGGATGGAAGTAGCAGCCCGATGGCGGGTTCGCGGGGTCTGCGACCTCGCCTTCGAGCACCATACCACGCGATTGCACCACCGGATTTGGAACTGGCACGGACGACAGCAGCGCCTGCGTGTACGGATGCCTCGGCTGTGTGAACAGGTCGTCGGTCGAAGCCACTTCGACTATCTTGCCCACGTACATGACCGCGACTCGGTGGCAGATGTACTGCACCACGCTCAGGTCGTGACTGATGAACAGGTAAGTCAGTTGCAGCTCTTCCTGGAGGTCCTGCATCAGATTCAGTATCTGCGCCTGCACCGACACGTCCAACGCCGACACCGGCTCGTCTGCGATCACAAGGCGCGGGTTCACTACCAGCGCGCGCGCAATACCTATTCGCTGCCGCTGACCGCCACTGAAGGCATGCGGATACCGCCTCGCGTAATCGACAGACAGACCCACCAGCCGCAGCATTTCCGCCACGCGGTCCTCAAGTTCCGAACCTCTTGCAATCCTGTTCACGCGCAGAGGGTCCGCAACCACATCGAACACCGTCATGCGCGGATTCAGCGATGCGAACGGGTCCTGGAAGATGAGCTGCATCTCCTGCCGCAGCAGCCGCAGCGTCTCGCGGTCGGCGGACGCAGTGTTGATGCGCTCCCCACTCTTCATGGTGAAGCGAACTTCGCCGTCAGTCGGCTCTATGGCACGTAGGATAGCCCGACCCGTCGTAGTCTTGCCGCAGCCCGACTCTCCCACAAGCCCAAAGGTCTCTCCCGCTTCGAGGCTGAAGCTCACCTCGTCCACCGCCTTGACATACCCGGTGGTACGCCGCAGGAAGCCCTCAATTATCGGAAAATAGACTTTGAGCCTATCGACATCGAGTATCTGGGAACTGCCGTTCACTTCAGTTGTCATAGACTAATCCTGTCCGCCTTGTGCATCGGTGTTGGTACCAGTCGCCACAGCCTTCGCATTGTCGTCGTATAGCAGGCAGCGCACCGTATGATTGTCGCCCATCTGCAACGGCTGAGGCTCGACCACATCGCACACGCCAGGCATCGCCTGCGGGCAGCGCGGGTGGAACGGGCATCCCGGCGGCCTGATGAACGGCGGCGGCACCGTCCCGCTGATGGCCGTCAGGCGGTTCGTCTGTCGCTCCCGCCGCATCTGCGGTATGGACTTCAGCAGTTCCTGCGTGTACGGGTGCTTCGGGTCCCTGAACAGCGTGGCAGTATCAGCGCGCTCCACGATCTTGCCGAGGTACATGACAATGATCTCTTCGGCCATCTGCGCCACAACGCCAAGGTTGTGCGTGATCAGCATCATTGCCATGCCCAACTCCCGCTGCAACGACGCCATAAGCTCAAGTATCTGCGCCTGTGTCGTGACATCGAGCGCGGTAGTCGGCTCGTCCGCGATAAGCAGCGTTGGGTTGGAGGCAAGCGCCATGGCAATCATCGCGCGCTGCCGCATGCCGCCGCTCAAATTGAACGGGTACGCATCCACGCGCTGGTCAGGATTCGGAATGCCAACCTTCCTCAGGGTATCCGAAGCGATCTCGCGCGCCTCTTCCTTCGTAACATCCTGGTGGAGCAGAATGCCCTCCACAATTTGATCGCCTACGGTATGCACCGGGCTGAAAGACACCATCGGCTCCTGGAAGACCATCGTGATGTCCGCGCCACGTATGCGCCGCATCCGGTCGCCGTCCTGTGGAAGTTGCTGGAGGTCTATCTCTTCGAATCCACCGGCATCGTCCGTCGGCTGATAGTAGATGATCTCGCCGTCCAACGTCCTTCCGGGCGGGCGCACGATGCGCATTATGGACCGTGCCAGCACGCTCTTGCCGCAGCCACTCTCTCCCACCACACCCAACACCTTGCCGCGGTCGATGCGCACTGTGACGTCGTCAACCGCCCTTACTTCGCCCTCATCGAGGTAGAAGTAGGTCTTCAGATTTTTCACATCAAGCAGCGTTGACGGTAGATTCGATTCGGTCGCCTGCAACAGGGTCACTCCCCCGGATATAAGTTGTAAGTTGTCTAGCTTTCGCGTATCGCGTATGGGTCAGCAGCGTCGCGGAGGCCGTCGCCCATGAAGTTAAGAGCCATCACCGCTATCAGTACGAACACACCCGGCAAAAGCAGCCACGCCGCCTCCGCCACCGCCTGCAGCGTCTGCGCCTCTTGCAGCAGCACGCCCCAGCTTATCGCAGGCTCACGCAGTCCCAGTCCGAGGAAGCTCAGTGATGTCTCAGCAATGATGATGCCCGGAATTGCCAGCGTCGTCGCAGCGATGATATGGCTCAGGAACGACGGCAGCATATGGCGGAACACGATGCGGATCTCGTTGGTTCCGTACAGCCGCGCCGCCAGCACGAAGTCCTCCTCGCGCATTGACAGGAAGCGCCCACGCACCTCACGCGCAAGCCTCGTCCACTCGATCAGCGATATGATGATGGTAATGGCGAAATACACTCTCATGATCGACCAATCACGCGGCACTGCCGCCGAAAGCGCCAGCCAAAGCGGTATCGTCGGTATCGCGCGCAGGAATTCGATGATTCGCTGGATTATCGCGTCCGTCATCCCCCCGCGCAACCCTGAAAGTCCGCCTAGCATACAGCCGAGGAATATGTTCAGCGTCACACCCACCAGGCCAATGGACATGGACACGCGTGTCCCGTACATCAGACGGGAGAACATGTCCCGCCCCATTCTGTCGGTGCCAAGCGGGTAGAATGGCTGAGGCTCCGTGCTCGTATCGACGTTCAGCCCCATAAAGTGCCAGTCCGTCCGAATCATGCCCCAAAGCTTATACTCGTGGCCGCGCACGAAGTACTGGATGGTGTGCCTGGTTTCTTCGTCAGTCACCCATTCCATACCGAGGGTCTCAGGGTTGCGCTCACCTTTCAGCCCGTAAACATAGGGCAGAGACGGCTTGAAACCGTCGAAGAAGTGGACGCCCTGCGGCGGAATGAACGTGCGTGTGGCAAATTCCGCCCTCGGATCGTGAATAGCCAGAAACTCGGGGAACAGTGCGACAAAATAAAACGCGAGCACAACTACTGTGGAAGCCATCGCTACGCGGTGGCGGATGAACCGCCACCAGATAAGCTTCCACTGGGAGGCTATGAATACCTGCTCGTCTTCAGAGGGTCTCTGAATCGGGAGCGATTCTGTCCGTGCAGCCATCTCTTTTCCCGTCATTCCTGCTTTCGCAGGAATCCAATAGTTAGGCTCCGATGCGGATACGAGGATCCATCGCTGCCAGAACGATGTCCGAAATGAGGACACCGATAAGAGTCAGTGTTGTCAGGATTAGCACGATTGAACCTGCCATATACATGTCCTGCGACAGCAGTGCGCGCAGCAGCAACGGTCCAATCGTTGGCAAGCTCATCACATAAGCTACGATAAGCTGACCGGAGATCAGGCGTGGTAGCTCAAGCCCCGCCGTGCTTACGAACGGATTCAGCGCGATCCGCACCGGGTACTTCAGCACGACCTTCCACTCAGGCAAGCCCTTTGCTCGTGCCGTCTCCACATAAGGCTTGCTCATCTCGTCAAGCAGGTTCGCGCGAACTATGCGTGTGAAGCGCGCCGTGCCGTCCGTACCGAGTATCAGCATCGGCAGCCACAGGTGCTTGAGCAGGTCTATAACCTTACCGAAACTCCAGGGCTCGGCAACGTACTCGGCGGAAAACAGTCCGGTAGCCTTGATGCCAAACCAACTGAACGCAAACCACATCGCAACAAGCGCGATCATGAAATTCGGTGTTCCCACTCCGAAGTACGACAGGAAGGTGAAGAAATAGTCTATCACCGTGTACTTTTTGACTGCGGACAGAACCCCAATGGGTATGGCGAGCGTCCATGTGAACAGGATCGTGGTCACGCCCAGCACAATGGTCATTGCCAGACGGTCATTCACCAGCTCGACCACGGGACGACCCCATTCCAGCGAGAGGCCCAGATCCCACTGCAAAATGCCCCAGACCCACTTCAGGTATTGCACATAGAGCGGCTGACTCAAGCCGTAGTGGTCACGCAGCGCCTCGATCTGACCTTCGTCCACGACCTCTCCAGTAGCCTGGAGCTGCGCGATGTAGTCGGTCAGGAAGTCGCCGGGCGGTGCCTGTATGATGGCAAATGCGACCACCGACATCAGGAACAGCATCGGGATGAAAATGATGAGCCGTCTGATTATGAACTGGAGCATGGGAGTGTGTCCGTCGTTCAGTTCGTAAGTTTTTCAATAGTGCCAAAACGCCGATTATGTGCATATTGGCAATCCCGTCCATCGCTGCTGATAGGGAAGGGATAAGGGGTAAAGATGGACAGGACGGAGGAAGCATTCCATCCCATCCTGTCCATCCAAATTAGATTCGGTTGATTTCCGTGCTTACTGCGCGGAGAAGTACCACTGCTCAGGGAAGCCCGTGTTCGGGGTTCTGAGCGGCCAGTCGTTGCCAGCCTCGTCAGGTACGTTCTTCAGGGTGTCCTTCGTGACGATCACGCCCTGCACCATCGGAGACAGACCGACGATGCCAATGTTGTACTGGTTCTCCACAATCGTCCTGTAAATTTCCTTGCCTAGCGCGTTCCGCTCTACCGACGGCAGACCGGGACCACGCTTGTGCATTTCAAGCAGCGTAAGCGATTCCTCTGCACACGGGAACGCGTTCTCGCCCTCAGGATCGACAAGCCACTGCGCGCAGCCCGGAGCATGGAAGGACCCGGCCCCTTCAGGCGCTCGTTTGCCGATGGAGCTGAATGTGAAGCCAGCCGTGTCCTCGTTCCACACCACCACCGCCCACCCCCCAACAAACACCCCACCCCAGGCCGAGCGGGTCAAAGGAGGGCCGCCCCCCCCCCCTGGGGTCGCTCTTTTCCCAATGGAGCTGAAGGTGAAGCCAGCCGTGTCCTCGTTCCACACCATCACCGCCCACTGGTTCGTCTGCCAGCGCGTGAAGTGCAGAGTCCTGGTCGTCGTGTTCACATCGGCCTTTACGCCGACTGCCTCCCAGGCGCGCCTGACCACCTGCGCCGCATCCGGCCAGGTGCCGAATGCGTCAGTAACCGTGATGCCCATCACGATTCGCTCGCCGTTGATTGTGCGCCAGCCCTCGCTGTCCCTGGCATCTGCGCCTAGCGCGGTGTCCAGGAGGGCGTTCGCCGCGTCCGGGTCGTACTCTGTCCGCAGTTTAGCAATGTCGTCGCCCGGATAGTGCGGGTGACCCGGCTTCGGTACACCTTGCCTGATGTCACCAAGACCCAGGAACTGAATCTCTCGGATGGCTGATCTATCGATAGCCAGCGACAATGCCTGCCTGAATTCCTTAATTCTTATGGCTTCGCCCGTAGGTCCGGGGAGGCTCATATTGAAGAAGAATGCCACGTCCGAACCTGCGAACGTCGGCCAAGTCTTAACGGAATAGCCACCCTGCTCTTCACCCTGCTTTAGCGTGGTGTACTGGTCGAGCTGGATGTGGCGACCCTGCATGTCTATGTCGCCCTGCACTGCCATAAGCGTACCGACTTCCGTGCCGCCCTCAGACAGTGTTAGCTGGATGCCGTCTAGGTACGGGAGCTGATTGCCTGCTGGGTCAACTGCCCAGAAGTACGGGTTGCGCTCCGCGAATACCACCGGCTCAGTCAGTGTGTTCGTGAACGTCCACGGAGTTATGACGGGCTTCTCGGGGTTCAGGTTAATCTGGCCCTTGTTGTCGAACAGACCCGTCCAGTCCGGGAACCCTGCGTCCTCTGCCAATGCGTTGGCGTCAGGGTTGAAGTCAATGTGGAACTGCTCCATGTAGTGGGAAGGCGCCCACGGCACGTTCTTCCACGAGTTGTTGCCGTAGCAAGCCTCGTCCGCCTGCGCCGCAATCTCCAGGAACAGGAAGTTTGGTATCGGGAACGTGACCTTCACAGTCGTGTCGTCAACCTTCGAGATTGATCCAACTTCAGTACCGATCTTCAGGAAGAACGGCGGCGTCGGGTTCAGATCTTCGTTAGTTATGACATTGTCATACTGCCATGCAAAGTCATCCGCGTTGAAGTCGTCACCGTCAGACCACTTCATGCCCTCTCGCAGGAAGAACGTCCACTCTTTGCCGTCGTCCGAGACTTCCCAGCCTCTTGCGACGGACGGGATGAACGAGAAACCATCCTGGGAAAAGCGCGCCAGCGATGCGCGCGACAGGCGGAAGAAGTTGCAGCCGTCCGCAGGTCCAAGGTAGAAGCGCCGCACGGTTCCACCGTACTCACCGATGCCGTCCTGCAGTGTCGGAATAATCATCGGCTGTGAAGGGATGCGCTCCCAAACTGGGGGCAGAGTGCCGGCCGCTACCGCTGCCGCAAGGTCCGGGGCCTCGCCAAGGTTCGACCTAACGACCTCGACTTCCTTCTCGACGATCTTCTGCACCTCGACGATCTTCTCGACGGGCACTTCGATGCGCTCGACCTTTACGACCTCTTTCTCGACCTCGACCTCGATCTCCTTGACTACCTCTACCTCAACCTCAACCTCTTTCTCCACCACCTTCTCAACTTCGACTTCCTTCACCACCTCGACCGGGACCTCAACCTGTTCAGTCACCACCTTCTCGACTTCGACAATCTTCTCCACCACTTGTGGTTCAGAAGCGCCGCAAGCCGCAATAATGGCCCCAAGTACGAACATTGCCACCAGGAGCAACGCTGACCTTTTCATCTCTGACCTCTCTCGTCCAATTTTGACGGTCTTTGCCGTCGCTTACTACCTAAGACAGGCGCGTGCGCACACACCCCTCCACAAAGATTGTGATAATTTTCCGTTGATACTAAGTAGCCAATCCTGAAATGTCAAGTATCGCGTCCATATTCACCTTGCACTCGCTGGCAAGGCGCACAGGCAACCTTAATACTATTCATCAATTCCATTCATCGGCAACGGGCACTGCTCACCTATTCCTGGTTCAGCGTTGGAGAGCGCATCGGAGGCCCATACTGCTCAGGCGTCAGATGGATGACCTCTTTCTGATACACCTGCAGCCGGTACGACTGGTTATCAGCAATGAACAGCCGTCCGTCGCCGGAGATGGTTACGGACTTCGGACGCCGCAAGAACTTCTGAAGCTCGATATTAGCCATATCGCGCAGGCGGTTCGGCATCGCGTTCGTCAGCATGTACTCGCGCGCGATCTTAGACAGCGTCGCATCCCCCAGGAACTTCTGCACATACCGCGTATCCGAATTGAACATCTGCACCCGGTCATTGCCCCAGTCCGCCACATATATATCCCCGTCGTCGTCCACCGTGACATCCACAGGTCGGTTGAACTCGCCGTCGCCACAGCCTGACCCGCCGAACTTCGCGATGAACTCACCGTCCGCCGAGAACTTCTGAATGCGGTCGTTCCGCCAGTCGGCGACATACACCGCGCCTTCATCGTCAACATCGATGCCCCACGGCATATTCAGCTGCCCCTTGTCACTCCCATGCTCGCCGAACGCCGCGATGTACTCGCCGTCCTTCGTGAACTTCTGCACCCGGTGGTTCATCGTATCCGACACATACACATTCTCTTCAGCGTCGAAAGCAATCCCACTCGCATGGTCAAGCTGCCCGGGATCATTCCCCGACTCGCCCCAGTTGCCCTTGAACTCGCCCTCCCGGTCAAACACCGATATTCGGTTCAGGTATTCATCCGAGACATAGACATTCTCCTCAGAGTCTGTGATTACCGAGACGGGCCACATAAACTGCCCGTCACCCTTCCCCATCGACCCGAATGCTCCCAGGTCCTCATCGTCATAGTTATACTTTCGCACCAGCGCCGCATTATCTGCGCGGCACAGCACATAAATGCGCTCCTCATCCCCCAGCGCCACATCGATTGGATAATTCGTAAGCCGCCGCATCCCAAGCGACTTCGCAAAAGGAAACCCGCACCGCAGCAATCCATAAGGTCGTGCCATCTCCAGCACCTCCATCGTCTCTATTGTGGAGCATTTCAATTTCAGCAGTCAGTGTCTCGGCTGCAAATCGAAGTGCCCTACGCCATCTGATACTCCCGCGTCGAAACAATAAGCTGCAGCATCCGGCCGACATGCACCGCGCTGTCCTCTCGCGCATCCTCGGAGTCGAAGCGCAATTCGCCGACTGCCTCTGCGTAGCGCAAAAGTCCCGCGCGCGTATCATCGCTAACCTCGACAGGCCCCGCAAGCTCCAGCGACCGCTCCACAAGCTCCACAGGCGGGCAGGAATCGCTTTCCGCGCCCATCCGCTCGATCAACTCACCGATGCCCGGCTTGTTCAGGTCGCCCACCTCGTTAACCGCGAAGTTCACGCGTTCGTTCAGCGTGCCTCCGTCAATCCACTCGTGTCCCGTATGCCAGCCCTCGACCGTCGGCGGGTCGAACAGCTGCTGACCCATCAGCTTCGCCGTCGCGGAATAGTCCACCAGCCCGGGCGTCGGCTCACGGTATGTGCCGACCAGCTTTATGACGCCGGTTATCAGCTCAACAGGGCTCTTCACCTTCCTGAAGCGCGCCGCCTTGAAGAAGTCGGAGTTGAACATCGTGCTCAGCATCGCGCGAATGTCGCCATCCGAATCAAGGTACGCTCCGACCAGTTCGTTGATGGCGTCCTGGTCGCGGGGCGGTACTGTGTTCCACGACGGCACCTGCGGCTCGTCCGCCACGAAGAAGTTGTACATGTGCCGCGCGATGAAGCGGGCCGTCGCCGGCTGCTCCACGATCACATCGATTATGTCGTCGCCGTTTAGGTTGCCCGACCGCCCCAAGAATGTCTTTTCGCCGTCGTCGTGGTCTTCCTCGATGAACTTGAACGGCGCCGGGTAGTATCCGTGTGGATAGAGCGGTATCGGCTGCTCGAAGGTCCAGCCTGTGAACGCTCGCGAAGCGTCCTTGATGTCCTGCTCCGTGTAGTTGCCGACGCCCATCGAGAACAGCTCCAACAGCTCGCGGCCCCAGTTCTCGTTCGGCTCGCCGTTGTGGTTCTCGTTGTTATCCAGCCAGAAGATCATCGCCGGATCCTTGGCAAGCTCCAGCAGGATCGTCCGCATGTCGGTCATACCCACATTTCGGAACATCTTTACCTGGTTTACCGACGACATCACATGCTGGTTCTTCGTGATGCCAGTGGCGAAAACATGGTGCCAGAACAGAGCCATCTTCTCCTGCAGCGGCCTCTGCGAGTTCAGCATTCGGTACAGCCAGATGCCGGCGAAAATGGGATAGCCCTCGCCGCCGAAGTATCGCTCGAGGATGTCCTCGTCGATTTCCGGCAGGCGCTCCGGATTCACAAGGTCCTCCACCACGGCCTCATATCCCTTCGCCACCAGCGCATCCAGATCGCTGCGGCTTGCGCCGAAGCCCGCGCGCCGCATCAGGTGTGCCATCTGTGCAAGTTCTTCGTTGGTTGTGACTGCTGCTGTGGTGGCTGCCATTGCCCGCTCCTTATGCTCGGTCCTTATGGTTATCATTCACCTGTCGATTGTGTCAGGTGGCAGTATATCATGGGTCCGCCGTAGCTCAATCCTGCGCCCCATAGTGGGTTGGCGAGAAGTGCCCAGTATCTGCGGATACTCCCGGCTATTTCTCCATAAAACGGACAATGCGCGATGGTGAATCAGACTATCTATCCGCCTCCCACAGCGACGACCCATACATCCACACCTCGTTTTGGGTTCCCGCGAGTTAGCACTTCGAACGCAGTATCGTTGATGTAAATAAGGCGGCCATCGAGCGTGATCCTTATCTGCAACCCATAAGTCGCCCGGGAGTCGATGTCCCCTCGTTCGTACGGCACTGAGAAGTCGATAGGGAATCGCTCAGGGCTTTCGATAGTCTGCGAGGCGATCAGCGTAGAGGCAGCGTCCTGATAGGAAACATCCCGCACCTGCACCGTCAGCACGGCACCCGTAGGTATCTCAGGGTCGCCGTCGTAAGTGATCGTGCCGCTTACGGCGTTACTCAGGTAGCCGCAGGCTGATGCGATAAGCATAAACGCAGCTGACAGAAAGATGGCTACGGAAATGCGCATCTCTACGCCCTCCTCATCTACCCCCTCTGAACGCCGGGCACTTCCTTAAGTAGCAGTCAGTCCGCCGTCCACCACAAGCTCCGCGCCCGTAATGTACGACGCCTCATTCGAAGCCAAGAACAGCACCGCATTCCCGACCTCGTCCGTCCCTCCGCGCCGCCCCATGGGCACGTGGTCCATCAGTGGGATCGGCGCCTCCGGGTTCCGGGCCGCGCTCGACGACCGCATCGGCGGCATCACCCCAGGATGCACCGAATTCACCCGTATGCCGTCCTGCGCGTACTGCACCGCCGCCGACTTCGTCACTATGCGCACGGCGCCCTTGGACGCGTTGTACCCCATGTGATTGCCTTGCTGACCAACCATGCCGCTGATCGACGATATGTTCACGATGGAGCCACCGCCCACCGCCTGCATCTGCGGAATCACGCTCTTCATCCCCAGGAACACGCCCTTGGCGTTGATGTCCATGAATGTATCCCACGCCTCTGTGCTCATCGTATCCGGGTGGTGCGTGCCGCTGATCCCCGCGTTGTTCACCAGGATGTCCACCTTGCCGTACCGCTCCACGGTTGCACTAACCGTCGCATCCCAGGCATCCTCGCTTGTGACATCGAGATGCATGAACACCGCATCTCCACCCGATTCCGCTATCTCTGCCTCCACCTGCCTGCCCAGGTCTTCCGACACATCGGCGATGACCACCTTGGCGCCCTCACGCGCGAATATCCGGCACTCCTCAGCGCCCATCCCGCTCGCGCCACCCGTTATGATCGCAACCTTGCCTTCAAGTCGCATAATTCACCTTTACCTTTCATTACGAGCAGACAACACGCGTGCAAGATCATCAAACCGTTGCCAGTCTATGCCGGCTCACTCTATGTAGCAGTCCAACCGCCGTCCACAACAAGCTCCGCCCCCGTGATGTACGACGCCTCATCCGAAGCAAGGAACAGCACCGCATTCCCGACCTCTTCGCGCCGTCCGGGCCTGCCCATCGGCACATCACGAAGCATCTCGCTCCGGATCTCAGGCGTATTCGCCGCGGAGGTGAGCATCGGCGGCATCAGTCCCGGATGCACCGAGTTCACCCGAATGCCATCCTGTGCGTACTGCACCGCCGCCGACTTCGTGACGATCCGCACCGCGCCCTTCGACGCGTTATAGCCCATATGCGTAGCTCTCTGGCCGACCATCCCGGATATTGACGATATGTTCACGATGGAGCCGCCGCCCACCTTTTTCATCTCAGCAATGGCAGTCTTCATACCAAGGAACACGCCCTTCGCATTGATATTCATCAGGGCGTCCCAGTCCTCCGCGCGCAGGTCGTCCGGCGTATTCCCTTTGCCGATCCCCGCGTTGTTCACCAGCACGTCCAGCCTGCCATACCGCGAAACAGTCGCTTCGACTGCCGACTGCCAGTTCTCTTCGCTCGTAACATCCAGCCGCATGAACACAGCATCGCCGCCCGATTCCGCTATCTCCGCCTCCAGCTTCTTCCCTTCTTCCTCTAAGATGTCGGCGATAACCACCTTCGCGCCCTCACGCACGAAAATCCGGCACTCCTCGGCACCCATCCCGTTCGCGCCGCCCGTAATAATTGCAACCTTGCCCTCAAGCCTCATAACGCACCTCAATCTCGTTTATGTGTCTGGTCATCGCTTGGAACAGTCCTGTCATCTTCGCAAGGCCTGACGGATGGTCGCTGTCATCTGACTCACGCCGCCGAAAATCCCCCGTCCACAACCAGTTCCGCGCCCGTGATGTACGACGCCTCGTCCGATGCCAGGAACAGCACCGCATTTCCGACCTCTTCGCGCCGTCCGGCCCTGCCCATAGGAACGGCCGCAATCAGCGCGTCTCGGCTGCCGGGACGCTGCGCCGCAATAGAAGCCCGCATCGGCGGCATCATGCCCGGATGCACAGAGTTCACCCGTATGCCGTCCTGCGCATACTGCACCGCCGCCGACTTCGTGACGATCCGCACCGCACCCTTCGACGCGTTGTAGCCCATATGCACCTGCGGCTGCCCAACGATGCCCGATATCGACGAGATGTTCACGATGGAGCCACCACCGACCCTTTGCATCTCTGGTATCGCGTACTTCATCCCCAGGAACACGCCCTTCGCGTTGATGTTCATCAGGACATCCCAGTCCTCAGTGCGCAGGCCCTCCGGCGTGTGCGGCCTAGCGATGCCCGCGTTGTTCACCAGCGTGTCCAGCTTGCCGTAGCGCGCAACGGTTGCCTCAACGGCCGACTGCCAGTCCCCCTCGCTCGTGACATCCAGCCGCACGAATACCGCATCGCCACCGGCTTCAGCAATCTCCGCCTCCAACTGCCTCCCTTCCTCCTCCAATATGTCGGCTATGACCACCTTCGCGCCCTCGCGAGCGAAGATTCTGCACTCCTCGGCACCCATCCCATGCGCTCCACCCGTAATAATCGCAACTTTGCCCTCAAGCCTCATGGCTCACCTCACCAAAATACAAGTGCAAGCTTAAATGCGCCGGGCGATAGCCGACGGGACGAACCCATTCGCCCAGCCAACAGGCATGTCCACAGGCATAATGTCCCTAGTTTCCGTTCTGCACCATGTCCGCGATATTCTCGCCTATCATCATGGTCGTGACATTCGTGTTCGCCCGGATGCAGTCCGGCATGATCGACGCATCCACCACGCGCAGCCCCTCTATCCCATGCACTCGACCGTTCTGCGCCACCACAGCCATCGGGTCCGACGCGGGCCCCATCTTGCATGTTCCCGAAATGTGCTGACCAGTCGTCGCTTCCCTCATCATCCATGTATCCAGCGTATCGTCCGATTTCAGGTCCGAGTCCTTCGGCTCGATTCGCTCCTGTATGATGCTCTCGAAGTCCGGATGCTCCGCCAGCTTCAGCGCCGTCCGTATTCCCTCGCGCGATCGCTGCCGGTCGAACTCTTCCGCAAAGTAGTTGTAGAACAGCGACGGCTGCACATTCGGATCAGTCGAGGTCAGCTTCAACTCCCCGGAGCTGACCGCAAGGTCAAGTATGATGGACATTCGCACACCCACCGGAACCATCCTGTTGCCACCTCGATCAACGCGGTCCGTTGCGAAATTTGCCATCGAGATTTTCATGTCATTGCGCAGGTCGGAACCCGTCGCAGTGTAACGCAGCATTAGCTGGCTGCGCGGCTGCAGCGCAAGGCTGTCCAGGTCGATCTCAGGCTTCGTGCGCCATGTGACCCACACTACAGGATGGTCACGCAGGTTCTGCCCCACGCCCGGCGAGTCATGCACCACAGGAATACTCATCTCCTCCAGGTGAGCGGCGGGCCCGATCCCAGACAGCATCAGAATCTGCGGGGACGCGATCGATCCCGTACTCAGTACAATCTCGTTGCCCTCCACTACGAAGGTCTCTCCACCGCTCTCCACCTCCACGCCTGTCGCCCGCCCATTCGAAACAATAATCCGGCGAGTCATGCAGTTCGCTCTTATTGTCAGGTTCAACCGGTGCCGCGACATCCCCAGATAGCCGATGTTCGTGCTCCAGCGTATGCCGTTCGGGTTGTTGTACGGCGTCGGCCCAATTCCAGTAACATCAGGATTGTTCTGGTCCGGCCCGTCCGGGAAGCCTTCCGCCTTCGCAGCGTTGTAGAACGCATGCTGCATCGGAGGCCATGCCGTCCTGTCCTTGAACCGCCGTGCGATAATCGGTCCCTCCGTGCCATGGAAGTCATCCGAGAAGTCCATGTCCGTCTCCAGCTTGCGGAAGAATGGCAGCACCTTCTCATAGGACCACCGGTCGTTTCCCCGGGCAGCCCAGCCGTCGTAGTCTTCCGGCATTCCGCGCAGGAACACCTGCCCGTTGATAGCGCTCGATCCGCCTGTAACCTTGCCGCGCGGCACCATCATCGGGTCCGCGATAGGCGTCGGCTGCCCCCAGAACTGCCAGTTGTGGTCGCTCGTCATAACATCGATACCCGTTGCGTACCCGTTCCGAACTTCGTCCGGCAGTTGGTCGATCTCCTCGTAGTCCGGCCCCGCCTCCAGCAGCAGCACAGACACATTCGGGTCTTCTGACAGCCTCGTTGCCATGATTGATCCAGCCGAACCCGAACCTATAACAATGTAGTCGTACTGCATGGAAATACCTCCTCTGCGTCGCGCTGCTTCCTGCGTGTGCGCGGATAATATGTCAGGCACATAACACTGTCAACTATGGGACGCAACGCCCAGATTACACGCCAATAACAAACGGCGAGCGACCCACGAACAATACATCCAACACTCCTACAATAGTAGGAGTGTTGGGTTGTTCTGAATGAAGTCAATTTGCCTGAGTAAATATTGTCAAATCTCCGCGCAATGCACATAATATATAGGTTAAAATTCAGTTTTAGTTGCAAGTGAACACAATTGACATATTCAAACGTGCTGAATTTCGATGATTTAGTGTCAAAGGAGGCTACAGTGATGAACAAACGAATACCCATGGCGGCAATGGTTATGCTGATCGGCATAGTCGGGCTGCTCATTACAGCATGCGGCCAGCCCGCTCCGGCACCCGCGCCTGCAGGCCCGACCGCGGACGAAATACGTTCGATCGTCCAGCAGGAAGTGGCGAATGTTCCTGCGCCCGCTCCGGCACCGGCGCCTGCAATGCCCGAACCAGGACCGTCCGCCGAAGAAATCGCCATGATGGTGGAGGATGCCGTTTCAGGTGCAGTTCCCGAAGGTGTCAGCGCATCCGAAATTGAAGGCATAGTCGATGCTGCGATGATGGCGGCTTCTGAAGATGATCTCACCGAAGGCGAGGTTGCCGAAATCGTAGCTATGGAAGTGCAGAAGGCCTCCGCCGGACAGGCAGAGCCACTCACTGCCGACGAAGTGAACACAATCGTCATGACTGCGATAGAGGCAATCCCTACGCCCGAACCCGTCGTCATTCCCACACCTGCGATGATGATGGAACCCTCTGGGGAACCCATCAAGATTGGCTCAGTCCTCGACTTCACGGGTGACCTCGGCGCATACGGCAAGCCCATGCGCAACGCCGTTGACATCGCCGCAGAGCTCATCAACGACGCAGGCGGCGTCCTCGGCAGTCCCGTAAGGGCAGTCCACAAGGATGGCGGCACCAGCGCGCAGGTTGCAACGGACGCAGCAAATGCCTTGGTTAAGACCGACGGGGTGCCGGTTATCGTAGGACCCCTTGGTTCCGGATTCACAATCGCGGTCGCTCAGGCCGTCACTATCCCCAACGAGGTTGTACAGATCTCGCCGTCGGCAACTTCCCCGGCTCTCTCGATCCTCGAAGATAGCGACTTCCTCTACCGCACGGCTGTATCCGACGCGGCACAGGGCGTCGTCCTCGCGCGCCTAGCCCGCGAGCTTGGCTACGAGACAGCCGGCCTTCTCTATGTGAACAACGCGTATGGCGAGGGGCTCGCCCGCGTCTTCACTGAGAGCTTCGAGGAGGCAGGCGGTACGGTAACCGCTTCTGTTCCCCAGGAGCCCGACCAGCCCAGCTATGTTTCAGAGCTTGAAAACGCCACCGAAGGCGATCCTGACGTGCTGGTAGCCATGAGCTACCCAGTCAGCGCGGGCGTCTATCTGCGTGAAGCAATCGAGGGCGACTACATAGACAACTTCATGTTCGTGGACGGTACCAAGAGCCAGGACATGTTCGACACTCTCGGCGCGGAAAACTTCGAAGGCTTCTATGGTACCGCACCGGGCGCGCAGGAGAGCGACTCGACGGCAGTGTTCCGCATCTTGTATGAAGAGCGCTTCGGCGAGCTCCCCACAGACCCGTTCCTTGGCGAGACATTCGACGCGTTCGCCATCGCAGCGCTTGCCATCGAAAAAGCTGGCGAGTACAACGGCCCCGCAGTACGGGACGCGATGCGTGAGGTCGCCAACGCTCCCGGCATCAAGGTCGGCCCCGGCGACTTCGCCAAGGCGCTCGACCTGATCAGGCGCGGCGAAGACATTGACTACGAAGGTGTGGCAGGCTCACAGAACTTCGACGAGAACGGCGATGTCCTGAACACCATCGAGATCTGGAAGATCGAAGGCGGCGCAATAACCTCCACAGGCCGCTTCGAGACGCCGTAACTCGCTCCGGCATCTCACATAGCCACATAGACGCAAACGGCAAGGGGCTGCTCTTTAGGGAGCAGCCTCTTTCTATTCTTGCTTAATACCTTCTTACGTAAAGCGAACTGACCCCGGCGCGTGCTTGACCGCAACCTACCGCCCGTATAATCTAGGCTGACAAGCGACGGTCACCCGGAAGACCGTCAACACCGCACACTGGAGGAACGCTCCCATGACACTCACAGCCCTGCCCGAATCCCCAGCCGAACTTCGCCAAATGATGCGCAACGGCGGTCTCGTACAGACCACCAGCGGCATGGCACCCGGTCGCGTTCAGGCGAACCTCGCCATACTTCCGCGCGACCTAGCCTTCGACTTCCTGCTGTTCTGCCAGCGCAACCCAAGACCCTGCCCGCTCCTCGAAGTAGTCGAGGCAGGCGAGGTCGAGCCGCGCGATTTCGCTCCCGGCGCCGACCTCCGCAGTGACGCACCCCTCTACCGTGTCTATGAACACGGCGAACTCACAGCCGAGGTCACGGACCTCAGCGAATTCTGGCGCGACGACCTCGTTTCGTTCCTGCTCGGCTGCAGCTTCTCCTTCGAGACCGCGCTCATCAAGGCGGGCATGGAGATGCGCCACATGACCTGCGACACGACAGTGCCGATGTTCATCACGAACATCCCAACATCCTCGGCAGGCGCCTTCAGCGGCCCCATGGTCGTCTCGATGCGCCCCATCCCGCAGGAGCAGGTCGTCCGCGCGGTGCAGGTAACATCCCGCTTTCCCGCCGTGCATGGCGCGCCGGTACACGTCGGCGATCCGTCAGCAATCGGCATCAGCGACATCTACGCCCCCGACTTCGGCGACCCAGTGGAGTTCAATGACGGCGAGGTGCCTGTCTTCTGGGCGTGCGGCGTAACCCCACAGGCGGTTGCCATGAACGCCAAGCCGCCCCTGATGATCACCCACGCCCCCGGCCACATGTTCATCACCGACAAGCAGGACGAGGACTTGGCTATCATATAACGCTATGCAGAATCCCTTCCCCCCTTGATAAGGCAAAGGTCAGAGCATGCCCCTGCTATGGCAGGGGATGTGGTGCAATCCGTTCACTCCCGTAAGCGAACAAGGTGACATACATGACAATCGAAGACATCATCCTCGACAACGACCGCAGAGGCATCTCACACCTGCGCCCCTACGTCCCCGCCGACTTCTGCGACCGCGCGGCGCAGCTCATCCTCGACAATCCCGGCACGGCCTTCATCGTAACCGGCTTCTACATCCTTGACGCCGGCATGATTGAGACCGACGGTCCCCCAGGAGCGATCGCCATCGGCAACGCCCTTGAGCAGCTCGGCTACCAGGTTGCCTATGTAACCGACTCCTACGGTACTGCCGTCATGGAAGCCACCAAGAGCGAAGCCGCCACCGTCATCGAGTTCCCCATCGCCGGAGACGCCGAAAGCGAAGCATTCGCCAAGCAACTCTTAGCCGAGCACAATCCCTCGGTCATCATCGCCATCGAGCGCTGCGGCTTCACTGACGACCTCAAGTACCGCAACATGCGCGGGCGCGACATCACGCAGTACACCGCGCGCACCGACTACCTTTTCAGGCATCACGACCGCACCATCGGTATCGGCGACGGCGGCAACGAAATCGGACTGGGCAACGTCGCCAAAGAGGTAACCACCGTTGACTCTCTCGTCAAGGAGCCCTGCGTTACCGAGGTCTCGGAACTCATCCTTGCCAGCGTCTCCAACTGGGGTGGCTATGGCCTCGCCGCATCACTCTCCAAGCTTTCCGGCAAGAACGTGCTACTCTCCGTCGAAGAGGACATGGACATCATCCGCAAGACGGCGGACACCGGCGCAGTGGACGGCATGAGCGCCAAGCAGGAATACAAGGCAGACGGTTTCACCCTCGAAGAGAACGCCGAGACCCTCCGCGCCCTGCACGCCCTCTTATAGTTTGTCAGTCAAGGTGAGACTGCCATAATGCTTCCGCAACTTGTAGAGGTGCTAGAATAATGGCTAGAGAGCCTACGGACTTATGGATGACTACGAAGGAACCTTCAGATGCTTGAATCCACAGTATCCGCTGAAGGACAGACCACGCTGCCTACGCCAGTGCGAGATGCACTCTCTATTAAGCCGGGTGACCGAGTGCGTTACGTCATTCACGGCGAACAAGTGCGCATTATCAAAACCGTGCCTCTAAACAGGCTTAAGGGGCTGCTCCGCTATGACGGGCCTCCCGTAAGCCTGGAAGAAATGGAACAGGCAATCGCTGACGGCGCGAGCGGGCGATGATTGCGGTCGATACCAATGTCCTGATTAGATACATAACACAGGATGTCCCAGCACAAGCAGCGATTGCGGAGCGACTGCTCGACAGTCTTACCAATGATGGTCCTGGGTTCGTCGGTCGTGAAGTGGCAATTGAAATTGTGTGGGTTCTGGAACGCTCTTATGGATTTTCTCGTACTCAGGTAGCGGAAGTATTGACGACTCTGATTGGAGCAGAAAATCTCATCGTTGAGTCAGACGAAGATGTCGCCCGCGCCACATTTCTCTACGAGCAGAGCCAAGGGGACTTCTCGGACTTGGTGATACTAATGGCCTCAGAGCGGGCAGGCTGTGAAAGTCTCTATACCTTTGACCGAAGGTTTGCCCGAATGGACGGCGTCAGGCTGCTTCATGACGACTTTCCTTCTGCCACGTAGCCAGAAACCTATAGGGGCCGTAGCGACTTCCCTCTTACCTCCCAGATTCCTCACTCCAGCGCGTACAGTGTCCCATCCTCGGAGGTGAAGTACAGCAGACCGTTTGCCGCCACTGGCGTTGACCCTATCGGCGCGCCCGTCTCGAATCGCCACAACTCCTCGCCCTTCTCCGCGCTAATCGCGTACATCGTCCCGAACCTGTCCCCTATGAACAGTCCATCCCCTACCAGAGCCATCGCTGCAAGAAAAAACCCGTCCGCCTCAAATGTCCACTCCGTGTCGCCCGTCTCTCTGTCCAGCGCGTACACGTCCCCTTCCGACGATGCCACATACAGCCAGTCCTCGGCCACGATCGGCGACGCCACCAGGCTCCCCGGAACAAACGTCGCCCACGCCAGCCCCTTCAGTGGTGGCAGCTCCCGCAAAGCACCCCACGCCCAGAGCTGTGTCTTCAGCCAGCGCACATTCTTCTCGAACGGCACCTCGCGCTTATGCCAGTCTATCGCTGCAACAATCCCAATCTGGTCAGCTGTGTAAACCCAGTCCCCGCTCAGAGCAGGTGACCCGCGCGCGAACTTCGTGTGATAGTCCAGGCGCTTCCTACCCGTATGCTTATCCACGATATGCAGGTAGCTGTCCTGCGACAGTACCGCCACGATGTCGTCGTTGATGGCTGGGTCCGACGCGATATGCCCGTCAGTCTGATACGACCACCGCACCTGCCCCGTCTGCGCGTCCAGCGTGTACAGCTTTCCGTCCCCGCTCCCGATGTACAGGATACCCTCCAGCACCACCGGTGAAGTCGCGAATATCCCCCCTGTCGGGAACTCCCACTGCAGTTCACCGCTATCCTTGTGAAGTGATAGCACCGTCCCGTCCCGAAGGCCTATGAACACGCTGTCTCCGGCAACTGCGGGTGACGAGTCAATAGGTCCCAGCACCTCGTGCTCCCATATTAGCTCGCCAGTATCCGCGTCCAGCGCAACCACGCGACTGTCACCCGATCCCAGGTACAGCCTGCCATCCACCACTGCGGGCGACGAGAATAGCGGTAAGTCCGTGTCGAACCGCCACTTCAGCTTCCCTTGCGGAGTAGATGGGACATCCACCGCCGCCGAGTGAATCGGATCCCGCAGGAACATGGGCCAGTCACTCTGTCCACCCACTGCACTGATATCGGAAGTTGGAGGAGGGAAGGGTCGGTCGAAAGCACCGTAGTAATCCGCAACGGCAGCACAAGCGGCAACCAGCAGAAGTACAAGCAAGCCCCATCGAGCGCCCCTGAACAGCCGTCGCCGTATAAGCCAGCGCTGCACTGACGCCTCAGCATCGTCGCGGCTAATCGCAGTGCTGTCGGCAAGACGCCGCCAGCACCCTACGCAGAACCCGCTGTCAGGTTCGTTCAGATGCCTGCATGTCGGGCAAAGAATGACCGCCCGCAAGATCAACCCACTTTCACACCAGGTGCCCTTTTGTTCACTGACCTATCCTACACTATTATTAGTGTTGTGAGGACGACGTCGCACTTGTGCAGTCACAACCAACGGCAGGACGAAGTTGTTTCTAAAAGCCCTGTACAGACAGGCTTTCATACCATTACCATAAGTGCATGACCAAACCTCAATCCCCATTCCCCCTATCCGCCGCACGCGCCCTCGCACTCCACACGCAGGCACTCGACACACCCCCGCCTGACTCTACACCCGGCATAGACGCCATCTTCGACACCGTTGACCGCATCGGCTGGGTGCAGCTCGATACGCTCCAGATGGTCCGCCGCAGCCAGTACGTCGCGCTTTGGAGCAGGCTCGGCCCCTACGACACCGCCGACTTCGACTACCTCACATTCGGCAATGGCGGCATCGAAGGCACCAACGACCGCCGCCTCTTCGAGTACTGGATGCACGCCGCTTGCATCATCCCGCTCTCGCTCTACCGCTTCACCATCCCCACGATGCAAGGCCACAAGTACAGGCAGGGCAGGCGCCGCCGCGAATGGCTTGAAGACCCCGCGAACACCGAACTGCTGGACTCCGTGCTGGAGCATGTGCGCGAGAACGGCTTGGCGCGCTCCGCCGACTTCGAGCGCACGGACGGCAGGCGCGGCACCTGGTGGGACTGGAAGCCCGCCAAGATCGCGCTGGAGCACCTGTACAATACCGGCGAACTCACCATCACCAACCGCGTCAACTTCCAGCGCATCTACGGCATCACCGATACCGTATTGCCAGACTGGGTTGATACAACGCCGCCAACCGAGGAAGAAGCATACCTGACGCTCCTCGACAAGTCCGCCCGCGCCCTCGGCATCTGCGCGCCAATGCAGGTTCCCGACTACTTCCACATGAAGCGCACACCCGCCAGGCCTCTGGTACAGCGCATGGTTGACGAAGGTACACTCGTCCCCGTCAATGTAGAGTTCAACGACGGCACCACCACCGAGCAGGTAGTCCACCGCGCCAACCTGCCGCTGCTTGAACGCGCAGCGGATGGCGACATAGCCCCAGGCCACACCACATTCTTATCCCCCTTCGACAGCCTCTTCTGGGCGAAGGGCCGCGACACGCAGTTCTGGGGCTTCCAGCAGATTCTCGAAGCGTACAAGCCGGCGCCCCAGCGCATCTGGGGCTACTTTAGCCTCCCAATCCTGCACAACGATCGCCTCGTCGGACGCTTCGACCCTAAGCTCGAACGCCGCGAAGCCACCCTCCGCCTAAAGCACCTCCACCTCGAGCCGGGCGTCCAGCCCGACGACGACCTCGTCTCTGACATCGCCGCGGCTATGCGCAGCTTCATGGCATTCCACGACGCCACCGACCTCGTTATTGAGCAAAGCAAGCCCCGCGGATTGCGCCGCAAGCTCCTCAAGGCAATGTAGCCGGAAAACTGTGTGGGAAGCAGTAACCCCTATGCTATAATTTACCCACCACAGGCGCCCAGCCGCCCATGCTCTCTCGCGTGGGGAAGTGTCGGAATTGGCAGACGAGCATGATTTAGGATCATGTGCCGAAAGGCGTGGGAGTTCGAGTCTCCCCTTCCCCACCACTTGCGCATACACATTCCTCCCGAACACCGCCCTCGCCATCAGCCATAAATCACCAAGGTAGTCGATATGAAGCAACTCGCCCGTTAACGCTGCTACAACGACTACCCCAACGTGGCCCCCCCGACTTCTACCCGCGCTCGCCCAGGAAACACCGGCTGCGTCCAGGCACTCGGTCCGGACGACGACACCACCGTGGCGCGGACGTAGGCTTCTTGCCCGTCGGTCTTGTACTCGGCAGTGGTGCCGATGCTTTCGGAGAGCAGCGTGCCGTTCTCGCCGGTGAACCGGGTCGTGTAAATGAAGTCGCGCTCCTGTTCTACCTCTAGTTCAATGCCCTCAGCCGAGCATTCCAGTCGAGTTAGTTTCACGCCGGTCGATGCGTAGAACTTGCCCGACGCCAGGCCATCCACGATCGCGTCCTGCGTCAGTTCGTCGGCCTGCACCATTACCCATCCGCGACCCGGATTCGACAGCCACGGCGCAAAGTCGTGGTAGTTGTGCGAGTCATCGGTAGCCACGCCGAAGATCACACGTCCTGCCGTGAGCACGCCGTCCCAGATAGCTTCGTATGACGGCTTGTCGGGAGCGCCGTGGATATTAGCGGCAGGGTGTCCGTTGAACACCTCCAGCAGACTCGCCCCTTCCACACGACTAATCTCGCGGTGATCGAACGCCCACCCGAAGTTCGGGTGGTTTATGGATGCAATGCCTCCTGCTTCAACTATCGCGTCCACATTCGCCTGCAGTGTTGGTACTACGCCGCCGGCATCGATAGGTTCCACCACTCGTGAAATCCCCACTCCGTTGATATGCACAGGCGTATCGCCTGCATTGAGTCGCAAACTGACCTCCTCGCCGGGCACCATCAAGGGCCTGCGAAAACGACGGCGGCCCCCGCCATAATCCAGCAGCGTCAGGTGGTTATGGTCGCTCAGCACCAGGAAATCGTAGCCGTGCCTCCGGTACCAGCTAACGACCATGTACGGGTCCTCGTCACCATCCGATCTATTCGTATGCGTGTGGATATTTCCCTTGAACCACTGCGCTCTGTTCATTCCTCCCGCCTTTCACTGAGACCCTTGGGCCTCGCAAGACGAGCCCTTACCACATGCGCCCAGCAGACTTAAGCAGTAAGACAGCAAGCCTGTTAGATAGAATGCGCTGCCAGCGCACCATGAGCCGGGACTTCGGATGTTCTTAATTCCAGTATGGTGAAAGTTCCATCACGCTAGTGTCAGCATGTAGAGCATTCACCGCACCGCATACCCCGCCGCCTGCGCACCCGCAATCCGCCCGAACACCGCCCCTGCCATCAGCCCTGACCCACCCGGATAGTTATTGTAGAATAGCCCACCCGTCAGCTCGCCTGCAGCGTACAGCCCCGGTATCGGCGCGTCCTCCGTATCTATCACCTGCGTCTGAGCGTTTATCTTCAGCCCACCGAATGTGAAGGTAATGCCACACGTCACCGCGTAGCCCATGTACGGCGGCTCGTCCAGTTCCAGCGCCCAGTTGGATTTCGGCGGCTCGACGCCCTCAGTTCGCTTCCCATCCAGCGCCGTCGGGTTGTACTCACCCGGCTGCACCGCCGCGTTATACTCCGACACAGTTTGCGTCATTGCCTCCACATCGATCCCAAGCCCGTCCGCAAGTTCCTCGATGGTATTCGCCTCAACCACCGACGCCTGCGGTATGAAATACTCGTCGCGCAGCAGGTGCTTAGTCTTCTGGTCGAAGAGCTGGAACGCCACCCGCTGCGGCTGCGCCAGTATCTCCTTGCCGTACTTCGCATACGTGTAGTTCCTCAGATCCGCCCCCTCGTCCACGAAGCGCTTGCCCTCCACATTCACAATCAGCCCGAACGGGTACGAATGCTTCTGGAACAGGTCCGCGATGTTGCGGTCGCCGAACGCAGGCGCGTTCATGTCCCACGCCACCGCATGGCAGCCGCTCCAGTGCCCGTACGACTGCGCGCCGATGTCCAGCGCCATCTGTATGCCGTCGCCCGTGTTGAACTGCGTCCCTCGTACCTTAGCCAGCTCCCAGCCCGGCCCCAGGTAGCGCGTCCGCATCTCCGTGTTGGACTCGAAGCCGCCGCACGCCAGCACCACCGCCTTTGTCTCGATCTCGCGAAAGCCATCCGCATCCCGCACGGTCAAGCCTGTGATGCTCCCCCGGCTGTCCGTGGTAAGCGCATGCGCCTTCGTGCCGTAAAGCACAGGCACGCCCTTGCGCTCAAGAATCTCGAACTCCTGGTCCGTGAGCCCCTGTCCCGCACCGACCGCCTCCACGATCAGGCCCCCCCAGAAGCGCAATATACCCTCGTGCATGAACGCCTGCCTGCCGTACGCCAGAATCCAGCGCACACCCTGCTCCTGCATCCACTTCATTGCCGGGTACGATTGCGACACCAACACCTGCGCCAGTTCCGGGTCGGACAGCCCTTCCGTAACGCGCATCAGGTCATCGTAAAACTGAGCCTGCGTGTACCGCCCCACATCGATGTTCTCGCGCTCCTCCTCTCCGATCTCCGGGATGATGCCAAGAATATCCTCGATGCCATCGTATGCAAAGCGGAACAGCCCGCCCGTAAAGAAGGAATTACCACCACGCAAGTACTCTGGAGCGCGCTCAAGCACCAGTACCGAAGCACCCTCGTCCGCCGCCGCCATCGCCGCACAGAGCGCAGCATTCCCCGCGCCCGCTACCACTACATCGTATCGTTCATTCGCAACCATCTGCATACCTCTGGACTCTCGTCATACGATTCATTCACAGCAGGATTCTTAGTCTGCATCGCGGCGCATTGTATCATTCACGGGAGTATCGTTCACAGGCGCCTCGTTCCACGATACTGCAGCGACGCAGATAGACCATCCTACCTAAACCTGCCAGTAATGAAATCTACCAGCCACCACTCGAAAACCGTCCGTCAATCCGCTCACTTTTGCTTGACACAATACATAGCTCTATGTATAAATTTTCTACCATAACAAGACATCCTGACACAGAATGAGATTCACATATGATAGCCATCCGCGCCACCGCATTTATCCTCACCGTGACACTTACGGTCATTGCGTCACTGAATATTTCTCCCACTGCCGCCGCGCAGGCCGATTGCGTACAGTCCCTTACCACGACGACGGTGGAAGAATCCTGGAACACTGGCTGTACATCCGAAATAGCGGCTCCCAGCGGGAGCGGCGACAGGTACGCACGCTTCTTCACCTTCACGCTCGACGCCGACTCCGATGTAACGATCAACCTTAGCTCCACGACGGACACCTACCTCTATCTCCGCAGGGGAACTTCGACAGACGGCTCTGCACTTCACGAAAATGACGACCACAACTATCCCGCCTCAACCGATTCGCGCATAGCCGAAAGGCTAGTAGCTGGTGACTACACAATAGAAGCCACTACTTACTACGCGGGCAGAACAGGCACGTTTACGCTTACTCTGAGCTCAACTCCCGTGTCGGATACGGACCCGCCCGATCCAGACCCCACACCCACCACCCCAGAATGCCTCGCCCCACTGCCCGACAGCATGACCGTCGCCGGCAACTGGACCACCAGCTGCACTTCGGATATAGCAGCACCCAGCGGGAGCGGCGACAGGTACGCACGCTTCCACACCTTCACACTCGACTCCGAGTCCGACGTAACGATCAACCTTAGCTCCACGACAGACACCTACCTCTACCTCCGCAGCGGCACATCGGCCGAGGGTTCCGCGCTCCACGAAAACGACGACTACAACTATCCCACCACTACGGACTCGCGCATTGAGGAACGGCTCGACGCGGGAACCTACACCATCGAATCAACCACTTTCGCGGCGGGCACAACAGGCAGATTCACCCTCACAGTGACCGTCGCGCCGGTATCGGACACGTCAACACCTGAGCCACCCGACACACCCGACCCAACACCCGGTGATCCCACTTCTCCGCTCCCAGCCGGATGTACCCTGCAGACCTTCAGCGGTACTTCCGTTGACGATTCCTGGTCCAGCGACTGTGTCTCCCGGAACAGGACGGACAGGGGTACGCATTATGCAAAGTTCTTCAGTTTCACAGTTAACACGAGGACGACGGTCGATCTGATACTCGAATCGAGGACCGACCCGTACCTGAACCTCATCGACGCCGAAGGTAACATCATCGAATTCAACGACGATGACACCACCTTCAACCCAGGCTCGACGAACTCCGGTCTCAGAGTAATACTTGACTCCGCAACATACATCGTCGAAGCGACCACATACGACGGTTCAGACACAGGCGACTTCACGCTGACTATCACACAGCCCGAACTCGCCGCCCTCCAGGCGCTCTACAATGCCACAGAAGGCTCGAACTGGACGAATAGCGACAACTGGCTCACAAGCGAGCCGCTTTCCGACTGGCACGGAATTCAGACCGACGATGAAGGCCGCGTGACCGAAATCTACCTTATCGGCAACAACCTCGACGGCGAGATCCCTTCCGAGCTCGGAGGTCTTTACCAGCTCGAAGGGCTATACCTTGCGAGGAACGAGCTCTCGGGATCCATCCCGGCGGAACTCGGTGACCTGTCAAATCTCAACACCCTCATGCTGTTCAACAACGAGCTGACGGGCGCGATACCCCATCAACTTGGAGACTTGGGCAGTCTTGAGGTCATCCACTTGAGCAATAACCAGCTCAGCGGCAGAATACCCAGCCAGCTCGGCAACCTTGAAAACCTCAGAAGGCTGCACCTCACCGTCAACGAACTGAGCGGCAACATACCCACATCGCTGGGCAGCCTGACCGAGCTCCGCCAGCTCTCCATCGCCGCAAACGACCTCACCGGCTCCATTCCAGCTGGAATCGCGGACCTGACGAAACTTACTCACATCTACCTCTGGAACAACGACCTTTCGGGAGGAACCTTCGTCAGCGACCTGGACAAGCTCACCAACCTGCAGTGGCTCGACATCGGCGGCAACCGCATAGACGGCGACGACATTCTTGCCGAAATTGACGCGCTCACCGAGCTGACTGGCCTCGGCATACACGACAGCGACCTAAGCGACTCCGACCTTCAGGACAGCATGGACGATCTGAAAGCCCTCGACCTCGAGTTTCTGAATATCCGCAGCAACGGGCTTGACGACCTGCAAACGCTGTCACAGATATCAGACATAACCACAATCCAGCGTCTAGCCATTAACGACAACGACTTCAGTGGCGAGTTGCCGAGCAGCATGACGAACCTAACTCTAATGCGTCTCTTCTACTTCCACGACAATGGCGGCCTCTGCGCCCCAACGGACGACGACTTCCAGGACTGGCTGGATGGCATCAACGATGTCAGAAAGGATGACAATTGCACCAGCGGCAACGCGAACAGCGCGCCGAGTCCGTCATTCATCGCATCCGGCCAGGTCGGGGCAATACAGTCCGCACCCACGGACGCCAACCTAGAGGACAGCGTGTCTTTGCAGAACCTCCAACAATAGGACACTGTCAATACTGCACTCAGATTGCCGCCGGTGTTCATGAGCATCGGCGGCTTTGTGTTAAATTAATAGGGATAGTGAAATGCCCAACCATCCATTACACAGACTTCAGCAAGCAAGGATGTTGAATGACCACGCACGCACCCCACTCCCACGGACACGCCGAACACAAGCACACTGAGCACGCTCCAAGACACGCCGGTGGGCACAGCCACCGCCACTACGGCGAAGCCATGCTCAGCGTTGAAGAAGCCCTCGAACGCATTCTGCGCCACTTCACGCCACTGGAATCCCAGCACACACCCCTGCTCGAAGCAATCGGGCAGGTGCTCGCCGAGGACGCACTCGCAACCCACGACATCCCGCCGCTCGACAACTCCGCGATGGACGGCTATGCACTGCAAGCTGC
Source organism: SAR202 cluster bacterium bin90 (assembly GCA_002238855.1). Lineage (GTDB taxonomy): Bacteria > Chloroflexota > Dehalococcoidia > Lucifugimonadales > JADFKI01 > Bin90. The sequence continues at coordinate 33,414 of MPND01000019.1, forward strand.
CAACGCCCACGGAGCGTCCGCTGACAACCCCATAACCCTTAGCGTCGCTGGCGCAGTCGCAGCCGGCGAACTCCCCACTGTCGCCGTTACTCCGGGCAAAGCGGTCCGCATAATGACCGGCGCGCCCGTTCCCGATGGCGCAGACGCCGTTGTTCCCTTCGAAGACACCGACGAGATGCAGCGCCGTGCCGACGGCACACCCCTCACAGAAATCGCCATCCGCTACCAGGTCTCCGTTGGCGACGACATCCGACCTGCCGGACAGGACGTCCGCAAAGGTGATCGGGTCCTGCAAGCTGACACAATGCTCCGCCCCTCCGAAATCGGCGTACTCGCATCCCTCGGCTACAAATCCGTAAGCGTCTTCCGCCGCCCCGTCGTAGCCATCCTCGCTACCGGCAACGAACTCCTCGAACCCGGCGACCCCTATCAGCCCGGCATGATCTACAACAGCAACACATACAGCATCGCGGCCAGCGTCACACGCTACGGCGGCGTGCCCAAGCTCATCGGCATCGCCCGCGACAACCTCGACTCCATGAACGCCAGCCTGCAAGACGGTCTCGACTCCGATATGCTCGTAACCTCAGCAGGCGTCTCCAAGGGCGACTACGACATGGTCAAGGACGTCCTCGCCCAGCACGGCGAGATAGACTTCTGGTCCGTGCGAATGCGCCCCGCCAAGCCCCTCGCATTCGGCGTCCTCAACGCCGGTGAGAACAGAAAGGTCCCACTCCTCGGACTTCCCGGCAACCCCGTCAGCGCACTCGTCGCATTCGAGCAGTTCGGCAGAGCTGCCATCCGCCGCATGCTCGGCAAGCCCGACGCTCCCACGCCCACCATAACCGCCGTCCTCGACGACCCCATCCACAACACCGACAGCCGTCGCGTATATGCACGCACCGTTATTCGCCTCGAAAACGGCGTCTATCGCGCATCACTCACCGGCGACCAGGGCTCCAATCTGCTCACATCGATGGCGCGCGCCAACGGCTTGGCAATCTGTCCCGAAGATGTCCCCGTCAAGCAGGCCGGCGAGACCGTCCAGGTCCAAATGCTAGACTGGACAGAGGAAACCTTCTAGCTTGATACGCTTCTCCGCCTTTCCCGCCTCATTCTTTCGTCATTCCTGCGGAAGCAGGAATCCAAAGGTCGCCCGACCGGCCCCTGAAGAGGTGATTTTGCGCCTCTGGATTGCCGTCATTTCTTGACTTATACCCGCGAAATAGTCTATATACCCTCATGCAAACAGCCAATTAGGCGAGTGGACTGCACAATCGGATAACACGGAGGAATACCCTTGACCACTGAAGACCTTACCCAGCAGAACGATGAGACCGAAAGCTACCGCATGTTCGTCATATCTGAAAAGCAGGCGGAGCTGATTGGCGCGTCACTGCCCCTCATGATAGCCAATCGGCTCGGCTATATGGACAGGCAGGCGCTCGAAGAAGAGCCTACCGCCGACTCGGACATCGGACTCTACATCGACCTCATCGTCAGCAGCAGCAGCAACGACGCCGACTACCTGTTGCCCGACACGCCCATCAAGGAAGCCCTCTTTCGCATCATCCTGGCCAACGGCAACAAACCCATGGACGCTGAGCAGATCAGCGAAATCCTGACTGAACGCTGGGCAATGTCCGCATACCCCCGCAGCCTATCCCCCCACGTAATCAACCGCCTCCTCGAAAACAGCGGCAACTACTGCATCGTCCCCCTTCCAGACCCCGACGACGAGGCATAATCATCACCAACCAATGGGTGGCTGGCAGGCCTCGTGGTAGGCGCAATCGGCTTGGTTGTGTCAGCGGCGGCGTTCATCATAGCCGTTTGGCAGATTAGAAAGATACGATCCTCTGCCGAATGCGCCAAGGCCCACATCGCCGAAGAAAGTCTCGATAACCTACTCCAAGAACTACAGCGCATCTAGAGGACCTGGGCGACTTCTCACCCGACCCCCGCCATTTGCGCCGCCACCGTTCGCCGCATGAACTCCGCCAGCGCCCTGAGCGCCGTCTCCAGCGCAATCTCCCAGTCCGAGCCCAGCGCATCCATCGGCAGCCGCACCTGCGTATTCCCCACCTCCGCGTGCCTCCCCAGCGCGCGCTGCATCGCGCGCCGCGCGCCTCCAATCTCTCCGCCGTACCGCAGCACCACCCGGTTGCGCTCCCGCGTCACCGACTCGATCCCCGCCTCCTTCGCGTACAGCCGTAGCCGCGTCACATACAGCAGGTTCACCACCTGCCACGGCAGCGGCCCGAACCTGTCCCGCAGCTCATCCTCGACCTCCCCAACGCGCGCCGTTATCGCATCCTCTCCTTCCTTCGCCTCACCGTCCCAGGATGGGCCTTCCTGCGCCGTCCCCAGAGTTACGATCCGCTGATACATCCGCAGCCGCGCCGGCAAGTCCTCGATATAATCCTCCGGTATGCTCGCCGGCACCCCGATATCCAGCGTCGGCTCCACCGCCTCGCTCTCCACCGGCGCGGCACTCCCATCTATCGACCTGCCATTCGTGGACGCAGCCCCATTCACCAGCGCCCCCGCAGCCTCGCCGCTCACCACGCCGTTCTGCAGACCCCGCGCCCGCATCTCCTCCACCGCATTCGACAACAACCGCGTGTACAAGTCGAACCCAACCGCATGTATATTCCCGCTCTGCTCCGCGCCTAAGATATTCCCCGCCCCGCGTATCTCCAGGTCCTTCATCGCAATGCGGAACCCCGCCCCAAGCTCGGTCGCGTCCAGCATCGCCCGCAGCCGCTTCTCTGCCGGCTCCGTCATGCTCCCCGATGGCGGCACAAGCAGGTAGCAGTATGCCCGCCGCGCGCTCCGTCCCACGCGCCCTCGTAGCTGGTACAACTGCGACAGCCCCAGCGTATCCGCACGGTTGATGATGAGCGTATTCACATTCGGAATGTCCAGCCCCGACTCGATAATAGTCGTGCAAACCAGAACATCCAGCTTTCCCTCCGCGAACTCCAGCATCACGTCCTCGAGCTCGCCCTCGTTCATCTGCCCGTGCCCCACGCCCACGCGCGCCTCAGGCACCAGCCGCCCGATATGCCGCGCCATGTAGTCGATGTTATAGACCCGGTTGTGCAAGAAATACACCTGCCCCTGACGGTCGATCTCCCGCAGAATCGCTTCTCTTATTAGCGCATCACTGTTCTCCGACACGTAAGTCTTGATTGGCAGCCGCTCCTCCGGCGGCGTCTCCATCGTGCTCATGTCCCGCACGCCCGCCAGCGCCATGTGCAGGCTGCGCGGAATCGGCGTCGCCGTCAGCGTCAGCACATCCACCTCCTCGCGCATCCGCTTCAGCCGCTCCTTGTGCGCCACCCCGAACCGCTGCTCCTCGTCCACGATCACCAGCCCAAGCTCCTTGAACCGCACATCCCTCTGTATCAGCCGGTGCGTCCCGATGCAGATGTCCACCTTCCCGTCCGCCAGCCAACGCCCCTGAACCCCCCCACCCCCCTGTACCAGCGGGTGCGCCCCAATCCAGATCCCCCCCTCCCCGCCCGCCAGCCGCTCCACCACGCTCCGCTGCTCCTGCTGCGTCCTAAACCGGCTCAGCACCTCCACACGCGTGGGAAACGCGCTCAGCCGCTGTGAGAACGTCGCGTAATGCTGCTGTGCCAGCACCGTCGTCGGCACCAGAACAGCTACCTGCTTCCCGTCCATCACCGCCTTGAACGCCGCCCGCAACGCGATCTCCGTCTTCCCGTACCCCACATCCCCGCATACAAGCCTGTCCATCGGCTTGGCAGACTCCATATCCGCCTTCACTTCCTCGATGGTGCGCTGCTGGTCGTCAGTCTCCTCGAACGGGAAGGACTCCTCCAATTCCGACTGCCACTGCGCGTCCGGCACAAACGAGTGGCCCTCCGCAAGCTCCCGCGCCGCGTACAGCGCCAGCAGTTCTGACGCCATCTCACGAGTCGAGCGCTCTGCCCTTGCCTTCGCCCTCCGCCACTCCTGCGTGCCCAACCGAGTCAGGCTAGGCGGCCTGTCCATCGGCGCGATGTACGGCGCAACCCTGTCAAGGTGCTCCAACGGCACATACAGCTTGTCGTCATTCGCATACTCGATGAATAGGTACTCGCGATCGTCATCGTTGCTTTCCCCACGCGAGCCGGCCTCTCCCTTCACGCCCGTAACCGTGCCCATGAACCTGCCGATGCCATGCTCCACATGCACCACATAGTCCCCCGGTGACAACTCCGACAAAAAAGCGTCACGCGCAGCCCGCACCGACCGCCGCCGCGTCCGCCTCTGCTTCGCCACACCGAATATCTCCACATCGCTGAACACGACCAGCCGTCCATCCCCGACCGGCAGCGTGAACCCGTCGCTCAATCCGCCCGCCGCCGACTGCATCAGCGTTATGCTCCCTGCCTCTGGCACATCCTCCAGCCCGCCCACCAGTGAGACATCAACACCCTCCCCGCCAAATATCTCCGACAGCCGCCGCGAGTGGCTGCTCACGGCTACCACAGTCGCCCCATCCTCCTCCGTCAGCTCCCACACATCCTCCACGAATCTGCCCAGGTTCCCATAGTAGTTACCCGCCCCCAGGAACGGTAATTCAATCGCATCCCCATCCTGTTCATCCTGTGTATTGATGTTAGCGACCGTCCCATCCAGGGGCGACACCACCTCTGAGCCAGTCCGCAGGTCCAGCCGCCGTCCGAACCCCTCGAACTGCGCCTCAACATCGCTCCACGACAGGTGTGAAGACGGGAAATTAAGCGGTAGCTCTCCACGCCCCTCCTTCGTCTCCCGTAACTGATGCCCCCGCTCCTGTATCTCCCACGCCGCGTCCGCAATCTCGTCCGGTCTGTACGCCACCAGCACCGCTTCTTCGCCTGTTCCCGCTGCGCCCTCTGTGAAATAGTCAGCCAGCCCACCCGAATTGAAGAACCCTGAGTAAAATCCCTGCTCCTCGACCTCCTGCCCCTCCATCAGCAGCTCCAGCTCCTCGCGTATCCGGCCTTGCACGCTTGGAGTGCAGTTCCCCAAATCGACTCGCGAAGCCAGCCGCTCCAGTTCCCCGTATGGGGTCATCGCCGGCAGAATCTCATGTGCAGGCGTAACCCGCACAGAGTCCACCACATCGCCCGACCGCTGTGTTGTCGGATCAAACAGCCGTATGCTGTCAACCTCGTTGCCCCATAGCTCGATTCGCACGGGCATCTCCGCAGCAACCGGGAAGATATCTATTATCCCCCCGCGTCTGCTCACCACGCCCGGCGCGTACACCGCAGACTCGAATCGGTAACCCAGCCTCCGCCACAGATCCAGCAACTCCCCAAGTTCCACCTCTTCGCCCCGTCGCAGCGTATGGCTGCTGCTGTCCATGACATGTCGATTAAGTGTTCGCTGCATCAGCGCTCCGACTGACGCCACAACCGTCAACGCGTTCTCTCCATCCCACCCATTGATGTTTGACAGCACCCGCAACCGCTGCTGCACCGTCTCCGTATCCGAGTCCAGACGCTCGAACGGCAGAATCTCCGACTCCGCGAAATGCAGCAAACCCGCATCTTCCCCGCACCATGCCACAAGCTGCTCGTGTAGCCTGCGAGCGTCTTCAGGACGCGGCGCAACCACCAGCATCGGTGCTCCCACATCCTGCCGCAGGGTTGCCAGCGTAAACGCCGCAGCCTTGGCGGGCGCCTCCACCGTAAGCCGCCGCGAACTACCACGCATCCCATCCCGAAGCCGGCAATATTCCGGCACGCCTTCCAGAAGCTCCCGCAACACCCCAAGTGTCATAGAATCCCATCCTTGCTCAAAATACCCGCCTGTTCCGTCAACGCACAGCAAGGCCTCCCCAACAACCGGTCGGTCGGGCAAGCCTTCGCATATTCTATCACTTGAGCCAGGCAACTTTCTTGGGAAATTGCCTTAATAAAACGTTAAAACTTGTTCAAAAAACGCCTAGACGTTGGTATAATGAGACCCACTCGGTCACACCCTCATCCTACAATCCTATCGTGACGCATCTCATAATTCGGAGGAAGGTTTGATGGAAGCCTATTGTCTCAAGTGCCGCGCCTCTCGCGAAGTAAAGAACGCCGAAGAAGTAACCCTCAAGAACGGCCGTCCCGCTACACGTGGCAACTGCACCGTGTGCGATGCCTCCGTTTTCCGCATCGGTAAGTCCTCCGCATAACCCACCAGTCTAGCCTCAACATACTTGCAGAGAGACAAGCGGAGTTCGCGCTAAAACTCGCGGAACTCTTCTTATATATCCCCCTGTCGCCGTCAAAATCACTCAAGCCGGTGATTCTAGTCCTAGGTGCGCTCAAATCTCCAAGCTCACGCGCGCTGCTTTTTCGCGCAGGTACAGACCCAGAGAAATCAGGCGCGCTTGCAAGCGTACTTGGTTAACCCAGCAATGCCTGTCAACAACACCTGATTCCTACTCAGAGCAGGTATGACGGACTGACACTCAAGAGAATGTCAGCCCGAGCATCACCTAGAGTTTCCTTATCGAGGGGAACAGGAGCATCAGCACGCTGGCGGCAACTACGACCAGACCGCAGGCTATCAGCGTTGCGGTGGGCGCACCCATATTCTCAGAGATAACCCCAGCGGCAAGGTTGCCGGCCGGCATCGCGCCGAATGTCAGGATGTATATGCCCGACACTCTGCCGCGAATCCCGTCGGGCAGGATGCTCTGCATAGTTGCGCCTGTTATGGAGAAGTAGCCCATTGTGCCCATGCTTCCAATCGCCACAATCGGGAAAGCAAGCGCGATTGATGGATTGAGCGCGAACGCCACCATCGACACGCATATCAGGGCAATGCAGCCTAGGATCATCAAGCCCTTGTGCGGCACATCGCCTATCGACGCAAGCAACAGCGTGCCGGTGAGGAAGCCCGCACCCACCGCGGACATGAGCAAGCCGAGCGTCGCAGGTCCGACATCGTACACCTCGGCTGCATACACCGGAATCAGGCCGTGCAGGAATGGCGAGATGAGCACAGTCGGCAGGAATCCGAATAGCATTAGTCCGAGGACGACCGGCGTATCGCGGATGTAGCGCACCCCTTCAAGTATTTCCGAAAGGGCGCCTCGCGCGTTCAGCTTGGGTTGCCCTGAAGTTGCAAATGTGCCTAGACCCAACGCCAGAGCAGCCGCAACCGCAACAAGAACACCCTGCAGCAACAACGCCACACCTGCACCAGAAAAGACGATCAGCGCACCGCCGATTGCCGGTATCGCAAGACGCGTTAAGCTGAACGCAAGCGAGTTTAGAGCGAACGCGTTCACGAGGCTGTGGCGCGGAACTATCGCCGGTATCAGCGCCATGCGAGCCGGGTCCACTATTACCCATCCGATGCCCATCATGAACACGAAGCTGAACACATGCCACGCGTTCACGTCGCCGAGAAGTACCATTGTCCCGAATCCCAGCGCGAGGAGCGACTGATATACGAACACACCCGAGAGCAGTTTACGTTTGTCCCACCTGTCCACGAGCAAGCCGCCGATAGGGCCGGCGATCAAAATGGGCAGGGCGTCCAGACCCATTACAAGGCTTGTCAGCAGTGCGGATTGAGTGAGTTCGTATGTCAGCCAGCCTATGATGACCTGCTGCATCCAGAATGCCCCGCTGAAGAACAGCGTGGATGCCCAGAGAAAGCGATAGTCGCGGTGCAGGAAGGAATCGAAAGTATGCACCCGCATCGGACGGACGCGGGGCACGCGTGGCTGTATGTGAGGCGCGCGCATGCGAGGCACACGCGGCTTGCGGATGTGGGGGCGCAGCCGACGCCTCGGTGCGACACGCACGACATCGGCAACGTCAGGTGCGACCAGTATCTCGCCTACGGGATGCGCTGTGGCGACCTCCTGCTGCTCCGGAGTGGGCTCAATGCTCACCTCAGGCGTAGGGAGCTCCGTAGAAACGAGGCTCTTGACCGGCTGGTCGGTATTTTCCGTTGGCTGACTAGAAGTAAGGTCCGTAGATAAAGAGTAGCTTTCAGGTTTGCGAAACGCGCCAGACCTATTCTTATTCACCTATATTCTCTTGACACCCCCAATCTGATGGTTCAGCTACTGCATGAGCCTGACGCATAGTCAATCAGGTGAAAAGATTCTAGCAAAGGTTTAGAACAGTGCACAGTATTATTTTGACCAAAATTCGGACGGAATTTCGTGCCAAAGGCGAATAAAAGCCCTTTTATCCAACATGTCCCTATTATTGGATCAATTTAACGAAGCCAGCCCGACCAGAGGCGGCGCTCGACCTCGTTGCCGATGGACTCTGTAAGCGCCTCGGCGGCAGGGTTCATCAGGAGTTGGCGCAGGCTGCGGCGCGGTCGAAAATACACTGGCTTGCGGGGTGCGCCCGAAGTCTCGGCTGCAATATCGAGCGCCCTGTCGAGGTCGCCCAGCTCATCTACCAGCCCTAGCTCCTGCGCCTTAGTCGCCCAGTAGATCTCCCCTGTGGCGACACGACGCACGTCCTCCTCGTCCATCTTGCGCGCCGCAGCCACGATACCGACGAAGGTGTCGAACGAGTCGTCAATGAGTTCCTGCATTTTCTGCTCTTCCTCCGTCGTGGCCTCACGCCAGAACGCGCCTATGTCCTTGTGCAGGCCGCTCTTGTTCACATTGACGCCCACGCCCATGCGCTGCATCAGCTCCTGCAGCGCGGGCCGCACGGATATGACTCCGATTGACCCGACGATTGATGCGTGGCTCGCGACAATCTTGTGCGCGGCGCAGCTTATGTAGTACGCGCCGGACGCGCCCAGACCGCGGATGCTGGCGATAACCGGCTTCTTCTCCGCAACTTTCAGCACGCTGCGATACAGGTAGTCTGATGCCGACACGCCACCGCCGGGCGAGTCGATGTCCAGCACGAGAGCACGGATGTTGTCGTCCCGGGCGATAGTAGCGAATATCTGCTCATAGGTTGGCGATTTTATCTGCCCGCCGATGCTGCCGAACAGCTCCACGACGGCGATTCGGTTACGGAAGTTTCGAGAGGCTCTGAGTACTAGCAAAGTTATGCTCCATGAAAGTGTTTCAGGCTATTGTAATTGGGGAGCAACCGGCACGGTAGGGTTCTCTACGAACTCTCGCAACGCCGCATAGTAATTCTCTCCACCGACCATGTGCGTGTCGTCGTGGGTCGCGCCCTTTATCTCGTAGAAGCGCTTTGGCTCATTCGCAGCTTCGAAGAGCTCCCTGCCCATGTGAATTGGGACGGTGACATCCTTGTCCCCATGCACGATCATCACAGGGCTGTGGATGCGCCCCATCTTCGAGAGAGAGTCGAACCTGCTCCGCACAAGCAGTCGTGACGGGATGAAGAACGCAATCGCGGGGCGATTGTAGCGCGCCATATCATCGACAGAAGTGAATGACGACTCGATTATGACTGCCTTTGCGCGGTGACGCATTGCCAGTTCGGCAACGATGCAGCCGCCGAGCGAGCGTCCGAAGAGAACGAGTCTGTCATGGTCTATGTCGTCGCGCGAACGCAGATACTCCAGTACGCCTTCTCCATCCGAATACATGCCCTTCTCAGACGGCTTGCCCTCGCTGCGCCCGTAACCCCGGTAGTCGAAAATGAAAAGGTTCGCGCCGACATGCTGGTACAGGAGCATGATGTTGTACACGCGGTTGCTGATATTACCCGCGTTGCCGTGAAACCACACGATCGTGTCGTCGCCCCTACCGGGAATGAACCAGCCGTGTAGTTGCGTGCCATCGGCTGCGGGGAAGTACACATCCTCGAAGTGCATGCCGAGGTCGTCGGGAGTATTGGTTATCTCTCTCGTGGGGAAGAATGCCAGGAATCTGTCGAACAAGTGATTCTCCCGAGCTGCAATGGTGGCTGCAATACCTGCGAACAGTATACAAGCCAGAAATAGCGCTTTAGGCGACACAATACGGAATGCCAATGAAGCACTCCTGTCTATCGGATTATCCCGCTTTGTCCTTGCTATATCCTTAAGATAGCCTAAGGCGTCTGCGCGCCCCTCGCGTTCAGCACGATGGAGTAGAGCGACTTGTCGGCGCAGATATACAGGCGGTTCTTGTCGGGGCCGCCGAAGCAGCAGTTGGCGTTGCGGTCTTCTGGCACAAGTATCTTGCCGAGTAGCTCTGCCTCCGGGCTGTACACATGGATACCGTCCGCCGAGCTCGTGAAGATGTTGCCGTCGGTGTCGCAGCGGAAGCCGTCCGACGCCCCCGGACTTACGACCGCGAACTCGCGTCCATTCGTCAGGCGTCTGCCGTCCTCCACATCGAAGACCATCATGTTCCGGGGCTCGCCGGTGTCCGCGACATAGAGCACGCTCTCGTCCGGTGAGAATGCGATGCCGTTAGGCCTGTCCATCGAGTCCACTACGACTTCCAGCGCGCCCGTGTCCGGCTCAAGTCGGAACACGAAGCAACCCGCGAGTTCGCTGTCCGCCTTGTAACCCTCTCGATTGCTGAGTATGCCGTATGGCGGATCGGTGAACCAGATTGTGCCGTCCGACTTGACGACTAGGTCGTTGGGTGAGTTGAGCCTGTTGCCCTCGTAGTTGTCGGCAAGCGTTACAATCGTGCCATCGTGCTCCGTGCGGCTCACTCGGCGGTTGCCGTGCTCACAACTTACCAGCCGTCCCTCCAGGTCGCGGTAGTGACCGTTGGTATAGCCCGCCGGCTGACGGAAGACCGAAACGCCGTCCGCGTCCGAATAGCGCAGCATGCGGTCGTTCGGGATGTCGCTCCACAGCAGGTAGTCGTCCTCGGCGAAATAGACGGGCCCTTCTGCCCACTCCATCCCCGTGTAGTGCTGGACAAGTTTAGCATCGTCGGGAATCATCGCGGCGAAGCGGTCATCGTATATCTCGAAGCCTTCTCGATGGGTCGTCATATCGTTGAGCCTCCCTGTGGGCAGTATGCGGTGGGTTCCTGGTGGGAAGATTGCGGCCGTTCGCGTCAGGACTTGACCTTGCGGGAACTTCCTGGAATGTGCAATCTCTATAGTCATGCTTCGGTGCTATTATATGAGAGATTTCATAGAGTTGCTAACGGGTAAGAGAGAGTTGGTTCTTCGATGGGAAGCATAACCAGATGGGTGAAGTCGGTTCTTGGCGGAGTAATGCCGTCTAGTCGAGGTCGATTTGTTGCGCCGGACGACGATGAGGCGCTGAGTGAGATCGAATCGCACGCGGTGAGGATCGCGCGCGAGTCCGGTGCAATCCTGCGGGCGCATTTCGAGCGCGCGCTGAATGTGGAGTACAAGGACGACAAGCAGAGCGACCCCGTAACGAATGCCGACTATGCATGCCAGACATACCTGACAGAGGCGATCAGCAAGCGTTTCCCGGAGCATGGGATACTCGGCGAGGAGGACAACGCCGCGGAGAGAGAACGAGCGGACGGGCAGCCTGCGCCCGATTTCGTCTGGGTTCTGGATCCGCTGGACGGCACCCGCAACTTCCTTTCAGGGCTTCCGCTGTATGCAAGTTCCATAGGAGTGCTGTACAAGGGCGCTCCGGTTGCGGCAGCGGTGTTCATGCCCTGGCCGAGCGATGAGGGCGGGATTGTAATGCACGCGCGCAGGGGCGGCGGCACGTATGTTGACGACGAGCCTGTGGTCGCGTTGAACGCGGCTGCGCCGGAGGCGAAAAGGCTGATTACGCTGCCGGGCAGCTTCGGTGCGCTGTTCAATGTGCGCAAGGATTTGCGTGGCAAATTTGGGGAACTGCGCATGACTGGCAGCATCGCATACGAACTTTCGATGGTGGCGAAGGGTGTCACTCAGTACACGATAACGACCGCGCCATTTCTGTGGGATGCCGCTGGAGGCTCGCTGCTTGTGATGGAGGCGGGCGGCATCGTGCTGCAAGGCGGGCGCAACAGGCTTCTGGGCAGGCTGCCAGCAGGCTTGAGATGGCACCAGTTGGAGTCGTTCGTGCCGTCGTGGAGCAGCGGCACCACCACAATGAAGGAACTGCGAGAGTGGCGCGCCCCCTTACTGCTGGGAAGCCCGAATGTAGCGCGCTATGTGGCAGGCAATCTGCGAGGCCGCTCGACGGTCAAGCGGAGACTCAGGCGGCTCGTGCGGAGGTAATCCGCAACTCAGGGATTGACCACTATGCTGCCCCAGCAGACGACTGCGCCATCGGAACGCAGAGCGCAGGAGTGGCTCTCACCGCTGGCTATGGCAGTGTACTCGCCCGTTGTGGGCGGCGATGCCTGGCCCTGATCGTTGACCCCCCAGCAAAGAATCGCTCCTGTCGTCCTGTGAAGGGCGCATGTATGCTTGTCGCCGCTGCTCACGGTAATTCCAATGTCCTCCGTGGGTTGAGGCACGGTTACGACTGTCGCTGTCGGTGTAAGCGTCGAGGTGGGGGTTGGCGAGGGCGTTGAAGTTGATGTGGGTGTATCCACAGGGGCCGGTGTGGTCGTCGATGTGGGCGTTGATGTAGGTGTCGACGTGCTTGTCGGCGTGACCGTCGGAGTCGCGGTGGGACTGGGCGTCTGTGTCGCTGTCGCGGTAGGCTCAGGCGTACTCGTCGCGGTAGCCAGAGCGGGCAGTCTGGCAAACCCGAATCCCCAGGTGTTGTTGGGCACAGTGCCGCGTCGCTGCGCATTATTCTTCAGATATCCTGCGATCTGCTGCGGTGTGTATCCGGGGAAACGCTGCTTAACGAGCGCCGCGAGACCCGCCACATGCGGCGAAGCCTGACTTGTCCCATGCCAGACGCCGTATGTACTCGACGTGCCGCCATCAGCGCCAACAATGTCCGGTTTCGTTCGGTTATCGGTTGTTGGTCCCCTGCTGCTGAACCCTTCGATTATGTTGGTGCTGCTATGACGTGCCGCGCCCGCCGCAAGCAGGCCGGAGTTTCTACTCTCGGCAGGATTGCCTATGCTGCGTGCAGACACGTAATTCTGCAGATCGCCTGTCGCGCCCCATATCAGCAACTGAACCCAGGACGGCGCAGCGCCGCCGGGGCTATACACCGCGAGACAATATTCGCCGTCATCAATCTCTCCATAATCGAGGCTGATCCGTTCGTATGGAATATCGCTTCCGGATCCCGTCTGGCTCCTCTCGCTCTTAGCTACGGCGTCGGATAGAGAGACAATGCTTCCGGTCTCGGGAATCAGATACAGGTTCAGGTCTTTACTTGCGCCGTCCCACGAGTCATCCCACCGGAGTTGCGCGGTGATCCCTTCGAAGGGTTCCAGGTCGATGGTTATTCCGTTGCATTCGTTCCCGGTCGCGTTGAACTGGTGGATTCCGTCCGAGTCGGAGTCATAGAACGCTCCACGCCACGAGTCTCTCGCTGCGTTTCCGGCGGAGTTCACCCACAGGATTCCGCCGTTCACTGCCGCATCCACACTTTTCAACGGCGCATTGCTGTAAGGAGAGGTGCCGTCGCCCGGCCCTGAGAATGTCCAGCCAACTGACATGTTTATGACATCGACGTCCTGCGAAACCATCCAGTTGACGGCGTTAAGCAGGCCGCCATACGAGCGTGGGAGCGATATGTAGTATTCTGCCTCGGGGGCTATGTCGAACAGCGCCTCGGTCACCGCGGTGCCGTGTACTCTCGAACGTTCAGGGCTATTCATGGAAACACAGTCTGAAAGATTCGCCGTAAACCCGCCGATACCGGTGTCGCATCTAGCTTGGACGGTTGCCGGCAGCTCGCTTCCCATAAGCTCGGCGAAGCCTTTGAAGCTTACATCTATCACGCCAATCTTGACGCCTCTGCCCTTGTAGCCAGCGTTGTGCCAAGAAGTGACTCCGTGTACCACCACGCCGCCGCTCACCACGCTACCCTGGTCAGGATGTGGCGGGATAATAGTTCTGACATTGACCACACCTTCCAGTTCAGACGCTTCCGCAAGCAGGGATACGGGGATGTATGCCTCAATGTAGTCCGCTCCGATGTTGGGCGGGGACGCGCCGTTTGCTTCGAGGAAGTCAGTTATAGCAGAGGCGTATCCCTCGATGATGTACAGCGTAACGGCGACAGATTCACCGTCATGTATGGGCACCCTCACGGCAGCGGCTTGCGCGGTCAATCGGCCTGTCCGCACCTGCTCCACAATACGGTTGAGGTCGGAGTCCAGATTGGGATACTCGGGCAGGGAGATTCCGCCATCGGGCGGCAGGACTTGTATGTCGAGTGCGTCACCTGGCTCAGTGACGGGCGTGGGCGTGGGAGCGCCGCCCTGCTGGGCGTGTACGCTTGCACTGCGTGATCCTGCCAGCAAGCCGACGAGCAGCAGCGCCGATGCCGCAAGTACCAGGAATACGGACAAGAGTCGGTTCATGTATGCAGTGTGCCTACGAGAAGATAACGATAATTCAATCTTGAGAACTGTGAAGAGGCATTCTAACCCACATTTCTGCATAAGTCAGGATATCCTCAACACATTCATATTGGATTACAATTGGTACGAGTTCAAAATGCGGTGATAGCCCTGAAGTCACTTGTGCCATTGTGGAGCAGTGGCTCAATCACGCTGCACAGCCACAATGAAGAAACCGCGAGCGTGGCCACCATTGCTGCCGGGAAGCGCCTGGAGGCGGAAATGGAAGAGGATACGACCTCCGATCTGCTTCAGAGCAGTTCCGCAACAGACGTGAACGCACTCGTACGCCTCGAAGGCGTGTCGAAGGAATACGAGGTTGGCGACGCGACAGTCTATGCGCTCCGTGGGGTCAGCCTGGACATTCCCGAAGGGCAGTTTGTGGTGCTTCTGGGACCAAGCGGCTCCGGCAAGACGACCCTTCTGAACTTGGTAGGCGGTCTTGATGCGCCCAGCCGTGGACGGATCTGGGTAGGCGACAGCGAGATTACCGACCTGGACGAATCATCCCTGACCATGTACAGGCGCAATACCGTGGGGTTCGTCTTCCAGTTCTTCAATCTCGTTCCTTCGCTCACTGCCGGCGAAAATGTGGAGATGGTCGCAGAACTGACAGGAAACAAGGATAGAGCTACACCCGCGCTCCGGTCTGTCGGCCTGAGCGAGCGCATAGACCACTTCCCCGCGCAGCTTTCAGGCGGCGAGCAGCAGCGCGTTGCCATCGCGAGGGCATTGGCGAAGGGGCCCTCAATCCTGCTGGGCGACGAACCCACCGGCGATCTCGATTACGACACAGGCAAGATGATCCTCGGCTTGATGCGAAGCATCAATCGTTCTGAAAGCACCACAATGCTCATAGTCACGCACAACGTGGCAATATCCCGGATGGCAGACCGCGTGATACGAATGCGAAGCGGCGAGATCGTAGAAGACACGCTCATTCGAGACCCCATACGGCCCGAAGACCTCGAGTGGTAGCCATGAGTACGCTGCTAAGAAAGTCATTCCGTGACCTGTGGCGGTCACGCGCCCTGTTCATCTCCATCATCGCCCTGCTGACGCTGGGAGTGGGCATCTTCGTCACCATGTACTCGGCGTTCCTGAATGTGAAGAGCTCCGAAGACTTCGCATACGAGCACCTGAAGTTTGCCGATGCCTTCTATGTCGTAGCACCACCCATACCGGCTAGGGCAGTAGAGCGCATCCGTGATATGGAAGGCGTGGCTGAGGTGGAGGGCAGGTATGTCGCCGACATAGCGATACGCCAGCCGGACAACCCGGACGAAACGCTGTCCGCCAGGGTCATCAGCATCCCCGACGAGGAGACACCGGACATCAACCGCGTCATCGTGAGAGAGGGCGAATTCCTTGCTGCGGCTGATGGGCGGCATGCTCTCGTGGACAACCTCTTCACGACCTATTACGACTTGAAACCCGGCGATTCCGTCTCGCTGGTGTACCAGGGCACGGACAGGGACTTCCGGATCAGCGGCGCAATCACAAGCCCGGAATACCTGTGGAAGTCCAAGGGAGGCGCGGAGCTCATCACCTCGCCGGGAGACTTTGCAGTCGTTATTGTCCGCAGGAACGCCGTTGACGACCTGCTCGGCGTGGAGGGCAAGATTAACGAGATTACGCTGCGCTTCCGCCCCGGTGCGAACGCCGATGCAGTCAAAGCGGAAATCAATGCCTACCTGGACAGGTTCGGCTCTCACCGGCTCATCGAGAAGGAAGATCAACTAAGCTACGCCACGCTCAAGTCGGACATAGACGGCTTCGAGGAGATGGCGATAGCCATGCCCGTGCTCTTCCTGTCCATAACCGCGATGGTCGCATTCGCGATGCTCACGCGCATAGTGCAGAGCCAGAGGCACATCATAGGACTGATGCGCGCCGAGGGATTCTCCCGCGCCCAGATACTGCGCCACTACCTCACCTTTCCTATCTTGATTGCGCTCATCGGCAATGGGCTGGGGATACTGTGGGGCACTCTCGCGGCAGGCGGTTTCACAAGCCTGTACGTGGAAGCTCTCGACCTTCCCTTCACCGTTGTCGTCAGCCAGACCCGGGTCATTGTCGTTGCCTTCGCAATTGGCTTGGTTGCGTGCGTCATAGCGGGCATCCAGCCCGCGCTGGCGGCGGCGCGGCTTACTCCTTCAGAAGCTATGCGAACGAACATTGCGTCCGGCGGCGCATCGGTCGTTTTGGAGAGAGTGCTGCCAATGCGACGCTTGCCGGGCATGCTGCGGCTGGCGCTCCGCAACATGGCGCGTGGACGCTGGCGAACATTGTCGTCAATAATGGGCATCGCCGTTTCGGTCGCTCTGGTCACGGCGGTGATGGGCATGCTGGACACCATGAACAACGCCTTCGATGTGCAGTTCAACGAAATACAGCAGCACGACCTCAAGGCGGTATTTGCGCAGCCCATCGACTATCGAAAGGCGGAAGTATTCCAGTCCTGGCAGCAGGTCCACAGGGCTGAACCCATAGCCGAAATACCCGTGAAGCTGGTCAACGGCAGCCGCTCCGAGCACTCGGTCGTTACAGCCGTAATGGAGGGCGCAACGCTGCTGACGCCAGATTATGTAGCAGGCGCGGAGCCACTGAGCGAGGACGGCATATTCCTCACCGAGACGCTGGCGCGAGACCTGGGCTTGGAAGTAGGCGATACGGTCATGGTGGAATCCGAGCGTCAGGACCAGGCGTTTCCCGTGGCGGGCCTCGTACGATTCCCTATGGGCGAATCAGCGTACATGAGGCTGCCGCAAGCTGCCTCGCTTATGAGGGGCTTCCACGCCACATCCGCGCTGATATCGTTGGAGCACATTGATCATGAAGAAGAGGTGACGAGGATGCTTGAGATGAGAGCCTATGTGCTCTCTGTGGAGCGCAGCGCGGCGGTGCGAGAGGGGTTCGAGGAGATAATGGCTCTGACTAACCTGTTCATAGGCATCATGACCATCTTCGGAATGTCGCTCGCCGCCTTCGCAGTCTTCAACACGGTTACGCTCAATGTCACGGAGCGCAGCCGCGAACTCGCCACCATGCGCACGTTAGGGTTCAGCAAGCGGCAAGTGAACCTGCTCATCACGATCGAGAGCCTGATAACCGGCGTGGTCGGTATCATACTGGGCTTCGTTCTCGGCTATGCAATCGAGGCATACCTGATGGGACAGATGTCCACGCTGGACTGGAACATGGACATCATCATCGAGCCGTCCACCTTTGCGATCGTGGGCGCACTCACGCTGGCAGTGCTGCTCCTGTCCCAGATTCCAGGGCTGCGCGCGCTGCACAGGAGGAACCTGGCGGAAGCCACGAAGGAGCTAGCCTCGTAATAGATTGCCTCGCTGCAAAATTAGATGCGGCATGTGGGTAATTACCACATGCCGCCTTTCGTATGTCGCCGGAGAGAAAGTCCTAAACGCTAGCCCCTACCCACATAGGGCATCTTCGTCGCCATGATGGTGATGAACTGCACGTTTGTGTCGAGTGGCAGGTTCGACATGAAGAGAACAGCGTCAGCGGCGTGGTTGACATCGTAGGTCGGCTCAACCATCACCTCGCCGCTCGCCTGCGGGACGCCACCGCCCATTCGCTCTGTCATGGGCGTTGCGGCGTTGCCAATGTCTATCTGGCCGCATGCGATGTTGTACTTGCGCCCGTCGAGCGATGTGGACTTGGTCAGGCCCGTGATCGAGTGCTTGGTGGCGGTGTATCCGACCGAATCGGGACGCGGCGTGTACGCGGAGATTGAACCGTTGTTGATGATGCGTCCGCCCATCGGGTCCTGGTTCTTCATGATCTTGATGGCTTCCTGCGTGCAGACGAAGGTGCCGGTCAGGTTCGTATTCACGACCGCCTGCCACGCTTCCAGCGGAATATCTTCCATTGGCATGCGCGGCGAGCCGATGCCCGCGTTATTGAACAGCACATCCAGCCTGCCGAACCTCTCATGGGTCTTCGCGAACAGGTTGCGGATGGAGTCAGCGTCCGTTACATCGGTGACCACCGCAAGCATGCGCTCCCCGGCGTCGCCTGCCTCGGCTATCGTCTCTTCGAGCGCTGAGATTCGCCTGCCACCGATGGCGACCGAATACCCGTCATTCACAAGCGCCAGTGCGCTTTGCCTGCCAATACCCGAACCTCCGCCCGTAACGATGGCGACTTTGCCGTTTGCAGTCATGGTGTCGAACTCCTTAGTGAAATATGAGTGTATATGTTTTCAGCAATCAGGTTTCAGTTTATAACATATATGCTGCATACTGTTAATCTGACGTCAATCTGTCGCATTCTTGACACATTGACGGGTGCGACTTAAACTTTTGCCAAAATAAAGACGCACTTTCAGGAGTATATTGCATGACACAGGAGTCGGTCATAACCCAGCAGATGCGCGATGCCGTCGGCGTGGAGTCCGAGCCAATCACGCATGACGTGGAGAAAGGCGCGATCATCAAGTTCGCGCAGGCAATCGGCGACACAAACCCTTTGTACAACGACGACGAGTCGGCGCGACAGTCCAGATACGGTGGCATCATCGCGCCTCCGACGTTCATGCGGTCACTGATTTCCAATTCGCCACCTTCTTACAATAGTCCATACTCCGCCAATCTCGATGGCGGCAGCCAATGGGAGTACTTCCACCCCGTGCGACCCGGCGACCGAATCACGGTTACGACCAAGCTCGCCGACCTGTTCGAGCGACCCGGCAGGCTGGGCAACATGCTCTTCAGCGTGCGCGAGACGAAGTATGTAAACCAGTTCGGGCAGACCGTCGCATTGCAGCGCACGACCGGCATTAGCTACGATCCCTAAAGAGTTTCAATTAACACCCCCAACAGAGAAAGAGACAAGGGCGACACAATCGTCCACGGCAATGACGAACAAAGGAGAGTACTAATGGGCAGTCAGGTATATTTCGAGGATGTTCAGGAAGGCATGGATGTCCCTACGCTGCGCAAGAACCCGACCACGCAGCAGCTCGTGAAGTATGCGGGCGCTTCCGGCGACTACTATCAGATCCACTACGATCAGAACTACGCGAAGAACAACGGCTTGCCGGATGTCATCCTGCACGGCGCGCTCAAGGGGGCGTGGCTGGGACAGCTTATGACCGACTGGATCGGTGAAGAGGGCATGCTGAAGTCGCTGACGACACAGTATCGCGGCATGGATGTGCCGGGCACGCCAATGTACGGCAAGGGCGTCGTCACGAAGACTTATACCGAAAACGGCGAGAACCTGGTGGACTGCGACATCTGGCTGGAAGACCACGAGGGGAAGAAGACCACGCCGGGTGCAGCGACGGTGGCATTGCCATCGCGTGCATAATACGCAGCGCCGCTTCGCGGTTCCATACAGTCTAACCTGAATAGACAGGATGGACAGGATATGATGCTTGTAGCGCTTCATCCTGTGAATCCTGTCTATTCTGCTTAACGGCAACCGTTGTCACCTGAACATAGAGGGAGATAGTGAACATGCAAATTGGCGTTGGGTTGGATGCGACGCTCAACCTGTCGTGGGACGATCAGGCAGTACTCGCTCGCGAGGCAGCGGCGCAGGGCTACACGAGCATCTGGACGCCGGAAGGCACAGGGCACGATTCCTACCAGCTCTGCCTGCGTCGCTGGGAAGCAAGCTGTGATGTCGTTGACGGCGGCGTTACGACGGGCATATCGGTGTCGCCGGTGATGTACCGCACGCCGATGGGCTTCGCAATGACAGGCGGCACCGTGAGCGATATAAGCGGCGGCAAGTTCATAATGGGCATCGGCTCGGGCGGCTCATATCGGCCGCGCCAGCGACAGGCGCTCGGTCTGCCGAACTTCTCCACGCTGGCGCTGATGCGCGACTATCTCGCCACGATACGCCCGCTTGTCGCAGGCGAGCGCGTGGACTATGAAGGCGATGTTGTAACACTGCGTGGCGCGAGTCTCGGCATAGACCCGCCACCGAAAACGCCAGTGTACCTCGGCTCGCTGGGACCCCAGATGCTGCGAATGGCTGGTGAGCTTGCGGACGGCGCATGCCTGAACTGGTGCAGCCCGGAACAGATAGCATGGAGCCGCGAGCGCGTAAACGAGGGAGCGCAGAAGGCGGGACGCGATCCGTCTGAAATCAAGCTAGCGGAGTATATCCGCGTATGCGTTGACGATGACGAGGATGTGGCGCGTAGGGCGTTCGCCAAGGCGACGATGAACTACGCGCTGGGCGCGACGATACCGACGGAGCGAGAGCGGCAGCTTGGTTATCGAGCGCACTTCGAGCGAATGGGCTTCACTGAAGAGCTTGCAGGTCTGGACGACATGAGGCGCAACGGCGCAAGCGCGGACGAGGTGGCGGACGCATTTTCGCCCGAACTGCTGCGAACGGTAGGGTACTATGGAAATGCGGCAGGCGCGGCGGCAGAGTTCAGGCGGCTGGCGGAGGGACTGGACATCGCAATGGTGCGCGTGGTGGCTGCGCGGTCCAACATCGACTCGGTGCGCGCGGTGATGGAAGCTTGCAGGCCGGACCAGGGTTAGTTGTAAACGGTAGATAGCATCGGATGGCGGATTCAGTCCTCGATTCATTGTAAGGAGATCAGACGTGGCAGATACAGTTGGAAGCGGCAAGCATACTTACGAAGTGAACGAAGACTGGGCGCAGATTCCGGAGGGCTGGAATGTGCCAATGGCGGCGGTGACGGTGGACTCGCAGGACAGGGTGTACGGGTTCAACAGGGGCGAGCATGGCGTCATCGTATTCGATACGGATGGCAATTACCTGCACGACTGGGGCGAGACGGAGTTCTCGTTCCCGCATGCGATATACGCTGACGCGCACGACAACATCTGGATTGTCGATCGCAACGACCAGCAGATACTGAAGTACACGCCGCAGGGCGAACTGCTGCTGACAATCGGCGAGAAGGGCTTTCGCTCCGACACAGGCGCGGACCCTGACGACTTCGGGTCGAACGGATACACGCAGGTTACGCACGGGGGCGAGCCGTTCAACATGCCGGCGGGCATAGCGGTCGCGGCATCGGGGGACATCTACATCGCGGACGGATATGCGAATGCGAGGGTTCACCGGTTCTCGGCAGAGGGTGCGCTGAAGCAGTCGTGGGGCGAGCCGGGCAGCGGGCCGGGGCAGTTTATGCTGCCGCACGGCGCTTGCATTACGGCGGACGGACGGCTGCTCATCGCGGACCGGGAGAACGACCGCGTGCAGGTGTTCTCGCAGGACGGCAGATTCCTGGCTGAGTGGCCGACGAAGCTGATCGGGCCTGCGGTGGTGTGGGAGGACTCGGACGGCGACTGCTATGTGGCGGAGCACAACGGCGGGTACTTCAGCATACTGAGCAGAGACGGCGAGCTGCTGGCGCGCTGGGGCGATGACAAGTACCGCAGCTGCCATGGTGCGGCGGGCGACTCGGACGGGAGCATCTACTTCGTGCAGCCGACTTCGGGCGAGGGCAGCACGGGGCGGCGCATCGTGAAGTACACGCGAGTCTAACCGATGGCGAATAACAGGACGGACAGAACAGGGGGCTGACATGTCTGACGCACTTTCTAGCATCGTTGAATCGGAGGAGGCGGAACGGCTGGCGACGGGGTTCGTGTTCACGGAGGGGCCGCTGTGGCATCCTGACGGGTATCTGCTGTTTGTGGACATACGGCGGGCGCAGATTTTCAGGCTGGTTCCGGGGGAGGAGCCGGAGCTGATTCGGGAGAACAGCGGGGAATCGAATGGGATGACCTTCGATGCGCAGGGGAATGTGGTCATCTGCGAGATGGTGAACCGGCGGCTGACGCGGCTGGAGGAGGACGGGTCGTACACGACGATTGCGGACGGCTGCGATGGGAGGCGGCTGAACAGGCCGAACGATGTGGTGCTGAAGACGGACGGCAGCCTGTATTTCACGAACCCGGGGCGGGACCGGCTGGACGCTGCCGATGTGGATGTGCAGTTCAACAGCGTGCATCGGATCAGGCCGAGTGGCGAGGTGGAACTGGTGGCGCCGTTCGAGTATCCGAACGGGATCGCGTTCTCGCCGGAGGAGAGCGTGCTGTATGTGGCGAACACGCGGTCGGGGCAGTACATCATGGCGTTTGAGCTGGACGGGAACGGCGATGTGGTGGGGTTGCGGCACTTTGCGGATATGCCGTCGGAGCATGCGGACAACGGGGTGCCGGACGGCATGAAGGTGGATGTGGAGGGGCGCGTGTACTGCACGGGTCCGGGCGGATGCTGGGTGTTCGAGTCGAGTGGCGAGCTGGTTGGGGTTATCGAGCTGCCGGAGTACCCGGCGAACTGCGCGTGGGGCGGCGAGGACAACCAGACGATGTACTTCACATCGAACAGTTCGATATACAGCCTGCGGATGACTACGCCGGGGACGCGGATTCCGGTGAGGTAGGGCGTAGTTTCGAGTGGTGAGTATTCAGTTGTCAGGGGGCGGAATAGCCACAAAAGGCACAGAGGATCAGGGGCTGCGGATGGTGGGGTGGCGGAGAGTGCCGGCTAGGGGGTTGGGGAGGAGGGGGATGCCTTCGGCTTCGGCGGCTTCTCTTATCTGCTTTAGGGCGATGGCGTAGTCGCGGTGGGCTGCCTCTGAGGGGGGCACGAAGGTGATTTCGCCTTCTTCGAATTCGCCGGATTCTATGAGCGAGTTGTAGTTGAAGATTGCCTGGTCTTCTGGGGTTAGGGGTTCGTAGTAGCAGTCTAGGTCGTCGATGAAGTTGGTTTCATCGTTGGTGTGGGATGACATTGGTGTGGAGGATGGGGATAGTTGAGGTTCTTCTGAGCCCCTCACCCTAGCCCTCTCCCGCGGGGAGAGGGGACCTTTTGACGCCGCTGGATTCCCGTTTTCACGGGAATGACGATTAGGGAGGGCTTCGTTGTCCTCGGACGGGCTTGATGCAGGGGTGTTTCCCCTCACCCTAACCCTCTCCCCAGGGGAGAGGGGACTTTGTCCGGGGGCAGAGGCAGCTTTGAAGGCTGCGGCCTGTTCCATGTCCTCTTGATCGCGGAGTTCGCGGGCGATGGCCTCGTAGTCCTCGTTGTCGTAGTGGTCGTATTCGTCGAGGAATGTGGGGAGGCCGGCTAGTTGTTTTTTCTGGCCGATGCTGAGGCGGGTGGATTGCTGGTCTTGCCAGTAGGCTTGGAGCATTTCCGGGGTGATTTTGTCGTGGTTGGTGTCCCAGCCGCGACGGATTAGCTCGTGGGCTGCGGACATCTTGTGGTGCCAGGTGTAGCCTTCCTCGGGGTCTAGGCTGGTGTCGTTCATTACGTCCAGCAGGAAGCGGATGGCGTCTGTGCCGTGCTCGTTGTATTCTCGCATTCGCTTGGCTAGGTCGGTGTGCAGGGTGTCGTAGTCGTTGGTGTCTTCGACATCGTCGGCATAGACTTTGAGCTTTGGCTTACTGCCCCAGTGTCCGTGGCCTCGCCTCAGGATTTCTCTGGCTGCTGCCATGCGGTCTGTGTGCCGGATGCGGAGTTTTTTGGGTGTGAAGGGCTGGTCCCTTCGTGTCATTACGTGGGATAGGAACTCGGCGATGGTGTGGCCTTCGGCAGTTTCTTGCCTGATTAGGTGGGCGATGTCGTAGTTGAGGATGTCGAGGTGGGTGACAGGATGGTGAGGATTCTTGTCCCGCTCACCCCCATCCCAGCCTTCCCCCGTCGAGGGGGAAGGGGTGTTTTTCGCTGCTGCTAGTTCTTCGGGTGTGGGGATTAGGCCCCAGACTTGGGATTCTTGTTCTTGGGGCTGGTCTTCGCATGAGGAGCCGTAGCGGGCTAGGAGCTTTGCGGCTTCGAGTTTGTGGTGGTACTTGGCGTCGGGGTGCTCACCCTGCACCGTGTCCAAGAGGAAGCGCGCAACGACTTCACCGTCTCCGGTGAGGTTGCGAATGTGTTGTTGGAGCTTGCTCTTGATGCACATAGGTTGTGGGTGGTTCTCCAAGTCCTGTGAGAATGTATGTTCTTTATGATTGACATGTATGTTACGCACGGATGTTTGGGTTGTCAAGGGGAATCTGCGGTAGTTTGCTGGGATGAGTCAAGAGATATGCCGCAAGCAAGAACAAAAATGCATGCGTAGGATATTTCTTAAGGCCCTGTGGAATTTCTACCTTAATGACCTGTTTTCGGCTTTCTTGCACAATCCATCGATTGTTCTAACCGCGACCAAAGCTTGATTGAGGCTAATATGAGGCTTACGTCTAATCACCAATCGAGCACGCTCGCCCACATCTTGCACGTCAGGCCTTTCATTTGTGACGAACAAGGCCGTACCAAGGCGTTCCAACTCCTTCACGCCCTTGCTACTTAGCTCCTCAGCAATAAAATCTATGTGCCTATCAAATTGCCCAAGAGTCTTCGGGAACCTATCTGTTATGACTTCACTCAAATCGCCCTTTCTAAACGATGGGCCGTATGGGCGCCGAGCTTCAGTCTTGAGAAACCTACTAGCCTTCATTGCCATTAAGTCATCGTGTAGGTCGAATGAATAAGGTCCGTGCTTGTAAATGATGAATTCGTAATCTAGTGGAACACCTACTAAATCTCGCAGGAAATAGGCGGTCTTCTGGATATGGGTCTCGCCGCACCAACCATCTCGGTCTTGCATCTTTTCAACAAGCCTAGCAACCACGGCTCTGAGTTTCAAACCATTCAAGTCTGTCATGCTTATTCCTCCTCTTGAGGAGCGCGATCGAGTATATTTTCTCTTTCAGTCTTGAGCCAATCAACGGCTTCAGCTTCGCGAGCAGGATTGATATACACACAGTCCACTGTCAACTGTGGAATACTCTCTAACATCTCCGACTCCGAAAAAACCCTGTCGTCGCTGCTGAGAACGCGGATGTCATTAACTCTGTCTTTTTCTTCATAGAAATCATGATAGACGTTATTTCGTCCATACCTTTCGCATAAGGATTCAAAGACGATACGTCCGGGAGTAAGGTGTCTTTCGACATCACCTGATACACGGGAATATACTCTTTTGTAATGTTGTCGGTCAATTATTCGCATTGCGGGATCATACCCATTCGCAGAGGAATCCTTCGCCGTTTCACGAATGCCATTCATGACTTCCACATCTGTGTATTGCTGGATTCCATCAGATGAAATCGGAAATGTCCCTTGTGGTAACCACTCTGTTAAGAAATCAATTAGATGCTTGTCATACATTCTTCTGACGGGGTGAAAATAGACCTGTGCGTACATGAAATATCGTGCGATCAAAAGTGCTTGTGCCGAGTGAACTCCTCCGCTTTCAATTCCCAGTATCGGCTCGTCAGAGTCCTGGTTGGGTAAAATACGCAAAGTGTCCAACAGCCTGTGGTGGTCAAATTTTCCGTACCCTACTCCCGTATGAATTGAGTCTCTGAGAAGATAATCAATTCTGTCGACGCCGAAGGCGTTTCCGACGATTATTTCGGACAGGATTGCTTCCCAGTCGGAATACTCTTCATCAACCAGAACTTTCTGACCAACTGCTAATCGAGCTACATGTTCCGCTCTCAAAGGAGGCGTCATACTTTCCCAAATGTCACGCATCTCGTCGCTCTTGATTATCTCGACTGAGATCCTTTCGTGGTCCCATCCATCCGGAAGTAATTCTTTCTCAGCTGCGTGTGAAAACGGCAAATGACCGATGTCATGGCAAAGAGCTGCCATTCGTAATACCCGCCGCCAGTAACCTATGCCTTCCGGTGGTTGGGATATCTCAGGAATAAGTGAGCGAATCTGGTGATGTACATTTCTGGGATCGGTTATGGTGTCGAATACTCTCACCGCTAATTCCATGGTACCGAGAGCATGCTCGAACCTCTTGTGAGTAGCACCGGGGTATACGAGATAGGACAGCGCAAGTTGATGGATATGCCGAAGACGTTGAAACGGCGCTGAATCCAACACGCGTCTTTCATCTGAATTTAGCCTGATGAAGACATGAACCGGATCGCGTATTTCGTGGATATATTTATGAAGCATATCGGAATGTACTTTTCCTGCTGAGTAATCACGGAGGCGTTAAGCTGACTGACTCTTAGATGTCAGATTCGTTGACAGTATACGGACACTGTGCAGAACATTTTAGAACAGAATAATTGTTCGGTCAAGTCTCGGGGTCGATAATTTCGCTTCTAACCTCTGGCCTCGGTGTCGAATTGAACGCTGCGGGTATTGCCGATTATAAAATCCAGCATTCCACGTCCTGTCCTTGCGTCATCAGAGATCTATTGGCAGTTATTATCCCCCGCGGTGGGGTGAATCTGCATTTGCTTCGACCTTTTGGGTGAGTTAATCAGTAACTTCGTCAAGCCCTTCAATGTTAGGAAGATCAGATGTCAGTGGTTTCTTAGTGTAATATTATTGTAGGAAACCATTTGATGAGGTAGGGAGTTTGATGGCAGAGATGACGAATCCGGCGCAGCGGCTTTATGACATTGTCCAGGGGGTGATTACTTACGGGGAGGAGACTTATTCTGATGCTCATCCGGATTTTCCGATAGCGACGGTGAGGGTGGCGGATGTGTGGATGGAGACGCTTGGGATTAGCCCGGAGGCGGGGGATAGGTCGGGGTTTTATGTGTCGCTGACGGGTACGCTGCGGCTGATTGACCTGTGCGAGCAGACTTCGAAGCGGTGCGAGGCGATGAATTCGGAGGACCTGGAGCTTTACCTGGAGGACCTTGGCAGGCTGAGGAGCTTTATCTTCGGGATCGATGCGATGAACTGGCCTACTTTCAGGCAGGATTTCAGCGATGATTTTTTGCGGTCTTTCAGGTGGCCGGCGCGGATTATGTCGAGGGAGTTCGATGAGACGGTGATTCCTACGGATGAGCTGGAGGAGTTGCAGGCTGAGGCGCGGGAGCTGGCTAGCAAGGTGCTTGATTCGGAGTTGTCGAGCGATCTGAAGCGGACTTTGTCTGAGGCACTGTTGGCTATCGATGGGGCGATCGGCGATTACAAGGTTGCTGGTGCTGGGGGGATCAGGGGTGCGCTGGACCAGACGGTTGGGGCGATGACGAGGCACAGGGATGCGGTGGATAAGGCGCTAGAATCTGGCGGCAAGGCTGTGCTTTCGGAATGCCAGAAGTTCATCGTGAAGTCGGACGGCGTGGTGTCGGGCGCGTCGGGGGTTGCTCCACTTACGGGATCGTCTGTGTAGGGTGGGTTGCGAGGAGGAGCGGGTGTGAGTTGGTTCAGTCCTATCCGAGCCTTTCCCCATCAAGTGGGAAGGGCTTTTCCCCTCACCCTAACCCTCTCCCCAAGGAGAGGGGACTTTGCGTGGAGGGGATTTTTTTCTTGGCGATTGGTTGAGAAGGTCGCCTGACACCTGCCCATGCCTGACGCCTGAATGATAAAATGAACGCTGCAGGGCGTTCATTTTTCCGTTTTGCCTTTGCAATTCACCCAGACAGAAGGACGAGCCGTATGCCATTGGAGAATATCGTTGTTCAGGGGGCGCGGGAGCACAATCTTAAGGATGTGAGCGTAACGATTCCGCGCAACAAGCTCGTGGTGATGACGGGTGTTTCCGGGTCGGGCAAGAGTTCCCTGGCGTTCGATACGATCTATGCGGAGGGTCAGCGGCGGTATGTGGAGTCGCTGTCGTCGTATGCGCGGCAGTTCCTGGGGCGGATGGATAAGCCGGATGTGGACTATATCGAGGGGCTTTCGCCTGCTATTTCCATCGACCAGAAGGGCGTGTCGCATAACCCGCGCTCGACGGTGGGGACGGTTACGGAGATATACGACTACCTGCGGCTGCTGTTCGCACGGACGGGGCATCCGCACTGCTACAAGTGCGGGCGGCCGGTGGAGCGGCAGACTGTGCAGCAGATCGTGGACGCGGTGCTGGGTCTGCCGGAGGACAGCCGGATACAGATAATGGCGCCGATGGTGCGGCGGCGGAAGGGCGAGCACAAGGAGGTGTTCGAGGAGGCGCGGAAGTCGGGGTTCGTGCGGGTGCGGGTGAACGGCGAGGTGTCTGACCTGTCGGAGTCGTTCGACCTGGACAAGCAGAAGTGGCACGACATCGAGGTGGTGGTGGATCGGCTGGTGATCGGCGCGAGCGCGGAGCAGACGCGGGTGGCGGACTCGGTGGAGACGGCGCTGAAGATGGCGAGCGGGACGGTGCTGGTGGATGTGGTCGGGGGGGAGGAGCTGTTGTTTTCGGAGCAGTTCGCGTGCGTTCACTGCAATATCAGCATGGGGGAGATGGAGCCGCGCACTTTCAGCTTCAACAATCCGCACGGGGCATGCTCGACTTGCACGGGGCTGGGGTACAAGCTGGAGGTTGACCCTGACCTGGTGATTCCGAACAGGAATATGAGCATCGCGGAGGGCGCGGTGCAGGCTTGGGCGCGGTCGGGTGCGATGAGCCCGTGGTATTACAGCCAGCTGGAGTCGCTGGCAGATGCGTATGATTTTTCGCTGGATGTGCCGGTCAAGGATATGGATAAGCAGGACCTGGACAAGGTGCTGTACGGGACGAAGCGGAAGCGCATCGATGTGCGGCATCACACGCGGCGGGGGAAGACGTATCGCTGGCGGACGGCGTTCGAGGGGGTGATCAACAACCTGGAGCGGCGGTACAAGGATACGGAGTCGGACCATGTGCGCTCGGAGATCGAGCGGTATATGTCGACGAATCCGTGTACGGCGTGCAAGGGTGAGCGGTTGAGGCCTGAGGCGCGGGCGGTTACGGTGTGCGGCATCAACATTATGGATGTTACGAACAAGTCTATTGCGGAGGCGAGCCGGTGGATTGCGGGGATCGAGGGGGATGAGACGAGGGCTAACATCGATGTGCAGGCTGGGCAGGATGTCTTCGCAACGAATGGGACGGCGAAGAAGGCGGCGAAGGGGCGCAGGCGGAAATCCAAGGGGTTGCGGAACGGGCGCGTGGTGGTGGAGCATCCGAGTGTGCTGACGGAGCGGGAACGGGCGATCGCCGGGCAGATCCTGAAGGAGATCGGGGCGCGGCTGGACTTCCTGCTGAATGTGGGGCTGGACTACCTGACGCTGTCGCGGACGGCATCTACGCTGAGCGGGGGGGAGGCGCAGCGGATACGACTGGCGACGCAGATCGGGTCGGGGCTGATGGGGGTGCTGTATGTGTGCGACGAGCCGTCGATCGGGCTGCATCCGGCGGACGACTACCGGCTGATACAGACGCTGAAGGGGCTGCGCGATCTGGGCAACACTGTGCTGATCGTGGAGCACGACGAGGCGATAATGCGGTCTGCGGACTACATCGTGGACCTTGGGCCGGGCGCGGGCGAGCACGGCGGGCATGTGGTGGCGACGGGGCCGGTGGAGGAGATCATCGCGGAGCCGCGATCGATAACGGGGCAGTATCTGGGGGGGACGCGGCAGATACCGCTGCCTGAGGGGCGGCGACCGGGGAACGGCGAGCATCTGGTCATCAGGGGGGCGGCGCAGAACAACCTTAAGGACATTGATGTGGAGATTCCGCTGGGGATGCTGGTGTGCGTGACGGGGGTGTCGGGGTCGGGGAAGAGCACGCTGATCAACGAGATCCTGTACAAGAAGCTGGCGCAGCAGTTCTACCGGGCGCGGGACAGGGCGGGGGCAGTGCGCGACATCGAGGGTGTGGAGCATATCGACAAGGTGGTGGACATCGACCAGTCTCCGATCGGGCGGACGCCGAGGAGCAATCCTGCGACTTACACGGACACTTTCACGCCGATACGAGAGCTGTATGCGACTGCTCCGGAGGCTCGAATGCGGGGGTACAAGCCGGGGCGTTTCTCGTTCAATGTGAAGGGCGGGCGCTGCGAGGCTTGCACGGGGGACGGGCATATCAACATCGAGATGCAGTTTTTGCCGGATGTTACGGTGCCTTGCGAGATATGCGAGGGGAAGCGGTATAACCGCGAGGCGCTGGAGATTTACTGGCGGGACGCGAATATCGCGGATGTGCTGGCGATGACGGTGACGGAGGCGCTGGAGGCGTTCGAGAATATCCCGCGCGTGCGGAGGCGGTTGCAGACGCTGCAGGATGTGGGGCTGGGGTATATACGGCTGGGTCAGCCGGCGACGCAGCTGAGCGGTGGCGAGGCGCAGCGGGTGAAATTGGCGAAGGAGCTTTCGAAGCGGGCGACGGGGAAGACGCTGTACATCCTGGACGAGCCGACGACTGGGCTGTCGTTCGAGGACTGCGCGCATTTGCTGGGGGTGCTGCAGCGGCTGGTGGACGCGGGGAATACGGTGGTGCTGATCGAGCATCACCTTGACCTGATCAAGAGCGCGGACTGGCTGATCGACCTGGGGCCGGGCGCGGGCGACAAGGGCGGGGAGCTGATCGCGGAGGGCACGCCGGAGGATGTGGCGCGGATGGCGCACTCGCAGACGGGGCAGTACCTGGTGCCGCTGCTGGGGATCGATGTGGAGGCGGTGAGCGCGGCGGATTAGGGGCTTACCGGGGCTAACAGGATGGGGAGGATAGGAAAAGTTCCTTCACCTGTCGAGGAGTGAAGGAACTCTCACATCCGACTTGGAAATCGTCTTTTGCGCTTAGTCGTCCGGTGTTTCCTTGCTCTGCAATTCCGGCGGAATCCGCACCTTGCCCGATTCAACCAGCTTGCTTATTTCAGGGTCGTCGGCAATCCAGGCATGCCAGCGAGCCTTCTCCTGTTCCTGTCCCTCTTTCTGTCCCTGTTTTCTGCCTCGAACGACGAACTTGTTCTCGAAATTGTCGAATAGCAGTCCCATAATCTCTACACCTTTCTTGATTATGTAGCGGCAGCCGTCAAAGATGACGTCTATCAAGAGTATCGTCGAAATCAGCGTTCCTTGACCTATGAAAGACATGGTGACGGCGCTATCAAGAACGCGCTGGCCTAAGAAGACCGTGGAATCCGCATTATACACTTCGTTGACGATGAGCAGGGCAAGCCACGCGGCTATCTGCAGGAAGTAGAGGCCCAAGTACCACTTTCGTCTTGCGCGTATCGTGGTGAGGAGGCCTTCTCGTTCGAATCTGTCGCTACCGGTCAATATATTCCCAGTTACAGTAATGTTCGCAATTATGTACTGGTATTTTGGCAGAAAGGTTTGGGATTGTCTAGGGGGACTGGTACGGCGATAGTTTGACGCTTTGGGGGCGTGTGATTAGCATGGGACTGGTGCAACGCGAGGATGCTGGACGTGGAAGTGGAGGCGGTGAGCGCGGCGGATTAGGGGCTTACCGGGGCTAACAGGATGGACAGGATGTGGAGGATAGGAAATGTACAGTGAGCGCGGGAAGAGGCCGATTCAGATTGTGGTGGAAAATGGGGAGGCGGCGGCGGTGATTGTTGGGATGCAGGAATATGTGGAGATGCTGGAGCGGCTGGAGGACCTGGAAGACCTTGAAATGCTGAACGAGATGCGGAGCAAGCCGCTGGAGTTCAGGTCGCTAGAGGAGTTCTCAGAAGGGTCGTCGGGAGAAAGAGGGGCTGGCGATGAGCTATCATTCGCCTCTCGATGGCGCGGTCAGTTTAGGGCTGCGGAGCGTGATGATGCTCGTTACGATGCGCTGGCGAAGAAGTATCTGAAGTGATTTTTATTGATAGCGATGTGCTTATCGACATCGCGCTTGATAGACATCCACATTCGGGGCCGGCGTCCGACCTGTTGGACGCCATTGAGTCAGGAGCAGAGACGGCATGCATCGCCTGGCACTCCGTGTCTAACCTCTATTATCTGGTTGCCCCAACTCGGGGAGGGGTGAGTACACGAGACTTCATCCTGGAACTTACTCAAATGGTCGGAGTGGCGACGACCGATACTGAAGGCATTCGGTACGCTGCCGAACTCCCAATGGCTGACTTTGAGGATGCAATGCAGGTGGTAGCAGCCCGTGCCTGTGAAGCGCAGTACATCGTTACGAGAAATGTCCGAGACTATTAGCAGTCTCCAATCCGCGCTATCAGTCCGCAGGCTGCGCTTGCTGAACTTGTTTGAAGTACATCATCGTGCGGTGGCGAGCACGGCGGATTTGGGGGCGGGAGTAGACAGGATGGGGAGGATAGGAAAAGTTCCTTCACCTGTCGAGGGGTGAAGGAACTCTCGCATTCGACTTGGAAATCGTCTTTTGGATTTAGTCGTCCGGTGTTTCCTCGCTCTGCAGTTCCGGCGGAATTCGCACCTTGCCCGATTCAACCAGCTTGCTTATTTCAGGGTCGTCGGCAATCCAGGCATGCCAGCGAGCATTCTCCCGTTCCTGTCCCTGCTTCCTGCCCCGAACGACGAACTTGTTCTCGAAATTGTCAAATAGCAGTCCCATTAGCTCGCCTCCCTTCTTGATTATGTAACGGCAACCGTCATGTAGGACATGAATCAGAATGACAGTCGTGACCAGTGTTCCCTGTGCGATGGACGACACGGTGACAGCCGCGTCAGCACGATCTAGCCTGAAACCAGCCAGAAGCCGCCGATCATGGCGGCGAGCAGGCCGAAGAGCCGACAATCATTATGATTGCCAAGCGGTCGACTTTTGCCTCGATGCGGTCTAGGCGTGTGTCCATTCGGGATTGACCGCCTGCGAGATATTGCACGGCGGTCTCGACGCTTGCGATACGTTCGATACACAGGGGCGTTGGCATGCTGGATTTCTGTCCTGTACATGAAAATGCGATGAAGAAAGTGACCTACCTGCAGACAGTGCGCTAAGCTCTATTGATGAAGGTGGCGAAGCCTGTTAGGTTACTCATCTAGTTCAATGTCAAGAAAGCGCAAGCTCCCTCCAGCCTTAGCTGCGCGAACTATCACTTTGTGATTCACCATAGGTCCTATTCTGTCATCGACTTCGTCACCTGCTCGGTTTATTCTCACATTCTGTTCATCGTCCTGCACGACGCGAATCCAATCATCATCCAAATGCAACGCCCGTAATGTACCGCCAATCTCGACTTCCTCCTCGTCCGACGCAAGTTCGATGTTGGCACTGATGGCTTCATTGATTGCGTATCTGCTATTCCTATTCAGACTAATCGGGCGCTGTACTGATGCAGTATGAATATCAAGCTGCCTAAATTCCGTCCCGTTCGAAGTGGGGGTCAGATCACGTGCCAACTTCAGGAATGAGGTCCTGTAGTCATCTTCAGGTACCAATGATGACAACCCTTCGAAAGGAGATTCAGAGCAGCTCTGCAAGATATGTGATAGTTGTTCAATAATCTGTTTGGGATCTAAATCGTCATTGGCAAAGAGCGCCATCTCCAATTGTCTGTTCTTTTGGACAGCAACCGTGAACTGATAGCTCCCCGGCTCGGCCTGAAATATCCAAGTGCGAAATGCGTCCGTGACTTCTTTCCTTGGTCCTCCGCGCCTGCGGTGCGGCAATTTCTTCAAATATTCGGTGGCTCGATAAATCAGCGAGCGCATCTTTTGGGATTTATCTACGATAAGATCTAGAGGCGCACCACCATGCAAGATTGCCCCACCCTTCAAGGAAACAAGCATCTGTGCATCTTCCAAATGGATATTGGCTTGCTCCTTGGCAATGGACTGCAACATTTCCTCAATCTGCCGCGAAGCAGAATCTGGAAGACGCTGGGAAGCTAGACATCGATACGCCAAGGTCTTCGCACTTGTGTATTCGGCTGCCTTGAAACTCAGCGCCACGGCGCTTACTGCGATGATGCCATAAGTGCGAGTTTTGTCAGAGGGAATCGCAGCTAGTGCACTTTCTTCATGTTGTGCGGCAATCGCGTAAAGCTCTCGGAATTGAGCCTGTTCGCCGCGAAGTTTGGCAACCTCAGCGTCGGATGCGTATCGCTCGCTCAGCCTGTGTTGTTCAAGCCAAGTCATGCCGTCTCCAAGTTTTCCAAAAGGATCAATTGTTCTTCGAAACCAACTACACCGGCGATCCCTGGTATTTCATCGTCCGCCCTAGCAAGTTGAGCTACTTTCTCTCTTAGTCTTCTCCTAACCGCCGCGTCATTTCCTCGATCAACACCTGACACTTCTAGACGTATATGCTCATCAAAGTCGTCCACGCTGGCGTCTGAAGGAGCAACATAGTAATCGGCTCCTGTCTCTGTTTCAGCACGGATAACAGCTACTAGGCCGTCAAGGAGCTCGACTGCCGCTAGAACGCAGGCATACGCTCCCGCTTCCGTGGTATCTATTTCGTTTGCCCAAGCCCCCCGAGTGCGGTCATCTGTGGCCTTCCATTCAACATCCGCAAGTGTTTCTCGATCAGTATGCCTGATTTTAACAGTAATGGGTGAAATATGATGACGGTCTAGGCACACCCGCGCAGCCTCCTTCAAGGCTTCAGCAAGTGCTGTTGTAAGTCCTTCATGCCGCTGCTCCATGTTGTCGATAGGAAGTCTTTGGTTCTGCATACGTTGGCGCTCGCGGCGCAGTCACCTGTCTTGAAATTCCAGACCATCTTAGGATTGATTTCAGTGTGTTGCTTTATGGGCAACTAGTGTAGCATGAGGCGTCAATTTTCGTCTGAACCGCTGTGAAGGCTACTATGGACACTTTGGAGAGAACGGCCGACAGCGAGACGGCGCTGGAGTGGGTGCTTGACCAGTACAAGGAGAAGAAGCCGCGCAATCCGACTATCGCTGCGAAGTTCAACACATATCGGTTTGCGGACTACAAGGAAGATGTGATCGAGCTGCTGGGACGGGTGTGTGCGGTGAGCGTGCGGACGATGGAGATTGTGGATGGGATGGAGGATGTTGGGCGTGTGCGTGTGGGGAGTTCGGTCGAAGTTGGGTAATGGGCAATTTCACCCCCATCCTAACCTTCCCCTGTCGAGGGGGAAGGGACTTTTCCGTCACGCTAACTTTCTTCCGTCTATGAGGAAGGGACTTTTCCCCTCACCCTAACCCTCTCCCCAGGGAGAGGGGACTTAACGATGAGCGAGCGGCTTTAGGCGAAGCGGGTGGGGGCGAAGCCTTCGAGGGGGATGTTGGTGTTGCCGGTGGTGATGAGG
>MPND01000115.1 GCA_002238855.1 SAR202 cluster bacterium bin90
GCGTACCCGTAATCTCTGTCAGGTCGCCCTGCCAGTCGCTGTCCAGCGTCTCACGTACTGCAACCATCCATCCACCCGGTACGACCGGATCGTAGGTGTACACAGTCCGTACTTCAACACCAGGACCAAACACGCTGCCGATGCTGCTGTCCGCAGGCTCACCCGGCAAGCTTACCAGGTTCCAGCCCGGGTTCAGACGGCGCTCGAACGGATCTCTGTCACTCACCTCGAAGTCAATCTCAAGGACATCTTCCAGGGTGTTGCCAGCGACGTCCATCGCCTGGATCCTCGCCGTGTGATCTCCGAGAGCTACGTTCTCAAGGGTAACCAGGAATGTCTGGTCATCCGTCGTCTTTACGCTGTCGGTCATGTCCACGCCGTCAAGCTCGAACATGGTGATTACCACATCGTCGAAGTTATCCTCAGCGTATTCGCTGTTCTCGTTTATGCAGTTTGCCAACTCGTTGTCGTTGTCGTCCTCGCCTCTGCAGTCAACAGAACTCCAGTGGTTCGCCGTGAAGTCAATCTCCACGAACAGCGGGGACCTGAACTCGATGTCCGGCTCGTTGTCGGTGATCACGTTGCCGCTCACCCTTACGTTCGGGTTCGCGAGGTTGATGTCACCTTCCCAGAACACTGCGTCGTCCGTATTTACATCACCGTCCGAGTCGAAGAAGTCGACCACGATGCTGTCCGGCGTGATGCCTTCGCTGCCAGGGTTCTCCTGCGGCGAGCGGTCAACACCGCTGATCCGGAAGCTGTAGTAACCGGTGTCCTTCGGCTCTGTAACTGTAACGATCCACTCTGTGTTGGAGACCTTCTCCACACTATTGTTAAGCGTTCCGCCCTTCGCGGCGCTGCTGTCCTTGCAGTAGTCCGTCAGTACGATCTCGCCCCTGTCACGGCTGCCGTTCGTGTTCTTGTCGACCTTGCAGGACATCGTGCCCTTAGTGTCAACCGAGCCTGAAGGTGCGTTCACATACGTGACCGTGACCGTCGGGCGCGTCGTGTCCAGGCGCTCGTCAGCTGTCACTACCAGTGTAACTTCATCGCCGTCGCCCGCAAGGACCTCGTCCTGCGTCGTCTCCAGCGTCGAGGTTATCGACACTATCGTGAACTTCGGCGAAATCCAGTCGTCTGCCTCGTGGTCTCCGTCGTCCTGCTCGTTGCCCGCTGCGTCCTCAACACCGTTCGGCACTATCGTGACGTCAGGAGTCTCGTCCGCTAGCAACTCGTCTGCAAGCTCGATGAACACCGCGTTCTCAAGGTCCCTGTACCGGTCGATATGGCGCAGGTTCCTATGTCCTTCCTTGGCATACCTGTCGCTGTCACCCCAGTCGACATCGTCGTCATCAGGGTTCTCATAGACAGTGACGCTCTCAATTGTGTGACCCTCGACCACGAAGTCATCTACCTCAACCGTCGCCGCGTTCAGCGTCGTCAGGTCATTGAAGATAACCTGGATGTAGTTGCGGTCGTCGTCGTACTCGTTGTCCGTCGAGTCCCAGTTCAGGCCTGTGCGGGCCTCAACGAATACCGGGTCCTCGGTGTCAACTGTAATCTGTGCCAGCTCTTCGTCATCATCGTTTCCGTCGGGATCGTGGTAGGCGCAGTTACCTGCGTTGTCGCACACGATGAAGGTCACATAGTATGTATCGTTTTCGGTCAGGACTATCGTCGTCTCGACATCGTAACCGTTGTCGATCTCGTCGAAGTCCTTGTCGTCCCTGATCGGGGCGAAGCCGAAGCCGCCCTCGCTCGCGACGTACTCGCCTTCCTGTGCGGTACCCGGGCAGTACAGCGTGTCATCCTCATGGATGTGCGCCGCGAAGTTCAGAACACTGTCCGTGCCCTTAGGTGCCGTCTTTGCGACCGAGCACTGGCCCACGCCGCTCGCGCTCTTGCTTATCAGAGCTACGACAGGTGTGTAGTTCTCGTCGCCATCGTTGTCCGGCAGATCCTCAGGCTCCGGCAGGCCGGAGTGGTCATCCGTAATGGTGAACGTGTAGTCCACGTCGGCATCGTCGAACGCGCGCTCGTGCTCAGGTGCGAAATTACTCACCTCAGGAGCCTCGTTCTCAACGTCAATGGTGTCACGCAGGTTACCAAATTTGACTTCTACTTCGTCTTCTTCGTCAACCTTCAGCGCAGGCACGCCGCCGTCGGTGTGCTTGTACACCGCTGCGTCGCCAGGTGTCGCGTCACTGGAGAGCTCGACCAGCATCAGCGCTGCCACGAAATGGTTCTCGCGGGACGCCGCGCCCGCCGGGGTATCAGCCCTGTAGGCTGCCAGCTTCAGCGAGTCGTCAGCAGAGTCACTGTTGACGTCTACATATACGCACTGGTTACCGTTGCCGCAGGTCGCGTCAGGCGCTTCCGCCGTAACTTCGATCCGCAGTACCGTGCCCCAGTTCGCCCATGCCGTCTCCACGAAGTTCAGCGGGGCATTGCCGTATGACGCCGGGATATCCGACGGTGCCTCAGGCACGTCTTTGCTCACCGTGGCCTTCGCATTGGAGAGAGCGCTCATCGGATTGCCCATCTCGGTACCAGGCACCGGGTTTGCCTTGCTCACGTCAAGCGTACTGACCGAGTCCTCAACGGCCGTAACCGTGATCCTCACGCTGGCAGTGGCCTCGCGCTCGCCGTCGCTCGCAACCACCGTCACCGCGCAGCCGTCAGAGCCGCAAGGTACCTGGCGGTCGGCGTCCAGTGACTCGAGAGTCATCAGGTCGCCGTCGGAATTGATTCTGAAGGACTTGGCGTCCGCGCCCCTCAGGCTGTAACTTACAACCACACCATCGCCATCTACGTCGCCGTCCGCGTCGGAAGCGGAGTAGTTAGATATTTCAAACCCACGTACCGTGTTCTCAGGAACCGAGAGACTCGTCGCAGGAGCTTCATCAAACGCGGGATCGTTGTCGTTAACGTTGCTCAGGTTGACCGTCAGCAGCAGCGTCGCGTTCAGACCCTCAGGGTCGTTCGCCTCGACGTGCACTCTCGGATCATAACCGGCATCTTCGTAGTCAAGCGTGACGTCAGGCTTCACATGAAGCTCACCGCTCCATACTTCAACGCCGTCCGACATCTCGCTTTTCACATTTTCAACTACAAACAGGTCCCTGGACTGACCCTCACGCAAGGTGAACTCAAGGTCGTCCTGGTCCTCGTCCGTTGCCTTGAAAGTGAATATAACGTGGGCATTGCCCGTGTCCTCAGGAATCGTCGTGACCGCCTCGTCACCCGTAGGACTCGTGAATATCGGAGTCTCGTTGGCGTTCAGCACAAGGACGGTGATGTCCATCGAGTCGCTGTTGCGCGCCGGGTCGGCTGCCGTAACCGTGAAGCTGTGGCTACCGGCCATCTCAGTGTCGAGCTCTGCGCTCACAGTCAGTGCGCCCGAGTTCGGATTTACCTTGAACGGAACACTGCCGGAGCTGCTGATCGAGTACCTAATGGCCGCGCCCTCAGGATCGCTCGCCGAAAGCATGATTGCAGGATCGGAACTTGCGGGACCATCCTGATCAGCCGGCTTCTCGACCACCGGGTCGCCTATCTGTGCCGTCTCATACACCCAGGGCGTGCCCGCGATTGCGGCAAGCACAGGGTCTTCGTCAACGTCTGTAACCGATACGCGCACCGAAATCAGTCCGGCGAGCCCGTCGGAGTTATTTGCGTTCACCAGGAAGGCCGGGTTCAGACGCTTTTCATAGTCAGGCGCTTTCAGCACCGTGATCGTTCCATCATCGGCAACCGCGTAGTTCGGACTACCGTCGGCGGCCTTGTAATCCTCACCACTCTCGATGCTGAAGGAGGTCGCAGTTGGAACTACAATCGCCAACGAGCAGCCACTCTCCACTCCGGACTGTGAGCAGTCCTTGGAGTTCTCGACAACCGTGATGCCCACGAAACTGGAAGTAATCGGATCCGGCTCCAGCTCTGTTACCGAAACCGTGATCTTGAGTGTCTGGTCGGGATCGTCCGGATCGTCGTTCCAGCCGTCGCTCACGCCGAACGTTACGGTGTGAACGAGATCATCCGCTTCGTTCGGAACGTAAGTCAGCCGCAGCAGGTCATCCCCGTTCCCGTCATGCTGGTGAACGATATGCGTCTGGCCGCCGTCATCCAAAACCCTGAATACCGGTGTGTTGCCGTCAGCGTCGCTCACCAAGTCATCAAGGTTGAGCAGCGTCTTCGGCACGTCCCCTGCGGTTACGCTCTCTGTAAGGGAAATCGTGCCGCCAGCAGCAGCACCGACGAGCTCCACAGGCGAGTTCGCGTCCACCGTAACGGTGGCGTCGATTACCCGGTCATTCGCGGTTATCCCGTCAGAGACCTTTATCTGGAAGGTGTATT
Organism: SAR202 cluster bacterium bin90; assembly: GCA_002238855.1. Lineage (GTDB taxonomy): Bacteria > Chloroflexota > Dehalococcoidia > Lucifugimonadales > JADFKI01 > Bin90. The sequence goes on from MPND01000115.1 coordinate 4,357, forward strand.
CGACGTCGGTTCCGTCCGCGGAGGACGCGGAATCCGGAATGTTAGCAGCACCAACACTTACCATGCCGGTGTCCTTGTCTATCACAAAGAAGCCTGAATCCTCGGCAACCAACTCGTAAGTCAGCTTGTCGTTGTCAGGGTTGTTAATGAGCGCGCTCGCGTCGCCAACTGAGGTTCCGGCGCTGACAAGTCCATCGCCGGCCAAGTCTTCAGTCAGGGTCTCCGTGAAGTCACCAACCACCGTCGGTGCATCATTTGAAGCAGTGACGGTCACCTTCACATCTACTTTAGTTGTCCTGTTGGCCAGGCCCGCATCACCACTCACAGTGAGCTCCAGGGCGTACGTCCCAACCTCAGGGTCACCTTCACCGCCCCGGTAAACGAGCGTCATGTCGCCGTCTCTGACCGAGAACCGCTCGTTGCCTTCACCGGTCAGGATGCCGTCCAGGTACTCACCGGAAATGCCTCCATTCACCTTAAAGGCGCCTACCGGCGTCCCCGCTACTATGCTCTTCGGTATCGTGAATTCAAACTGAGCATTGGGGAACGACAAGGGGGAGCGCTCATTTATGCTACCACCAAGAGTGACAGCAACGCTGTCGTCCTCGGCATCTTCGCCCAGATCATATGTCAAACCAACACTAATCGCTTGTGTCCCGCTCAGCGCGGGTGCCCCGGACTTCATCACGACCAGCTGGAATATGCCGCTTCCTTCCTCAGTCTCCTTGACCTGGAAGTCGCCAACTACACCATTATTCGCGATGCTGGCAGGCTTGCCGGTAACATCATCTGTAACATCCCACTGCAGAGGCTCGCTCGCGATCGGATGCTTCAGACCTGAAACGACGGCCCCTTTAACGGCCTTCCCGGGAACGACATCGAAAGTGAGGCCATCAACTACAACAGGAGCCGGCCCAACGTTGGTCACCGTAATGGTGACGTCGATCGAGTCACTTTCGCCGTCAGGGTCCGCGACCGTCAGAGTGACCATATATGCGTTGTCGCCGTCGGCATCTGCCGGGCTCTCATAGTTAGGTGAGTCCACAAAGGAGAGAACGCCGGACGCCAGGGAGAAGTCATCCGCGTCGGCGCCGGAAAGCGACCATGTGATCGTGTCATCATCAGGGTCATTCGCGGTGTAGGTCGCGACGTCACCTGTGCCGTTCTCGGCGTAATCAACCTCGGCATCACCCGCAATCGTCGGTGCACTGTTGGCCGAGACGGTTACAGTATCAGGACCGCTGACATCAACGGCAGCTTCGTCCGGACCAGGATTTAGAGTGCCACTGAAGGAATAGGAACCTTCCACACTGGAAGCTGTAACCACATAGGAGAAAGCTGTATTTCCCAAAAATGTGAATTCGATTTCAGACCCTGGTGCATCTTGAGGGAAGCCAGTCGTGTCGGACACATATGTGAAGCCCTCTGGCAATGTTTCCGTCACGCTCCCAGCCTGACCGGTGATGCCCTCAATATCAATCCCCACCGTCACCATGCCACCCGGCTCCACTGTCGTCGGATCAAAGGACCGATTGGCACTCGGACCTGTCTGTGCTGCCAGGGGAGACGAACTCGACATGAGCGTCAAGCCGCCGACCACACTTAGCAGCAATGCCGCCAAAATTAATAGTCTATTCAAGGCCTCTCTCCTTCGTTTGGTTTCGTAGCACCCGTATATGTAGATAGCTCCGTAGGTCCGTTCGTCTCCGTGGACTCCGCTCCTGCCTCACCCACAGTTGAAGCGAACGGACCTGCTGCATTTTTTATGGTCCTTTTTCTCTACCCGAGGTAGAGCATTATGAGGATCCTCAAGTCAGCCGGCTCAAGCGCTCCGTCAAGATATTCAATGATAGCGTGCCTGAGTTCAACAGCGTCGATCCTACCGTCGCTATCCGCATCGTAGTCGGCGAGCAGCCTTGCCTCATCAGTCAATTCTTCACGGGTCACCATAACCGTGTAGGGCATCACGTATGTCGTGCCGTCTTCTGCCGTTACCGTGACGGTGATAGTGTTTTCGCCCACCATCAGCGGAACGTCGTAGTAATTCGCGAATGTCTCATCCACTTTCATCTTCGCGTCCGCGTCAAGACCGGCGTACATTTTGCAGTATGGGCTGTTAGCATCGTCCGGCTGGTCGTCCGCGCCCACTGCGTCATTCATCGCCTCGCAGCCCAGCATGTCCCAGTAAGTCGCAACGTCTGTCTTCATCGCGTCCGTGCCGTTAACCGTTACGGACACCATTGCTTCCGAATGCGTCGCCATCGCCGTAACCGTTATCTCCGCTGCGCTACCTGCGTCAGCGTAATACATCATCTCGTCGGAGTCGAACGCCATAGCCATGCCGTCCATGTCTGTGAGTTCGATAGGCATCCCAGCCATCTTGTCCATAGGCAGGTGCTTCAGGCTCAGTGAGGACAGGCTTTTGTCGCCGGAAGCAGCGCGAGTTATCACGACCGTGTAGGTCATCATCGTCCCGTCTTCCGCCGTTACCTCGATAGTGATAGTGTTTTCGCCGACATTAAGGCTCGCGCCGCCATCAACGGACGCCGTCGCGCGAGAATGCGTCTCCGTCGCGCTAACCGTAACCATGTCGACTTCGTTTGCGACCATGGCGGTGTAGCCCGTCGTGTCGGATGCGAACATCGGCATCAGGTCAATAGCCATACCGTCGCTGTCCATCAGGCTCAGTGAAGACAGGCTTGCGTCGTCCGATGGAACGGTCACCATGCCAGTTGCCATGCTTTCGGCCGTCCTGCCGGAACGGTTCTTATCGGTGTACGTTACCGTCGCCCGCAGGTAGTAGCCCTCGTCCATCGCCGATGGCGTGTACGTGGCGGTCATGGCTCCCGTAATGTCCATCCAGGAGTCCTTGTCCATGGACTTCTGCCACTGCCACATCTGGCCGGATACCATGCCGTCAGGGTCCGTTAGCGTGGCGGTTATCGCCATGCCGACCATGGGCGCCTGCGGTGGCAGGATTAGTGTCCCCGGCTGGTCTGCTGGGCCACCAAGCCTGATAGAGGCAGAATACGGACCCCTAACGGGAGGGGGAGTTGTGCCGGTTTGAGTATTGCTGGCCGCAACACGGTAGTGCCACGTCTCACCCTGACCAACTGTATCAGTGGCGTTAGTGGCAGTTCCTACGCTCTGGCCTGAAACATCAGTCCAAGGCTGCTCGCCGGTTTCTGACCGTTGAACATTGTAGTCAATGATCGGGCTGCTGCCCGGCGACGACGGAGCGTCCCAAGAGAGAGTAATGGCCGTGAAACCCGTCGGCACCAACCTGAGCCCCATCGGAGCGCTCGGCTGCGTGCCCGCCTTCGGAAGGACCACGGGGGCGGTCGAGCTGTTGGCAGAGTAGGGACCCATGCCAACGCTGTTGATGGCCGCCACCCGATAGACCACTGACTTACCGGCCAGGGAACTGTGGGTGTCGGAGTAGTACGTCTTATCGTTGCGGGTGTTGGCAATCACATCTACCCACGTTGTGCCGGCG
>MPND01000116.1 GCA_002238855.1 SAR202 cluster bacterium bin90
TCTCGGCAATCCGGGGGACGTGAGGCCGGTGGGTGAAGGAGTGTCCGAGATTCGCATCAACTATGGACCGGGATATCGTGTCTACTTCGCACGACAAAGTGATGTCCTGATCGTCCTTCTGGCCGGAGGTGACAAGGATAGTCAGGAACGGGAATACGAAGAGCGCTGGAACTGGCCCGAGGACTGTAGGAGGCAATGCTATGGGAAAGACTCGAACAAGGCCGTGGGACCCGGCAGAGCACCTTGAGACTGAGGAAGACATGGCTGCCTACTTGAATGTCGCCTTAGAAGAGAACGACTTGGGGTTGATCATGGCGACCTTGGGAGACATCGCCCGCGCTCGGAGAATGGCGGTGGTGGCCCAGGAGGCTGGTCTAGGGCGGGAAGGCCTGTACAAATCTCTGTCGGCAGAAGGAAACCCTGAGTTCTCCACTGTGCTGAAGGTGGTACGCGCCTTGGGACTACGACTTCAAGCAACCGCCTCGGCAGAAGGAACCAGCGACTAATGAAATTAGGTAATAACATACTTAACGCACGTAAGTCGTCTTAGAGCGTCTGGGTTCGTAGTCTTTCACGAACCGGCCCTGGGCGGCGGACCCCGAGGTGTGAGCCTCTCGTCCTGCGGCGTTGTGCCGCATACTGCCGCCTTCCGGCTTGAACACGCCTTTTGCTGGAGACAGTCTCTCCGACACGGACGGCTTCACCCGCCAGCCCGTTGGCGCGCCTTCGTCACGCTCCCGGCTCACTATTGAGCAGACCAAGTGATAGGCGCGGTTTCGCAGGATACGCGCGGCGTTCATGTCCGCATTATGCGCGTATCCGCACGAGAGGCACCGGAACACCGCTTGGCTTTCACGGTTGTCCCGATGCCTGTAGCCGCAGGCCGAACAGGTCTGAGAAGAACCCTGCGGCCACACGGCGTATATTGCTATGCCTGACTTTCTTGCTTCGGATGCCAGTAGGGAGAGCCGTTCCGAGAGAGCGGCGTCCCTGAGAGACCTGTTCAGTCCCGACTTCACCCTGACTCTCGTGCCGGGACTTTCGCGAGTGCCGCGAGCGGAGGCCGACAGATGCCTGTGGCTCTTATCCTCAACTGCTATCGCCTTTGGCTTCCCAGATTCGTAGATGTTCTTGACCTCGGCAAGCAGGACTCTTCTGCGGTTGGCGCGTGTCTTGCGGCCATCGGCTCTCGCCTTTCTGAGCAGGCGGGCCTTTCTCTTTGAGCCGCGCCTCTTCCGCTGCGCCTCTGACCTCATCCGGCGCTGACGATTTATGTTGTCGCCATCGTCGTGATGCAGCACGTCTCCGTTGCTGAGGGTTAGTTGCCGCTTCACGCCGTCGTCTATGCCGAGTATGTCTTCCGCCGACCGGATGGCTTCGGGCGCGGGTGGATCAGGATATTCCACGGCTATCTGGAGGTGCAGCGCATATCGACGCTTGCGCAACGCTCCGTTCGCCCCCCGGCAGGCATTCCTGACCTCAACGAGTTGGAACGAGCGGATGTCCAGATCTTTGGGCACTGGCTTCTTCGTCCGTAACACTATGTCTCTTGCGCCCATTATCGTGAAGGTGCTGTCTTCCAGCCTGACGGGCGGAGTCAGCGATGTGAGCGTGGAGGTCCCGCGCTTTCGGCTGCGCCTCGCAAGCGTCCTGCGGTGCTGCCTGTGGTCTGACGAGCGCGTCAAGCCGTTCTCAAGGCGCTGAAGGCGAGAATTGCGCTCTCGTTTCATCAGGTCGTTCGCCATCCAGGCGTGCTGCGCTCCCGCCTGGTGGATGATGTAGGGCGCTTGGGCGCGGCTATCCTGATGTCGCCACAGGGTTAGCTGTCCAAGCAGGCCGTCAGGGTGCCGTGGAGACCGGCGCAGGGCTATGGTCGGCGTTCTGTTGAGGATGCCTGCCGCGATGTTGTAGGCGAGGCGCTGCTGCGAGGCAAGATAGCCTATGCGCTCGCTCGTCTGCGGATCGTGATGCAGTCTGTATATCCTGGTCTCGACGGCCTTGACCATTCCTCTGTCCTCTGTGAATGTTCCTGTCTCATTATAGAACATCCGTAAGAACAAGTCCCCATACACGTGTAATAAATATGTCATTACCTGAAATTATAATGCTGCGATAATACTCCTGCGGGCAAGCCAGGAACGGGTCTGACAGACGGGGTAAGAAGACCTGAAAGCTCATCCCGATTATGCAGCTGAGCAGATCCTAGGAGGATTCCTCGGTCGGTGCTATCCGCCTTACGGTATCGATCAGGGCGGTTACCAGCTCGTCATCGAAGTCATCTGCGCCAAAGCCATGCACTATGGCATTGCGGTACTTCAGCATCCGGCTGAGATCGTTATACTCGCCTCGTGAGATCAAGCCATGAAAGGTCGCCTGGTCCAGAAGAAATCGCGGTGATGTAATGTGCGTGACCGTGATTCCCTGATCCTCGATCAGAGATCTCATAGCTGCCTCAAGAGCTGACCAGCCAAGCAAGAATGCGGCTTCCGGCAGTCCAACTTGAAGAGACCGCTCAGCTTCCTCCAGCTTCCTGGCGATGTGTTCGCCATCAAGGGAACTTATGCCCTCGGGAGAATCCACTCTCTCCGGCTCACTCACCAGAAGTAACTCGAAACTCCAGCCGGGCTTCGATTCAAGAAGGCGTGAAAGCTCCGCAATCCTGGGATCCGCAGCCAGCGACTGCCGTGCCTTCACCGCGACAACCTTCGTCTCGTCGTTCTTCTGAACGAGCAGGTCCGCCCGAAAGCCGGGCAAAAACTCCAGTGGCGCTCCCTGCTCGACCTCGTATCCCTGGCTACGGTATTCCTCAGCCGTCTTCTGTGCCAGTAGGTACTCAGAGTCCGTTAAGTCCCTAATCAATGTGCTACCTCCTGCCTCGACGCACCCGTGACAACAATATGAAGAAACTGCTCAGACCGGCTGAGAGATTCAAGCAATAGTGCGGAAGGCTGAGGGATTCGCAAGTCGCCGCTGAGGTTCCGCTTGCGGCATAATAAATCAGTCACCTGTGAATCATCAGAGTAGACCACGCCGTTTAGCGCATCCAATATCGGCTTGGGAATGTTGTCAACATCAAGTGACGCTCCTTGGAAGAAGTAAGTAATCGTCACCATGACCTCTCCATCAAAGGGAGCTTCCGTGCCCCAGTGAGTCCGTGCGACTCGCCGTACCTCGCTTGTCCATTCCCTGACAATCCTTCTTCGGCGGGCCTGCTGAGACACAGGAGGGCCAAACAGGACAATCTCAAATGGTATCGGCATTTCTATTATCGTCTGCCTCTGAGACGCAGAATATCAATCAATTATAACGCATTTAGAAAGCTCTAAAACCCGGTCGGAAATCGCCACTCTCAAGGCCATCAGCAGACACTCAGCGCACCTTCCCGGTGTCAGAAAGCATGATATAATTCTGACATAAAGAAGGGAAAACGATGAACAGCCTAAGAACGCGAATCCTACAACACATCTCTACGCTCCCTGAGGGCGCTGTCCTGAGTTCGAAAGGATTCCTGCACCTCGGGAACAGAGCTGCCGTGGACCAATCCCTGTCGCGCCTGGCGCGCAGTGGGCAGCTGATGCGAGTTTGCCAGGGAGTATATGTGTCTCCCGTAGAGACACGTTTCGGTACCAGGCCGCCTGAAATGGAGAAGACAATTGCCGCTCTGTCAAGGCTGTGGGGAGAGACGATCGTTCCCTCCGGCGGCTCCATGGCGAATGCGCTTGGATTTATCACGCAGACACCCGTCAAGCCAGTCTATCTTACCTCCGGCCCGAACCGCAGATTGAAATTCGGAGAGATGACCGTGGAGCTCCGGCACGCACCAAGATGGCAACTGGTGTCTCCGAACAGAAAGGCCGGCGATGTCGTTCGCGCACTCGCCTGGATGGGACCGGAAGAGGCGGAGCATTGCTTGGGTGAAGTCAGTTCCCGCCTGACACGAGAAGACATCGACGAGCTTGCCGAAGCTCGCGCCATCGTACCGGAGTGGATTGCCGGACCTGTAAGCGAAATGATCTCTGTTGAATAGGACGCCTTTCCACTCGTTGCCGCCGGACGAACAGAGAGACGCCCTGCTGGTGGCGGCAGGCCTGAGCGGCCGTCCGGCGCATCTGCTGGAAAAGGACGTATGGGTCGTCCAGTTGTTGGAAACTCTATTTGCGACCCACTATGGCGGCAATCTGACATTCAAAGGCGGAACTTCTCTTTCGAAGGCATACAACGCGATTCGGCGGTTTTCTGAAGACATCGACATCACCTACGACATTCGCGCCATAATCCCAGACCTGGTCGCGGATGCCGGCGAGGAGGCGTTACCACCCACTCGCAGCCGGGAGAAGAAATGGTCACGCCAGGTCAAACGACAACTTGGAACATGGGTAGCCGACGAGATGCTGCCCACTATCGAGCGTGGACTGCTGGAAGCAGGACTGCCTACTCGACTTCGAGCTGACAATGACAAACTGATCGTCGCATACGAGCCCTTATTCCCCGACTACGGATTCGTGCGCCCTGAAGTCCTGCTAGAATTCGGCGCGCGTTCTACAGGAGAGCCACGTGACAAGCGGTCTGTCGAATGTGATGCTGCGAGATACATACCCGATGTAGATTTCCCTTCGGCACGGCCATGGGTAATGTCAGTCGATAGAACCTTCTGGGAGAAGGCGACCGCCATTCACGTCTTCTGTCGTCAGCGCAGAAGCAGGGCCCAGAGGCTATCGAGACACTGGAACGACATCGTCAGGCTGGATGATGCCGGATATGCCGATAGGGCTCTCAGCAATCGCCGCGAGGCCCTGAGTGTCGCCAAGCATAAGCAGATGTTCTTCAGAGAAAAGGACACCGACGGCAACTGGATTGACTACGAGGCTGCCGTCAGTGGCAGCTTGCGGTTGGTGCCTGAAGGAAACGCCTATACGGCGCTTCAGACAGACTACGACAGGATGGTGAATGACGGGATACTGCTCGATGACGAAGAAGGGTTTGACGAACTGATGAGAAGGTGCGCCGAATTGGAAGACAAGGCCAATTCACTTTAGCGCTAATCTTAGGCACACAATTATAACGCATTTAGAACGGGCAAAAAAACAGCCTCAAGGCAGGGGTTCGTGACACGTCACGCGGATGCTCACCCCCTCTCACGTATTGCCCCCTACATCTCCACCAGCTCGATTCGGCCTTCAAATCGTCGGAAGTCGGTCACATTGAAAGTCAGCAACCTTCGCTCCCCGTGGGCGAGCATGGTGGCGACGATGTTAGCGTCGTGGATCTGGCGGCCTCCTACTAGCACTTCACGACACAAGACCAACAGAGATTCGGTGACCACGGAACCGTCTTCAAGTATCTCGAAGTTCCTCATCAGGCTATTCGCGTCATCCAACGCCTCCTCACGTGAGATGGCGGCCGACCACGTCTGCGGCCTAGTTACTACAGACAGATACTCACGGAGGTAATAACATACTTAACGCACGTAAGTCGTCTTAGAGCGTCTGGGTTCGTAGTCTTTCACGAACCGGCCCTGGGCGGCGGACCCCGAGGTGTGAGCCTCTCGTCCCGCGGCATGTCGCCGCATACTGCCGCCTTCCGGCTTGAACACGCCTTTTGCCGGAGACAGCCTCTCCGACACGGACGGCTTCACCCGCCAGCCCGTTGGTGCACATTCATCTCGCTCTCGGCCCACTATCGAGCAGACCACGTGATAGGCGCGGTTTCGCAGGATACGTGCGGCGTTTGTGTCCGCATTCAGTGCGTATCCACACGAGAGGCACCGGAACACCGCTTGGCTTTCGCGGTTGTCCCGATGCCTGTAGCCGCAGGCCGAGCAGGTCTGGGAAGAACCCTGCGGCCACACGGCGTAGATTGCTATGCCTGACTTTCTTGCTTCGGATGCCAGCAGGGAGAGGCGTTCCGAGAGAGCGGCGTCCCTGAGAGACCTGTTCAGCCCTGACTTCGCCCTGACTCTCGTGCCGGGACTTTCGCGAGTGCCGCGAGCGGAGGCCGACAGATGCCTGTGGCTCTTGTCTTCAACTGCTATCGCCTTCGGCTTCACAACCTCGTAGACGCGCTTGACCTCGGCAAGCAGGACTCTTCTGCGGTTGGCTCGTGTCTTGCGGCCATCGGCTCTCACCTTTCTGAGCAGGCGGTCGCGTCTTCTTGAGCCGCGTCTCTTGCGCTGCACTCCTGCTCTCATCCGGCGCTGACGATTTATGTTGTCGCCATCGTCGTGATGCAGCACGTCCCCGTTGCTGAGGGTGAGTTGCCGCTTCACTCCGTCGTCTATGCCGAGTATGTCTTCCGCCGACCGGATGGCTTCGGGCGCGGGTGGATCCGGATACTCCACGGCCACCTGAAGGTGCAGCGCATATCGACGCTTCCGTAACGCCCCCCGGCAGGCATTCCTGACCTCAACGAGCTGGAACGAGCGGATGTCCAGATCTTCGGGCACCGGGTTCTTCGTCCGCAGCACTACATCCCGCGCGCCCATTATCGTGAAGGTGCTGTCTTCCAGCCTGACGGGCGGAGTCAGCGATGTGAGAGTGGAGGTTCCGCGCTTTCGGCTGCGCCTCGCAAGCGTCCTGCGGTGCTGTCTGTGGTCTGACGAGCGGGGTGAGCCGTGCTCAAGGCGCTGAAGGCGAGAATTGCGCTCTTGCCTCATCAGATCGTTCGCCATCCAGGCGTGCTGCGCGCCTGCCTGATGGATTACATAGGGTGCTTGGGCGCGGCTGTCCTGATGTCGCCAGCGGGTTAGCTGTCCGAGCAGGCCGTCAGGATGCCGTGGAGACCGGCGCAGGGCTATGTCCGGCGTTCTGTTTAGGATGCCTGCCGCGATGTTGTAGGCCAGGCGCTGCTGCGAGGCGAGATAGCCTATGCGCTCGCTCATCTGTGGGTCGTGATGCAGTCTGTATATCCTGGTCTCGACGGCCTTGACCATTCCTCTGTCCTCTGTGAATGTTCCTGTCTTATTATAGAACATCCGTAAGAACAAGTCCCCATACACGTGTAATAAATATGTCATTACCCTCACGGATAATCTGGCAGCTGATACGCAGGGGTTCATCGTCTTGGAGGGCGTGCTCCAGTCTGTCTCTTGCGACCGCGTGGGCTGGTGCATCGGGGATGCGTGGGTTTATGAATACGTTGGTGTCGATGAACATCCCAAGTTATACCCTGTCCTCGTAGATGTCCTCTCTCCTCAGGTTCAGGCCTTCAGGCCACCTTGCCGTGGCGTGGACCGGCCAAATCTCATCGAGTGGAAGCCTCTTGACGGGTCTGAGGTTTGCACGCCGGAACAGCAGCGTCTCCGCGTCCATATCGACTTCCGCCGTCTCCCATCCGGCGATGCCCCAAGCAAGGGCGTGGCTGTGCCCGTTTCCGCCCTTTTGATTTCCCCACCAGGGACGGTGCAGTCGTGCGGACGGTGGAAGCGGAAAGCCTATGACCGTCTCGATGTCTCCAAATGTGGTCCTCCACTCCAGGGCTTCTAAAGCGCACAAGTGTCGGTACAGCCTCCGGTACTTGCCTCGGTCCGCCATTTGTCGGTGTTGTTCATTTCGGTCTATAGCCATGTCAGGCCTTCACTTCGCAGGGGTATTTATCTGAAATGCTCCCATCTTAGTGAGTTAGTGACAGCTCCGCAAGTACCTCTTGGTTAACCCTCGGTGGCCGTTAGACACTTGAAAATCCCTCTGGTATAATTGGGAAGCGTCTAGGAGGAGTCGCCAAGCGTCTCCACTCGGGGCCTAGCCCCGACCCTAGTCGCTTTTTTTGTGAGGTCCCCATATGCATCTCTGCTACATCGACGAATCGGGCACACCTGATCTCCCGGGC
>MPND01000117.1 GCA_002238855.1 SAR202 cluster bacterium bin90
TTTCCGGTCAGTTGATTCTCTCCGAGAAGGAGTTTCTCTAGTCTGTTCAGGTTGGCAAGCTCAGTCGATATGCGTCCGGTCAATTGGTTGTTGCCGAGTTGGAGTCGCCGCAGATTTTGCAGATCGCCCAATTCTGCCGGTATATGTCCCGTTAATTCGTTGCCCCTAAAGTTTATCCACTCCAGCCTGTCCATTCCTCCCAGTTCAACCGGTATCTGTCCCACCAGATTTTCTTGCTGGAAACTCAGGTGAGTAACACGCCCGTCGAAGTCGGCGTTAATGCCGTGCCATTCGTCCAGCGGAGCGTCTGTCAGCCAGCTGTCACTGCGTCGCCAGTTGTCGCCGTTGGTGGCGTTATAAAGTGCCGAGAGGGCGGACATATCGCGCGGATCACGAGGAAGAGGCGGGCCGCAGACTATGCCGTCAGCGCTTGCAATAGATTTCAGCCATGCCAAAAAAATGGCATCAGCTGGCGCGCAGAGGTCGGCGTTTCTTCCAAAATCGAAATCGATCAACTGTGTCAAGTTTGTCAGACTGTGGGGTAGCTTTCCCGCAAGTCGGTTTTCATTGATGTAGAGTTCTGTCAGATTGGATAAGTTGCCCAATTCGTTAGGTAGCTCGCCTGTCAAGTTGTTGCCATCAAGTTCCAACTCATCAATGCGCCCTCTGTTATCGGTATTGACCCTGTCCCATCTGTCCAATGGCTCGTCAGTGAGCCAGTTGTCGTTGTCGTTCCAGTTGTCGCCGTCGGTGGCGTGGTAGAGGGCGACGAGAGCGGCACGGTCCAGGCTATCGCAGAAGGGGATATTCAGGTCGTAGAAGTCATTAACCTCGACGGCACGGAAGGCATTGGGGATGCAACCGGTGAGTTGGTTGCCTGCTAGCAACATCCCTTGGGGGTTGAGATTGCCAAGTTCAGCAGGTATCGCTCCTGTCAGCAGGTTGTTGTTAAGGTGGAGTGTCTTGAGGCTGGTGAGGCTGCCCAATGTGGATGGTATTTCACCAGCCAGCAGGTTGTTGTTGAGAAGGAGTTCCGTGAGATTGGTCAGTTTGCCCAATTCCGGTGGGATGGCCGTCAACTCGTTGTGGTCGAGCCTCATCTCCTTCAGATTTTCCAGATTGCCTAGTTCGGGCGGAATGTCTGTTAGCTTGTTGTTGTTAAGTAGTATAGATTCGAGGCCATCCATATTGCCCAGCTCGAATGGTATGGGACCGGTCAACAGGTTGTCCTGGAGCGCCAGGCGCTCCAGATTGACGAGCTTGCCCAGTTCGGACGGTATCTCCGATGACAATTGATTGTTTTCGAGGAGAAGAAGATCCAACTGATTCAAGTTGCCCAATGCCGGTGGAATCGCCCCGGACAACTCATTGCCGCCGAGGACCAACCATTCGAGATGGCTTAAGCTGCCTAGTTCGTGCGGGAGTGGCCCGGAGAGTTTGTTGTCGTTAAGAGTAAGAGTGCGGAGATTGGTCAGACTGCCAAGCTGCGCTGGAATACTTCCTGTCAACATGTTCCCGTCAAGACTCACCTGTCTCAGATCGACCAACTTGCCCAGCTCCGCAGGAATTGGGCCGGTCAACTCGTTGGACTGAAACGATAAGGCATGGAGAGCAGTCAGACTGATCAGTTCAGGAGGAATGCGTCCTGACAGTTTATTGCCGAAGAGCAGGAGTTCCCTTAGATTTGTCAGATTGCCCAATTCAGGCGGAATATACCCGGACAGATTGTTGCCATAAAGTTCTAACGCTGCGACGCGCCCTTCGCCATCTGTATCAACGCCGTGCCACTCGGTCAACGGCGCATCCGTGAGCCAGTTTGTGTTGTTTGTCCAGTTGTCGCCGCTGGTGGCGTGGTAGAGTGCCGTGAGTGCGGCTATGTCTTTCGGGTCCGGATGTGGCATGCCGCAGGTGCTGCCTCTATGTTGGGCGATTGAGCTCAGCCACTCCTGGAATGCGGCGTCCTTTGGTGCACAGAGACCGGCGTTTTCGTCAAAGCTGAAGTTGAACAGATCGTCGATATTTGTCAGGCTATGTGGAAGCTTGCCTCCGAGCCTATTCCCGCTCAGGTCGAGGGTATGCCAGAGATTGACGAGGTTGCCCAATTCGGCAGGCACTTCACCCGTCAGGTCGTTGCCGTGCAGATCCAGTCCACCCAGGTTGGTCAGCTTACCCAGTTCGGGAGGAATCTGGCCTGTGAATTCATTCTGCCCTAGGAATAAGAACTCCAGCGTGTTGATTTCGCCCAATTGAGGCGGTATCTTGCCCATCAGTTGGTTGCCGACAAGATAGAAGGACCTCAGGCTGGAGAGTCGGCTTAATTCGATCGGTATTGGACCCGTAAGTTGGTTGCCACCTAACGACAATTCTCGGAGGCTGGGCAAGTTGCCCAACTCCGGTGGTATCTCTCCCGACAGCCTGTTGGTGTGCAGCGACAATTCTTGCAGGTTAGCGAGATTCCCTAGCGCTGGCGGAATCTCTCCCGACAATCCGCCGCCTGCCGAGCCATTGTTGTGAAGCCACAATTCTCGCAAGTTGATCAGCTTGCCCAGTTGCGGCGGTATAGCACCCGTCAAACGATTGCTCTTCAGGTACAGTAATTCGAGGTTTTCGAGCCTGGCTAGTTCGCGTGGTATCTCTCCCGTCAGCTTGTTGTCTTGCAGCCACAACTCTTGCAGGTTGGCGAGGTTGCCTAACTGCGGAGGAATAGCGGCGTCTAACTGATTGTGCCAGAGGTTTAGAACTTGAAGGTCGGAAAGGTTACCTAGTTCCGGCGGAATTGCTCCGGTCAGATGATTGACGCCAAGGGATAGGAACTTCAAGTTGGTAAGATCGCCCAGCTCCGGAGGTATTTCGCCCGTAAGCTCGCAATCATTGAGCCATAGTTCTCGAAGGTTGGCGAGATTGCCCAACTGTGGTGGTATTGTTCCCGTCAGTCCATGATTGGCTTGGAGATTCAGCACTTGGAGTTCGGACAAATTGCCTAGTTCAGGCGGCACCTGACCCGCTAGGCTATTGAAATTCAGATGCAGCACAGCCACGCGACCATTATCGTCTGTCTCTACGCCGTGCCAATCGCCCAGAGGAGCGTCGGTGAGCCAGTTGTCGTTGTTCGTCCAATTGTCGCCGTCAGTGGCGTGGTAGAGAGCGATGAGATCGGCGCGACTACTCTGTTCCGCGAGGTCTATGCCGGCAACGGTGAGAGTGAAGTCGCCGGTTGCCTCGGCGTCGTAGTTAGTTACCTCTATGGTGTAGCCACCCGGCCCCAGTGTCGCCTCCAACCGTTTGTTGAAACCCTCGCCCTGCGCGTTAATGTCGTCATACTCTGCAAGATAGTCGACATCCGTTCCGGATCCGCTCAGAAGGAAGATATATGGATCGGTCTCAGATTCCAGAGTTATCGAGACGTCCGACCGCTGAATTAAGCTGAAAGTGTAGTAGCGTGCATATGCGTCCTCACGGTTGCGGGACAGGCAGTCGCTGCTCCAACTTCCCTCTGCGGTAACTGATGCGAGGGGCAGTACGCAGTTGGTTTGAGCGGAAACCACAAGAGAGGAGTTGTGTGGAAGGAGGATTGCTATCGTCACCGTGATTGTGAGCACAAGCGGGCGGATTATTCTCATGGTAATAACATACTTAACGCACGTAAGTCGTCTTAGAGCGTCTGGGTTCGTAGTCTTTCACGTCAGGATGCCTGCCGCGACATTGTAGGCGAGGCGCTGCTGTGAGACGAGATAGCCTATGCGCTCGCTCATCTGTGGGTCGTGATGCAGTCTGTATATCCTGGTCTCGACAACCCTGACCATTTCCTCTCCTTCGTGAATGTTCTTGTCTTATTATAGAACATCCGTAAGAACAAGCCCCTATACACGTGCAACAAGTATGTCATTACCACCAGTTTTCCTTGGGCAAGGACATCAGCTGCATCTGCATCAACTCTGCATTAAGTTGTGACGGCTGATCAGCATAGACCTCATCCAGTGC
Source organism: SAR202 cluster bacterium bin90 (assembly GCA_002238855.1). Taxonomy (GTDB): domain Bacteria; phylum Chloroflexota; class Dehalococcoidia; order Lucifugimonadales; family JADFKI01; genus Bin90. The sequence continues at coordinate 3,982 of MPND01000117.1, forward strand.
TTCGCGCACATGGTCGTGCTTGTGGGCTTCGATGTAGTCCGTCACCGCCGCTCGAAATAGTTCGCTTCGCGACATGCCCGCGCGTTGAGCAAACGCGTCGGCTGCGTGAAGAAGTGATTCGGGTAAGGATATCGCAACTCTCATGTCTTGGGCATAACTTTTGAATTGCAGCCGGGCAAGTCCTATCAGACGCGGTGTTCCGTGAACCAGAAAGGGGTAGCTGGCTAATCCGGTGCACTGGGACATGTCTTGGGCGATAGACAATCGGCGGCGATGCACAGAAGGGCTGACAGCAAGTCAGGTTCAAATGAAATGGCGCATCCTATGAGCGGAGGAAAATGTAGTGAGTAGCGGGCATTGACGATCGTGGCCATCGACTGCCGCAGCCCCTTAACCTAGAAACTCAGAAAGATGCGCCGGGACAGAAGAATAGCATAAGAAGAGCCGCTTGGCGAGTAGGAAAATGAGGACAGGCGCACTCTTCACGGGGGAGGATCATGTGAGTGGGTTAGAGGCCCGGAAGAATGCGCCGTGTTGAGAAGGCTAGCAGGATAATACCTCGAAGTTTTTCGAGGCGAATTCGGTGCTTTAAAAGCGCCAAATGCAGTATGGGTGGAACGAACAGACTTGAGGCGCACTCCGCGCGATGAGTGCTTCGGATGGTGAGGCAAAATGTGACACCTAATCATGGGAATTACTGAAGGAATAACCATCTGTATTTACGCCGCGTCAAGCGCGGCGGCGGGGATATTTCCACCCGCCAGTCCTCTGTGCAAAATGTTGATCGCCGCATTTACATCAGCGTCCATCACTAGTCCACAGAGGGCATATTCATCTTGAAGCTCAACGATTATCTGGAGGAAATTATGTGCTGGGACGGGCAGGCGAAAGCATGCCTGTCCTGTCACAGCACATGTCCCCATGCATGCTGTGCATGCTGGGGACATACTGGGGGTGACTGCATGGGGGAAAAACTTTTACTAGGTGTTACAGGCTCTAAAAGGGAAATGCATGACGGCAAATCAACGTCGGCATGACACCTATTCAACATCGGCATGACACCGAATCAACAAATCCATGACAGCTATTCAACAAATCCATGACACCGAATCAGCATGGCTATCAGACGTGATCTGACAGCAAACCAACATCAACGCAACGCAGAAATGTGACAGCAAATCAACATCACTGATTCGGTGATCTACGCCTCGCTGAATCTACTCCAGTCGGTGGGCAAAATGCGATATGCCCGCTCACCGAGCTCGCCGGTGGCGGGTTCGATCACGCAGTATCCGACCTTTTCCATTGCCTGAAGGGCCTGCTTGGCCCGGTGCAATCGCTGGAAACGCAGGTTACCTGTCACCTCTGCTGCGTCCGCCGGGAAGCAGAGCGTCAGTATGTCCTGGTCCATAAGAGCGGGATACCGGTCGGCATAGGGGTTGCGTTCACGCGCTGCGAGCCTTCTTCGCTCTGCGAGAGTCCTGCCCTGAACTGGCTTTCCCGACTTGTTCAGGAACACAAGCCGTTCATCATTGAAACCGGCGACGGGCCGCTCGCGCTGATCCAGCAAGACCTCTCCATCAGCGCCAAGCGCCAAGCCTTCTTTGTTGCGCAGTGTTTTGGGGCGAGTTGCCTGAATCGGACGTGTACCGTGCCTGTGGGTGCCAAACTTATCCCAGTAGTACGGGAGTCCGATGGCCGCGGCGTATTGAGGGGCGCTTTTGACGCCAAAATATCGCATGGCGCTCCGGTCGATCATTGCGCCGCCCACACTGCCGGGTGGGAGTTCGATGTCGAAGACGATGGGGCTGTCGAGGTGCGCTTCCGGCATCAGCGTGACGCCGACAGGACGCCACAGCCCTGGCGCCTTGTAGCCAGGTAGCATTGTGCGGATGCGTATCTGGTCGACCTCCCACAGGTCGCCTCGCATTCTGGCGATGTCCCGCTTTGGATTAAAGTGATGACGGCTGCCCTCCGGCCTGAAGTAGACCAGATCACGCAGGTCACGCAGCGTCATCTCGAGGCGCTTACGTCCGGGCACCCGGCGAGCTTCATGCGGAATCGACGTCAGCAGTCCGAACCAGATACGCAGTGGGACAGGTGCGCCACGGCCTCGGTTGACCATCTTGCCGCCGCCAGCGGCCCACGTCTGTACCAGGGCACCGGGGATGATCGTACCATCGACAGGGGCGAAGCCCGGTAGCATTCCCAGGCCTTCCTGGTTACCCAGAGGTGCTTCTTCGGGGGCAAAGCCTGGCAGGTACCCGAGCGCACCAGCACTCTCCATGCTGATGGGAAGGATGCCCACCCGCTTGCTAGACTGCTCTATATGGATAGGACGCCTGAACCACTGCTCGATGAGTGGGGCGATGGGATGTTTGAGGTCGGGTTCCCGTTCTATCGCCTTCGCCCAGGCTTGGTGACACTCCTCCAGTTCGTAAGCGATGAGGACCTGAGACGTTCTGTCGATCAGGGCTGGATCTAATTTAATCTTGTTACCGTGTGCGACGACGTACAGTTCATTTCTGCCCTCCATGCGGATATGCACTTCATCGTCATTGATGAAGTTATCCGGACCATTCACATTTTCAATGTCGGAGATGCGTCTATGAAATTCTGGTAGTCCTTCGTCGAGTTCACCTTCCATTAAGGAAGCGCGAAAAGTCGCAAGGCTCGGCAAATCAGGCGTACTCTCAGCGCTCCCTTGCCTGATTCGCTGTCGCCAAGTTGATGCGGCCAGCTCTTGGAAAAGTTCCTCAGTGAATGAGGTTGACATATCAAATGTCGTCTTCGAACGGTTTTTCTCAGAGTTGGGATGTCGAACCTTTACTTCAGGAGCGACGTGCTTGAACCACTCTTCCACAAATGGTGCGATGGGATGCTTGAGTTTTTGATTTACTTGCTTTGCCTCGTACCATAGGTCATGGTGGTCGTCGAAGTTAGCTGCGATGAAAAAGCGCACTATCTCGGTGGGCGTCTTGTCAATGAGATTCATCATGTCCAGGCCTGGCACGACCAATGGAGTAAGCGGTTTGCCAGTATTGATGACCGGCATATCGGGGCCTAGATCTGTAGCTTTGAGCAAGGCCCCGATGCGGTAGTTGAATTCAGGAATGGCGTCATCGAGATAGCCATCCCTTAATGCCGCTTCTAAGTCACTCCTGGTCGGCATTTTGAGCGGATTCAGGTCGCTATCATCGTTTAGATGACCCCAGGTAGCCACCGCGAGCTCGTGGAATATTTCGTCCGTCAAAGGATGCTGCACATCAGACGCTGCCATCGAATCGCCCTTTCACATCGTGCGGTTCAGTATCCGTTTCGTTTGACGCTGCAGGTGAGTAGTTATCGCCATAGTCAGCCACTCGCCCCAAGCTCTCCAGCCAGACGCCGCGTTGGTTCGTTAGCCAGACGGAGCCCGTACTCTCGCTGTAGTTCTGCTTAGCGTTCACCAGTCGATAAGAATAGGCTGGCTCACAGGAGCAGGACTTTGGTGGGGAACATCCCTTCCGGCAGTCGCTCTTGACGGTCTCCAGCGTCCACATTGCGCGAACGCCGCCCAGCACACCCGTTGACCCGGAGTATGTAACGCCGGCGGTCTTTGGAGGATGTGCGATAAGCAGCACGGCGCAGTCGTGTTCGTCGGCCCACGCGGCCCAGTCGGCAAAGAAGGCCCCCACCTGCGCTCGGTCGATCTCGCTCGCGCCATTGGCGACACCGAGCGTGTCGATAATTAGCAGACGAGCCTCGTGCATCTCGCATGCGAGACGCAGCTCCTTGCC
>MPND01000118.1 GCA_002238855.1 SAR202 cluster bacterium bin90
GGCATAGAGGACGACTTCATCGCACTCAGCCGCACAAGGGACGAACTGAATGAGTATGCGGCTGCAGTGAACACCCCGGTGGGCGAAACCGGCGTCACGCCGTATCGCGCCTACGGCGAACTATTGATGCTTGCAGGGCGCGACGGTGAACCCCTGCCCCGTCTCAGGGTGGACGGGATCGAGTCGTACTCGGACTCCGATTACCGTCGCAAGGCTGAATTCATTCTGGAACTGCAAACTCTTCTCGGGCGTATGGGCGTTCCGCGAGACCATATCTTCCGGGGCATACGCCTTTCCGCGCTGACGCCGCTGGTGCAGGCGGACCTGCGCCACGCAATCGCCGATGCGACGCAGTTGCTTGATGCTCTACTGGAAGAGGCTGGAAATCTCGCCGCGGCTCTTGAGGTTGAAGCGCCGGCAGATGTGGAGCAGGTGCGGGCGATGCTACCGGATACGCAGGGTGTCGATCTGGACGCGCAGCAGCCTGAAAACCGCCAACAAGCGATGCGGGTGCTACTGGACTGCCTTGAGCGATATGAGAACCTGCACACGCGCTATGACGCCATAGTGCGCCCCAATGCCTGGGACACAGATGTGTCCGACATTCACCGCAGACTTTCGGAGAGCACCAGCATTATGGGAGGTGCATCAGCTACAACATTCGGGCAGGAAAGGCAGTTCCGCTCCAGGTGGGCAGCGCGGAATCTCGGCTCCCCGTCTTCGTCCGCACGTCCCCGGGGACTCACGGCACCACTTTGCCGCGGAGTACCGCCCCAGGATGTCGAAGAACAGCTCGCGCTGGTGGAGGCGATAATGGCCGAGCAGTCGGTACTGCGTGAGATAGCGCAGCTTGCCCCGACCGCTAGGGTCGTCCTGGGAGACCTCTGGCGGGGCCTGGATACCGACAGGGATGATATAGAGTCCGTGCTGAAGTGGCCGCTGGCGATTGTCGGTGAGGCCGACACGGAACAATCCGACACATTTCCTGCCTACCTGAACGCCCTATACTCTCAAGTCAGCACCGCGCTCGATTCCTATCTGAAAGCTGTGACCGAGCTGGAAAAGGTCTTCGAGCTGGATGCGGGAAGGCAGTTCGGCAACGCTGACAGCCTTGCAGCCCTGCCTTTTGACAAGCAGCGTCAAGTGCTCGCGGAGTGGCGCGACGGCGCAAGCAAGGTCCGCGAAATGGCGAGGTTCAATCTGGCGACGGCAAGGGCGGCGGAAGAGAACCTGGAAGCCGTCATTGACCTGGCATGGGAGTGGAAAGGAGCGCCCGGGCGTCTTGCCGAGTGTTTCGAAGCTGCCCGCTACAATGCCATTCTCTCGCGGGCGTTCGAGGAACGCAGCAGCCTTGCGGGATTCGATACCGACGTTCACCTGCGAAGAATAGAGCAGTTCCGCACGATGGACGAGCTGTCCCTTCTGCATAATCGCACCAGGGTCGCTCACGCGCACTGGTCAAGATTGCCGGATCCGGAGAGCGCGGGACATCTTGGCGTACTCAGAAGGGAGTTTGCCAAACGGCGCGGACACCTCCCCGTGCGACAGCTAATGGAGCAGGCGGGCGACGCCGTCCAGTCAATCAAGCCGGTGTTCATGATGAGTCCGCTCTCAGTTGCTACCTATTTGAAGCCGGGCAGCGTCAAGTTCGACCTGGTGGTCTTCGATGAGGCAAGCCAGGTCAAGCCGGTTGATGCGCTCGGCGCACTCTTCCGCGGCAATCAGGCAGTCGTCGTGGGCGATGAGAAGCAGCTCCCTCCGACCGACTTCTTCGAGGGCGTCAGCCAGGACGAGGACGACGACCCTGTGGGCGCGGCCAGCGTATCGGCGACCGTGGACATGGAGAGCATCCTGAGTCTCTTCTACGCGCAGGGGGCGCCTTCCCGGATGCTGCGCTGGCACTACCGCAGCCGGCACGAGTCGCTGATAGCGGTCTCCAATAATTCGTTCTACAACAACCGGCTTGTGGTATTCCCAAGTCCGGACGCACGGACGCAGGGTGTGGGCCTGCAATACCACTGGCTCGACACTCATTACGCCAGGGGCGGAGTGAACCGCGAAGAGGCCAGGTACGTGGCACAGGCGGTGATGGAGCATGCGCGGGAACACCCCGAGCTGTCGCTGGGTGTCGCAACATTCAGCGCAGCACAGCGCGATGCCATCCAACGGGAAGTGGAGCGTCTCAGGCGGGAAAACGCAGAACATGAAGCATTCTTCAACGCCCACCAGGATGCACCGTTCTTCGTGAAGAACCTGGAGAACGTGCAGGGTGATGAGCGCGACGTCATCTTCATCAGCGTTGCATACGGACGTGATGCCGAGGGGGTGGTTCGGCAGAACTTCGGTCCCCTGAACAGGGATGGCGGCGAAAGGCGCCTGAACGTGCTTATCAGCAGGGCACGCCTGCGCTGCGAAGTCTTCACCAATCTTCGCTCCGGTGACATCAGGCTCGACCAGGGCGGCAGGGGTGGCCTGGCAGCCTTCCGTGATTTCCTGGCCTATGCCGAGACCGGAGAGGTTGTGAGTTGGCAGCAAGGGAATTCCGAACAGACCTCTCCGTTCCAGAAAGAGATTGCCGAAAAGCTGCGGGCGGCAGGGCATGACTGCCACGAGACCATGGACGCAAGCGGATTCTTCGTCGATATAGCGATAGCACACCCTGACCATCCTGGACGTTATGTCCTCGGCATAGAGTGTGACGGCGAGTCCTATCACGGTTCACAGGCGGCACGGGACCGCGACAGGCTCAAAGAGCAGGTGTTACGGAGTCTTGGGTGGTGCCTGCACCGTATCTGGAGTACGGACTGGTTCGCCGATCCCGAATATGAGCTGGAACGCGCCATACGGGCCATCGAGGATGCTCTCGCAGAGTGAAAGCGTCTCCGGAGTTCTTCGCAATCCCCTGAAATTCGTCAGTGACCCGCCACTCGGTGGAGCGCGTGCCCGCACTTCGCGCTCATCACAGCCGGGATTCACCCGTCAGATAGTGGTCAGCCGTCCAGCGAGAAGTTGTCCAGGCACTCGTCGATCTTCGGCGCAATGGCGGAAATGATAAATTCGACCTGAGTGGTGTCCGTCGCCTTCGCGGCGAAATCGAGGCGCTTTTTGAGCCTGGGGGACATCTCAATCGTCACCTTCTTGTATTCACCGGTCTCCGATATGTCGATTAGCCGTGGCTTGCCGCCGACCTGTGTCTGGGCCGCGAGCTGCGGGTTGTGTATCGAGTCGCGCATATCACGCCCGGGGTCTCGCCGAAGGCTCATCGGCTTCTCTTTTGGAGTTCCCATTTTCTATCCCTCCCCTACGCCGCGCCCGACACTGCAAGCCCGCGCACGGATTCTGCGAACATCAACTGGTACACACCGACCATCTCGGAAATCGCGTTTCGGTCGTTCGGCTGCTCCCACTCGTCGATCAGTGCGCCCGCCGGAACGCATCGTCTGAGCGCAGACCGTTCCTTGACGATGTGGCCTGTCCACTCGATGCACTCAAGCTCGGACAGGGCCTCCACGGCTCTTCTCACATCGGTGCTGGCATGATGGGTGGGCGCCCGGTTCATTACGGCCAGTACGCGCAGCTTATTGTTGAGGGCCTGCGCCGGCATCACCATGTCTTCCAGGTATCCGCCCGTCCACACGTCAAGCTCGTTAGGCTGAAACGGCACTATTCCCATATCGGCGATCCGGAGGCTGGTCGCTATCGCAAGCTCGTCGCCACCGGCCACGTCGATGATGATGTCGTCAAAGCGTCTGGAGAAATTAACCGCTGAGCGACCGATGCTCCGGTCGAACAGTTGGATGGTCTCAGGAGTCGGCAAGTTCTCGTCGCTTCTCGTCAGTGACCAGTGCCGGGCAGTACCCTGTCGGTCCGAGTCGATGAGCAGCACGACCTTGCCTATGTTGGTGCGCCAGCCTGCAAGGTGGACGGCTATCGTGCTCTTGCCGCAGCCGCCCTTTTGGCCAATAACCGCGATTATCATTGTAGGCCCCCTTTTCACTCTGGATTGTTTCGAGTGTAGGGGCATGGGAATACGGTATGCCAGTAGTCTGGGGTTCCGTATTCCCGAAGTTCTGGGGCACTGGAAATCTAGTGTGCTGGGATTATGTCTTACTGGCAAACTGGGGTTCTGGTTTCCCAGCTTTAGTGAACATCTGGTGCTGTCATGGCAGAAATCATCTCGCTTGACACCCGAACTAGCATGAGCGAATATCCTCACCACTATTTCATCTTTGAGAATCAGACACAACAATGTTTTCACTTGCCGCCGTGGTGGCCACATACAACCGTCCCGGTCTCCTCGCTGGCCGAGCGCTCGCATCCATCGCCAATCAGACCCGTTCGCCCGACATACTGATAGTGGTGGACGACTCGGCAGCCGATATTCGCCCCAAGAACCGAACAGTAGTCGAGGGATTGGCGTGTGAAGGTACTCGAGTGATTTACCTCGAAAACCGGCGCACCTCTGGGGCAAGCGGCGCATGGAACACCGCCCTTGACGAGATCGGGCGCATCGCTCCTTCGGCCTTTGTCGCCATACTAGATGACGACGACATGTGGGAACCCGATTACCTGGAGCGGTGCGAGAAAGAGGCGCAAGCGCGAACTCTGGACATGGTAGCCGCCGGCATTGTTTACAATCACTCTGAGGAACAGGACTCCGTTCTGCTGAGAAGCCCAGATGGCCTCTACGTAAACGACCTCCTGGTTCGCAATCCTTACATACAAGGATCCAACCTTTTCGTGAGACTATCCAAGATGCTTGAAGCCGGTGGCTTTGATGAAGGACTCCGCAGCACCACGGACCGGGACATCTGCATAAGACTTGCCGACCTTGGCACGCTCAGGTACGGCAGGATCGAGGACTGTCTCGTGCAGCACTACGCAGAGAGCGACCGTCCGCGGCTGTCCACTCCCGGCAGTGAAGCGAAGTGCGCCGGACTGAGAGGCTTTTTCCGTAAGTACCAGGGTCGTATGACCGCCGAACAGAAGGAGGCGTTCATTCACAGAAGCCTGGTGGTGTTCAATTGCGACCCGACCCAAGAATCATCTCTGTGAGAGTCGTGAAATCCGAGGGACTGTGACGCCTCCCCAGAAATCTGGATCATTGGAAAGCTGGGATTCCAGAAAACTGGAGTACTGGGTTAATGGGTTCCTGTTTCCAATGTGACTGGTCGGTCGAGACTGTGAACACTCCGGCCCAGGCGTCACGAGCGTTCCTCGAGGCGGGCACACTCACCTGGAGGCCCACGAGCAGTACGCCGTTGAGGTCGTTCAGCGACTCAGGCTGTACAGCGAGAACTACATCGAGCCTGCGCTTCCTGCTCAGGATGCTAGAGACACCGCAGTAAGGCGCGATCCAGGAATCCAGACCGGCTTCCTGGATAGGTCCCGCCGTGAGCACTAAGGAAGAGTAGCTATGAAGAGTAGCTATGACGAATGGCTGCAAGGACAATGGCATGCACCGATGGGACACGATCAGGGATTTCTATACGGAGCGCGGCGGAGAGTTCTCCGGTGAGCAGGATATGGGCGTCTGGCACTGGGACGACATCCAGATATTCGACTACCCGAGACGCATATCTCCCGACAGACAGCCCGCAACAGTTGAGGTGGCAGACGAGACATACGTGACCGTTCCCTGCGACCGGCATCGACCGTGTGTGTGTAGCCGTCGTGGCGGAGACCGGCGACGTGTACGCGCTGCGATTTAAGACGGGAGAAGTTGCGCTGCTCGGAGACGTCGACATCACGGATCCGGAGCGAGGCTTGAACAACAGCAGGGAGCGCAGCCCGGTGTACATCCATGCCTATACACTGATTGGAGACTACACACAGGAGAGCGGCCCGCTTGGCCGTCCTCTGTCGTGGTTTGTCGAAAGACTGGATGGATAGTCCGAGCAAGATGAAGATTGCTGAGTATAGTCAGCCACAGGATAAAGTTGCCCTCAATAAGCCGAACCTGGCAAAATATCGCGTCCAGCCGTTGCTCCGACCAAGAACACCGAAAGATTCTCCGCGCGCTGTACGTGGCAGACCAGAGCTCTGGGCGAGAGTTGGATCTAGGACCACTCGATAAAGGCAGTTGCCAAATCAGGGGCTCGCTCCACGCAATCTTCGTTCCTCGTAACAGTCGTTGCTCTTGACGCTGTCCGGACATATAGTTTCTTCAAAAATCGCCTTGTCGATGTTTTCTGCCGACCTGAAGCTTGCATTAGTGAGATCTGCCTCCACGAACTTACTATCTTCTACATCGGCATCCTGAAAACTGGCGCCTGACAGGTTCGATTCGGTAAAGTCTGCGTCGCTCACATCAGCACCGTTGAAGAGTGCGCCCTGCAGGTCAGCGTCCCGCATTCTTGCATCTCTGAGATCAGTGTCGGTGAAATTAGTCGCTCTCATCTCAGCCCTGTTGAATGTGGCCTCTTCCAAATCAGCTCCCGTGAAGTCGACTCCATCAAGGCCCGCACCGCTGAGATCAGCGCTCTGCAGGTCAGCACCACGAAAATCGGGTTTAATGTCAAAGTATATCTTGCCAAGCTCGACACCAACCAGATGCGCCCCCTGCAAATTGGCTCCATCAAGTCTTGTGCCATCCAAGTTTGCTCCTCGAAAGGTCGTTTCGGTGAGGACGGTCTGAGACAGATCAGTTCGATATAGTATCGCCCTCGTGAAGTCTGCCTTCTCGAGGTTGGCACCGACTAGAGACCCTCGAGTCAGGTCCGCAGCTACGAATGTGGCACCCACCAATTCCGCGTCTGCCGGGAACACGGTTTCAATCAAAGTTGCTCCGTCAAACGACTGGATATCAGAGATGTCGGCCGAGCTCAGATCAACTTTCGTGAAGTCTGCGCCTTCAATCGATGCTCCTGAAATTGAAGCGTTAGTCAGCACGGCTCGTTCCAGCATTGCATTAGTCAGGTCCGCTTCTGTCAGCTTCGACCCGCTGAGATCAGATCTTGTCATGTCTGCGCCACTTAGAATGGCGAAACTGAGATCTGCGCCGCTGAGATTGAGTCCACGCAGATCTTTGCCTGACAGGTCGCATTTTCTAAGGTCCGCTCCGGGCAAGAAAGCGGTGCATGGCAACGGAGTCTCTGTTGGTAGAGGAGTTGCCGTGACCGTGGCAGTTGGCAGAGGTGTCGGTGTTGATGTTGCAGAAGGAGTGGATGTAAAGGTAGGTAGAGGCGTCTGGCTAGGGGTGGGAGAAACCGTATGCGTCGGCGTAAGAGTGGGTGAATGTGTAAACGTCGGACGTGGTGTGGGCGTGTCTGTAGGCTTGGGGGTATGTGTCTGAGTACCCGTCGGTATAGGGGTATTTGTCGGAACAATGGCAGCAGCGATCGGCGTGTTCGGCATCTTCGGAGCGAATGTTGCAACGGGAGTGGGTGTGTCTGTGGGTATCGCAACGGGAGCTGATGCACCACCAAGAGCCGGAGGTTGCGGAGTGATCTGGTTAGCGCTCCCGGCAGAGGAGACACCACCGCCGGATTCACCAGAGCCGGTGGCACATATCCCGATAATCAGCACCACGAGAGCCAGGGCAACGATTGCCGTGATTCTGATTGGAAAGCGAGATAGTCCTGCTGCAGAACCAGCGGCGGTCGGTTGCGGGCCTGGCGCCTGAGTTTGAGTTTCGGATCCAGGAGACGGCTGTGTGTCCGTTGGTCGCGGCCTTGGTGTCGACTTCGGCAAAACCTCGGACGTTTCCGGAGGAGGAAAGGAGTCCAGTCCAG
>MPND01000119.1 GCA_002238855.1 SAR202 cluster bacterium bin90
TCTTCTGGAAAGAGTGCGGCGACCCTCGCTATAGAACGGTCTTCGATGACCAAGAAGCATTCGGTCTGCCGCACTCGGAACCTGATTCGATAAGGATTATCCCCTACATGTCAAGATACAAGGAGCACCGGTAGCAGCCCGGTATCACCACGCCATCAGTGCCTTCTATCAGCAGTGCCCTCTATTGGCGGTAGCTGCCGCCAGAAAGCCAAAGAAGCTGGCTCTCACGGTCAAGCCCCAGCATGCGCTGCAAACTGAGACACTGCCCTCCGGTCTTCATGGCGGCGAAAGAGGTGCCGCCATTCCACGTAAGGACCGACTCAAATGAAACCTGTTGCTGACCATTGTCCCATCCTTCACTTTCCGGCACAGCAATCACGCTATAGGATATCGCAGTCACGGTATGCATACTCGGTTGGGCTGTTGCTAGAGGAACATAAACTTGTAATCCGATCAACGGCCACACTAGTGAATCACCGCGACTAATTATCCGTCTCTTTACAATCACAGTCAAGACTTCTCCGTAACAGTATGGTATTCTTCGATTTAATAGCAACACGGTCACATTTACGAGCCACGCAAGAATGCGCACGGCCTACCGAGCGAAGTGCCCGCTCCGCTGTTCCAACCGCCGTGGCGTCTTACGGTCTGAAGGAGGTATTGCAGCAGGATGAACCGAAAAGAGCTTCTGAATAGGAAGAAGCCCTTCGGGAAAGGCTCTACCGCCTGAGCCAGGCCAGCCTACGGATCAAAGAGAGCTTGGATTTCGACACCATGCTTCAGGGAGTTCTAGACTCGACTTGCTCCCTTACCGGCGGCCCTCTACGGGATGATGACCCTCCTGGACGATGAGGGAGGAGTGTAACACTTCCTGTCCTCGGGGCTGACGGAGGAGGAGGCCGAACAGTTGTAGCTGCGGCCGTTCCGGCGTCAGTTCCTCGAGGCAAAGACCAAAAATCTCAGAGCCGCTGAGAGTTCCCGACCTGTTGGAGCACGTCCAGTCTCTGGGTTTCGCCGGGTTCACCGTCCCCTGCCGGTGGAGGTCTTCCGCTTCAGGGCCCCTTCGTTGTCCTAACTGTTGGAGCCATCCTACTCGGGCGCTCCTTTCATACTCGAGCCCAGTCAACTACGGGGAAATAGAAACTGCAACAAATTGCTCGAATTCCTTGCGACGCGAACGGATGTTGAAACTACCATTTACGCTGCTTAAGTTGGCTTTCAGGTGAGCCAATGGGTCCAGATAGGATTGAATTATGGGAAATATGGACTTTGCCATACAGCGGGGACGGACTCTATACTTGTTCGCTGCTTAGAAAGCGCCTTCACGATCATTTCACTATCGGTGCGCAAGAGACGGCTGGATTGAGATTCAAGAATAGGAGCAGTCGGTGAACTGCTACAAAACGCGCAGATGGACATGAAAAGGGGCGTCACAGTGGGCGGAGGAGCGGCTGGGCTGAGTGCCGCTTACACGCTGAAGAAACGTGGCTTCGCTCCGGTTCTTCTCGAAGCTGACGGCCGTGTGCGTGGGCGCCTCATCGGCGACAAGGTGGACGGCTTCTCCATCGATACCGGCGCGTTCCTCCTACGACGTGGCTTTCCGCATCTGTGAGGAGTTGGGATTGTCCCTTGTCCGCTCCAACAAAATGAATCTCGGCTGGTTCAGAAACGGTCGATGGACGACCACAACGCCGGGCTTATCGGTTGGGAACCTTATCAGAAACCTGCCTGCGGCCTATGCCCTCGGGTTCCTTTCACCCTGGGCCATGTTGCCCAACCTGAAACTGTTTAGAAGCATATTCCGTCAGTCGAAGTACCTGAATTTCGCCTCAGACAGCCGGCTCACCGAACTAGACGGGGAAGAGGGCTTTGGTGAATTCCTTGAGAGGTTAGGTGTGACTGAGTATCTCCAGACCACACTTAAGGGATTCCTCGAGATGACGATGGGCTACGTGGAGTTTTCTGGCGAGGCGTACATGCGGGCATATCTGGCGGAAATGCTACTGAAGGGGGATAAACTCTACGTGCCGAAAAAGGGCGCCTCTGCCCTGTCCGAAGCTCTGGCCGATGCATGTAGAGATGCCATTCTCGTTTCCACCCCCGTCCGCAATATCATTATCAAGGATGGGGCAGTGACCGGCGTGACCGTTGATGGCGGAATCTGCCCGGCGCCAAGCAGGTCTTTCAAAGTTACGCCGAAGTGCGCTCTACTATATGGCATTGCCGTTCCACTCCTCGGCATCGGAAGCCTCTTGATGCATACTTGCCCTAATCCGGTGTCGGCATCGTCTCCGCAACAATCGCCTGCTGCCACTCCCTGACACCTTGCCAACTGTCTCGCTCAGGTCAGCACCCCATACGATTGTGAAGAACTAGGCTACGAAGCCAAGAATCCAAAGTATGAGTTTCCAGAAGTCTTTGCTCATATCGATTTTCTAGCGGGGCAGGTGTGCGTTGGCGTCGGTGAATTCTTGGAACGTAGAATGTATTGCTAGGTGACTGGATTCATTAACCGTCCATTGGACAGGCCAATCTCTGTTATTCTGTCTTCACGGGAGTGAATGTTCCTTACCGTGAAATTTTCGGTTGGGACATGTGTATCGCCTTCTTGAAAAAATTCAGTTCCAGTCCATCTAGGACTTAGGAAAGTACGAATATGGTATGGGACCTCGCTGAATTGCACGAGCACCATATCACCTTCTTTCACTGGCAAATCCTTGCCGATGATATACGCAATTGCGATAACTCCGTCCTTTTGCTCTTTGGGCGGAATACACGCAATCACGGATGAATAAGGGTCATTCACTTCTCCCAACGGAGGGGTGCCCATTGCCATGTGCACAGTTCCGTAAATGCATTGAGTGTTCAACCTCTGCATCTTGGCGTGATGCACTCCATCCGAGAAACTCCCCACAAACTGGTGCGAAGACAATTTCTTTGAAAATTTCTCTATGAATCTTTGACCAGAGGGAGTTAGAATATGCTTTATTCCGTCTTCTCCGTCCCCTTTTCTTAGACATCCCTCATCGACTAAATATTCCAGCGCAGATCTATAGCGTGCAACATCTAGGTATCCGTTCCGCACATACGCTCCATCTTCCATTGGGACCAAACTAATTGACTGGTTTATCGCATCGTCATCTCTTTTCAGTGTTCCTGTGCGAGTGGTCATAATCGCCTTGAGTATGTCGCGTTCTTTATCGCCATACTTCTTGTACTCTCGCCGGTCGGAGAAGTATGACTTCACAGGCGAGAATGATGCAACAGCCCTCACGACAACTGCTACACCGCTGATTGCACCAAACGCGGCCAGCCATTCCAACAATTCATGACTCCCTTCGATTCAGCAATCGTCATATACCTATTCGCACAACTTAAGCCGGCAATGGCGTCGTCTCAGCCACAATCGCCTGCCGCCACTCCCTGACACCCTGCCATCCGTCGCGTTCAGGGTCGCCATGCAGAGTTATTTCGCATCCCCGCAGCCGTCCCTCACCGTCACGCCCCTGCGTCTCCCAATAATCGATACGTTCTTGCAGCCAGCCTTCGAGGTTGTCCAGAACATCGGTAACGGCATCGAGACGTTCCTTCGTATATGTGCGCTCAAGCGGCTGTTCCTTGTGCCAGTATTTGCGGATGTATTCGTCACGCCCCGTTCCAGTGGCATGGCGAGGACCATCTGGGCTGAATAAACAACCAAAGCCAGGTGTCAGATCACGACGATACCGATCACTATAGGCCAGTCCCCAACCCACTAGCATTATCACGTTATCGAACATAATGATTCGACCACGCAAGTTTTCGCGCTTATCCCATTCATCTTCGGCTTGACGATCTTGGGAGTCCGTATCCACGCTCGCATAACGCACATCCTCCACTTCATTCAATGCACTGACGCGAACTGCATTCGCCGTCTTCATATCCGTGTTCAAGACATCTACGATGCCTGCCAGCGCAGAATTGAAGTCCGCTAAGTTAGCGTCTGCTTGCTGGTTCAGCGCAACAAGAGACAGATTATATGTGACGGCGTCCTCACCACTGTCTGTGAATCTAAATATCGCTCCAGCCCTCCCCTCGGATATACCGTGTTCCGTATATGCTTCCACCACCGCAAGCCTTGCGTTCGTAACGGCAATGCCAATCGCTGACGCTTCTTCGTTGTATGCTATTGTTTCGTTCTGCGCCTTTTCGTTTCTGGCAATTGCGCGCACTATTGCCCCTTCAGCATCGAACAGATCTCTCTGCAATAGCGTTAGGTTCACATACTCTCTGGACTTACCTAGCTCACGAATGCCGGCTATTCCAGATTTCAATTCACGTGTATCATCCCGTGTAACGACCCAGCTTGGAAAAGTGTAGTAACCCATACTGATGTTGCCACCGCGCCAAGGGGGACTTGGCTTGCTGTCATTGTCGGCGACATAGTGTTCGTAAGCGGCCAGCCAACCCCTTTCGTACTCCTGAACCTGCTTCTCAAACTCCTTGACCGCTTCGTCGTAGCGCGATTGCGCCTTGTCTTTTGCCGCATAGAGTGCGGCGAGGCCGATAGTTTCAGCCACATTGGTTGACGCCAGTTCGTTGGAGGTGGCGATGCCTTCGATTTGGGCTATGGCGGCTTTCTCAGCCTCCGCAAGCGCATTGGTGTGCGCCAATCTTGCGTCTTTGTAGCGTATCAGCGCCTCGCCGTTGGCACGCTCGATGCTGAACGCCAGATGCTCTTGCTCTATCTGTTCGGCGAGCACAAGGGACCTGTCCTGCGCCACGCCGATGCGCTCAAGCAATCGCGCGTAGGTTTCTCGTAGTTCCTGAAGTTCCTGCTTCTTGGCGTCGAGATACGCTGCCGTCGCTTCCTGATTGGCGAGTTCCTGCTCAGCCTGCACTACGGCGTCTGCCGCCTGCTGTATCAGGCTCTCGGTGTAGGTGAGCACCTGAATGCTGACTTCCCCTTCGACTGCGACAATCTCTTGCAGTTCGTCAACGGCGTCGCCGACATCATCGATAGGCACGGGCGTTGCGTCAGGTTCGTCGGGCAGGTCTATGTCCTCTTCGTCACCGTCGGGTCAGGTCTGGTTGAGCGCGATTTTTCCGCACAGGCCCGCCTCCAGCCCCAACGATGAGCAAAGAGTATTACGCCTGTCGTTCCAGCGCTGGTTGCCAGCAGCAGCCGGCTGCGTCGGTCGGCTTTCGCCTGACTCTGCCTCGCTTTGGAACGCGCTCCCGACAGATGCAGTCGTGGCCTGTGCAGCCTGCGAACCGTCACCTGCCGCTTGTGTAGCCTGCGCAGCCGTAGGCGTAACTTCCGTGCCGTCGGGCAGGACATAGACAGTCTTCTCTGTGGTGCAGCCAAGAACGATGCCAAGAAATAGCACTGCTGCTGCTGTTTGTGGGATCAAGGACGACATCGCATTTCGCATAAATAATACTCGCTGCACGGATGCTCTCTTGAACACCGTGTGCATCTCATTTGCAGCGCCTCACGTTAACCGCTCGTGAATTCCGCTGACAGAAAACCCTCCCCACGATCATTCCGTTGGCGGGCCTAAATTAGGGACCTATATCGCAGTCAAGCCAAAGGAATATGTAATGATTACTCATACCCTCTAGTTGCTCAGATTATTCAGCAAGTTCTTTGCGTTGTCTGTCACCTCGTCAACCTTTTCCACTGCCTCGTCAGCCTTCTCTATGATTTCCCTGCCACTCGGCAAATGAGGCACAGCGGGTATATCATGCTCTACCCGACCACCTGCATAATCCGGTCTGCACTCACAGTCTCATCCCCTGGCCTGATCGTAAGTTCATAGGGTAGGGTCGCCTCAATGTAGAAAGTTCTGCCGGGAACGTCGTAGTTCACATTGAACACTGCGCTGGCCGTTGCTTTAACCCGATTCTCTCCCTCTGGCACAAGCCTTTGCGGCGAGTACGACCAATGGACAACATTATTCACCCTGCTGTCCACATACTCGCCGCCTAGCTCCTTGAGAAGCCAGATATCGCCTACGGCAAAGGCCGCAACGTCCTCACCCAGCTTGTCAATGTTACCCTCGATATACTGCCGCGCCATCTCGTCAGGGTCTGGCTCACTGTCGACCAGCGCCCGATGATCACTAGAATCGCCAGCAGGCTACCCACCAACAGACCAATCTTCCACCACTTGCTTAGAGACTTTAGCTTCTGTCGCGGTTCGCCAACATATCCGTTATCTTCTTTCATTCGTCGGGTTTTCTCCTATTTCGTATTCCACAGTACGTTGCTAGTTTGCCATCTAATTCCGCCAATTTAGGTGTAGTAGGCAAATCATGTGATGGGCCCAATACTAGCCTGCCTTGCATTGAGAAAGACCGCATAACCGGCCATTCCGAGGGAATGGTCTGCGCCGCCTGGGCGTAATCAGAGTAAGACGTGTGCGGCCACAGCAGGGCTGCAAGCGGCGTCCGAGACGACTCGGAAATGCGAGCGGGCTTCTTCAACGCTAACCCTGAGGATCGAGGGAGGGGGTAGAATTACATGGACCGAACAATTCGGCATTCATGGCGGCGACTAGCGCCGCAATTCCCCAGAAGGGTCGCTCCGAACTAGACATGTTGCCTCTCACTGACTCCTCCCCTGCACTCCGGCGGCAAGAACGGCATAGGATACTGTTACGGCAAACATAGCAGGTTGCGTTAACGGTAACGAATACACGCGATTATGTCGGTCAACTACACTGCCAATCTGCGTGTGCAAGATTTTTTCATGTCCTTCTCATCACAGTCAAGGCAGATTGGTA
Source organism: SAR202 cluster bacterium bin90 (assembly GCA_002238855.1). GTDB lineage: Bacteria > Chloroflexota > Dehalococcoidia > Lucifugimonadales > JADFKI01 > Bin90. Next base: position 6,767 of record MPND01000119.1, read on the forward strand.
ACTAGAAGATTACACTTAACAAGGTGATCGGGCATTGCCATGCAGAACCGACGCACGGGACCAGTAAGAGTCCGTCCGTCGTGGCGCGGCATACCGTCCGCAAGATAACCTGCGCCACAGCAGGGATGGAGTCTTAAATCGAGCCGGGAGAACGCCTATCGAGTACCGTGAACGGGGAGAGCTCCAAGTAGCCGATTTCGGCTATCGGACGCCGGACGGGACCACGGCCTACGTAGGCGTGTTCGATTCCCGGTCGAAGCGCCGAGTATATTGGCTCCCGGCGACTCCCGCGCCAGACTGAGGTGCTGTCTGAGGGATGCATTCGGAGCATGCCCTGGGGAACTGATACTTCCTATTACGCTGCTTTGGCTTCGCGTGATCATAGGGAATACGCAAATATCCACGGATCCTAATTGCCTGTGTCTTCGCCCGATACAGCTGCCGCTTTTAACATAAGGTCGCCGGGTGCAAGCCACAATTCCTCGAATACGAACGTCCCTATAATGTTTCCCCCTCCTCTGATGGTCAGCGTGAATTTAGTCACCGATGCAAAATGCTCTGCGGATACTCCTGAGAAATCAAATGTCTGATAATCGTGGGTCTGCTCAAACGGATGCAAGCTGAAACTTCCACTAAACCATTCGGACGTAATGCCGAAATTGTCGGTCAGAGTTACTTCCGTAGATTCGTCCAACCCCGATCCTATGCCTAATACACCGGATTTCGCGGCTTCGTTTAGCTGCTGAATCGTGATGGCCATCTGTTCGTATTCATCATGATGTATCAACTTAGTTACGCCATACCGTCTGTCACCCACCAAGAGTTCAGGTTGGGGGATCAATGCGCCGTCATCGGAGACTGAAGCCAAAGGTATGTCCACGTTTCCTCT
>MPND01000120.1 GCA_002238855.1 SAR202 cluster bacterium bin90
CACGGTACATGTAGTTGATGTCCACATCGATTCCGCCGCCTTGACCAGAAGCCGAAGCGTAGCGCAGATTCCACTTGCCACCGGCGTGTTCTTGTGGACTACGACGTATACCATATCCCTCACGCCCGAAGACGGCACTTATCGCGCGCTCCAACCCCCTCCTTTCAGCCAGCATCGATTGTCTGTCCGTCGCGCCTACATAGTTCAGGTCAATGTCGACAGACAGTCTGGGCACATCGAATATGAAGAGGTTGAGCGCTGTCCCTCCTTTGAGAGCAAGCTTGTCTTTTAGGAATGGGTGGCTATTGAGCGCGTCGAGCAAACCGAGCAGACGGTAGGACTTTTCGAGCATAGAGACCTGAAAGCCGGTTTCTTCTGCCTCGGCAATAAGGCTGTCAAGCGGCAATCTCATAGCACGTCGCTCCACGAGCGCTCGACAACCTCCGCCGGCACCACCAGATTCCAGTCCCGAAATAGCCTGCCGGATTCCCGCCTGCTCCTGTCAAAGTAGTGCGGCTGGTGCGGCCGGTGTAGCCTAAGCTCTTTCAGGTGACGCTCTTCAACCATCAACTCTTCTCGGTGCTGCTCTAGGTAGAACCCGACCCTTGACGTAGTAGAAGCATTTTCAAGGAGTATGCAGTACTCTACGACCACGTCAAGGTCAAAGAACTCCACTGATTCGAGTGAGCGCCACACCTCCTCCCAGCCACCCGACAGCCACGGGCGGTGCAGCACATCCACAAGTGTCCTCTCCAGGCTGGTCACCTTCACGAGCATGCCAGAGTACGGCACTGCCGGAACGCCGAATTGCTGGTTGCCGGAGCGGACGAGAGCCATGGGGAATCTCGTACCCTTGAATGCCTGCCCGCGGAACGTCATCTCCCTGACTGGTCGCTCGGACTGGTAGTTGAACTCCTGCCATACGGAGTAGGCGCGCCCAAAGAACTGAAGTGCCGTATGGTGCGACAACACGGCATCGGGAGTCAGCTTGGAGACTATCAGGTAGGGATCGACCGGATGCGACTGAAGGTCGGAGCCGGGTGGTACCACGGCATACAGTCCGCGTCGTATCCTGACCAGCCGTCCCGTTTTCGTGTAGTAGGAAAGGAGTGATTCCCGCGCTCTACTACCCACCTTCGCATTCGCGGACAGGTGCTCGGACAGTTCTTCCGAAGTGAATACCGGATGCCGTCGAAAGAATGTATCATGTTTCAGGCTTGGCACAGCGGCACTCTCCTGACTGTTCCCGGCGGCCGAGACGACCTTCCTGTATCAGGCAGTCCTTGCTTGACATTCTTATTCATAACACATAAAGATTTTATGGGGTACGGTCCTTAGTGTCAACTCGACACGCTTAGATGCCGACATCATCGCCAGACTCCCGGTCGGACCCGGCACGAGTTCCAGGTAGATGAGCGTCGTCTGCATCGACGAGTGTCCCAGCCAGCGCGACAAGTAGTTGATCGGGATGCCATTCATCAGCAGGTGGCGTGCGTAGCTGTGGCGCAGCGTATGTGTCCCTACTCGCTTCCCCGGTGCAATCGCGCCCAACTCCTCCGCACGTTTCACCGCCGCCTGCACCCAGCGCCAGGCTGTCGCAGGATGCGCCTCAACGATTCTGCCCTGGCTGATATCTCCGTAAGTCAGGGCGCTGCCGAGTGCCCCATGCAGCTCTGGATGCACCGGCACAAGCCTGGTTTTCCCACCCTTGCCTGAACGCACACGCAGCGTTGGAGTGGCCGTATCGAGCGACAGGTCCCGCACTTCGAGGTCGAGCGCCTCAGAGACACGGAGACCGGCCCGCCACTGCTCCAGTATCAGCAGTTTCGCCTTTGGGTTTGGCGCCGCTCTGTTTGGGTTTGGCGCCGCTCTGATGATGGCGTTCACCTCGTCGGCTTCGAGGTACTCCGTATGCGTTTCTGCCGTTTTGGAGTTGCGCCGTCCTGTGTTTTTGGATAATGCCCGCGAGGCCTGCGCCGGCGGGAGATTGCGGCAGTAGATTCAGTGGTCATACGGGTCCCTTTTCGTCTGTGCCGCGGTCACGTTATGCGTACCGCCGGCAATTCGTAATTATCATCAATCGTGATGTCGGACGCTCCTGCAGCACGCAGGACCTGGCATTCGTGGGCCCAGCTCGGCCCACCGTCGCGCCGATTGGCAAAGGCCCTCGGGCTTACAGGCCCTTTCCCATCACAAATCGTGATAATCGGCGCTTACGGCGGATGCAAGTCATGCGTGTTGCAAACCTTGCTCCAATGCAACGGCACAGGGCACCAGTTTCCGACTAGGATAATTCAGGGTTCGTCAAGGACGGGTTGCTAACAGAGTGCGGACATGATGAACTGGACAAGTTGCGATCTCTCTCGCTATCTGTTGACGAAGTTCACGAAGATCCACAATGCCAGTACAAGTCCGACAAAAAGGCCTGTGCTGAACCACACGAAGCTCGTCTTGGCCTTTGGTGAATTGCCTACTAGCGCGTGCAATGCTTCCTCCATCTTTTCGACCGAGTCTTTGGTTTGAATGACCGTCCTTGTTACGCTTCTGTTGGACTCAATCATAGTCATCTGTTCGTTCCGGAGAAGTTCGATGTCTTCGCGGCGGTGCGTGTCAGACGTCACGGACTTGATCGCATTGTTGAAGTTCCTGATCATGTCGGTCTTCACGCTGTGCTTTGTATGGTTCAGTTGCAGTTCCAAATGCACAGCTTGCTCACGAGTATCGACAGTGTTATACCACACCAGTTGAGGATCACGGTGGGCTGTCGTGAGCACTTGGTTATTCCGGTGTTGGGCAAGCCTGCGGCGCAGACTGCGAGTCTGGCCTGTGTAGTAACTCCCATCGTTAAGTTCGAGGATGTAAACGTAGAAGGCGGGCGCGTATAGGTCTCCGACAGCCCACTCATCGGAATGCTCCGGGTTGTACTGGTTGCAGTTGCCGCAGAACACGTAGGCGGTCTTGTTGGGAAGTCCGCAGCTGCGGCAGTCTCGCTGGCTCAAGGTGGCTCTCTCGGGTCAAGGAGTTGGCGCCGGTCCGAAATGTACGCACCTATGGCAATGGGGCCATACCGGGTCTGTGATAACTGTTTGATAAGCGTTACCAGGGAAGCCGCTGACGACCTCACGGCAGTCAGCGTGGTAGATTGTAATTCCGTGGTGTTTGAAATAAGGCTTCATCGCAATACTTCATCCGACTTTGAAACCTCTTCTTGCAGAATGTCCGATACGCTCTTGGCCGGCTCTATCGCTAGCAGTAGGAAATAGGTTGCGAATCCGCAAAGCATCAGAGGTATCCATACCTTCCGCCGCCGAAATTTGGATTTAGCCAGGAAGAATGCATGGGTCGCCAAGCCTGCAACCACAAACAACCAGAGGGGTAATGCTGATCCAATGGGTAATTCGGAGGCAGCAAATCTATTCAACAGCAAATTGACGAATAACCCGCCCACAATAGCCGCGATATTCTTAGCCATTTCACCACCTTCTCTAGTTTCTTACTCGCTGGGGCCAACAGCAATCGGCACACTTTCTAAGCCTCGGGCACCAATTCCAGCGGTCGTTGCCACAGCTTGGGCAAGTGTAGCTCACGACCGGGCTAACCCGTCGCTTGTGTAAGTGTCCGGTTCCGTTGCAATCCATCAATTCGCTCCTTTATTCAATTCGATGAATTTGAAAGATATGCTTTAATCTTTTCATCTCCCAGCTCCAACGACAGGCCACACATCATAAAGTACATTATTGGCGCGGCCTCACCAGGTTCCGATTCATCGACAGTCCGCCTCCAGTCACCTTAGTTGTACCCAAGCGCCTCACACCTTATTTGCATATTGCGACACCCACGGCGGCGTTCCTTCTGATGGTGTCGAGCTGCGCCAGGAGATTCAAATACTAGGCAAGCCAGCGCGCCACTTCTCGATTATCAGCCGGTTTACCGTCGGACCTGGGGTTGCTCTGAAGAGAATACTCCACGAGTCTGCCTTGAGGTACTCAGGGCGCTTGCTGATCGTTCTCTGATCGTCTGGCCGCTCTCGGTGCTGGCCGTTGGCTTCTTCTGAAAAATCAATCGTCATAGTGACCTTCCTGATCTAGCACTTCGCCTATTAGTAGTAGATGTACTTACCCCTGCCGTACTTTATGTATCGTCGCCTGCCACTCCCCTTTACGACTCCTAACAATCCAACGCCTGCCATGATTATTCCCATGACCAACATCACCATTCCGCCAAACCCGATGAGCCAGTGCACGAACCATAAGTGAAGGACGAACTTCATCACGATTCCCATCACAGAGACGGCAATTCCCGTTGTCAGCAGTGCCACTCCGATTACCCTGCCCACCAGGTCTCCAAAGATCATGGGAGCTCCGCCGACCACCGCCGCCGCGATTCCGCTGAAGATGAACAGGTTCCCCGTCCAGTCGATGAGGGACTGCGTGAAGCCCGACATGATAGATAGGCCCATCAGAGCCAGTATGACGCCCATCACCATCAATCCGAGCATAGTCGAACGCCCTCACAATATCGAAAAAGACTCACTCTAGGATTTTATCACGGCGTTGCTGGTGGTCATTCGGGCAGCCGGCTTTCTGGCGCAATGCCTTCTCCGATACATCCTTGCAAAAGTGGTGGAGGTTGGCCATTTTAAGGAGGGGTCTTAGCTACGGAGAGGGGTGCCGGATGCAAGGATTTGGGGTAAAATGTTGCATTCAAAAAGACTTAAAGACTTAACGTCTTGCTTGTTGAAACTACAGGGGAGGATATAGGTTTTTTAGATGTCCCTGTCTGCATGCTCTTAACATATCGAGTTCAGAGCACGAGTGCCTCGCTATAAGGAGAAGCACAGATGCCAATAGCCAATCTTGCACGTTGTGGTAGCAGATGCGATTTAACATAGAGCATAGAGGGATCAAAAGTGCCGGGATGGTAAACCAGGCCAGCGACCTGTCGACCGTTGCTCGGCCCATTTTCGGCATTCGGACACAAGTCGACACGAGACAAATTGCTCTTCTGTATAAGTCCATCTGAGTGGGTATTCGCGAGCTGTGTTCGGTGGTACTCCGCCGTCCTCGGGTTCGTAGTGCTCAAGGGGGAAAAGGACGACTGTTTTGGCTACGAGTTCATCTACGTGGGAGAAACTACTCAATTCTTGTGACACACCGTGCGTAGATGTGTGGAGAATTAGCACTAAATGACCATTCGGGTCAATCAAAGCCTGGCGTTCTTCATCCAGGATGAATGTCGTGGGGGAATCGTCAACTATTTCTTCCGGATAAAATGGGTCATGGCCGTCATCTTTGAGCGCATGAAAGATTTGACGGCGCTTTTGGCTGCCCAGGTCATCGGGATTCTGGAGACCCGGCCCCAACACCGCGACGCGTAATTTGTTCACGGCTCGGTGTCTGGACAAAAGGTTCCGGACCTTTCCTTTTATTAAGTTGGAGAATCGGGTGCCAGCCTCATTCATTAGATTCGTTAATCGAGTCAATGAAACGCCGCCCCGACTCCGTTATTTGGATCACTTCAGCGCCCACTTCGCAGAAATCGGCGGCTGTTAGTTTGGACAGCGAAACACCATACTCACATGCATCGAACTCGGATATGTTGACTACAACGGATTCGTAAATTAAGCATAGTAGCCCTAGAGCGTCTTCATCATTGATAACATCAGCTGCTTTATGCTTAAAGTGGTCATTAACATTTGCGAGCCTCGTTCGCAAATCAGCGTGCGGTGTTGCTAGGACTTCTGCAAGCGGGCGACTACGCGTAAATTTGGCCATTCTTGGCGGACTATGACCGCCTGTCATGAATATTACGCCTGGGAATTCCGTGTTCCTTGAATGGACAAAGTTAATGCCCTTTAGCAGTTCCTGAATTGAATTCCGATGATGACCTTGTTGAGCTGCGGAAAGCTTACCCCAGCCTTGGTAGCCTGTTTGTGTCGACCTAATCATTACTTCTACCATTGCATATCCTCCTATTGCCGGTCCAACAGAGAAATCGACAACCGCCCCGCAACCTGAAATATCTCTTGGAGTCTGTTCTGATCAAGAGCGCCATCTGTGATGTTTGTGCTAAATGTGACGTAATGGACTATTGATGTGCTATCAGCACCAGGCTCGACCAGTACAGTATACGTCGGTTCACCATTCTCTCTGCGGCTAAAGATGACTCCCTCAATATGAGTAAGGGCGTCACTGGAACTTTCGTCTACAAGCAGAAGGGGAGATGGTAGGGATACTCGAGACCTCATCCCTTCTTCTAGCTCGTAAGAAAAGTTGGCAAAGCAATCCAACTCAAGTGGAATGTCGCCAAATACGCTGTTGCATGCTTCAAACAGAAGCGAAATAGATGGAGTTCCCTCTGGTAGTGTATGAACCAACCCACCCACAGAGTATCCAACGTGCAAAAACAATTTTACCAGACTGTCCTCTGGCTCACTCGCCAAAAAACCCCTGACACGTACCGGTATATCACCTGTGTTGTAACTTGAGTCGAATACAATTCCATGCATGACTCCGGGTTGCCCGACATCATCCAGACTGGGGAAGTTCACAGACCCGTCGATAATTTGCTCCAGACGGCTATATGTCTCCTCAGGTATCTCAAAGCTGCTGGAGACATCGAAGCCTACGCAATTTGCTCCTGGGAGATCGAGTTCTATTAAATCTGTGCCTTCCTGCTGGTTGGGGGACTCAGAGCTAGACAATTCTAAATCGACCTTATGGCTATTTTCGTCTCAACTACATCCACGTAAGAGGTGTTCAAGACAAACTGACAGCCCCTAGTGTATGATCGTCGGCCCATTTGAAGCAGTTCTCCAGTAATCAGATGGTTTATCAATGATAGGTGATTTTCCGGTGACTCACCACTTCGATGGTTGCTGTACGCTGGCCGCAAAGCTATCAGGACTGAATACCAGTGTCAATGCGTCTCTCAAACGCCTGATAGTCATGATCATTCACCGGGCGAGTATCAACCTTCAAGCCAGAGATAGGTGAGAGTTTGTGATGATGCTGATGGTCAACGACAACTTGTATGTTGTATTCGTCCTACAGATGAGGAAATCTGTAAGATAGGTGGGAGGGGCGCGTCGTTGACAACTAGGTGAGTCAGGCAACTATTCTGGCCGCTCCTGTTGCCTCACCGGAATATGTCACCGAAATTTTTTCAGCTTTTAATTGACGCGACAACCATTTTTTCCGCACGACAATTACTGCACGACAATTACTATTGCCGGTGCGACACATCTTCCGCCTGTCGATTCTGCGCAGCACTGATCCGATAGCTGGGCAGGTCGAAGGCAAGCACGTTGACGCCACGCTCCACGAAGTCTCCTTCGGCTAGCTTGGCAAGATGCTGCCTGAGCCTGTCCACGCGCCTTATGCGCCTGTCCTCAGTCTCCTGCACCAAGTACACCTCCATAAGGGTCGGCAGGGCGTCCTCGTGTCCCGCCTCACTGAAGTGGCCGACAGTCTCTGCCGCCAGAGTAGGTAGCTTGGGCTCCCTACACAATTCCCTGATGCGTTCCCGCACAGCGCTTGGACTCACTGCTCCCATAGATCAACTGTCAGACGGCCATCCGCATAGCGGCACGAGCGATTCCCCAAGCCCGCTCGCGGTTGGCGTCCTCATATTTCAACTGTC
>MPND01000020.1 GCA_002238855.1 SAR202 cluster bacterium bin90
ATCGCCAGAGGAGCGAGCACGACCTTCCCCCTGCGAAGTAGAGCGGGTCCCTCTTCGACTCTGTCGTATTTATTGGGGCCCGAAGAAGGCCAGACCCCGAGTACTATCAAACCGACTAGGGCGACGCCAGGTACGAGGTATAAGAGAATCCAGAAACCGGAATATCCTATATCGTGACACCTCTTGATACTGGCAGCTATACAACCCCAAACTATGCACAGAATTGCCCCTACCGAGACAAGAATGACCACAAATGGAAATGGACTAAAGACGGGGATGTATGTGATGCTCCCAATGAATACCGCAACTAATAAGAGCGGTAGCATGCCCAAGCGCCAATATTGAGTGCGATTAATTCGTCCATCGAAAGAGAACAGTACGAAGTTCAAAAAGATGGTCCTCTGCTTATGCTAAAGCCTGACTGGGGAGTATCCATCGTTATTGGACACCCTGAACGTCAACACAGTCAAATGGAAAGAATCTAGATTGGTGCTGTGCATGCCAGGGCAGGTAAAGAGTGCGAAAAGAACGACTACGGCCACAGGAAGGACTGCTACTAATAGCAGAATCCTCTAACACAGATATTACTCGATGCCCATTTCATTCGGACACCGGGACGTGCTGGTGAGGGGCTACGTCGACGAGGTGTCATAATCTGTGGCACAGAGGTGATAGCGCGACACAGACGGTCGTATGAGCACGGCGACTTCGTCTTCGACCCTCTGCTCCAGAGTCATCCGCGCCTTATTTCGATCCTCGGCAAAAGCACCTTGGACGCTGGTTGCACTTACGACAGCCACGATACGATACTTGGCGCTGCGTCCCGTCTGGAGGTGGGCAGGTTGACAGGCTCGCCAATGAACAGCGCTCCGACCATTGCCCAGTCTTCATCGGCACCAAGGATCTTTGCCAGGCCCGGAAGCTTGCTGATCCCGCCGGTGCTCCAGTCCAGGACCAGCCCTTCGGCAACTGCAGCGAGTGCCATGTTGTGGACAGCGCAGCAGACGGAGGCGTAGTTCTCCTGGGTTGTCTCCTCGTCAGGTCCGGGCGCGCTGTACGCGTACATCATTGCAGGAGCATCAAGTACTCGACTCTTGCTGGCGTCGGCCGAGTTTTTCTTCTGCTCAGGATTAGGGTTAGCAACATTGTCGTAAGTTGTCTGCCAGGTAAGTTCGGCAACCTGCTTGCGAATCGGGCTGTCCTTAGCCAGGACGATGAATCGCCATGGGTTAGTGAGACGGTGATTCGGAGCCCAAATTGCGGCTTCCAGCATTCGCTCGAGCACTGAACGCGGTACTTCGACGCCTGTGAGCTCCTTTGTCATGCGCCTGCCAAAGATTGCCTCATAAACTGAAGTCTGAGTGTCAGGAATCGATATTTCGCTGCTATTGATCATATCGGTGCTCATTTCGTCCTTTCACCTAAGAAAGCGGCTTACATGGTCCAAACATGCTGTGCTACTTTGCGGTGTCGACGCCTTAAGGTATGCGTAAAATGGATGGTCACGCATCCGTCATTAAAGGTTAGCCTCTACACGAGCCGCTTATGCAAGCTCATATTAACACACCATCTTAAGGTACACGCATCCAGACTTATTTCATACAGCACTGTTTCTTAGAAGTTTGCCAAGCAGGAGATTTCGCGTAAACCCAGAAACTGGATGACATGGGAAAGACTGCACGGTTTGCGACATCGGACGAGTACGAATGCGTTGAGAATTATTTTGATTCAATCTAGACCAGACCTTTAACTGATGCAAGGATGGATGCAGGTATGAACATTATGGGCGCAGATTGGCGCCAGATAAATTCGGTTAGGGAGGGTCTGAGATGAAACTTAGTGGTGCTTTGCAGGAAACCTTCAACGATCAGATAAACGCGGAACTCGCGTCAGCCTTCCTGTACCTGTCGATGGCAGCATACTTTGAGGCAGAACATCTACCGGGATTCGCCCACTGGATGCGGATGCAGAATGAATAGGAAACAGCGCACGCGCCACCAAGGTGAGTCGTGAGGGTTCCGGTTCTATTCGGGACTAAAGAATGGACGGCGCGGACTTACGCTGTCAGAGACTACTGGCTAAGCTCGTCGTCCCTCTGACGTACCCAGATGGACTGTCCTACCTGGTATCCAACGACCACATTATCATTCATGCACTCGAAGGAAATGACGCCCGTCGATGTATTTATCTCGCTAATTCGAATAGCGCTGCCGGGAGTCACATTATTCCTCACGAGATGCTCCAGGAGCACTTCATCGTCCACAGGTATCTTGTCAATCTCAAGGTGCTGCCCCGCTTCCGCCTCGTCCAGACGAAATGCCCCAGTCTTCTGCTTGAAGTCAGTTCCAGGTATCGGGTAGCCGAACGGTGAAGTGGTTGGCAGGCCGAGCTTTTTCATTATTCGCTCTTCAAGGTAAGGCGAAATGGCGTGCTCTAGTAGGTGAGCTTCAATGTGGGCCCTGTGGAGTTCCACGTCAAACATGTCCACGACCATTCGCTCTGCCAAACGATGCCGTCGCACAATGCTCTCTGCGTTCCGAGTGCCCTTTCTTGTCAACAGGAGCTGCTTCTTGGAATCAAGGTTTAGCATTCCCTCCCGCTGTAGGCGGCGCACCATGCCACCCACAGTGGGCAAAGAAGTACCCAACCCTTCGCCCTCGGGAAGCGTCTTGAGGTGCTCCGCAAGTAAAGTAAGAGTAACGGCCGTGCCCTCTTCGTTGAGTCGATAAATGGACAGCAGATAGTTCTCCGCCGTCATCGAAAGCCGCTGTCGGGACGGTGGCAGATTGGCAGTTTTGGAGTCGGTGTTGCTCTTTGCTCTAGGCATGCGGTCCAATCGGTCATTGAATTTGTGCGTCAAAGACGCCTGAATCCTGTGACCTGATATTAGCATTCGACGGCAAAACCGGTCAATCAAGCCGTTCCTGTGGAGGTCATGCCCGCATGCAAATGCGGTGAGTTTCACTTAGGGCTTGGCGTAGGCAAGGAAAGGCGTAGCGTCTCGCGTCTCGACGGTCACGCGGGTTCCCCTGAGCAGGTCGGAAAAGCCGGCTTGCCAACAGCGAAGCGTTTCACCTAGTGGCATTTGCACAGTCAGTATTGTTTCCCCGCCACGATACTCCACCGCAACTACAATGCAATCTCCCGTTTCGCTCGGCTTCACCTCAATGTCCTGGGGTCGAACCATCAACATAAGCTCCGTCCCATCTGGTACGGAACCACTATTGCAGACAACGGACAGTCTGCCCAGCTCGGTGGCGGCGAATTCACCTTGTGCTACGCCTGCCAGGAAATCACAGTCACCCACTATGCGAGCAACTTCCGGGCTCATAGGCGATCTATATAGTTCGCCCGGCGTGTCCACCTGCTCCATTCGCCCCGCGCTCATCACGCCGACGCGGTCCGCGAAGGCGAAGGCTTCCTCCCTGTCATGCGTGACGAATATGGCTGCTATCCCTTGGCCACGCAGTATCGATTCTACTTCCTGACGCACGTCCTGGCGCATTCCGGCGTCAAGGTTGCTGAATGGTTCGTCCAGCAGCATCGCTATAGGAGATGGCGCGAGTGTCCGCGCAAGTGCCACTCTCTGCTGCTGACCGCCGGAGAGTTCATGTGGGTAACGCGCTTCGAGAGCGTTCAGCCTGACAAGTTCCAGCGCATCTTGTGTGCGGCGCTGCTGCTCGCCCTTCGACATGCCTTGAAGCCCGAATGCAATATTCTGGGCCACCGTCAGGTGCGGAAACAACGCATACTCCTGAAACACCATCCCGATGTTGCGTCGTTCTGGCGGCATGTGATGATTAGTATCGGAAACGAGGCTGGACCGCAAGTACAGCTCGCCTCCGTCCACCGCCTCAAATCCGGCGATGATGCGAAGCAGTGTAGTCTTGCCGCAGCCGCTTGCGCCCAGAATAGACAGAACCTCGCCCGGCATAAGTCGAAGGTTCACATCGCCGACTGCCACCACATCACCGAAGTGCTTTGTAACGCCTCGGCACTCGATCAGCGGCTCGCTCACACCAGCGTCCTCTTCTCGCGCAGCACCAGTAGCGTCATGGGTATGGACGACATCAGGATTATCATTAATGCAGGCGCAGCAGCTCGTGCAAAAAACGCTTCAGTCGTCGCCGACCAGACAGATGTGGCAAGCGTCTGGAACCCGAGAGGCCCCAGTATCAGAGTTGCCGGCAGCTCCTTCATCGTCAGCAGGAACACCAGGGCCGCGCCCATCAGCACGCCGGAGCGCATCAGAGGCAGCGTAACACGCATCATCACGCGCACCGGATTGTGGCCGAGGCAGCGCGCCGCATCCTCCAATCGGGGGCTGATTTGCAGCAGTGCAGATCGCACCGAGCCGAGCGCGACCGGGAAGAAAAGCACCGCGTAGGCGAAGATCAGCATCCAGTGCGTCTGGTATAGCGGACGCGCGTACTTCGCACCGAAGAACACCAGCGCGAGCGCGACCACGACACCGGGCAGGGCGTAGCCCGTGAAGCTGATAGGCTCGAGCACTCTGTTGAGCCGACTTGGATATCGAACCAGCAACACTGCCATAGCGATCGCCATGGCAGCAGTAACCACTGCTGCACCACCGGACACAAGCAGCGAGTTTCGGGTCGCGCTCCACAGCAGCAACAGCGGCTCGCCCGCGCCCAGGCCACGGATCAGCCAGAACAGCAGTACACCGACAGGGAGAACCAATGCGAGAGTCAGCACCGTTCCCATGGCAGCTAAGGCGGCCCATTTCCAGCGTCCAAGCTTTACGACTGCAGGCTTACGCGCCGTGCCTGCACCGCTCCGATAATATCGGCCTCGTCCTCGCGTATAGTTCTCCGACAGCAATATTACCACTGCCATCAGAACAAGTACGAATGAAAGGAGCGCCGCTATGGAGCGATCAATGGAGCCTTCGTATTGTTGGTAGATGGTGAAAGTGAAAGTGTTGTATCGAAGCAGAGCCACGGCGCCGAACTCGCTCAAGGTGTATAGGGCGACAAGCAGCGACCCGGCGGCAATCGAGGGTTTCAGCTGCGGCAGTGTGACACGGAAGAATGTACTCCATGCGCCGTGCCCCAGTCCGCGCGAAGCCTCTTCAGTTGCCGGATCCAGGTTGGAGATCGAGCCACGCACGGTGAGGAACAGGTAGGGATAACTCAGTAGAGTCAGCACGGCGGTCGCGCCCAGCAGCCCGTACATGTCCGGCAATCTGTCGACGCCGAACATCACTTCAAGTGCTGATTGCAGCAGGCCTTTCGGGCCGAGGGCAGACACATATAGAAATGCCCCTACAAAACTTGGTATCACCAGCGGCAGAGCGGCAAGTACCGTCCACACCCTGCGAAACGGCAGGTCAGATCTGATTGTCAGCCACGCGAATGGAACGGCGATTGCGGCAGAGAGGGTGGTTACGCAGCCTATCAACAGAAGTGTGCGCCAGAGCGTCTCCAGCGTTCGCATACGGAATAGCAGGTCCCACGCCTGATCGCTGGCGCTGGCGCCCCTGACCAGCAGATAAACCACCGGGAGTAGCATCGCTGCGCCAACCAAGAGAGCGGGAATCAACGCGGGTAGGGGGGGCACGCCCAGCAGCAGGCGCCGTCGGCTGGTAATCACTTCCCAGCCGACGGCGCCAACGCTATGCGAAATTCGCCCGATAGTTACCATACGTGTTGGATGCCGTCTTACGACGATTCAGTCTTCAGTTCAGTATTCCGAGGTCCCGCAGCATGGTCTGAGTACCTGCGAGATCGTCCAGTGACGCCATGTCAATGTCGGGATTGTTCACCTCGTTGAGTGGCGTCAGAAGGCGGTTAGTATTTACTCCATCGACGAGAGGGTACTCATACGTCTGTCCGGCGAAGTACTGTTGCGCGACTCTCGACAGCATGAAATTGAAGAAGCGCTCGGCGTTTGCTTTGTTCTCTGCGCTCTTCAAAATGCCACCGCCTGCGACTAGCACTATGCTGCCAGGGCCCCCATCAGTCACATGGTAGTTGCGCGCCCCGAACTCTTCTCCCTCTTCCGCAAGGAAGCGGTACAGGTAGTAGTGATTGACGAACCCGACATCGACTTCACCGGCGCCGGTGGCAGCTACTGTCGGTGTGTTCTTCGCATAGACAGTAGGATCGTTCGCCTGTATCCCCAGAAGCCACTCGCGCGTCTTCTCCTCGCCCCAGACTACACGCATCGCAGTTACCATAGCCTGGAACGAACCATTAGTTGGTGCCCAGCCGATGCGTCCCTTCCACTCAGGCTTGGTGAAGTCTTCCATCTTCGTCGGTATCTGGTCTGCGGTCAGGTTCTCGCTGTTATAGACCACCACGCGTGCTCTGCCCGAAATGCCCACCCACTCGCTCTCAGGAGACCGCGCCCACGTCGGCACCTTCTCGGTAATGCTGCTAGGCAGGGTCTCGAACAGTCCGGCGTTTGCCACTTCTCCTAGACCGCCCGGGTCCTGCGCGAAGAAAACGTCGGCAGGCGAGTTGCCCCCTTCTTCCAGTATCGTCGCCGCTATCTCGCCCGTGCTGCCGTACTTCACAGCAACATTTATGCCCGTAACTTCCTCGAACTGTTCTATTATGGGACCTACGAGCGATTCGCTTCTTCCCGAATAGACTACCAGCGTCCCCGGGTCGCGATCCCGCACGACCTCCACAATCTTCTCGACCTCTACGATCTTCTCAACAGGAACTTCCTGTACTCTGACCACTTCCTTTTCCACTACCCGCTCGACCGGTACTTCCCTGACCACCTCGACGACCTTCTCCACGGGAACGGTCTTCTCCACTATCCTCTCAACCTCTATTATCTGAGGAGCGACTGCAGCCGCCGGAGCGGTGCCGCACCCGGCCAGAGCGAGACTAGCAAAAGCAAGCGTTAAAACAACAAGAGTGACCTTGTAACTGAACACTTTGACGATTCCTCCATTCGCAGCGGTAGGTTGTGGCGCTTCAATTGCGTATTGAGTAGACACAAACACTATCACTAATAACCTCAGTTAAT
Organism: SAR202 cluster bacterium bin90; assembly: GCA_002238855.1. Classification (GTDB taxonomy): domain Bacteria; phylum Chloroflexota; class Dehalococcoidia; order Lucifugimonadales; family JADFKI01; genus Bin90. Next base: position 7,003 of record MPND01000020.1, read on the forward strand.
ATGAACTAACAAAATGAATCTGTCAACAGATATACTCAAGAAAGATGTGGGTTAAGATTATTATATCGTAGCCAAGATCATAAACCTTAGCAGTGAAGATCATCCGGATTGTTCGGCCGACCCCCTCTATTTGGGAGGGTAAAGGGGGCCGGCCGCGAGAAAGGGAAGATAATAGAAGAGTCTGTGTTGAAGGGGGCCGTCAGCGAATGCTGTTTTGAGAACTCTGGGTGTCTGCTAATCGCTGAGGTGATTCGCGTATCGGCGCGCCTTGACCCGCCTACTTCGTCGAGGTACACGACGAAGTTTTTACGTGAACAGTCGAAGATAGGCTCGTCCAGGCCCGTCAGGTAGGCTGGGACGCCGCATCTAAAGCTAGTTGTCTGCCGATTCTCCATTGATCCTGTTGACCTGAGCCCAAGTCCAATAGCATACATCCTTGGTGTCTGCGTCTTAGGCGCGGACACCACCCCGCGAAAAATGCCACTTCTGCAATGTATACATCCAGTGGAGTTAGGCTCTTGAAATGAACTGTATTGTCTGAATATCGCTGTCATAATCCTGGCCGTTCACTTTGATGATGATAATAGAACGCAAGAAACTTAGTAGCTACTAAGTACAAGAGGTATTATGCACTGTGGAAAAGAGCTTGTCAACACGAAACAACGGTATCATATCACCTCACTGTGTCCTTCTTTGAAGTTACAAGTAACTACGGCTGTGCCTACATAACCCCACTGACCCAGTAACGGCATCAGTGGTATCACGATTCGTCCTGAATCAGAATGCTGGTTAAGGGCGCAACAGCGAGAGCTGTGGAGCCGTCAATAGACTGGAACAACCGATTTTGACATTATTATCTAGCGACTTATTGCAACGTCGTGCGTGAGGTAATATAGAGGTCGCCGGAATCAAGAACAGATTAAGAAAAAGAATTAGGCTGTATTATATATAGAAAGTAAGATATATTTATCACACATTTGAATTGAAGGCCAACAGAAGAGCTGCTCAACCATGGGTTACTGGAAATCACTTCCACCTACACCTACGCAGTATGGTCGAGAAGGTCATCGATATGTCGAATTCGGAAATATCTGCTTCTAAGGAATCTCACAGCAATCCAGACGGGTCAGCAAGGCGGGCCGGTATCCTTTTGCTGGCAACTGCCGCCCTGACCGTCGTAATGGTTTACACTCGCGTCTCTGCCGGTACTGATCGGGAGACAATACTGTTATCCCTTCAGGCAGTCGCCGACAACAGCCTGATGTACGGCCTTTCAGGAGCGATGCGCTTCATATCCGGCCTGACCTTTCTGGCAGCAGGGTTGCTCCTTGCTAGGACATGGATTACCCAAGAGGGACTTGCTGCGCGGCTGGTGCCGTATCTCTTTGTGGTTTCGGGCGGAGGTCACGTCAAGAAGTGTGTAAACGAGATCAGGCGGCGACCTTCTCCGGTTCCGATTCTATGATGATTCCATCCTTGTAGATGGCGCCTTGGTGTACGTCCTTCATCAGCTCCGGCGCCTTCAGCCTGCGGAACCTGCTCTCCGCCACCATCAGCATCTTCCAGATCACGGCTATCGCTCTGTCCACCCTCTTGAACCGCTTCGCCGCATCGGTGCGCAGCCTCAGTGCTGCAAACGGCGACTCTACGACATTAGTAGTCCTCAGATGCCTCCAGTGCTCCGCAGGGAAGTCGTAAAACGTCACCATCCGATCCCAGTCCCGCTCCAGAGTCTCAGCCGCCGCATCGTAGGAGCGTTCACGACACCAACCTGCGAACACCGACTTCAAACGCTCAGACTCCGCACGACTGCCGGCGTACGGGATGCTCCGCAGCATCAGCTTGGCCTGCTCCTGATGGGCCTTCGGCAACCGGTCAAGCACGTTTATGATCTTGTGGTTCCAGCACCTCTGCTCCTCAGCCTCCGGATAGACGTTGGCAAGCGCTCCCCAGATGCCCAGATGACCGTCGCCTACCACAAGCTTCGGACAGTTCATCCCGCGGTCCCTCAGGTCCCTGAGCACATCAGACCAACTTTCGGTCGATTCCCTGTAGCCCGGCACGATACTCAACACCGTCTTGCTCCCGTCGCTCAGCGCCCCTATCACCACCAGCACCGCAGCCTTCTCCCTCTCAAAACCCGCCTTCACGTACACCCCGTCCACCCACACATATACGACCTCTTGCTCATCGAGACGACGAGCCCGCCACTGGGCAAGTTCCCCATTCCACCTGTCTTTCAATCGAGCCACCGTCGCCCCGGACAACGGCGCATCCTCTCCAAGCAACCCTCGCAGCGCCAGGTCGAAATCCCCCTCGGATAGCCCGTGAAGGTACAGCTGCGGTATCAGCTCCGCTACCTTCGCCGTCCTCTTGGCGAACAGTGGCAACAGCCTGCTCTCGAACCTCTCATCGGTGTTGCGAACCCGCGGCCTTCTCAACTCTATCGTCCCGCCGCTCAGCGTCAGCTTCCTGGGCTTTGCGTATCCATTCCGGTAACCTGGGTTGCTGTCCTCCTCCGAACGCCGCGCCGACTTCGCCCTGCCGAAAAACCCGGTTACCTCCTCTTCGAGCACCTGCTGGATCAGCTTCTGCATGCTCCCTCTCAGCCACTCTTCCAGTTCGTCCCATTCGGGGCTTGACTTTCCTATGCTTTCAGTGGTTCTCTTACTCATGGACGGTGTGCCTCCTCTTTTGGGACCTCAAGCCCGTTTTTTTCAGAGGAAGGTTACACCGTCTGACCTATTTACACACACTCTGAGGTTACCTCTTCGGGCGCCTTCACGGCCGCGTCCGGTGTGTGCGCCGTGTTAATAGTGCTGAGTCCGGCGCTTGGGGCTATCTCCTCAGCAGGTCCCAGTTTCACGTCCGACTATACGACGATAGGATCGCTGTACAACCTTCGATGGATTGCCGGAAAGATTGGCTTCGCCGCAGCGGGCATCGCGCTCATAATCGCGGCACGTTACCAGTGGCGGGTCGGCGGGACATTGCGGAAGATAGCCCCTGCTTCGGCAATCCTTGGTGTCGCCATGCAGTTCATCTGGCTGGATTCAACTACCATACTTCACCCGATTATCGGCACAGTCTTCTTTTTGTGGCTGCTGGTTATCGGCACGATGCTGACGACCGGCAGGGTCGAGCGGCATTTCATCGACGCCTATCGCACAAATGACTGACCGAATACGGTTCAATCCTTAAGTCGCAGCCCAGACATGGAATCACTGTGGTGCGTCATAAGACGTTGGTCTCATTCCCGAAGATAAACCGCCCTCCCCCTTATCTTGTGCATCCGCGCTCTTACGCAATTCCCATGTGAGAAAGCCGAGTTTTACTGACTCAATACACGTTTGCCATTCCATTGCTGTGCCTAAGTAACTTCAAATAAATCTGTCCACGCCACTTGGATCCCGTGATAAATACTCTGCGTGAAGTTTGTACTGGCAAGTGAGAATCTCATGCACACAGGATTTACTTAGCATGTACTAAGAAATGTGCCAAGGTTAAACACCTCGATTGCAGGGGTACAGTAATAAGTCAGATCGTAGGATTGACATTAGCCATGGCTTTTAGCCTATTCTTGTAATAGACTGCGCTTCCGAACCGGAGATTATTGAGGTCGAGAGGATGATGAAAGACCGAGACGGTCGACATAGACGCTCTCCTCACCGATCCTACATCCACGCTGTCGAAGTGGAATGGTCGGACGTCTCCCGATGGATGCACCGCGAACCATAGATCTCCGACGAGTTGCAAATGCGCTCATTCTGGCGGCAATGGCACGGTCACCTGTTGGGGCTGGAAAAGATCGATACGGCGGACCGGTTGCCCAACCGCGTGGGGGCGTGATTGATGCACGAATCTCGCACGCTAAAGGAAGAAGTGGAGGACTTCATCTACGAAGAAGCGGCGCTGTTGGACGAGTGGCGATTGGACGAGTGGGCAGACCTCTTTACTGAGGATGCTCGATACGTGGTACCTACCACGGACCTCCCGGAAGGTGACCCAGAGGCGGATATGGTTTTCATCAACGATGACATCGTCCGCATTCGGGCTAGAGTAAAGCGGCTGAAAGGTCGATACGCCTATCGCGAGTATCCGTGGTCCCGCACTAGGCGTTTCATCAGCAACGTTCGAGTCAAGGAAACCGACGACAACAATCAAACGGTAACCGCCAACGCCATAGTTTGCCGATTTCGCAGTGGCAGCGCCGACCCCTACGTCGGCAGTTACTCGTACAATCTTACGCGAGTTGCGGACGGATTTAAGATCCGCTACCGCCGAGCGGTGCTGGACCTAGAAGCCTTGACTTGGCACGGAGCCGTGAGCATTATCTTCGAGTCCATCCGCAAGAAGCGATCTTCCCCCATTTCGAGATATTAGGGCACACATTCGAATTGAAGAGAATCAGCATTGGCTGACTATTTTCGGATAATGTGAAAGGATAATCCCACTACACTTAGCGCGAGCCCTCAACCTCCACCGACACGATATCCACGTTCTGATACTTGTGATGCTGCACAGACGAGGCGTAGTGTCGCAGCAGCCGGAACGATATTTCGCGTTCGTCCACAGTTTCCGGCTGATCGCTCAGGTACGATAGCCTGTCCTGGAGGTTCTCTTCGTCAGAAACTGCAAGGAACTCTAGCTCCGCGGTGTCTTCAACATGACGAGCGGTGATTATCAGGCGATTTAGGTCGGGTTGACCGTCGTTCTCGACATCGTCAACAAGCATGATTGAGAGCGTCTCTTCTCCAACGGAGCGGAGACGGGATACCGACGTCTCATTCCAGTTTGCCCTAGATGCGAATTCGGTCAGAAACTCGTCAATCTTTGCAAGCGAGGAGATGTGCAGGTCTGTGCTTAGGCGACTGCGTCTCGGCGATGTCAGCTCAATGAACAGGGTTATCAACACCGCGCAGATGCCGCCCGAGGCCAGTCCATTGACGAGCAGGGCGCTCCACAGCCCCTCGAACAGTTCAGGATAGATGTAGCCGCCGTCAAAAGCTACTCCTACCCAGAACGACACCCCAACTACTATGATTTTCTTGCGGTCGATGCCTTCCCTTACAACCGTCCTGACACCTTCCATAAATAGGAATGCGATCATAATAAGCATGTACGACACCATAATGAAACCCGGGATCCCGAGTACGATGGCGGCTATCTTGGGAAGACATGCGGCAAGAATGAAGAAGGCGCCGATGTAAAATGCGACGCGTATCGAGGCTACACTGGTGATGGAAATGATGGAAACGGCGGTAGCTGAACCCGTGCTCGGTATAGTCCCTGACAGCCCGGAAAGAATGCCGCCAACTCCGTTGGCGTAGAGACCGCCCTGGATGAGTCGGAAGTCTGCCGCCCTCGGCCGGCGCCAGGAGACCTGTTGGACGGCAACCGTATCACCGACAGACTTGATGAACAGAGTCAGGCTCACTGCCACGAAAGCGGGAAGGAGCGTAAAGAATTCCCTTCCCGGAGCCTGGATGCCTGGCCACGCAAATTCCGGGAAACCGATCCAGGCCGCCTCTCTCACAACCTGGAAGTCATAGAACCCAAAAGGAATCGCGGCAAGACACCCTGCCGTGATTCCAATGAGGGCCGTCCACAACTGCAATTTCTGTGGAACGAGTAACATCAGCACTACCATAAAGATAAGGGTCCCCGCCGCAATCATCGCGGCATAGGAAGTCGGAGACGTAAAGGACGAGGTATTTTCAAGCAATCCAAATACAGGTGGTATCGATATAGCTGCCACCAGCATAAGCAGCGTACCGGAGACGGCGGGGGTGATTATCCGGCGCAGCAGTGACATATACGGAGTCAGCAATAGCTGAAACAGCGAAGAAACCACAATGAGGCTTAGCATCAGCGAGGGCCCGCCCGTCAACAATGCCATAATGCAAATTGGGACGTGGGCGGGATGGACGGACATAATTACCAGATGACCGGCCCCAAATCTCTTAATCTGTAATGCCTGCAGAATCGTTCCAACGCCGCACACGACTAGCGTCATGAAAATCGCCCACGACAGATAAGGTTCCGACTGGCCCCCCGCGCCGAGGATAAGCGCAACAAATAGCACCTTCCCCGCAACCATCATAAGGATTATCTGGAGGCCGACGCCGGCAGCTTCCAGATGTGAACAAGCCTCATTAGGCTCGTAACGTGGATTCTCGTTTACCTGCGCTGTTGCCAATTGTTCTACCGTCGGGGGCTGTTTTAGATCGCTTATGCCACTCCGGTTACGCGCCAACCCCGGCATTCGCACTACAACGAGGGGATTTACCGAGGCAATCTGGGGCGGCGGTTCGCGGTAAGGCAGTGTCCATCAACGCCGCCGCCTGATTCGTCATCACCGCACACTTTGCCATGCCTAATACTAGTCAGCCAAATCCTTATAAGGCGCAAATATCAACTGAGGGTACAATCGCACTCAATTTGTGTCAACGCAGTTTATGATTTGTTGCTGCTTACAGGTATTTCTGTGTTAGATCCAGCCTTGTCTTTTATATATCCCTGAGTTAAACTAGCGCCTCGTTAATATGAACTCTAGCTTGATAACCCTTAGTCTCGTCAGCAAGGCTTATGCATCACTTTCTGTGAGCAATTGTAGGTAGCACTCTTGGGATTCAGTGCTGATCGCTGTCGAAATTCGACGGCGCGAGTCCAATTCCAGGATAGTGGTGGCAGAAGGAAATGATCCCAGGAGTGAATAGGACACATTTGACAATTCGGCTGGCTATCTGAAATGAGGTGAATCGCTGCCGAATATGGCTACATTCCGTGCCATATTCTCCTGACTTATGGGAGCATCCCTTACAACCTGCGATGTAATGGACAGCGCTTGTGAATTAGTTGCCGGAATGCGACTCCCCTGTCGGGAAGGACCGCAATATACGTGAGTCAGCGCCCATCGCATTGAAGCCCAGCTATAGGGACGGTTACGAAATTGCCGGCTCGCAACACCATTTGACTGACCCACTCTTGCCAGTAGGCTTGGGGTCGCACGGCTGGGACTTCTCCTCCCTGACAACGGACGCCAGATTTGAGTGAGCTTCACACTTTAGGTAGAATGCCAGCAATCAATCCTTGATGCCCCATTTGCCGAAGAACGAAGAGAGCAATTAGCAGACCATTGGCTACCAGAAACGTCGAACAGCCCATCCGATTTGAGCCAGAGGAACCGTGTCCGCCGTCAATCGCCCTGGTGGTCGGGTTCCAGGGCGCTGCGCTCGTGCTCGCGCCGACGGTGCTGAACGTGGCCATCGCGATTCGTTCCTCGGGACTTGACGACACATATCTCAGTTGGGGCGTCTTCGCGGCGATGCTGATATGTGCAGGAATCACGGCGTTACAGGCGTTACAGCTGTGGCGATTCGGCGCTGGCCACGTAGTGCTCGCCTGGCCTGCCGCAATGTTCATCGCGATCATGGTATCGGCGGTCACCAGGTCTGGAATCGAAACGTTCGCGACCTTAATGATCGCCTGTAGCCTGATTCAGGTCGCGCTCGCCTGGTGGCTGCCGACACTGCGGCGAATCATCACGCCCGTCGTATCCGGCACGGTAACGATGTTGATCGCCGTCAGTGTGCTGCCTATTGCGTTCGACAGCATCCAGGATTTGCCAGCCGATACTCCTGCGGTAGCTGGTCCAGCAATCGCCGGAGTGACACTGCTCGTGTCAGTGATCGCGACTCTTCGGGCCCGGGGACGGTGGCGCATAGTTGCGCCGTTCATCAGCATTCTGGCCGGATGTATTGTAGCGGCAGGGTTCGGCGCTCTCGATGGTGAGCACCTCCGCAGTTCCGGCTGGTTTGGCATCCCTGAGTTGCCGCCTTTGGGTTTGGATTTTACGCCGGACAAGCAATTCTGGGCGCTCCTGCCCACATTCGCGATTCTCACCCTCGTACTCGGAATCAAGACCATCAGCGATGGGGTGGTGATTCAACAGGGTTCCCGCCGGCGGCCACGGGCGATTGACTTCCGCCAGATCCAGGGCATGGTCAGCGTAAACGGAATAGGGATGTTTCTTGCAGGAATCGCCGGCACCTTGCCCACAATGGCAAATTCCTCATACAGCCTCTCGCTGATTAACCTCACAGGCGTCGCTGCCCGTCGAGTCGGTTTTGGTGTGGCGATCATAACCGTGACGCTCGCTCTGTTCACCAAGTTCACCGCACTCCTCCTAACGATTCCAGGACCTGTGCTGGGCGCCTACCTGATGCTCGCAATGGGCATACTCTTTGTCAGTGGCTGTCAGACGATCCTGCGAAACGGTCTAGATCCGCAGCGCATGCTTGTAGTCGCTCTCGCATGCGCCCTGGGGCTTGGACTTGACGGGCATCCCATTACAACGGACCTCTTTGGCGACGAGTTGGGCGCACTGCTTGGTAATGGCGTGATGATAGGCGCAGTCGTCGCGATTGGGATGACGCTTCTACTTGAGGCGATGAGCACGCGCCGCTCGCGCCTCGATGTCACTCTGGACATGGCGTCCCTTCCGGAACTGCATGAGTTCCTCGACCAACTCGCATCCAGACTGAGTTGGAATGAAGCCTCCACACTAAGACTGCGGTCTGCCGGAGAAGAAACACTCGCTTCCCTGCTGTTGCAGGAGGACAGTATCGAGAGTTCTCACAGTCCGCGCCTGATCGTCGCCGCGAGGCCGCAGGACACAATGGTGGAGCTGGAGTTCATTGCGACAACACGCCAGGAGAACATCGAGGACCAGCTGGCGTATCTGACCGACGAAGAGGCTGTGCCAACAGTCGATGATCTCTCACTACGGCTGCTGCGCTACCACACGTCCGCCGTGCGCCACCAGAAGTACCAGGGTGTGGACATCGTCACCGTGCAGGTTGATGGCAGCGCCTGAGGATTATCGATCTTCCGGAAATCAGTGTCAGCCCGCTGTACCTCATGTTGTGCCCGCGACGACCGTACCATTGGCTGGGTCATTAACTAGCCCAAGTCGCTCCAGCCAACTCTCCACGACGCTGTGCAGGACGTCTCTCAGGTTGATTCGTTGACTGGGGATTCGGCGGTTCGGGATTGAGGTATTCGCATCGGCACCTCCTGTACCTCCTCGAGGCTGGTCATGTCCATGTGCGGTAGATCCACCCCGACAAAATCCTGTACGCTGTTGGCCAATTCGTCGTACCTTTCAAACCAAGCGGCCAGACGGTGGCGCCATACCTCCAGCCCACCACTGGCATGGAGCTCGAATGCCGCCTCTCGTCCGTCCAAGTGCGACGACACCTGATCCCAAGTGAGCTGCAGTAATGCCGCTCGTTGCAGCGCAGTATAACCGCCCCCGCCAAAGGCGTCTTCCAATTCGGCGGCCATCCTTGGGTCCGCAAAGTCGGTGTCGGCTGGAGCGTTGACCAAGGAGGAGCCGGGGAGGGCACGCAGGATTTCAGCCATTTTCTGGCGGACCCTGAGGATGTTGATTCCTGCCGCCATCACATGGAGCTGTTTAGGCAAGGCATATCCGCTCGCTGTTGTTTCCGGGTCCAATTCCGCCGCCGTCAGGCAGGTGCGAGTGGTCTGGACGTTGACGGTCAACTCGACCAGCTGCTCAATTGTCCTGGGGTTGTTCTTGATGCCCATGACTTCAGCCAAGGCAAGAGCAAGACTCAGTGTCAGCTCCGCCTTGGCAAGCCAGCCGTAACTGTGGTGCCAAAGCAGCCAGCATACCAGCGAATGGCGCCTCGTCTGGCGCGCTGCTTCCCCGGTAAAAACGCGGGATCGGGGGATGAAAACATCCTTAAAGCAGACCATCGAATCAAGTTCATCAAACCGGCTGCTTAAAGGTGATAAGAAACGGTTCTCGTGCTTGACGACGCGTCGGCGCGACACCACCCGTATGCCGCGCGCGTTCACCGGCACTATGAACCACAGGTGTCTCCCGCTGCCCGGTGGCAACTCATTCATGCCGGCCACCAGCAGGTCCTCCGCAAAGGGCGTGCTGGTGTGCATCTGAATTTTGCCGGTTACCACAATGCCTTCAGAAGTTTCGCTAACGAGACGGAGTGCCGTGCGCTCGCTCTCATCCTCACGGAGCCGTGTCCCGATAAGCGGCCCACCTACGGCGTAGGTGAGAAACCTGCCACTTTCAGTCAGAGACTCCAGATACGCCTCAGCCGCCTCGATTTCCTCCGAGGAGTGGTTCAGCCGCTTCAGAGAATTCAGCAACCCCAAAGCAATCAAGACTCCATAGCCCGGGGTGTGGGTCATGTTCCCGCCGGACAGGGAGTGAACTGCGCTAATGGCCTTCCCCAGCCGCCTCAAATCTGCAGACGTCTTAGGTGGAATGAGCGCGAGTGGATGGCGCTGGCCGTCTCCGTCGGGTGAGGTCAGAAGGATATCTTGCCAGTCAGGGTCGAAGTGGCGGTCGTACCAAGCAACATACTCGTCCACCATGGCCGAGGTCGAGGGGTCTGTCGTGACATCGAGCACAGCACCTTCGCCCATCACCCATACGTCGCGCCCATCGCGCAGACTCTCTCTGTACTCAGCCCCTGTTCGCATATTTCACTCTTTCCACAAGATAAAATACCCAGTTTACAGGCCAAAATCGACATATACAGGCAGGAAATCAACGTAGAGATGACTGTGGAACAAGTGGGGGTCGAACTCCCACGGCGAATTCGAATGATAATGGACAACCCCCTTCGTTGCAATTCCCTCCAGATCTGAACAGGTTTTGGTATGGCAATTTCCGCACGAACTGTGAATCTTCTGTACTCTGACTCGCAGACAGCGGCGGAACGACGATTAGCCGGCGCACTCGCCCCGCTCCTTGACAGCGTGCAGCCTCGAACATACCATCCGCATTGTAAGCTCATGCGGAGGTGCGTCTTCATGTTGGATACGATTGTTACTGGCGGGCAGGTTGTGACTCCGCAGGGGGTGCTGGAGGCGGACATTGCCATCGCGGATGGCAGGATCGCGGCGCTGGCGCATCCAGGCGTGCTCTCCATTGAAGGGGCGCAGGTCGTCGACGCGTCGGGGTTGATCGTGCTACCGGGCGGGATCGAACCACACACGCACATCGGCATTCCCGTGCCTGAGCAGTGGGCCGGCCGGCCGGAGGTGTTCACGCAGCCTCCCGAGGCGGCAACGCGGGCCGCGGCGTTCGGCGGGGTCACCACTCTGCTCGACTTCGCGGGCACGCTGCCGGTAACGCCTGACGACCCAGTCTCTCCGGACCCGATCATGCGGCAGTTGGAGTCCCGACAGCAGGCGTTCGCCGGCCACAGCTACATCGATTTCGCGTACCACTACATACTCGCGGGCGCGGTAAGCCCGAACACCATCGGCGAGATTGGAGAGGCGATCCAGGCCGGTCAGGCAAGCTTCAAGATATTCACGACCTTCGGCGGTCGCGTGCCATACGGTCACCTGCAGGCAATCTTCGATGAGGTGTCGAAGAACCAGGGCATCATGGCGGTCCACGCAGAGGACGACGACATGGTGACCTACATGGAGGAGAAGCTGAAGCGCGAGGGCAGGGACCAGGGTCACAACCTGCACCTGGTACACAGCAACATCTCGGAGGACGTCTCGTTCCGCAAGGTGATCAGGATGGCAGAGCACGCGGAGGTGGCAATCTATTTCGTCCACGTCACGGCAAAGGAAGGTGTGGCGGCAATCGGCGAGGCAAGGGAGCGGGGCCAGCCGGTATATGGCGAAGCGCTCCACAACTACCTCGAGTTCACCTGCGACGACTACAAGAAGCCGAACGGCACGAAAATTCACACCTACCCGGCAATCAAGTACGAGTCGGACAGGGACGCGCTTCAGCTTGGGCTGATGGACGGTCGCGTATCCACGACGGCAACGGACGAGTACACCACTTACAAGGACATCAAGTTCTGGGGGCAGACCATCGAGACGGTATGCGGGGGGCATAACGGCATTGAGACAAGGATACCCGTTGCGTTCACGAAGTTCGTTTCGCAGGGCGGCATGTCGCTGACGCGGTTCGCGGACATAATCTCGACCAACGCGGCGAAGATTCTTGGGCTGTACCCGCGAAAGGGCGTCATTGCGCCCGGCAGCGACGCCGACCTCGTCTTCATAGACCCGACCATTCGCAAGACACTCACGCTCGCCGACCTCCACGCGGACTCCGATTACAGCATCTGGGAGGGATTCGAGTGCGAGGGATACCCGGTTAGGACGATGCTGAGAGGCAAGGTAATCGTGGACGACGGCAAGCTGGTCGGCACCTCGTCCGACGGCGAATGGCTGCCGCGCAAGGTGTCACCTGAGACGCTGGCGCGACCGGTGGTCTAAGGACAACGCAGGCATCAGCCGCTGCGTTCCGCAAACTCGGCCTTCGCGGACTCCAGCAGCGCGGCATCGCACAGCAGATCGCTTGCCGTCAGGCTCAGCGTCTTGGCAACCAGCAGCGCGTTCGAAAGGGCAAGATCGGTGATTGCAGTCTCGGTCATCTCCCTTGTATGAGAGGCGACGGGCTCCTCGCTGACCGCATACCGCATTTCGAAACCCGGCATAACCTGGCTCACGTTGCCGAAATCAGTTGAGCCCCCACCGCCCGGACGACCTGACGCGGGTTCATCCATCTTCATCCCCAGCGCCTTGGCGTTCCTTCCGGCGGCCTGTGCCAGCGTCACATTGGGCTGAACATTTTCGTAGAAGGGGTAGAATTCCTGGATCTCCAGACGTGCGCCCGTCATAGACGCAGCCCCTTCCGCCACCTGTTCCACTTTGCCCACCACCACATCGCTCAGGTATCGCCGGTCCCTGCATCTCAGCATGAAGTTGGCGGCAGCAAATTCCGGCACGACGTTGGGCGCCATGCCTCCATCGGTGATTATTCCGTGGATGCGAACATCATCCCTCAGGTGCTGTCGCAGGGCATCAATTCCGGTAAACAGGTGGATGACCGCGTTCAGCGCGTTGATGCCGGCCTCAGGGGTAGCGGCAGCGTGAGCGGCTTTGCCATGAAACATATACCGGAAACCAACCATCGCCAGGCTCCAACTCTCACCCACCGTCGCGGTCGCCGGTACTAAAGTGCGATTGGAGAAAGGATGGGACGATAGTGTGGCATCCACGCCGTCGAATATACCGGCCTCCAGAAGCCGTATCTTACCGCCACCGCCTTCCTCCGCCGGAGTTCCGATTACAACAGCGCTTCCGGGCAAGTCTCGCGCGTTCGCCTGCAGCCCCAGGGCAGCGCCCATTGCGCCCATCGCGATGAGATTGTGTCCGCAGCCGTGCCCAATTTCGGGCAGCGCATCGTATTCCGCCAGAACTGCAATCGTGGGTCCTTCGCCACCGCCGCCGGGGATGGTGGCGCGAAACGCCGTCTCCAACCCGCCGATACCGCGCTCCACTTGGAAATCGCGACTCTCAAGAAACCCGGCCAGGGCGTTGGATGAGTAGTGTTCCTGGTAGTTCAACTCCGGATGGGAGTGGATATCTTTCGAGAGGTCAAGCAGGGCTTGCCTCGATTCATCAATCACGGAGTTAGAGCGAGCCGCGATCTCTTCTTTTCGTCGGGCAAGTTGGTCAGTCATGTTATGCGTTCTCCTGTCGGTGCTCTACGTGTCGAAAACGGTGCGGAGAGCATTCCTGTCGTATTGGGGCAGTCCGGCGTAAGAGTACGCCATCCTGTTGATGTAAGCCAGTCCTCTTGATCCGCACATTGCAGTATAGGGGTTCTGCACCATGCTACCATCTGTTCATATTCAGCAGACTCAAGGCATGCGCGGCAGGCGAGAGAAATACCTGAACGACCTGATGAGTTTGCCAGCGTACATGGAACCCCGCGAAAGGAAGACGAGAAGATGACCGGTTCGACAAGGACGGATGAATCGAAGCTGAGCCTGGACCGGATACTGTCCGTCCGGCCTCTGGTCGCCGCAGAGACGCCTCGATGGTCGCCTGACGGCTCTCGGATCGCATTCGTCTCTTCCCACCAGGGAGACGCAGCCGAGTTGTGCAGCGTGCCAGCCAATGGAGGGCTTACAACCCGTATGACGGTAGGAGCGGGCGACGGCGAATCAGCCCCTCGCATGCCGCTCTGGTCTCCAGGCGACGACTATGTGTCGTGCGTCTCCAGGAAGGGCGGCACGGATGAGGTGTGGCTATGGCCTACCAACGGCGACGCCGGGTTCCAACTCACTTCGCTGGGCGGTCGCATCCACTCGATGAACTGGTCTCCCGACGGTAGCAGCATCGCGGTGTCCTGCAATTGCTACGGCTCTTACGACATCTACCTGGTGGAGGTCCCATCAGGGAAGTCTGTGCGGCTAACCGACGGCCCGCTCTACGCGGTAAATCCCGTATTCACTCCCGACGGTCGGCACATCCTGTACATCCGATTGGATGACAGGTGGGAGAACCACGACATCATCAGGACTTCCCTCGATGGCGTAGAACAGAAAATCGTCGTCCAGGATACAGACTTCTTCGATTACAGCTTCGGTGGGGCTTTCGGCTATCCCCTGGTCTCCTCTGACGGTGAGCGAGTCCTCTTCCGCAGCCAGCGCAGCGGACACATAAACATCTGGACAGCGCCCGTTGCCGGCGGTGAGCCTGAGCCGCTGTCTCCCGATGACGCGGAGCAGGATCACGCCGTCTGGTCTCCCGCAGGTCAGCAGGTGGCATACACGTCCAACCGCAACGGCACGCTTGAACTGAGGGTGGCGGACGCCTCCACCGGTGAGTCCGCGGCACTCTTTTCACCCGGTGTGGGCGTATGCTCGGCGCCGCAGTGGTCACCGGACGGCTCGAAAATAGTCTTCCGATATGGTACTCCCACATCTCCAATGGACCTCTGGGTCGTCTCCCTGGAAGACGGCCGGGTGACGCAGCTAACTAGCGCCGGAGTTGACCCTGCGCTGACCGAGCAACTGACCTCACCCGAAAAGATTACTTACCAGAGCTTTGACGGTCTCGCCATCCACGCTTATCTATATAGCCCCAGGAGACGGGATGCAGGCGAGAAATACCCCGGCCTGCTGTTCATCCACGGTGGTCCCACCAATCAGTTCAGCGATGACTTCCAGCCCTACGTCCAATACTTCGTCCAGCGGGGCTATGTAGTCCTGCTGCCCAATATCCGGGGAAGCTCCGGCTACGGCAAGGCATTCGAAGAGCTGAACGACAGGGACTGGGGTGGCGGCGACCTGAAGGACGCCATTGCAGGGGCAGAGTTCCTCAAGGGGCTCGGATATGTGGATCCGCAGTCAATAGGGATCACGGGGACGAGCTACGGCGGCATCCTCACGATGTGCGCGGTCACCTTTGCGCCGGGCGTGTTCCAGGCGGCCGTCCCCATGTCCGGCTACAGCAACTGGCCCGCACTGCGCCACCAGTTGGAACTGCGGCACATCAAGCTCCTGGAGCACGAATTCGGTGCCTTCGAGGAAAACGAAGACATCTGGTACCGCTGCTCGCCCTTCTACAAGGTCAGAGACGCGACCACGCCGACCTTCGTTCTGCATGGCGAAGGCAGGGAGGACTGGCCCGAAACTTCGAGGGACTTTGCGGTGGAGATGAAGCGGCACTACAAGACGGCGGAATACAAGGTGTATCCCAACGACGGCTTCTACGTGGGCTCGCTGCCCAACGTCCGGCAGATGCTGTCGGACGCTGCCGACTTCCTCGACCGCTACCTCCGCAGCTAGCCTGAGAATCCGCTAGCGGGCAGTTTGAGGTGGGCACGGGATAGCATCCATGTGTACGACGTGTACGACCGATTCCGCGTCCCTCTATGGACGGTCTAGCCCGTGGATGCCTCGGTAATCGCTCGTTGCAGGCGACTGCCAGCCTTCCACGAGTTCGGGATGGGGCTGATATATCTCGATGCCCAGCGGATGGCAGGTGTCGGCGGGATCAACGGCGTCCTCTCCCCACATCTGTACCGACAGGTCGCCGCCGGGACAGGTGGAGATGGCGCAGAGCAGGTCTATCTCCGCGAAGAACTCGAAGTAATCTCCCTGCCTTGCCGGCGACGGCTTCACGAAGTAGCGGTCGTCTGTGGTCAGCCCCGTAACCTGGAATATGTTGAGAACATCGTGAACATCGCTCTCATCGAGATGGTACGGAGCGACTGCCCGCACTAGGTTCGAATGGCAGCAGTAGTCGAAGTCCTCGTCATTCAGCATCTTGTGAACGTATGGATCGCAGCGGGTGCCCAGCAGGTCATGGCATCCGGCGCCGTCCTCGTCGATTGGATAGTCCACCGTGTCCGCCGTGATGGTGAGCATGGGCCGCAGGTATGGTAGGCACGACCACAGCCGGTCGAACGTAGAGACATGGGCTCGGTGCAGTTGCTTGGTGCGAGCCGCCCAGAACCGTTCCCTGGGATTATTGAGATTCCACGCGTTGAAGTCGGCAACCTGCGCCCCTTCCACCACTACGATGCGGCATATCTGGCCTGCCAGTACCGGCCAGGCTCTGCCGGATCGTACTGGCACCTCGAACTTATCGATAGGGCTGCGGTTCTCCGTCTCATGACCCAAGCGTCCGTAAAATTCCCGGTCAACGTCAATGGGAGTGCCTGGTATGGGTTGGTAGATTACTCTGGGAGCTGGCATAAGAACCCCCTTCCGGAGTGAACTTGATGAATCTCGCCGACCAAGGTTGCCCGCGAACGGACGGGTATTCTCACCCGCACCGCAAGCAATGTCAGGTTACCACAGACTGAATTCCTTGATGCGCCTGCCAGAAGCGAGCCTGCGCCAGTACTGGCGACAATCTTTCTTTGGACCTGTCAATCTCGGCTATGAAATCCGCCATTTCTATCCACACAGATTTTCTTGTACTCTGTGTGAGATAAAACGGGACCATTCAGAGTATGCCGTAAAGCCAGCAAGCAGGGAAACAAGGTACGTATTATGAGGAAGGCTTGAGAAGCGATGGGAAGTTCTGAGAAGAAAGAAGTGGTGGAGATAGGGGGACTCGAACCCCCGACCTCGGCATTGCGAACGCCGCGCTCTCCCAACTGAGCTATATCCCCGAGAGGTACGCTGAAATTATAGCAATCGCTCGGACTGGGTGTCAATTTGCGGCTTTCCGCGACCGTAAAAAGACCAATTCGCTAGTCCCGATCATGGCCGATTTTCGACGCTGACTGAATTGCCCAGCGTAATACGGGTATGCTATACTGCGTGGGATGTTGAGCAACTTTTGTGAGGTAGTCTAGGAAGGCGTATATGCAGCAAACCGTACCAGTCGCACCGCAACCGAGCGTCGTGATTCAGCAGGCGTCCGGAGTGCCGATGGCAAGCGTGCCGGATAATATAACGATGAAGTCCTTGCTTGAAGCGGGAGTTCACTTCGGCCATCAAAAGCGCCGCTGGAATCCGAAGATGCGGCGTTATATTTTTACGCATCGCAATGGCATACATATCATCGATTTGCAGAAGACGCTGCGTATGCTGGAAGAGGCGGCAGCCTATGTCAGCGATGTGGCTGCCGAGGGCAAGAAAATCCTGATGGTCGGCACCAAGAAGCAGGCTCAGGACACGATTGTCAACGAGTCGAAGCGCGCCAATGCCTACTTCATTACTACCCGCTGGCTCGGCGGCACCCTCACGAATTTCAAGACTATTCAATCGCGCATCGACCACCTCGTCGAGCTGGAAACTCAGCAGGCAAAGGGAGAGTTCCAGAGTTACACGAAGAAAGAGGCTCTGAAGAGAGAAGCCTCCATCGCGCGCCTCAACCGGTACCTCGGCGGCATCAAGGAGATGACCGAGATGCCCGGCGCGTTGTTCGTGATTGACATCGGCAAAGAGGCGATCGCCGTGGCGGAAGCTAGACGAGTCGGCATTCCCATTGTCGCGCTGGTCGATTCGGACTGCGATCCCGACTTGATTGACTATCCCATCCCCGGCAACGACGACGCCATTCGTTCTATTCGCCTCGTGACGGGCAGGATTACCAACGCCATCATTGAAGGCAGGAACAGGCACACCGCGTTTGAGTACGAGGAAATGGGCGAGGCAGCGGCCTCTCTGGAAAGTGAAACGTTGGGCGAGACTGCAACCGCAGTCGAGCAAGTCCCGGCCGCCACTCCTCCTGCCAACGGCGCGGCAACGGCTGAACTGACGCCGGAAAACACACAGACAGAATAATTTTCATATCAGATATACAGGTGCAGAGTTGGAACTCAGTGTAGCTACGATCAAAGAACTTAGAGAGATCACGGGCGCGGGCATTATGGACTGCAAGCGCGCGCTTGAGGAAACTTCGGGCGACATGGCAAAGGCTGAGGAGTTGCTCACTCAGCAGGGAATCGCCAGCGCCGTCAAAAAGGCTTCCCGCTCCACGGAAGAGGGCATTGTCGAGTCATATATTCACAGCGGTGGGCGCATCGGCGTCCTGCTCGAAGTGAATTGCGAGACCGACTTTGTCGCGCGTACCAACGACTTCAGGGAGCTTGCGCACGACATCGCGATGCAGGTTGCGGCGATGGCGCCTTCCTATGTAAGCGGCGATGAAGTGCCCGATGGCGAAGATTCTGAAAGTGCCGAAACGGTACTGATGCATCAGCCCTTTATCAAAGACCCCTCCAAGTCCGTTCAGGAACTGGTCAATGAGGGCATCGGCAAGCTGGGCGAAAACATCCGCGTCCGGAGGTTCACCAGATTCTCGCTGGGGGAGTGACGCACCATTGCGGCGTGTCAGGACGAAGTACCCACGGGTATTGCTGAAACTGAGCGGTGAATCATTCACCGGCGAGCGGGGCTATGGCACTGACTCGGGTGCCGTCGCATTTATGGCCCAGCAGATTAGAAATATCTGTGAACTCGGCGTCCAGACGGGAATCGTTGTGGGCGGCGGCAATATTCTCAGGGGTTGGGAGGCGGAGTCGGAAGGCATGGACCGTTCAACTGCCGACTATGCGGGCATGCTTGCGACTATCATCAACGCTCTCGCGCTGCAGGACGCCCTGGAGCGGCACCATGGTCTGGAAGTTCGTACCCAAAGCGCCATAACGGTTCAGCAGATCGCGGAACCTTACATTCGGCGGCGCGCCATTCGTCACCTTGAAAAGGGCCGTGTGGTAATATTCGCCGGAGGTACTGGAAATCCGTTCATGACGACGGACACGGCGGCAGCCCTCCGCTCGATTGAAATTGAAGCAAAAGTGCTTCTGATGGCGAAGAACAATGTGGATGGTATCTATGAGGCCGACCCGAACCTCTTTCCCGATGCGGCAAAGATCGATTTCATAACGCATCAGGAGGCATTGGAGAGGCGGCTCCGAGTTATGGACGCGACTGCGCTGTCGCTCTGCATGGACAACGACCTGCCAATCATCGTATTTGACCTGTTTGAAACCGGAAGCATTGAGAAGATAATCGCTGGCGACCCAATGGGGTCTGTGGTTGCTTCGACCCCGGCGCCATAAAGCTTGCAAAGGCTATGGAGAGATCAACTATGGCTACTGCTGATGAAGTGTTGCTGGAAACTGATGACAGGATGCAAAAGTCCGTCGAGGCTCTGAAGCGCGAACTGAACACCATACGGACAGGACGCGCCTCACCTGCCTTGGTCGAGACTCTTATGGTCGAGTACTACGGCGTTCCGACCCCCATGAATCAACTGGCTTCCATTTCGGTGCCCGAAGCCCGCGTGCTGATGATTCAGCCGTGGGACAGGCAGTCTATCAAGGATGTGGAACGAAGCCTCCTTATGTCCGACCTGGGGCTGACTCCCAACAACGACGGCACGGCAATTCGGCTCAATATCCCCGTACTGACCGAGGAGCGGCGAAGAGACCTCGTTAGGCTGGTAGGACGCAAGGTTGAAGACGGCCTCGTGTCGCTTCGCAATATACGCCGCGACAGTCAGGGAGAGTTCCGCTCGATGGAGAGGAACAAGGAGCTGTCCCAGGACGAAAGCCGCTACGCGCAGGAGCAGCTGCAGGAAATCACCGACGCCTTCTCCGGCCAGATGCAAGAAATGAAGCAGGAGAAGGAAGCAGAAGTCATGGAGGTATGAGGCAGCGCACGCCTCTGAACGAAGGGCCACAAGAGTGGAACTGAAAACTTCTGCTGACACATCCGAACGCACTACTACGCTGAACTCTCCACCCACCCATGTCGCGATTATTATGGACGGCAATGGGCGCTGGGCTGCCAGTCATGGCAAGAGCCGCAGTGAAGGACACCGTGCGGGCACCGAAAATCTCCGTCGCATCATCGAGGCGTTCATCAGGCACGGTGTGAAGTGTCTGACGCTCTATGCCTTCTCGACGGAAAACTGGGACCGCCCCCCGGATGAAGTCAACACCCTCCTTGAGATAGTGAACGAAGTCATTCGCAGTGAGGTCCAAGTACTTCACCGCGAGGACATACGGCTGCGACACATCGGCAGAATTGACCGCCTCTCCCCGCAACTGCGCCGCTCGATTTGCGAGAGCATTGAGCTTACCAAGCACAACTCGCGAATGACCCTCTGCGTGGCATTCGATTACGGCGGTAGGGCAGAGATTATCGATGCCGTGCGCTCCATGATCACCGACGGGGTCCAGCCCGAAGATGTCAGCGAGGACATGCTCCGTCGATATATGTACACAAACGGAATGCCCGATCCCGACCTGATCATTCGCACCTCGGGAGAGCAGCGACTGAGCAATTTCCTGATATGGCAGGCCGCCTATGCCGAGTACTACACTACACCCGTTTACTGGCCCGATTTCGACGAGACCGAGGTCGAAAAGGCGCTTGAGGCGTACGCAAGCCGTAAGAGGCGCTTTGGCAAAGTGCTGTAAGTCCTTGCCAAACTTCAAGGGGGTAGTGTGTCCACGAGACTAGCCAGCGCCGCGGTAGGACTGCCCATTCTTCTCGGCGCCGTCTGGTTCGGTTCATTCTGGTTCGCCGGCATAGTCTTTGTCGCGGCTGCGATTGCAGTACTTGAACTGACTCGCCTCTCCAGGCTGTGGGGCGACAACTTTCACCCCGCCTTCCCGCTCATACTGACTATGCTCATGCTCGTGCCCGGCCTCAGTCGCGCGCTCGGCAGAAGTCCGGAGGGGAATGCCCTATTCTTGGACATTGCCGCTATTGTCCTCTGTCCACTGGCGGGATGGGTCCTGGGCAGCGGTCGCAAGCTTCGCATGTTTGACTCATTGCCGGTCATGATTCTCAGGATCGGCATCTATCTGGGACTCTCGCTCTACTTCGCGCTTCAGATCCGCTTTCTTGAGGACGGGCGTGAATGGACGCTGCTACTGTTGCTGGTCGTGTTCGCCACCGACACTTCCGCATATCTGGTAGGTCGGGCGATAGGCCGCACCCCTCTTGCCCCGACAATCAGCCCCAACAAGACCCGCGAAGGTGCAGTGGCAGGACTTGTCGGTGCCGTCGTCGCGAGCGTTCTCGCTAACAACCTGCTGGGGTTGGATGCTATAATGTGGGAAGCCGCTGCACTCGGTGTCATCATTGGAGTGCTGGGGCAATTGGGAGACCTTGCTGAATCGAGACTTAAGCGGAAGGCGGAAGTGAAGGATTCGGGGTGGCTTATTCCCGGGCACGGGGGGATTCTCGACAGGCTCGACTCCATTCTGTTCGCATTGCCCGCAACACACCTCTTCATAATATGGGAAGTACAACAAAAGGGCTTGCTGTCCTAGGCTCCACCGGCTCAATCGGTACCCAAACGCTCGACATCGTACGCACTTTTCCCGATGACTTCAGCGTTGTGGGACTTGCCGCGCGCAGAAGCCATCGCCTTCTTGAACAGCAGGTTCGAGAGTTTCGTCCTTCTATGGCATATTGCGAGGGCAGCGATTACGAAAAGGCATTCCTACAAGAATTGGACTGTGCCGGCACCGAAATAGACGAGATCGCCGCCAGCCCGGATGTGGACATAGTCGTCGCGGCAACCTCCGGCGATGTCGCAGTTCCCGCAACATTCGCCGGTATCGAGGCAGGCAAGGACATCGCCCTCGCCAACAAGGAAACTGTGGTTATAGCAGGTGACTTGGTCACTCAGGCAGCGCGAGAAAGCAACGTATCCCTCCTGCCCTTGGACAGTGAGCCTAACGCAATCTGGCAGTGCCTGCGTGGTGAGGACAAGGCCGTTTCAAAACTGATAATCACCGCATCGGGAGGAGCGTTCCGCAACACGCCGCTGGACAGCCTCGCCGATGTCACCAACGAACAGGCGCTGCGGCACCCCACATGGCAGATGGGCGCGAAAATAACCGTGGACTCCGCCACTATGATGAACAAGGCTTTCGAGGTCATCGAGGCGCACTGGCTCTTCGGCGTTCCATGGGAAGACATTGACGTCGTCATCCACCCTCAAAGCATGATTCACTCCATGGTCGAGTTCGTGGACGGCTCCGTGAAAGCTCAGATAAGTCCGCCTGACATGCGCCTTCCGATTCAGTATGCGCTGTTCTACCCGCGCCGCCTGCACAACGCGGCAATCAAGTCGTTCAATCCGGTTGCCACGGGCACCCTAAGCTTTGAGCCGCTTGATGCGGACCGTTACCCCTGCTTCCACCTCGCTCTCGAAGTGGCACAGCGTGGGGGAACATGGCCCGCCGCGCTCTGCGGCGCTGATGATGCGGCGGTCGAACTCTTTCTCGCCGGCAAGATTGGCTTCATGGAGATAAAAGAAGTGATAGCCGAAGCCCTCCGTGACCATCGCAGCATCGAAGAGCCAACATTGCAAGACGCGCTCACCGCCGCCGCAACCACGCGCACTCGCGCTGCCGGCATTGTGGGGGTGTAGGTTCGTGTTCGGACTTCCCGCATGGCTTCTGGTCTTTCCCGTCCTGGGGTTCTTAGTATTTATCCACGAGATGGGTCATTTTCTGACCGCCAAGTGGTTCGGCATAACGGTCAAGGAATTCGGATTCGGATTCCCACCCAGGCTCGTCGGACTGCGCTTTTCGCCCGGTGGCACCATTTACTCGATCAACTGGATTCCACTCGGCGGCTTCGTGCGCATGGTCGGCGAGCATGGCGAAGCCATTGAAGAGGGCAGATACGTCCGCCAGAAGCCTGAGAAGAATGTAATTCTGGTGCGCGGTCGCCATAGCTATCCCGACTTCTACGGACTGTTCGCCGTCCCCCGCGACGCCTCACAGGAAGACATCCGCAGGTCGTATGTTGAGCTGGTAGAACTCATCAACCTGAGAGAACCCGAGCGCCGCGACAGAATGCTGCACACACTGCAGATTGCGTACAGTGAGCTGTCCAACACCGAAAAACGCGCCGCATACGACGAGCTTATCAAGGATGTAGAAATGGAACCGGCTGACCCGCCGGACTTCTACGGACTGCTTGAAGTCCCCTCGACGGCTACTCAGGAAGAGATCGACGAGGGCTATCAGGAACTTGAGGACCTGATAAACGAGAAGAAGCCCGATAATCGTGCCGGACTCATCAGGTACGCCAAACACGCGCACTCCGTACTGTCGGACTCTGAGTCGCGCGCTTACTATGACCGTCGCCTGAGCGCGATTACGCCGAAGGAAGTCAGCTTTGCCACCCAGAGCGTCCTGAAGCGCGCCATCGTCCTCTGCGCTGGGTCGGCAGTGAACCTGGTATTCCCCATTATCGTATTCAGCGTGATGTTTGCGCTGCCTCACGACGTACCAAGCGGTCGTGTGGTAATCACCGCGGTCGCCCCCGACTCCCCCGCTGAGCAGGCAGGGCTGACCTCGGGTGACACTGTCGTCGCCGTCAACGGCAACACACTCGACACTCACGCGGATCTCATGCAGGAAGTCATATCCAGCATTGGCGAGCCCGCCGAACTTACGATACAGCGTGGCGTGTTCATCACGGGCAATCCGGCCCCGCAGCCGACGTCTGGCAGCAACGAAATCGTAACGATTGTGCCGCGCGTAAGACCGCCGGAATTGCAGGTCGTTGACCAGGTCGTTGACCCCACTCGTCAGGTATCCCTCGCCGACGCCAGGCGATACAATTCCAACTTGCAGGTCGGCGACACCATGACGCAGGGAGCTATGGGCGTCATGATTGGCACATTTGAAACGCAGATGGTGGAGCGCGACTTCTCCGTCATCCAGGCGATTCCGATGTCCTTCCAGCAGATGTGGGATGTGCTTACACTAACGCGCACCAGCATAGTGCGATGGGCTTCGGGCGGCCCCGACCCCGGACTGTCCGGCCCTGTTGGCATTGCGCGAGTAACCGGACAGGTGGCGGAAATAGGTATATCGCCGCTCCTCCAACTGACGGCAATCATCAGCATCAGCCTGGGCATCGTAAACCTGCTGCCCATACCGGCGCTCGATGGCGGCAGGCTCATGTTCGTCGTTATAGAGTTCCTGCGCGGCGGCAAGCCAATCTCGCCAAGACGCGAGGGCATGGCGCACCTGATCGGATTCCTTGTGCTCATCGGCCTCATAGTGGTCGTGAGCTACTTCGACATCGTAAGGCTCATCAACGGAGACAGCATCATTCCGTAGTGGATGCCCAGAGTGGGTGCCAGTATTGGAAGCAGATAGTGATTCACCGTAACGGATGCGGAGACAGAGAATGCAAAAGCGACGTGTAACTAAGCCGGTCTATGTAGGCGACGTCAAGATTGGCGGTGACGCGCCCGTTACCGTTCAGTCGATGACAAAGACTGACACGCGCGATGTCGCTGCCACCGTGCGGCAGATTCGCGAAGTCGAGGAAGCAGGCGGCGAGATAATACGCTGTGCCGTGCCAGACATGGAAGCGGCAAAGGCGCTCGCCGAAATCAAGAAGCAGATAAACATCCCACTCATCGCAGACATCCACTTCCACTACCAGTTGGCTTTGGAATCCTTGAAGAGCGGCGTGGACTGCCTTCGCCTTAACCCCGGAAATATCCGCGACCGCGAAAAAGTTGAAGCGGTTGTGCTGGAAGCAAAGGTAAGGCAGGTGCCTATTCGCATCGGCGTCAACTTCGGCAGCTTGCCTCCGGTTGGCGGCATCGGTCTTACTCGCGGCCTGTCTCGCCACACGGACGGCGTGAATATGCTGCCCAAGGTGGGCGAAGCATCCGAAGGCGAGTACACCGTTGTTGACCACATGGTTCAGACCGGACTCTGGGAAATAGGCATCCTCGAAGACCTCGACTTCGACCTCATCAAGATTTCTCTCAAAGCCTTTGACATTGATACCACCGTCGAGGCATACAAGAGGCTCGGGAAGATGGTGCCATACCCGTTCCACCTTGGGATCACCGAGGCGGGCACCGCCAGGTCCGGCAGCATTCGCAGCGCCATTGGGCTCGGCATGCTGCTCTACGAAGGCATCGGTGACACCATCCGCGTCTCCCTTAGCGACGACCCGTGCGAAGAGATTTACACCGGCATGGAAATCTTGAAAGCGCTCGAACTCCGCAAGGAAGGCACCACGCTCGTCGCCTGTCCAAGTTGCGGCAGGGCGGACGTGGATGTGCGCGCCTTAGCCAACAATGTCGATGAGCTATTGAAGAGTATCAAGTCTCCAATTAAGGTCGCCGTCATGGGCTGTGAGGTCAACGGACCCGGCGAGGCGAAAGACGCCGATGTAGGCATTGCCGCCGGCGCAGGCAGGGCAATTATCTTCCGCAAGGGACAGAAGGCTCGCATCGTGGACGAAGCCGACATGCTCGGCGCCCTGATGGAAGAAGTGCGCCAGGTGGAATCGGAAATGGTCGGCGCACAGGCCTGATGCACTTGGATTGCCAAGAGGGGAAAGCGCCCCGGTACTAGCATCAAATTAACATAACACCAAACGAATTGTGATTTACAGGTTGTGATTAAAATATGCGAATGTCCAGAATGTTCGGCAAGACCCTGCGGAACGATCCAACAGAGGCAGAGCTTGCAAGCCATCGTCTGATGCTCCGCGCAGGCATGATCTACCAGGCGTCAGCAGGCATCTATAGCTACATGCCCCTCGCGCTCCGCTCGCTTCGAAAAATCGAGCAGATCATTCGAGAGGAAATGGATGCTGCGGGCGCTCAGGAAGTTCAGATGTCCGCCCTCCAGCCGCTCGAGTTCTGGGATCTGTCCGGTCGTAGTGAGGCGATGGGCAGCGAACTATTCCGGCTGCACGACCGCCGCGAGCGTCCTCTCGTGCTCGCGCCCACTCACGAAGAGCTGCTGACCTACATGGTCAAGGCCAATGTCCACAGCTACCGCGATCTGCCGCTTATCATCTACCAGATACAGACTAAGTTCCGCGACGAGCCTCGTCCGCGCGGCGGCCTCATTCGAGTGCGCGAATTCGACATGAAAGACGCTTATAGCTTCGATGTTGACCAAGATGGACTAGATGTCAGCTACGACGCGATGGCGCAGGCGTATCGCAACATATTCAGCCGTTGCGGGCTGGAGACGATCGAGGTTGAGGCAGACAGCGGCGCCATCGGCGGCAAGGACTCCACCGAGTTCATTCTCGTCGCCGGCGCGGGCGAAGACACCGTTGTCATCTGCCCCTCCGGCGACTATGCAGCCAACGCAGAGAAGGCCGTATTCGCAAAGCCGCAGCAAGATACCGAGCCGCTACTCCCCATCGAGGAAGAGCACACACCCGGCATCAAGACGATCGAAGAGCTCTGCGATTTCCTCAACGAGAGCCCGCGGAAGACCCTCAAGGCGGTCTTCTACATGGCTGCCGGTGAGTTGGTTTTCGTTGTCATTCGTGGCGATCTTGAAGTGAACGAAATCAAGCTCTCCAATGTGCTCGGTGGCGCGCCCGACCTGCGCCTCGCCTCACCCGAAGAGGTGAGCGCGCACGGCATCACTGCAGGCTCCGCGTCCCCAATTGGACTCACTGGCATTAAAGTGGTCGCCGACGATTCCGTTGACATGGGTTCAAACTTCCTGGCAGGTGCCAACAAGCCCGACTACCATGTGCGCAACGCAAATCACCACCGCGACTTCGAGGCGGACATCGTTGACGACATTGCGCTCGCTCAGCCGGGCGACTCCTGCGAAAAGTGCGGGACCCAGCTGGAAATGAGGCGGGGCATCGAAGTAGGGCACATCTTCAAGCTCGGAACCCGTTACAGCGATGTGCTTGAAGCGCACTACCCCGACGAAAGCGGCGAACCCCACCTCATCCTAATGGGCTGCTACGGCATCGGTGTCGGACGCCTGCTAGGTGCGGCAATAGAGCAGAACCACGATGAAAACGGCATGGTCCTGCCGGCAACCATCGCACCTTACGATGTCTCGCTGGTCGCCCTGAACATGCAGAACGAGACAGTCGCGCAGTCCGCTCAGGCGCTATACGACGAGCTGCGAAGTGCAGGGCTTGAAGTGCTATTCGATGACAGGAACGAGTCGGCAGGCGTAAAGTTCAATGACGCCGACCTCATAGGCTTGCCGGTTCGTCTTGTAGTGAGTCAGCGTAACATCCGTGAGGGCGTGGTGGAAGCCAAGCCCAGATCGTCGTCCGACGCGGAGACCGTCGCCGCGGCGGATGTCGTGGGCAAGGTCAAGTCCATGCTGGCAGGCTAGATTCCATCGCCGAGAATCTCCTGCAGGAACTCGCTGACCTCCGAATTGTACCTGTCAGGGTCGAGATTCCACGATCGCGCGTGGGCGGCATCGGCAAACCCGACATATCGCACAATGTCCGGTCGGCTGCGCGCCAGCGACTGGCTCAGTTGCGCCGGAACGAGCGTATCCTGCTCTCCGTGAAGAACGAGAATCGGCGCTCGCAGTTCCGATGCCCGTGACAGGTAGTTCATACGCCCCCAGTCTATGCCGAATCGTACCGCTCCGACCTCCTTGCCGAGCCGCACGATACCGCGTGGATAACCCCTGATCTGCCCGACTATATCCAGCGTTCCACCGAAGTCCAGCAGCGGTGAGTTCAGGACGACCGCGCGCACCTTGCCCGCAAGTGAAGACTCGTACAGCAAATTCAGGCACATCCCACCGCCCATGCTATACCCGTACAAAATGAAGTCCTCCGCGCCATTGTCCAGCGCGAACTTCATCGCCGCCTCGAGGTCACGCCACTCCGTCAGTCCCAGCCAGTGATAGCCGTCCGAGCTTGCGGGAGCATCCTCGTCATTGCGATAGTTGAATGCAAGAATTGGCAATCCGTGCTCCACAAGTACGGGCATTATCCGCAGCGCCTCATTGGGATGCGCCCCCCGTCCATGTGCGAAGACCGCCCATGTCCTGCTGCTGCCCGGTATGAACCACGCGGGGCATTCCCCCAACTCGGACTCGAATTTCACCACCTCGTAATTTATGCCGAGCGCCGTGAGCGGGTCGTCAGGATACGCATAGATGTCCAGCCTTGCCTTCTCCTCGCCACCGATAGTCGCCGTAAATGGCGTGTACTCACGCACCGAGTACCCCGCTCCGGATTCCAGTATCCGCCCCACCTGTCCATAGCCGTCGGCGCTGACGATTCCGAATGTGCCGTCGTGATGCAGGTCTATCGCGCCTGAACGCTCGTCAATAGCACGCAAAGTGATCTTCCCATCACCCTCGCTGCTGGCAATGAGATCGAATGGCGGCGTCTGATGCCGAGTTGATAGGCTGCCGTCCTTAATGAGATTGGACAGGTACACACCGTATGAGATTGCGCCGACAGCGAGTGCGACAATCGCGACCACAAGGATGCTTACCGCTATTTCCATTCAACTCTCCCGAACTTCTCACAGCGAATGCGGGCAGAATGCGCCGCAGCCGTGTATATTCTTCATGCTATCTTGAAGGTCTGGTGCGGTTCAAATCTGCCATCCCGAACCGCCATTGAAATTGAGGAAGGTGAAATATGAGCGGAATATGGCCCGGAGACCTGCGCTGCGTTGCAATGCTCAGCTTTGATGTTGACGGCGTGTCCGGTGCGCTCAACCAGAACCCGGACAGTGCCCGCCTGCCCAGCTTCATGTCCGCGCGCGAGTACGGACCCAGCGTAGCAGCGCCGCGCATACTCGACCTGCTTGACAAGTACAACATCAAGGCAAGCTTCTACATCCCCGGCTACATCGCCGAAACGCATGAGGAGCTTGTGCTTGACATTCAGCGGCGCGGTCACGAAATCGGGCATCACGGCTACATGCACGAGCCACCCGCGACTCTGACTCGCGAGCAGGAAGCCGAAGTGCTGGACAAGGGTAGTTCGATCCTGGAGCGGATAACAGGCGAAAGACCGCTGGGCTATCGTTCCCCAAGCTGGGAATTAAGCGAAGATTCGCTGCCGCTCCTTGCCGAGCGCGGCTTCCTTTACGACTCCAGCCTGATGGACAACGATATACCCTACAAGGTTGACGCCAACGGCAGCGAACTCGTGGAAATACCCATTCACTGGGAGCTCGACGATGTGCCGTACTTCAACTACTCGCCCGCGCTCGGCGTGCGCAACGTGATGGCAGACCCCGAGCATGTATATCGCGCCTGGTCCGCTGCATTCGAGGGCATGCACCATTACGGCCGCTCATTCGCGCTCACCATGCACCCATACACCATCGGCCGCCCCGGTCGCCTGCGAATGCTCGAAAGGCTCATCCGGTACATCCAGACCTTCCCCGGCGCAGCCTTCATGCGCACCATAGACGTCGCCCGCCTCTTCGCGAAGTAAAGCATCCGTCTATATGTTCCAATTTGCATGCCGAATGTGTATGATATTGCTGTTCACTTCAAACATAAGCGTGTAACGGAGGAATGGTGCATGCCTATCGCTACGCTTTTTCTGGGCGATTGCCGCGAAGAACTGCGGCAAGTACAATCCGAGTCGGTTGACTTAATTGTTACATCGCCACCGTATGCCAACAGGCGTGCCTCATCCTACGGCGGTGTAAAGCCTGATGCCTATGTAGGATGGTTTCTGCCCATCGCAGACGAGTTACAGCGAGTGCTCAAGCCTAGCGGCACATTCATGCTGAACATCAAGGAGTGTGCTGTCAACGGTGAACGCCACACTTATGTCATTGAATTGATACTTGAAATGCGAAAGCGCGGTTGGCTATGGACCGAAGAATTCATGTGGCACAAGAAGAACTCATACCCTGGCAAATGGCCCAATCGCTTTCGGGATTCTTGGGAGAGGCTGTTGCAATTCAACAAGAATCGCAAATTCAAGATGAATCAGGAAGCGGTAATGGTGCCAGTCGGGGATTGGTATGAGAACAGAATGCGTAATCTGAGTGAGACCGACCGAGTTAGAGACGAATCGAAGGTCGGCAGCGGTTTCGGCAAGAAAGTGGAGAACTGGATAGGCAGAGATATGGTTTACCCTACCAATGTGCTGCACGGCGCGACGGAATGCAACAATCGCAGCCACAGCGCGGCGTTCCCTTACTGGCTTCCTGAGTGGTTCATAGACCTGTTTACTGATCCAAGTGATCTCGTTCTTGACCCGTTCATTGGATCTGGCACTACTGCATTCGCGGCGATAGACAAGGGGCGCAATGTCATTGGCATTGAGATGTACGAACCATACTACCTGAACCTCAAGCAGAAACTAGAACAGGAATTGAGATTGGCGATATGAGCGGTATCACCGACGAACAGATAACTTTGTATGTTCGAGCCAACATTGGAAGTTTTCATGAGAAGCGGCTTGAAGCGCTCAATGAACTGAAACTGAGTAATCTGCTGCGTCGTAAGAACCCGTATCTATTCAGAAGCAAAAACCTTGTTGTGGCTGCCGACCTTATCAAGTCTTTACTTGATGCTCATCTAAGTTCGCAAGAGGAGACGTTGTTCGGAGATTTTCTTGAGGGTTTGGCAATCTATGTTGCTGAGACTGTGCATGGAGGATTGAAATCCAGCGCAACGGGAATAGATTTGGAGTTCTTGAAAGACAATGCACGATACATAGTCTCCATCAAATCTGGCCCAAACTGGGGTAACAGTTCACAAGTAGCCAAAATGAAAGCCGATTTCAGAACCGCTGCCCGCGTCATTCGACAAGGTAATGCCGGAACGAATGTCATAGCGGTCAACGGATGCTGCTACGGACGCGATACGAAACCAGACAAAGGGGATTACTTCAAATACTGCGGGCAGGAATTCTGGGAACTAATTTCTAACGACGCAGAGTTCTACACTCGCATAGTTGAGCCGTTGGGGCACAACGCAAAAATCCGCAATGATGCCTTCAACGAGAATTATGGAGCGGTCATCAATCGACTTTCTTCAGAATTTGCCCACAACTTTTGCGACAAGTCAGGTGCGATTGATTGGTCGAAATTCGTCGCCTTCAGTTCAGCCAAAGGCAGAAGTCCTAGATTGAAAAGCCTGGCAATTTGAAACACGCGTCTAATATCGGGCTACCCCCGCCCCCTCGCCCGTCCCAGCGTCAGTATCATCGGAATCGCGATTAGTATCGTGAACGCCATCAGCACGAACGGCTCGCGGTAGTTGCCGCGCACATCGAATATCCAGCCCACAAGCACAGGCGCGATGACGCCGAAGACTGCACTTGTCGTCATCAGCGTCCCCATTATGGATCCGTAGTGCCGCCTGCCGAACAGGTCTGCTATCAGCGCAAAGCGCACCGGAATTGACGCGCCGAAGCCGAAGCCCCAGGTAATCACGAAAATCACCAGATGCCAGATTTCGCTGCTGAACGCAAAGACGATTGTGCCGACAAACTGGAACAGCAAAGCGATCGCAATCACCTGCCGCTTGTCCATGAGGTCTCCTAAGTATCCGCTGCCTAGCCGCCCGACCACGCTGAAGATCGACACGCCCAATATCGCAAACCCCGCGATATTCCTGCTGATTCCAAAGCTCGCAATCGCTGGAATCTGGTGAATTGACGCCGACATGACCATCCCCGACACGCCCATCGCGATCGCCAATTGCCAGAACACTCTGCTCCTCAGCGCCTGGCGCGTGGTCATTGTCACTTCGCGGGAGAGCGCGCTCCGGCGCGGTGTCGCGCTTTCAGACTGTGTCTGCTCGCTCTCTACCTCGGATGGGTCAGCCCCGTCGGGCAGCATTCCGTAGTCTTCCGGGCGGCTCTTCATAACGAATGACACCGGAACGCCCACAAAGAGACATCCGATTCCCACCATTACAAGCCCCGTCCGCCAGTCAGTCGCGGCGATAATCCAGATGACCACAGGCACCAGCACACCGCCAATGCCCGATCCTGCCATCGTATATGACAGCGCCTTTGATCGCTTTTCCACGAACCAGTTGGCGACGGCAGTGGTTACGATGAGGAATGTGCCGAAGGATAGACCGATGGTGAGAACGAGGAACGCGGCGTAGAACTGCCACAATTCCTGGATCCTGCTGAGTAAGATGAAGCCCAGCGCGGTTGTTACAGTGCCGGCGAGCATCACATTGCGCGGCCCGAACTTATCGACGAACCAGCCCACGAATGGGGAGATCGCGCCTGATTCGGTGCGCTGCAGGGACATCGCGCCAGCCGTTACCGCGCGGCTCCATCCGAACTGGTCGATGATGGGATCGAAGAACGCACCGAAGCCCTGCCAGAATGTGCCGGACGTGTACGCCTGGCTGATCGAACCGGCAATAACGATATACCAGCCGTAGAAGACGCCGTCCCGCTCTTCCTTGCCCTTCTTAGATGGAGATGCTTTCTCACCCGACGATTCCGCGGATTCCTGACCTGCGCCTGAGCGGTTGCGGATTCTCAGCAAGACATCTCCATCGGCGCGCCTGTTGGTGCAGAATGTGTAAGTGCAGGAGGATTTGTGAATTTGCGTTCACATTTTATAACTGCGCCTTTTCTCCTGTAAATGGATTTCATGCCCTCGAATTGACATAAACTGGACTTGTCCAGAATATTTATTCGTAGAATTGCAGGCAGCCTTTGCTGTACACTTTCTATGGCGTTATCGCCCCTAACACACAACATCCAAGCGAGATTGCAATGCCCGACTATCCCCACTTGACCGCCACCGGCCAGCTCGACAGACAGTTCATCGAGGCGCGCCTGTTCCCCCTCTGCGATACCCTGCGAAACGGCGATTCTGCTGACGGACGGCTGAGCGGTCTCGCACTGTACTCCCTTTTCTACGAGCCAAGCCTGCTCACCCGCACTTCGTTCGAGCGCGCAATGGGACTCCTCGGTGGTCAGATCTATCACACCGAAGACGCCTCCCAATTCTTCCCCGTGTCCAATGCAAGCCACATGGACAATGTCATTAAAATTCTCGCCAGCATGCGCATCGATGTCGTTGTTCTTCGCAGTAGCGCGCCCGGAGTTGTGGAGCGCGCCGAGTTCGCAGACGCGCTGACAGTCATCAACGGAGGCAGCGCGGACGACCACCCCACGCAGGCGTTAGCCGACCTGTACACGCTTCAGCGCGAACTCGGCGGCATCGACGGCGCAAATGTCGCAGTCGTCGGAAGGCTGGAACACCGCAATGTGAACGCTCTCCTGCGCGGACTTGCCCTCTTCGAGAACATCAGCGTGACCCTGATTCCCGTCAGCGGCGGCGCTGATCCCGATGTCCTCGCCCACTGCCGCCAGCGAGGAATGTGCGTCAACATCGAAAGCGATGTAGAAGCTCTGCAATCTGCGGATGCAATCTACCTCAACGCCCCTCGCACACTGGCGCATGTCCAGCTTCTGCGCTCCAGGGGAGCTTTGAACTTCCGAATCGACAGCGACTTCATGGCCGCCCTGAAGCCGCACTGCGTCATCATGGATCCCATGCAGCGCAGCGGCGACTTCTCCGTCGAGGTGGACGATGATAGGCTCGCGTTCTACCGGCAGTCCGAGAACGCGCTCGTAATGCGAATGGCGATACTCGCAGACATGTTCGACAGAGGCTAGCTGTCTCTGCATAGCGTGCAAGTGCGAGTGGTTAGCCCCTCACCTGCATCAATCGCGCAGCAAAGGGCGCGGCAGATGGCCCCAGCGTTGCAAGCACTCTTCGAATGCTGGTATGTCGCAGTAGATTCAATATGACCTTGCTGTGCCAGTCGAACGCGACATCCTCGCCTACGTAGTCTGTTATCGTCCCGTCCGATAGAAACTCATCCATCAGCCGCTCGATCTGCTCGTCGCTAAGCGTTTCATACAGCATCCGCGCGTAGTACCCGATCCGAAGCTCCCTCCCGAATACCGCCTTCCACTCGCGCTCGTAGCCGTGCAACTCTCTGGCACTGTACCTGCCGCTTTCAATAGCCTCCTGCGCAGCCCCCGCCGCAATCCGACCTGACAGAAATGAATAGTATATGCCGCCACCCGTCGTCGGTTTCACCAGTCCGGCGGCGTCCCCCGCCACCAGCGTCCTGTCGGCGTAGCTCGGTGAAATCGGCCGAATCGGGATGCCCCATGTCTGCGCCTTGCCTGCTGCCTCGCCAATCCTGCCGTCGGACCGCAGCCGCTCGACGAAGCCCTCCATCTGCCCCTCGACACGGCGGCGCGGCGCCATCCCCACGAGTGCGCGTGAATCCGCAAGGGGCACAGCCCATGCGAACGACTTATGCGCCGTGTCGCTCCCCAGATACACCTCGATCTCCTTCAAATCAGGCGCGGCAACTTCGACCTGCCCTCCGACGAGGTACTCATCCTGCTTGGCCTGCCCAAGTCCGACCATTCGCAACAGCGGAGAGCCAAAGCCGGATGCCAGGATGACGATTCGGCACGAATACTTGGTGAGCGCATCGTCTGAGCGTGCCGTCACCTCCACCTTCCCGTCTCCGACGCTTACATCCATTACGCGAGTGTCCAGAATGTACTGCGCCCCTGCGCCCTGCGCCCTCTCAGCGACAGAATCGACGTATGCTGCACGGTCCACGATGTACGCCTGCGTCTCGCTCCGTTCGATACGGTAGCGCCTGCAGTGCGGCGAAACGATCGTCGCCGAGCGCGCTTCGCCGTGGATATGCTCAGGGGCAGGAGGAAACAGTTCCGCGCACTCCCTGCCGATGATTCCCGTGCAGAGCTTATCGCCGATGTTCGTGCGCCAGTCCAGCACGGCAACGCTGATTCCCTGGTCCGCCAGTCCCAGAGCAGCCATGTTGCCGCACGGTCCCGCGCCAACTACTATTACATCGTACAATAGGATGAACTCCTGCTATGACTATTCTGATGGACCGACAGACTATGCAATATACGCTACCTCGCCTTCCCGCCAAGGGTCAGCGCCGAAAACTGGAAGCCCAGTGGCTTGGCGTGCTTGAGGCAGGCGATATGTCCGCGGAATCAGTAATGCCCCAGGGCGACGCGCCGTCGCAACTGTATGACGCTGTGCCGCTATTCAACGATGGGCAATACTGGGAATGCCACGAAGTTCTGGAGGAAGTATGGCTGGAAACTCCCTATCCGCAGCGCTTCTTCTGGTCCGCGCTCATTAAGCTGGCAGTGGGACTCCACCACACCAAGCGGCACAACCTGCACGGCGCTCGCGTCAAACTCGGCGATGCGGCACGCCTTTTGCCTATGTTCCAGCCGCAATGTCTAGGCGTCGATACGGCAGCCGCTCTCTCTGACGCCCTTCAATTACTCCGCATCCTGGACACAGCGTCCCTGAATTGGGCTACTCTCGATGAGCTGCCAAAGCCTGTCATCGCCCTGCAAGCGCAGCGTTAGAGCTACTCGCCTGCGGGCGCTGCCTCCGCGTACATCGCGTCCGTCTTCGCCGCCATAATGAAATCGTTCCGGTGCAGGCCGCGAATCTTGTGCGTCCACCAGTCAACTCCCACGCGACCCCATTCGACCGTTATGCGCGGGTGATGACCTTCCGCGTCCGCTGACTTGCCGAGTTGCGTGGCGAAGTCCAGCGCGCCTCCGAAATCCCTGAACCTGAATGTCCTTTGCAGGCGCGGTATCCCGTCCGTATTGGACATCTCCCATTCAGCAACTTGCGGGTGCAGTTCGGCGACCTCTTCTTCGGTAACACGCGGCGAGTCGCGGCGGCACGCAACACACTTCTCTCCTGTAAGCATAGTCATACCTTAATCCTCCATGCTTTTCTGCCGATTCCTGTACTCAAATCATAGCCCCTGATGACAAATTGTGCCAAGCCTTTGAGTGGCAGTGCGGGCGCGCTTGACGCCTCTCGCCATGCCACATACACTTCCGCCATAAATCTGGCTAGAGTCTCGAACCAATCATCCGAAGGAGCACTCAATGCGGCAGAATCGTGTCAAGAAACTTATGCGCGAGGGCAAGCTGGCGCTCGGCAAGTATGTCAGTCTCGCCGACCCGCAGGTCGTGGAAATTATAGGCATCTCCGGGTTCGACGCCGCCTTCATCGACATGGAGCATACGGGCTTCGACCTGCGCACCATAGAGGAGATGATACGCGCCTCCGACCTCGCGGGCGTCACCTCGATGGTGCGCGTACCCGACAACGACGCCAAGCTGATTCTCCGCATACTCGACATGGGCGCAGAGGGCATTATCATCCCGCATGTAGACGGGCTGGAGGGCGCGAAGCGCGCCGTTGACGCAGTACGCTATCCGCCAATGGGAGACCGGGGAGGCGCGGGCGGCACACGCGCGGCGCGATTCGGCGAAGTTTCCTGGAACGATCATGTGCGCCAGTCCAACGAAGAAATAGTCCTGTCCGTGATGACAGAGGACGACAAGGGCATAAACGATGTCGAAGCCATTGCCGCGCTTGACGGCGTTGATCTAGTCTCTATTGGACCGACAGACCTGTCCCAGACACTCGGCGTCACCGATCCAGCCGACCCGCGCCTGCGCGACAAGGTGAACGAGATAGCCGCGCAGGTCAAGGCAGTCGGCAAGGCGAAGTTACAGATTCCAATGGGTCACGGTGCGCTGCCTCTAACGCCTGAAGACCTGCTCGAGCTTGGAGTCGGCTACACCCACGTCGCTCCCGCTCCTCCCGCAATTCTCATGCGGCAGTTCAAGGACAGCGTGAGCGAGATACACGCTGCACTGGGCAGGTAGCGACCCTGCGTAGGAAACAATTCGATACTGCTATCTGAAATTGGAGGCACTATATGCGCGCGCTTGTACTCAAAGAAAACGGATACATCGTTGATGAAAGACCGATGCCCGAGCCGGACGCCGGTGAGGTGCTATTCCGCACCCACTACTCCGGAGTATGTGGCACAGACCTGCATGCCCCACAACTGGGCACTTACGGCAAAGATGTCGTCATCGGCCACGAGTTTGCTGGGGAAGTCGTCGCGGTCGGCCCAGGCGTTCAGGGCTGGCAAATAGGCGAACGCGCCGCCATTCATCCAAAAGGTGATTCTTGCGGCTCGTGCCCGGAATGCCGCGAGGGCTGGCGCAACCTGTGCAGCGACCCGGTTGTCAGCATCAACCCGGGTATTCTCAGGGACGGTGGCATGGCGGCTTTCGCCAGCATACCGTCAGGCAAGTTGCGCCGCCTGCCTGAAGAAGTCTCTCTCCTCGAAGGCGCGTGGGCAGAACCAATCGCAGTCGCGCTGCGCAGTGTCAACAGGTCAGGCTTTCCCGTCGGACGCAGAGCAGTAGTAGTCGGCGCAGGCCCCATCGGGCTGCTCGTCACCATGCTGCTCAGACACGCGGGCGCAACCCACATTACCGTGCTTGAGCCGAGCGAAATGCGCCGCGACAAGGCGGCTGAGGTTGGCGCCGACCTGACCATCAACCCCATCTCCGACGACCCGACCACGATATTCGGTAGCAGCCTGCCGCGCCCCGACTATGTATTCGAATGCTCCGC
Organism: SAR202 cluster bacterium bin90; assembly: GCA_002238855.1. GTDB lineage: Bacteria > Chloroflexota > Dehalococcoidia > Lucifugimonadales > JADFKI01 > Bin90. The sequence continues at coordinate 44,581 of MPND01000020.1, forward strand.
GGCAGTTCCCGCGCTTGCGTCGGCTGTCGAAATCATCAAGCCGCACGGCACGCTCACGCTCGTCGGGGTGCCGATGGAGATGATACCGCTGCCTTCATATCGCGCAATCACGAAAGAGATTAACATCAGGACCAGCGTATCCAACGTGGACGAGATTGACCGGGCGATTGAACTTCTGGCAGCAAAGAAACTCGATGTTGCTCCGTTGACCAGTGAAGTCGTCCCACTCGAAGGCGTACTTGGCGCAATAGAGCGCCTCGAACAGGGCAGGGCAATCAAGGTTCTCGTTCAGCCGGATGAATAAATCTCCTTCCCCCTCGACGGGGGAAGGCTCCGATGGGGGTGATCGTCAACCCTCTTTTGGACGCAATCGCAGCCTACTGAAAAGGGGGCCAAACAGGGAGGTACCATCATGCGCGCTCTGGTGTTTAACGAAACGGGCGGATACGCAGTAGAGGAACGGCCAATGCCCGAACCGGAGACGGGCGAAGTGCTCTTTCGCACCCACTACTCCGGCATCTGCGGAACCGACCTACATGCAGTGCAGCTCGGAAGGTACGAAGATGGGGTGGTAATCGGGCATGAGTTCGCGGGCGAGGTCGTATCGGTCGGCCCCGGCGTCGAAGGCTGGCGGGCTGGTGACCGCGCAGCCGTGCATCCTAAAGGCAACGTCTGCGGTGTATGTCCCGAGTGCCGCGACGGCCTGTCCAACCTGTGCAGCGCGCCAGACATCGGCGGCACCGCAGGCATCATAAGCAACGGCGGCATGGCAGCGTATGTGAGCATCCCGTCCGGCAAACTACGCAGCCTGCCCGACGAAGTCTCGCTTCTCGAAGGGGCGTGGGTCGAACCGATTGCAGTCGCATTGCGCGGCGTATCGCGCTCCGGCTTCAAGGTCGGACGGCAGGCCGTCGTAATCGGCGCTGGCCCAATTGGTCTGCTGACCGTAATGCACCTTAGGCATGGCGGCGCAGGCCAAATCACCGTGCTTGAACCAAGTGAGATGCGCCGCGCCAAAGCCGAGGAACTCGGCGCAGACATCACAATCGATCCGCTCACCGACGACCCCACAGAGATATTCGGCAACGACATAGAGCGCCCGGAATTCGCATTTGAGTGCTCAGCCGCGCCTTCCGCACTCGACACGGCAGTGGAAATCCTGCCTCATAATGGCACGCTCGCGCTGCTCGGCGTTTCCACATTCCCGGTTAGCTTCCGCTCGTACACCATCATCCGTAAGGAACTGACCGTTACCGGCAGTTCCAGCTACGTGGAGGAATTCGACATCGCCATTCGCCTGCTAGCGCGAAAAGCGCTCGATGTGCAGCCGCTCACCAGCGATGTTGTGGGACTTGAAGGTGTGCTGGACGCCTTCAAGCGACTGGAAGACGGCAGCGCAATCAAGATTCTCGTGCAACCGGATGAATAAACTATCGATGAATAAGCGACTAAAGGGCAGGGGACTATGAAGACAAAACCAACAATCACCGCCATCGAAATCGTGCAATGGGAAACCGAAATGCGAGACGTGGAGCCTGAGCCGACAATAGGCATCCCCACGTACAAGCCCGGCAACGTGATCAAGCGTCGCAGCCACGGGCTCCGCATCCACACCGACATCGGCATCACCGGCGAGTACATGGGCGGCTCCCCGATGGACTACACCGCAATCGCCGGTTTCGCTCGCGTCCTTATCGGTCGCAACGCGCTCAACCGCGAGGACATCTACAACGACCTCAAGCAGGCAATGCGCCAGCAAGGCCGTCTAGGCACAGGCGTAGTGGACATCGCCCTCTGGGACCTCGCCGGCAAGTACCATGAAGCGCCCGTCTATGAACTGCTCGGCGGCTCCCAGAAGAAGCTGCCCTGCTACGCCAGCACCTATGTCGGCGATTCACAGCCCGGCGGCCTGAACACCCCGGAAGCCTACGCCGACTTCGCGGAGGTATGTCTCGAAGCAGGCTATCCCGCATTCAAGATTCACGGCTGGCAGTCCGCGCCTATCAAGGATCATATCGCCCTCGTCGAAGCCGTCGGCAAGCGTGTGGGCGGCAAGATGGACCTTATGCTCGACCCGTTCTGCGCCATCAACACCTTTGGCGATGCCCTCAAACTCGGACGTGCCTGCGACGAGTACAACTTCTTCTGGTACGAGGACCCCTTCAAGGACGGCGGCGTCTCCATGCACGCGCACAGGAAGCTCCGCCAGATGATCAGGACGCCAATCCTCCAGCTGGAGCATGTCCGCGGACTGGAATCGCATGTTGACTTCATCGAGGCGGAAGCGACCGACTTCGTGCGCGCCGACCCCGACTACGACGGCGGCATCACCGGCGTCATGAAGATAGCCCACGCATCCGAAGGCTTCGGCTTGGATGTCGAATTGCACGTCACCGGCCCCGACCGCAGGCACATCATGGCATCGATGCGCAATTCCAACTACTACGAGATGGGACTGCTGCATCCCAAGCTCGGTCCGATCCACACGCCGGTCTTTAAGTGCGGCTACGAAGATGCAATGGACTCCATCGACGAAAATGGCTGCGTCGATGTACCCGAAGGCATTGGACTCGGCGTCGAATACGACTGGGACTTCGTGAAAGCCCACGAGACCGACAGGGCGATCTACAAGTAGTCACAAAGGGCCGTATCCGAAAATCAGAAGAGGGCAACCATACGGTCGCCCTCTAAATCTTTTCTGATCGGCAGTCCACGCTTTCGCGTCGCTCGCGGAATGTTTTTTGTTGGTGTCCGTCACTCCCCGTTAAGGGACGAAAGCTGCCACCTGACTTAGATTCACGCTGGAAATCGAACCTTCCGCATAGCAGGCAAACCAGTCGCCCCCGTTCGGAATGTTACCCATATCGGCCTGCGCGTTCTTGGCATCAGCCTCGGATTCCCAGTACACGATGTCCGAATAACCTCCATCGCCATTCCTGTGAATCTCCCACCTGACGAAACCCGGCAGCTTGCCCATCCAGCCTTCCAGGACTTCGGCAGCCACCTTCAGCAAGTGTTCCTCAGAAACATCCGCCGCCAACTTGTAGCTGATTATGTCCTTGTACATACCATCGCCCTTCTTCCCAAACAACGCCCCGTCTTGCACGACTTAATACGGATATGGCATCACACCCATCGGCACTTCAATTAGCGTCGGAGCCTCAATATCCAGAGCCTCTTCGAGCGCAGCCTGTAGTTCGTCAGCATTCTCCTTGCCCACGCGCACACCCCTCGCGCCGAACGACTCAGCGAGCTTCACGAAGTCCGGATTGTGCAGCTCCGAACCATACACCCGACCGTTGAATCGATCGCTCTGGTCCCGCCGCACATTGCCGAACGCGCTGTCGTTGAACACCACCACCACGGCATTGATGCCGTACATCACCGCCGTCGCCAGTTCCTGCACGTTGTACATGAAACCGCCGTCGCCGGACACCGCCACGACAGCCTTGTCCGGACACGCGACCTTGGCACCTAACGCGCACGGGTATGCAAACCCCAGGTTGCCGAAATACGAAGATGTCAGGTAGGTATTCGGCTCATACACCGGGAACCGTGTCCTGCTGTAGTAGCCCACCTGAGTCATGCCAGCCACCAGTATGCCGTCATCCGGCATAGCAGCCCGCACAGCATTCGACAGCGAATGCAGCGGCTCTAGCTCGCGCTCCGCGCCGAAAAACTCCTCCCGCATCTTCTCGATCTCGGCCTCTCGGCTTGGCTGCGCCGGCTTCAGCGCGGAAATAGCCTTCAGCATCTCCTCCAGCGTCGCCTTCGCGTCTCCCGCGATGCCAAATGTGTTCTCATAGTTTCGTCCCAGTTCCGCCTCGTCAATGTCGATCTGCACAACGCGCTGCCCTCTTAGGATCTGCGGCGTTTGTATGCGCGTGCCAACCGCCAGAATTACATCGTGCTCAGCCATGTGGTCGTGGTACGGGTCAATGCGGCGCGGCACGCCAAGTGACAGGTAGTGCCTGTCTGAGATTGCGCCCTTGCCTTCAGCGGTCTCGATGACGGGGGATTGCAGGTACTCAGCCAGTGCAAGCAGCGCGTCGTTTGCGCCCGCTAGATTGACCCCACCGCCCGCATAGATCAGCGGATTCTTGGCGTTCGCAACAATCCTCGCGCCCTCCTGGACACTTTCCACACTCGCACCCGGACGCTCGTAACTCACAGGCTCTAGCAATTCGATCTCCGCCTCATCCGACAGCGTCTCCGGCGGTATCTCGATCTCAACAGGCCTGGGCCTGCCGGACTTCAGCTGGTAGAAAGCCTCATGCACCGCCTCCGGCACATCGCGAGGATCCAATATTCGCTGCGCCCACTTCGTCACAGGGCGAATTGTGTCAAGCTGGTCGTTTATCTCGTGCAGCACGCCGCGGTCGACACCGATCATGTCGCGCTCCACCTGACCCGCAACGACCATTATTGGCGAGGATGCTGCGTATGCCGTCCCGATTGCCGCAGACGCATTCTGCAGACCCGGCCCCGGCACAACCAACGCCGTCCCGATGTCCTCACCAGCCCTGGAGTATCCGTCCGCCATATACGCCGTCGCCTGCTCATGGCGCGTCGTGATGAACTTGATGTCCGTCTCCTGCGCCAGCGCATCCAGCGCATGATAGAGTTGCACGCCCGGAAGCCCGAATATCACCCGCACGCCCTCACGATGGAGCTGCTTCGCTAAAGCCTGTCCGCCTGTCATCTTTGGCATTTTTTCTGATTACCTTTCCTGCTTATATGAAGTCCCTTCCCCCTTGATGGGGGAAGGTTAGGATGGGGGTGGGATCCTTCATCCCTACCTTGGTTTCTATTCTATGCACCATTGCAAGCAAAGTGCCCATGCCTAGCGGACAAGGGCACTTCACACTGTTCGTCAGTTAATGGCTAGTTCCTGCTTGCGACATAATCCGCGCGTGCCCGCTCCATCGCCTTGGCGCGCGCCTCAAGCAGCTCGTCCTTCTTGCCCTCCGACCACACCTGCGACCGGTCAAGACTCTCGATGGAACCCTGGAAGTGCGGCATCACATACCGTGCCACCAGTTCGTAGCTGTGCATCACCTGCTCGCGCGTGCCCCACTCAGTCGCCTGAACCATGAATCCGCCGAACCCGCCGCTTTCCTCGTCAACTCGCTTGATGGTCTCAATCAGGTCATCCGGCGTACCCACGCACCACGCGCCGTTCTCCACCATCAGATCAATAATTTTGTCGCGGTCCTTGTTGCTCTTGACATCCAAATTCAGTTGATGCCCAAGCGTCTTAACAAAGTAGTCGTACTGGTAGCGCCCCGCATTCACGCGAGCCTGCTCCATCGCTTCCTTCTTGGTCTCGGCAAGATGCACATGCATCACCACGCGCCACTCGTTGCGGTCCATCGTATTGCCGTGCTCGGCAGCGGTCTCCTCGGCAATCTTCCAGAAGTCCCCAAGGTTAGTCGCGATGCTCTCACCGCGCGTCACGCTCACCGACAACACACCCGCACCGTGCTTGCCCGCCAGCACCATGCCGGAAGGCGACTGCGCCGCGGCAACGGCAATCGGAAAATGCGGCTTCGTGTACGGTCTTAGATGAAGCTGCGCCTCTACGAGGTCGAACCACTCCGACCTATATGTAATAGGCTCCGTCTCCCTTAACAGCCGCATTACCAGCGTCATGGACTCGTCCATACGCTGTCGCTGCACCACGGGGTCTATGCCCAGCATCGCCGCATCCGTTACCAGCGCTCCCGGTCCCACACCGAGCATCGCCCGTCCGCGCGTCAGGTGGTCTAGCAGCACCATGCGGTTCGCGACCATCAGCGGGTGATGGTACGGCAGGCTGATGACGCCTGTGCCCAGTTTGATGTTGCGAGTGCGCTCCGCAGCCGTCGCCATGAACAGTTCAGGCGAGGCAATGATCTCCCAGCCCGCGCTGTGATGCTCGCCAATCCACGCCTCATCATAGCCCAACTGGTCGAGCCACTGGATTATCTCAAGGTCGCGCTCAAGCGATAGGGTAGGGTTCTCGCCCTTCCAGTGGAACGGGGCCATGAAGATGCCGAATTTCATTCTTTCGGGGAGTGTCATAGAGTGCTTCCCTTTCCTGTGCAGCCTGCTCATTCAGGCGCGGATGAAGCGGCTGTCGCTCCGCAACGATTTTAGCACGATGCCCATTTCAGGGCAATTACAGGCGTAGCGTCAGCCATCAGTTGCGGCTGACGATGCAACCCGCATGTGATAAACTCGCCGATATTTAATTTGATTCGATAGGAGACAGCGATGGTCCCGCCAGACAGCCTATTCGGAGCAATCCCCACTTGGGTGGGCGTATATGTCGCATCCATCGCGGCTTTCGCCGTTGCTGGCTACTTCCTGTACCAGCGCGTATTCAGGCTGGTACTCATTGGCAAGCCTGCAGACCGCTTCGACCAACCTGTACGCCGTGTCTTGGGAGCACTGCCGTTCATCTTCGGCCAGCGCAAGGTGCTCCAGCGCGTTTCCCTCAGAGACCGAGCGGGCCTCGCCCACTTCTTTATATTCTGGGGCTTCCTCTCCTTCTCCCTCAGCTATGTCCTGTTCATCTTCGGAGATTCGCTCTGGCACCCGCTCTCCTCGAAAATTCTCACCGAGACAGGTCTGAAAGCGTTCACAATTTATCTGGATGTGCTGGCAACTCTGTTCCTGCTCGTCCTGGCATGGGCAGCCATTCGGCGCTGGGGTTTCACGCCCAATCGCCTCAAATTCGACCTCACCCAGAAGCTGGAGTCCGCCATCATCCTCGCGCTGATAGCGATGCTGATGGTCTTCACGCTTCTAACCGAGGCCTTCTATATAGTAGGCGGCGGCACAGGTTCGCACGCCGTAGCCCCGGTAGGCGGCGCTCTGGCGTCAGTCTTTAGCGGAGTCAGCGCGGAAGCCGCAGGCGTTCTACAGTCCATATTCTGGTGGGGACACCTAATCATCATCCTCGGCTTCGCAATTTACATCCCTCTTTCCAAGCACATGCACCTCGTCGGCGCCCCCATAAATTTCGTCACGCGCTCCCTCGAAGCCCGAGGCACACTGCCAACGCCCACCGATCTGGAGACCGCCGAGGTCTTCGGCGCGTCCCGCGTTCAAGACTTCACCCAGCGCCAGCTCCTTGACGGCTACGCATGCGCCGTCTGCGGGCGCTGCACCGATGTCTGCCCCGCCAACATCAGCGGCAAGATTCTCTCGCCTATGCACATCGTCGAGAACCTGAAGGAACATGTGCTGGAAACTGCTCCCGGCATCATCGCCGGCGAGGACGAGCAGGCAGAAAAGCCTCTCATCGGACGCTGGATACCGGAAGAGGCGCTATGGGACTGCCTCACATGTGGCGCCTGCGTGGAAGAGTGTCCGGTAGGTGTCGAGCATATAAGCACCATCGTAGATATGCGCCGTTTCCTCGTCATGGAGAAGGCAGAAATGCCCGAAACCGCCATGAACGCCCTACTCAGCATGGAGCAGCGCGGCCACCCCTGGCGCGGCACGACCTTCACTCGCACCGACTGGGCTGAAGGCTTGGACATTCCGATACTCGCCGACCATCCCGAAGCCGAAGTGCTGTTCTGGGTCGGCTGCACAGCAGCCCTCGAACAGCGCAGCCAAAGCGTTGCCCGCTCAATGGCATCCGTCCTCAAGCGCGCAGGCGTGGACTTCGCAATCCTCGGCATGGAAGAAGGCTGCACCGGCGACCCCGCCCGGCGCATGGGCAACGAGTACCTCTACCAGATAATGGCGCAGCAGAACATTGACACCCTCAAAAGCTACAACGTCAAGAAGGTCGTAACCATCTGCCCCCACTGCTTCAACACCATCAAGAACGAGTACCCGCACTTGGGCGGCGACTTCGAGGTGCTGCACTACAGCGAATTTGTCGCTGAACTCATTTCCGACGGCCGCATCAAGCCCGTCGTCGAGATAAACACGACCCTCTCCTACCACGACTCCTGCTACCTCGGACGGCACAACGGCATCTACGACCAGCCCCGCCAAATTGCCGAAGCCATCCCCGGCTTGGAACTTGTCGAAATGAAGCGCTGCCGCCAGCAGGGCTTCTGCTGCGGAGCCGGCGGCGGCCACATGTGGATAGAAGAGAGCCGCGGCGACCGCGTCAACCACGTCCGCACCGACCAGTACCTCGAAACCGGAGCCGACACCGTGGGCGTATCCTGCCCCTTCTGCCTCCAGATGTTCGAGGAAGGCATCGGCACTAAGGATGTCCAGGACACCCGCCAGGCAAAAGACCTACTCGAAATCCTCGACGAAAGCCTGGGTTAATTGGCTCAAAGCAGACGGAGTTCAAAAATGCGAGAATTCACTGTCGTTATCGAGCGGGACGAGGACGGTTGGCTGGTTGGCAGCGTCCCCGCGCTCAGAGGTTGCCATACTCAAGCCGGCAATATGGAGGAGCTGCTTGAGAACATAAGGGAGGCAATTCTACTATGCCTTGAAGTAGAAGAAGATGATGCAGCGGAGTCACTCACTTTGGTTGGTGTACATAGAGTAACTGTATGAGTCGAATGCCGCGCCTTGGAGCCGGTGAGATAATTCGGGCCCTGTCAAGAGCGGGGTTCCGGCAAATAAGGCAGCGAGGAAGCCATGTCGTGATGAGACATTCCGATGGCAGGTCGACCGTAGTGCCAGTACATCGCAGGCAGGTTATCGGACCCGGGCTTTTGTCGAAAATCCTTCGGGATGCCGAGATGACGCGGGAAGAGTTTCAAGCGTTGTTGTAATGTGCAAGGTCTGATGCCCTCGCCGATATGAGTCATAGGTTAGTATCACCTACCCATACAGATCAAACACCTCTTCCATCCCAGCCCACCACTCGCCCGGCTTCGCGCCCGGCACGCGCACCTGGTACTCCCGCATCAGCGCATCCCACTCCGCCGCGCGCGGTGACGCCTCCGTGTACCGCTGAAAGTCCCGCTCCAGATCGAAGTCGTCCGGTACCTCAAGGTACATGAACAGCCGGCTCCCGTGCAGGAAAATCTTCATCTTCGATATGCCAATCGACTTCAGCCCGTCCAGCACCTCATCCCACACCGCGCGGTGATACTCCACATACCGCTCGATCACCTCGGCGTCATCCCGCAAGTCCAGCGCCATCGCATACGACTTCATGCTATCCTCCCGTACTCTCCGCCTTGTGCTACGGAGTGGGCGCATTCTCCGGCAGCAGCCCCTCGTGCTTCAGCTCCGCCCACAGGTCATCAGGTATGGCGTAGCTCACCATATCGAAGTTCTCCTGCACCTCGGCGGCGGAAACTGCCCCCGGAATCGTCGCCGCCACCGCCGGATGTGCCAGCCCGAACTGCAGCGCGGCAGCCTTCAGCGGCACATCATGCCGGTCGCACACAGCCTTGATCTTCCGCGCCAGCCCCAGCACCTCAGGCGGCGTGCTCTGGTAGAAGTAAGTCGTACCCGGACCCAGGTCCGACGCCAGCACCCCGCTGTTGTATGGCCCTCCGAGAATGATGCTCATCCCCCGCTCCTCGCACAGCGGCAGCAGGTCATCCAGCCCGCTATGGTCCAGCAGCGTGTACCGCCCCGCCAGCAGGAAGCAGTCGAAGTCCGCCTCGCGCCCAAACTGCGCCAGTGGCTCGCAGAAGTTCATCCCCGCCCCAATTGCGCCGATGACTCCCTGCGACCGCAGCTCCGCCAGCGCCGGAAACGCCCCGTTCACCGCCTGCTCGTGAAAGTCATCCGGGTCGTGTATCAGCAGCACATCGACGCGGTCCAGCTCCAGCCGCTTCAGGCTCTCCTCGAACGAGCGCAGCACGCCGTCCCTGCTGAAGTCGAACACAACATCCATCTGCGGCAGGTCGTGGAATATGTCCTGCCCCGGAGCGGCATCAACCGGATCCAGCACGCGCCCCACCTTCGTAGACAGCACGTACGAATCACGCTCCACTCCTGACAGCCCCTGCGCGTAGTACCGCTCGCTCCTGCCCGCTCCATACAGCGGCGCGGTGTCATAGTAAGAAATCCCAAGCTCCAGCCCCTTGCCGATGCTCTCGATTGACCGCTGCTCTGCCGCCTCGACGGGCATCGAGCCAAACGGCGCTCCACCCACTCCCAGCCGCGATACCATAACTCCGGTCGAGCCAATTTCCGCCTTGTCCAGTGGGTTCATTTTGCATCCTCCAGCTTGTATTCGCCATATACTAACGCAACCTACTCAATAATCACAGGCTGACCACAGGCTCGCCCATGCACGGCGCGACTATGCGCTGAACCGGTGTACTGCTATAATCGCCTTGCCCGCGAGAGCACGTTCCAAGCAAAAGGACAGAATTCTTGCCAGTAGCCTCCGCTATCCGCGAATTAAAGAACGCACCGCATATTGCCGCCCTCGCTCACCGCGAATGCCGTAAGACGTGGACGGCGAACATGTTCGCGGGCGCGGCAATGTGGACATTCATCGTCGCCAGCTCGTGGTTCACCCTCAGCTACTCCGACTCATCAACATGGGTAGGCATCATCACGTTCGCCTCGATGATCCCTTTCTTGGTCGTGTCCCTTCCCGGAGGCTTGATGGCGGATCGTGTCGACCGCCGCACTCTCGCCCAGATTACGCTCTTCGCCGGCTTCATCGTAACCGCCATCCTAGCTGTGTTGGTTATTTCAGGCACGGTGCAGCTCTGGCACGTCGCAGTGCTCGCATTCCTCGGCGGAGGTTTTCGCGCCATTCAGGAGCCGACAATCGCCGCGCTCGTCCCCAACCAGGTCCCTCAGAATGTCCTGCTCAACGCCATTACGCTGAACGCCGCCACACGACATGGCGCGCGGTTCTTCGGGTTGCTCATTGCCGCGCCCCTCCTGGCGATTCCCTCTATTAGCGTCGCGGGCGTGCTTGTGCTCAGCGCGCTTCTGGCGGGCGTAAGCACTCTGCTCATGGCGCGCGTCAAGACTGTATCCACGGGCAGAGGACGCGTCGGACAGGGAATGGTTGGCGGCGCGCTCAAGGACATGTGGGATGGTCTGACTTACATCTACACCAGTAAACCCATAGCCCTCATCATAATCCTGGTTGCACTTCATTGCGCGCTCGTCATGTCGTTCGAGTCCATAATGCCCGTCTTCTCGCAGGAAAATTTGGGCGCGACCGACGGTTCGATCCTTGGTTATCTGGTGATGGGCTTCGGCTTGGGTTCACTCATTGGAACGATGCTTCTGGCAGGTGTCCGGAGCGAAAAGGTCAAGGGCCAGCTTCTGATCTGGACCAGCCTGTTCAGCGGCTTCACGCCCATGCTGCTGGCGGTCTCGTTCAATGTTCCAATGGGCGTTGTGGCGAGCTTCGGAATGGGCATTTCGCAGGCGACGATGATGGCGCTGACCAGCACTTACATTCAGACCCTAGCTCCCGACAGGCTCAGAGGACGCATATCCAGCCTGTATATCCTGCACGCTGGCGGAATCATGGCATTCGCCAACCTCGGCTACGGCATTGGCGCCGACTACATCTCTGCCTCGCCAATCCTGTTCACAACAGGAGTGACATTCATCGCATTCGTGGTGCTGCTTGGAGTCGGTCAACCTATTCTTCGACAGATTTATCGCACCGGCCAGGTTGCCACCGCATAGCCGCCTCGCTCGTGCATTGAAAACGGTGAGAATACCCCAATGAAAATCAGAAAGGCAGTCATACCAGCCGCAGGCTTCGGCACCCGCTTCCTGCCGGTCACCCGCACCATCCCCAAGGTCATGCTGCCCGTGCTCAACGAACCCGCTATCCAGTTCTCAGTGCGCGAGGCGGCAGACGCGGGCATAGAGCACATAGTCTTCGTAATCTCACGCGGCCAGGAAGCCACAAACGACTACTTCCACCCGGTTCCCCCGCTTGAACAGGCACTGGAAGAGCGCGGCAATACCGAACTCCTGAACGAAATGCGCGATATATCCTCGATGGTCGAGACCAGCGTCGTATATCAGGACGAACAGCTCGGACTCGGCCACGCCGTCCTGATGGCAAAGGACGAGATTGGCGGTGAACCCTTCGCCGTCTTCCTCCCCGACGACATCTTCTACGGCGACACTCCCGCAATCGCTGATCTGATAGGCGTGTTCTCGAAGCACGGCAGCAGCGTCATAGCAGTCAAGTACGTCCCCGACGAGTCTGTCCCCAATCTAGGCATAATAGACCCGGAGCCGCTCGATGAGAGCGTTTATCGCATCAAGGGCATGGTGGAAAAGCCTCGCCTCGAAGACGCCCCATCCAATCTCGCAGTCATAGGACGCTACATCCTGACGCCCGAGGTATTCACTGCCCTTGAAAACGCAAAGCCCGGCGCGATAGGCGAAATCCAGCTCACCGATGCGATAGACGCCGTGCGAACGGAGCAGGGTGCATTCGCCTGTGAGGTGACGGCTGACCACTTCGACGTCGGCACGCCCTTGGGCATGCTGAAGGCTTCGGTGTATGCTGCTCTCAGGCGCGACGACATGTCCGGAGAACTCAAGGAATGGCTCAAAACTACCCTTAATTGCTGAAGCCCAGCATCGAAGCCCTCACCCCTCACACGCATCAAGGAGCCTCATAATGGATAAAGCGCTCAACGGCATCCGAATAGTTGACATGACCCAATTTGAAGCTGGCACGTCCTGCACTCAGATGCTTGCGTGGCTGGGCGCAGACGTCATCAAGGTCGAAAATCCTGGAGGCGGCGATCCCGGGCGCACAATTGCGGGCTCCCCCGGCGACTCAAACTACTTCCTCAATTTCAACTCCAACAAGCGCAGCGTCACGCTCAACCTCAAGACCGAGCGCGGCAAGGAACTTCTGCTTGACTTGGTGAAGCAGGCAGACGTCGTCACCGAAAACCTGTCTCCCGGCGCAATCGAGCGCATGGGACTCGGCTACGACACCCTCTCCGCAGCGAACCCCCGCATCATCCTCGCCCGCATCAAGGGCTTCGGCACCTATGGCCCATACAGCAACATCAAAAGCTTCGACCCCGTAGCGCAGGCGGCAGGCGGCGCGTTCTGCGCCACCGGCGAACCCGACGGCCCGCCAATGAAACCGGGACACTCCGTCGGCGACTCCGGCACCGGAATGCACGCCTTGGTAGGCATACTCGCCGCCCTCTGGCAGCGCCAGACGACCGGCAAGGGCCAGCAGGTCGAAGTCTCCATGCAGGACGCGATGGTAAACTTCGGGCGCACTACAATGACCCGCTCCGAGCAGGGCACCGTGCCGCAGAAGCGCACCGGCAACAGCTTCGGCAACAGGCCCGGCGTTGGCACATTCCGCTGCGCTCCCGGCGGCTACGACGACTATGTCTATATGATCTCCTTCCCCGCGCGCGGCCCCATGTGGAGCGCGCTTGCAGACGCGCTCGGCAGGCCCGACCTGCTTGATGATCCTCGCTTCTCCGACCCGGAGCAGTACATGGAAATGGGCGAGGAGATTAACGCTCTGATAGAATCCTGGACGATGCAGCACGACAAGTTCGAGGTCATGCGCATCCTCGGCGATATGGGCATCCCCGCCAGCGCCTGCTTCAACGCCATGGACATCTACTCCGACGAACACCTCCTCGAGCGCGAGATGATAGTCAGCGTTGACCATCCCACGCGGGGCAAGTTCAAGGTACCCGGCTGTCCCATCAAGCTCTCCGATTCACAGGTCGACTTTAAGGCAGCGCCCCTGCTCGGCGAGCACAATGCCGAAGTGCTGGGCGAACTCCTGAACGGCAACGGTGAAACAATTGAATCGCTGCGGCTGGAAGGCGTCATCTAATAGCAAGTCTTATAGCAACTATTGTGAGAAGAGTCTGAAAATCAATGACAGTCCTGGTAGTAACACCTATTGATCAGGAATTCGAAGCATTCACGAACACCCTCGAAGAGTTCGGGCATAGCGGGACGAGCCGCACCCTCGGACGGCTCTCAGCTACGGAGTACGACGACGGCGAGATAATCTTGGCGCAGGGAGGGCTGGGCAAGGCGCAGTTTGGCGTGCAGACCCAGCACCTCATAGACAACATGGACAACATCAGCCTCGTCGTGTGCGCCGGGACCTGCGGCCGTCTCAGCAAGGACCTTTCTGTCGGCGATGTCGTGGTAGGCACCCACACCGTTGAGCACGACTTCAATCGCGGCATGGCTCTCATCAAGTTCCCGCTGCCCACCTTCGAGGGCGACCCCGCCCTCATAGAAGCCTTGAGAGGCATCGCTGACAGGGGTAGCTTGCCCTGTAACCTGCGATTCGGCGGCATCGCAAGCGGCGACGAAGGCATCGCCAGCGAAAAGCGCATCAGCGAGATTTCAGAAAGCACCGGCGCAATCGTGGTCGCATGGGAAGGCGCTGGCGGCGCGCGTTCGGCTCAGCTCTCCGGCATCCCATTCCTCGAAATTCGCGGCATCTCCGATGGTGCAGGCGAGAACGCCTTCGAAGAGTTCTGGGCAAACATCCCCATCGCCATTCGCAGTGTCGCCGCCGTCGTCCGGGAGATACCGGCCCTGCTGTAAGAAATGCCCCTGTGCAAGGCAAAAGCCAATTTTGTCCCTTCCCGATTGAGGGGGGAAGGTTAGGATGGGGGTGAAATCTGCGTCATTGGCAGGTTGAATCCGGCAGAGGCACGAGTCTCTTGCGTCGTGCATTCTCTGCACTTTCACCGAAACACCGCCAGAATCACCGCCGCGCTCACCAGCCACAGCACTATCGTGGCAATCAGCGGCACATCCCCCATCAGCAGGTCTTCCGGGTTCTCCCCTGCATCCGCGCTTCCACTCAGTATGATGTAGCGAAACAGCCCAAATGCGACGAATGGAATCGTCAGCATCATCGCATCGTTGTCCGGTAGGTTCGGCGCGGTGAATGTATAAAGCGAGTAGGCTATCAGCGACGCCGTAGCCGTGATGACAACAAGGTGGTCGAGCGCCTCCACTGTGTACCGACTGAGCGATGGACGCTGGCTGGCAGCTTCTTCTCCCGCAGTCGCAAGTTGGCTGCGCCGCTTGATAAGTGCAAGCAGCAACGCGGCAAGCGCAGTGCAAAGGTAAAGCCAGGGCGATATCGGCACCTGCATGATCGCCGCTCCCGCCACCGCCCGCAGCACCATACCCCCGCTTATCACGAACACATCCACCAGCACGATGTGCTTCAGCAGCATCGAATACGCCACATTAGCCAGCGCATACACGACCGATATCGCGCCGAATGCAGGCTCAAGTAGGAACGCGCCACCCAGCCCAACGACGGTCAGTACAATTGCCGCTGTCCACGCCACAGGGATTTTCAGGCGCTCTGAAGCGATCGGCCGATGCCGCTTGCGCGGATGCTGCCGGTCGCTCTCCACGTCCATTATGTCGTTCAGCAAATAAACGGCGCCCGTCAGCGCCGAAAAAATCAGGAAGGCTAGGGTAACCACACCGAACATATTCAGAGCCGCGCCAATGTCGGTGTTCAGCGACCAGGCCTCGTCAATCGTAAAGAAGAAAGCCAGGTAGATGATGAGGTTCTTGTACCACTGCCGCGGCCGCATGCTGACGAACAATGCCGTCGCAATGCCTATCACATTCGTCTCGCTCGCCCTGCCGGAATCATTCATCAGGCAACAATGATATGGACTGTCTCTACGCACGGTCAAGGTTCAGCAATCGGCACATTGCTAAGCCCCTTTTGAGATGCGCTCAAGACACGCAGAGCCAGTCAAAAAATCGTTGAGAACACCACCACGATGCGGTGGAAGAAGAAATCTGTTGACAACGACACAGCACCTTCGCTATATTTAATTAGCAGACTAACCGCCAGTCTGCTAACGGGCGCCATTAAGCTCCTAACGGAGTGTCCGGCGCACCAAGTCGAAGGGCGGCAACAGAGGAATCATATACAGGAAGCAACATTAACCAAGGAGGTATAGAGGAAAATGGCGACAGCAACCCAGACAACATTCAAGCCACTCGGGAACCGCGTGGTGGTCAAGCCCTCAGACGCTGAGGAGCAGATGACCTCGGGCGGCATTTACATTCCCGACACCGCCAAGGAAAAGCCCCAGGAGGGCGAGGTCGTTGCGGTCGGCCCCGGCAGGCTCACCGACGACGGCAGCCGCGTCCCAATGGAACTCGCAGTTGGCGATTTGGTCGTCTACTCCAAGTACGCCGGCACCGAGTACAAGGAAGGCGACGACGAGTATCTCGTACTTCGCGAGGACGACATTCTCTTCAAGAAGTAACAATTTCCCCTCTCCTTATGGGAGAGGGTCAGGTTGAGGGTAAGTGATTCCCCTCTAAAGCCATTTCAATTCTCACAAGGAGGATAAATAATGCCCAAGCAACTCACATTCAGTGAAGACGCCCGCGCAGCCATGAAGCGCGGCATCGACCAGATGGCAAGCACCGTAGGCGTCACCCTCGGACCGCGTGGGCGCAACGTCGTTCTCGACAAGAAGTTCGGCCCCCCGCAGGTCTGCAGCGACGGCGTCACCATCGCCAAGGAAATCGAACTCGAAGACCCGTTTGAGAACATGGGCGCCCAGCTTCTCAAGGAAGCCGCCAGCAAGACAAACGACGTCGCCGGCGACGGCACCACCACCGCTACCGTTCTCGCACAGGCAATCGTCCACGAAGGCTTCAAGAACATCGCCGCGGGCGCAAACCCCATGGCGCTGAAGCGAGGCATCGAGAAGGGCGTAGTAGCCCTCCGAGACGAGGTCGGCAGCATGTCCACTCCGGTCGAAGGCAGGACGCAGATCGCGCAGGTCGCATCGCTCTCCGCCCACGACGACATGATGGGTGAACTCATCGCGGATGTCATGGAGCGTGTCGGCAAGGACGGCGTCATCACCGTTGACGAGTCCAAGGGCCTCGACTTCGAGCAGGACTTCGTTGAAGGCATGGAGATCGACCGCGGTTACATCTCCCCCTACTTCATCACCGACCAGGACAAGATGGAATCCTCCATCGAAGACCCCTACATCCTCATCACCGACAAGAAGGTCTCCGCTGTTGCCGACGTTCTTCCCGCTCTTGAGAAGATCCTTCAGGTAAGCAAGAACCTCGTCATCATCTCTGAGGACATCGAAGGTGAGGCACTCGCCACCCTAGTCGTCAACAGGCTCCGCGGCACACTCAACTGCCTCGCAGTCAAGGCACCCGGATTCGGCGACAGGCGCAAGGCAATGCTCGAAGACATGGCTATCCTCACGGGCGGCCAGGTCATCAGCGAAGAGGTCGGTCGCAAGCTCGACTCCGTAGTAGTCGAAGACCTTGGCAGGGCGCGCCGCGTCGTCGCCACCAAGGAAGCAACCATTTTCGTTGACGGCGCAGGCACCGACGACGGCATCACAGGCCGCATCAACCAGATCAAGGCGCAGATCGACGAGACCACCTCCGACTTCGACCGCGAGAAGCTCCAGGAGCGACTCGCCAAGCTCTCCGGCGGCGTTGCCATCATCAAGGTTGGCGCAGCCACCGAGGTCGAACTTCGTGAGAAGAAGCAGCGCGTTGAGGACGCTTTGTCCGCTACCCGTGCAGCAGTCGAAGAAGGCATCGTCCCCGGCGGCGGACTCGCGCTGATTCGCGCACGCGACGCACTCGCCACCCTCGATCTCTCCGGCGACGAGGCAACAGGTATTGCCATCCTTCGCAGCGCTCTTGAGCAGCCGCTGAAGCTCATCTCCGAGAACACCGGCGTCTCTGGCGAGGTCATCCTCTCCGAGAGCCTTAAGGCAGAGGGCGACTGGGGCTACGACGCAGAGGTCGGCGAGTTCGGCCACCTGCTCGAGCGCGGCATTATGGACCCCGCAAAGGTCACGCGCGCAGCCATCGAGAACGCTGCCAGCGTAGCATCCATGGTTCTCACCACCGAGTCCCTCATTACGGACGTCCCGGAGCCGCAGGGAGCTGCAGCCCCCGCGATGCCCCCGATGGACTACTAGACCGCTAACTTCGTTAGTACAAGCGGATAAACGAAAGCCCCAGACTGATAAGTCTGGGGCTTTCTGCCGTCATGCTGAAAGTGGCATAAGATATATAATGGCAACATAGACGCCCTATCCCAGCAGCGTCATCACGATATTGACCACAAGAGCAGTGCTTATCCCAATCCCAACCCATAGCAGCTTATTCTCAAGCGCCTTCAGATCTGCCTTCGTGGCAAGATGCGGCAGTATAGCCTCAATCGCCGACAATCGTTCGCCATGGTCAGCGATACTATTCTCGTTGCGTATCACACGCTCTTCAATGGTTGCCAATCAGAACCACCTTCTTATCGGAAACATGCTAATGCCAAAAGTTTCGAGATTACGGCTTTCCTTCAGCTTATTGAATAATATAGTATGTTCATACTTATTGGTTGTCAAGCAGGATCAGCCTTCCACCCCACCATGCCCGATGCACAACAAGGCCCCCTCAAAGGCGTGGAGCTTACAATCAATAATGGAATGCCCGTCCGCCAAAAGCCGCGTCACCTCTCCGCTCTCTCCATCTGCAAAATACCCCCGAAAATACCCCCATGTTTTGAACAGAGTTCAGTTAACGTCGCTGTATCAGTGATATAATTTCGGCACTATCAGGGACTTGAGAAACGGAGGCAAATCCCCCTTGTTCACTCATCTCCACGTCCACACCGAGTACAGCATGCTCGACGGCCTCAGCAGTCTTGAAGGCCTCGTAATTCGCGCCAAAGAACTCGGCATGGACAGCCTTGCCATCACCGATCACGGCGGCTTGTACGGCGCCATAGACTTCTACCAGATAGCCGAAAAACACGGCGTCAAGCCCATCATCGGCTGCGAAATGTACGTCGCCCCGGACAGCCGCCACGAGCGCAGCTCCAACAACAAGTCGCCCTACCACATGACCGTGCTGTCACAGGACGAGCGCGGTTACGACAACCTGCTCAAGCTCGTCTCCAAGGCAAATCTCGAAGGCTTCTATTACAAGCCGCGCATCGACCGTGAAATCCTGGAGCAGCACAGCGAGGGCTTGATTGTGATGTCCGGCTGCCCCAGCGGTGAGATTCCCCGCGCAATCATGCAGGGAGACATTGAGAAAGCTCGCGATGCCGCCGCATGGTATAAGGAACTGCTCGACGGCCGCTATTTCCTGGAATTGATGAGCCACGGCGATGTCCCCGATCTCCCGCAGATAAATCAGGGCTTGATGGACCTGCACCGCCAGCTCGACATCCCCGTTGTAGCCACCAACGACTCCCACTACACCCACAAGGAAGACGCCCCCCTGCAGGACATCCTCATCTGCATCCAGACGAACACAAATGTCGAGGATGAGGGACGCATGCGAATGACGGAGGACTCCTACTATCTTCGCAGCCCGCAGGAGATGGCGGCGCTTTGGGCAGAAGTCCCTGACGCCATCACCAACACCCAACGCATCGCCGAAATGTGCAACCTGGAGTTGGACTTCTCGCGCATGCGCCTGCCGGAGTACCCCGTTCCCGGCGGCATCACGGCAGACGAGTACCTCGCGCAGATATGTCATGAAGAGTTGACCCGGCGCATGCCGAACGCAGGCGAAGCAGAACGCGCTCGCCTCGACTACGAGCTTGACGTAATAAAGCAGACGCAGTTCCCCGACTACTTCCTCGTCGTCTGGGACATCGCCAAGTTCGTGCATGAGCGGGATATCTTCTTCGCAGTTCGCGGCAGCGCGGCAGCGAGCCTCGTCCTCTACTGCCTCGGCGTCACCGATGTCAACCCGCTCCCGTACAGCCTCGTATTCGAGCGATTCCTGAATGTCGAGCGCAAGGAGATGCCCGACATCGACATGGACTTCCAGGACGACCGCCGCGAAGAAGTCATCAACTATGTCGTCGATAAGTACGGTAGAGAGCATGTAGCGCAGATAATCACCTTCGGGACATTCGGCGCGAAGGCCGCAATCCGCGATGTCGGTCGCGCTCTTGCAATGCCCTACGGCGATGTTGACCGCGTCGCGCGCCTCGTGCCCAATCGCCTCAATATCACTCTGGACGACGCGCTTGAGCAGAGTCCAGAGATGAAGGAAATCTACGATGCCGATGAGACTGTTAGAAGGCTCATAGACAACGCGCAGGGCTTGGAAGGACTGACCCGCCACACCAGCACCCATGCCGCGGCGGTAGTCATCTCGCAGGAACCTCTCGACGACATTGTGCCTCTCCAGAGGCCCACGCGCAGCACCGACGACGGCACCGGCGTCGCAATGACGCAGTATGCCATGGATCCCTGCGCCGACCTGGGACTTCTGAAGATGGACTTCTTGGGACTCGCCAACCTGTCCATTCTTGCGAGGGCGCGTGACCTTATCGCCAGAACTCGGGGCTTCAATTTCGCCCTGACCGATATTCCGCTTGACGACGGCAATACATTCGACCTGCTTTCGCGCGGCGACACCGTCGGCGTGTTCCAGCTTGAAGGCTCAGGAATGACCCGCTATATCAAGGACCTGAAGCCCAGTTCCCTCAGCGACGTCGCCGCCATGATCGCGCTCTATCGTCCCGGTCCGATGGAGCATATCTCGACTTTCATCGACTCCAAGCATGGCCGTGTCGCTCCCAACTACCCGCACCCCGCGCTTCAGGACATTCTCGAAGAAACCTACGGCGTCATCGTCTATCAGGACCAGGTCCTGCAGATCGCCCGCACCTTCGCTGGATACTCTCTCGGACAGGCAGACATCGTCCGTAAGGCAATGGGCAAGAAGATCCCTGAAATCATGGCCCAGGAAAAGCAGAACTTCCTCGAAGGTGCGCTCTCTCAGGGCTACACCCAGCAGATGGCAGAGCAGATTTTCGCGCTCATTGAGCCATTCGCCGGCTATGCCTTCAACAAGGCGCACAGCGTCAGCTACGGACTCATCTCATACTGGACCGCCTATCTCAAGGCAAACTTCCCCGCCGAGTACATGGTCGCCCTGCTCAACTCATACAAGGACAATACCGACAGGGTTGCGGGAGCAGTAGCCGAATGCCGGCGGATGAATATCCCCGTCTATCCTCCAAGCATCAACAGGAGCGAGGTCAACTTCTCCATCGACACGGCAGAGGAGGGCGGCAGCGCCATCCGTTTCGGCCTCTCGGCTATCAAGAATGTCGGCGAAGCCGCAGTCACGCCGCTTGTGCAGACTAGAGAGGAAGTGGAAGGCTTCCGCT
Source organism: SAR202 cluster bacterium bin90 (assembly GCA_002238855.1). GTDB lineage: Bacteria > Chloroflexota > Dehalococcoidia > Lucifugimonadales > JADFKI01 > Bin90. Next base: position 65,681 of record MPND01000020.1, read on the forward strand.
CCATTGAGCATCTCTGCCAGAACGCCGACTTGGGAGGCGTTGGCAAGAAGGCGCTCGAAAGCGTCATCAGGGCTGGCGCGTTTGACGACTTCGGCGACCGCTCCGGCATGATCGAAGTTATCGACCGCATAATCTCGCTTGCCCAGAGCGAAGCGCACCTGCGCAACTCCCAGCAGACATCCATGTTCGACATGATGGGTGACGCAATGCCCGCTGAGTTGGCAAGCATTGACGTGCCCGACCTCAACACCTCCGACGCCGAGAAAGGGCAGTGGGAGCAGGAACTCCTTGGAGTGTCCACCTCGAACAACGCTCTTCTTGACCTGCTGGCTCGCAGCCGCGACGCCAACGACATCGTTATGCTGAAGGACTTGGAAGCGGTCACGGTCGGCAGGCGAGCAAAGGTCACGGGCCTCGTTTCCGATGTGACCCGACGGTACACCCGCGAGCAGAAGCCCTTCGCGATCGTTTCTCTAGTCCTCATGGACGGCACAATCGAAGTCTTCGTCTGGGACGAAAAACTTCAGGAAACCGAGCATCTCTGGCAGGATGGAAAACTGGTCACGATAACAGGAAACGTGCGCCAGCGCGACGACGAATTGAGCCTGAGTTGCCTGGAAGCGCAGGAAGTCGTTCTGTCTTCTTCAACCGAGTCAACACGAAATGGCGCGGACAGTGCGATCGAATCGGAAGACTTCGTTGAGTCCGCAGAGGCACCAATAAATGGCGCGGCGTACACTCAGGAAGAACCTGTCGAAGCCGAGAATGTATTCCAGGACACACCAGCAATTCCGACGACAAGTACAGCCGTTGCTGAAGCAAACAGCCCTTACATCGAGGATTCGCTCCCAGAAGATTCGCCCGTCAATGACCTCGACTCGCCGCCCTGGGAAGAGCCGGCGGAGACCTCAATGCCAGCCAACGCAGGCGAAAGCAATCACGAAGAAATCGAAGAAGAGGACGAAAACTTGGAAGAAGACAAGCCAACCGAATCGAATGTCCCCCAGACCCCTGTTAACGGCACGAATAACGGCGCGAACGGCCACGCAAAGTCAAATGGCAATGGCGCGACCGCTCTGCCGTCAAGCCCCGTAATCGGCGACGCATCAACGCCAGCCGAAGCAAGCCGCCGCCTGCTTTTGCGCCTGATAGAAGGCGAACCCGAGCACGACAAGCGTATGCTCTACGATCTGAGAAGCATCCTGATGGACTACCGCGGCGACTGCGAGGTAACGCTGGAAATTGCCACCTCAGGCCAGATAGTCGAAATGGAATGGCCCGCCGTTCGCGTCCTGGCAGGCGACGAACTCATCAGTCGCCTGAACAACGAGGTTCTAGGCACATCCGGCGAAGCCCACCTAGTCCCCACAGCAGGGCAATAGCAGCCTCAACCCACTGTCATCCTGAACGAACCCCGCCACTACATTCAGTCTAACCGAACGAAATGCTCCCACCCTCTGTCATTATGAACGAAGCGCAGCGGAGTGAAGAATCTTGTGTGATGGGAAAGTGATAGAGTGCAAGAGTTGAGGGGTGCGGCAGGCCGTAAGAATCTTGGTCCAGACGAGACCGCATTTTAGCATTCGCCGCCGCACCCGAG
>MPND01000121.1 GCA_002238855.1 SAR202 cluster bacterium bin90
CATCGCGCTGGGCCTGGGACTCGCAGCCTGCCAGAAGGGACTGACGGTGGGCTTCACTACCGCGTCAGCCCTTGTGAACGAGCTTATGGAGGCAAGGGATGAGATGAGGCTGCTGAACCTGCAGAAGGGGCTTGCACGGCTGAAGCTGCTGATCATCAACGAACTGGGCTTCGTGCCCCTGTCACCCACCGGTGCGGAGCTGCTCTTCGAGGTCTTCAGCCAGCGCTACGAGCGTGGGTCGATCCTCGTGACAACGAACCTGCCGTTCGACGAGTGGACCGAGATGTTCGGGTCGGAGAGGCTGACCGGCGCTCTGCTCGACAGGCTCACTCACCACGCTCACATCATCGAGATGAACGGCGACAGCTACCGTCTCAGGCAGAGCAGCAGGACGCCGGGACTTCATCCTGAAGTCGAGCTGAGGCCCAAGCCAGTCGCGGCTGAAGAAGACAGGCCAGAAATGGGATCCGATCATCCCAACATCTTGACAGGTAAGACGGTTGCTTTATCCTGAACAGCGACACAAACTGATAGCTCAAGACATACCACCTCCAAAGCCCCCTCCGTGCCCACGTGGGCCACGCGGTGGCTTCAAATCGTCCCAATAGGCATACGGATCATCGCTGGGCTCCGTCTTTGCGGGCCTGTCCCATTTCTTCCAAGAGTCCCAAATTTTGATGACAATTCCAATTATCAGGATAGACACTATTAAAACTGGCAATATAGGTAGGTCCATTATTCCCTCGACTTCCCAGCGGTGATTCCCAATTTAAACGCATCTCACAAGGTATCTCAAAGCCAAGTATAAAGCCTAAGCATCATAATTGAAAATCAGCGGGCAGTCCCAGTAGGGACAACCCGCTTAATAGTTGATCTGACTTCAGATGATCTCAAGGGACCATCACTCTAGGTAGAGGAGGTCACCCTAGTATTCTTGGTAAGGATATGACACTAGCGTCTCAGCGGCCAAATCTATCTCTCTCAGGCGTATGCGTAACTGCTGACACTTGTCAGGAGGGCAAGCAAGGATTGTATTGAGAAAATGATCGTCTTGGTCAAATTCATCCATGCTCTTTGCTAGTGTTATCCGCCCCATTTCTTCGACAAATGTCTTTGCGTTCGGTTTCCCCAATCCAAGCGCGCCCGCCAAACCTTCCCAGAAATTCGGAAAGGGGGAACGAAGGCCTTCCATAGTCATTAGGATATCGCCTCCATCCACTTTCTCTCACAGAAGTTGCTATTGCCAATGGAGCTGCTCCCCGAGGATGGGCAGCGCGCCCTTGCAGGGCTGATCTTGGCCCACTGCTCAGATTCTGATGACGACGTCGAGTACGGCTTCTTTGTCGCTCCGGTGCACATCCCAGCCATCAGACAATGTGTGTATGCCATTACGTTCTCCTTTCGGTTTTAAAATCATTTGGTCAGAAGGACTGGCTCCGCCCTTAATTTCTCGGCAGGTCAGAAACATTAGGTCTTCCATCATTCAACAACGCCTTACCACAACTGCGTCTAAGCTGGTGCATGTTCTCCGACACTTACAATTCATGAATACTTAATCTCGCTATGCGTATTGGGATATCATTAAGTGTGTTCCAGTTCGTTATGTATTCCGCACGATTTATACACAACCGGACATCGGTCCAATACATTTTGAGATTGCCAGACCTAATCTACTCCTTTCACCCAGTTTTTCTTTGTGGATGTCGTATGAACAAGCCATTTCTAAGACCTGCACCTGTTACGTGCAATAGATTAATTGAGGAGGGTTTTCTCGGAACAGGTGCAAAGCGACATTAATGGGGGAATGATTAGACAGAAAATATTGCCGTCATGACAAACTCGGAAATCCAACGGGCAAGTTCCGGCAGCCTTGTGGATAATCTGAGCCAATAGCCATCGCAGGTAGATTTGAAGTAGTAGCCGTGTTTAATGTCAAGCTGTATCGGACTGATAAGAACAAATGGACTGACAATCTCCCACACCACATGAGGGGACTTGACTCACTGATCCTTGGCGATCGCGGATTAAAGGTGTGTATGATCTCGATGATGCTGGGAAATTTGCGACCCTTCGAACAGTAATCTGCACTGCGGGTTGTCGCTTCTAAGTTTGATTGAAATTGATACAAGGAAATACCGCAATATGATGCAAGGCGCGTCACTTCGATCCAGTCGCCGTGGTCGCGACTATCTTGCTCATGCCCGGCCCCCTTCAGTCGGTGTCGGCAAGGAGAGTGCTTCAGCGTCCGTAGACAATGCCCAGCATCTTGCCAACTCCATCGCCCGACGGTGATATAATCAACTGAACCACTTCACCCCATTGAGGATTTCAGTGAGCGAGCATCACGGAGAGTCCAGTTATGACGACTCAAACCACTCTGGCGCAGCCGCACCCAGAAGACTATTCGCACATAGAGCCGCTCCCCGACCCGCCGCGGGAACCTGATATGGTGCAGCGCAAAAGTCTCTCCACTCTCGACGGCACGCTGGGTCCTCACTTCGCCGCATTCGACGACGTTCTGCTCACCGGAGAGATCTATGTGCGCATCGATAAGGCGGACGCGAGGGAACTGGCTCCCGACTTCATCTTCGCAAGGCAGGTCAGTGACCCCGAGAGGGTCATCCGGCGCAACGGATATGTGATAAGCGAGGTGGGCAAGCCGCCCGACCTGGTGTTGGAGGTGGGTTCGCGCAGCACGGGAAGACGCGACTATACCGCAAAGCGCGAGGGTTACGCCGCTCTCGGCATTCGGGAATACTGGCGCTTCGACCCGTCTGGTGGCGAATATCACGACAGGCCTCTTGCCGGTGACGCGCTGATCGATGGCGAGTACGTCCCCATAGAGATTGTCGTTGAGGCAGATGGGAGGCACCGGGGATACAGCGAGATACTGGAGCTGGAACTCTGTTGGGAGGAGAGGACGCTGCGCTTCCGAGACCCTGCGAGCGGGCAATTTCTGCTGACGCCCCAGGAGTTGTATGATCGCGCTGAAGAAGAGCATGCCGATCGCATGGCGGCGGAAACTCGCGCCGGAACTGCCGAGACTCGCGCCAGAGAGGAAGAGGCGGCTCGCCTAGCTGCCGAGGCACGTATGGCGGAAATGGAAGAGGAACTTCGACGCCTACGCGGTGAATAGGGCACTTCCCTCTCGTCCATCGCCGGCCGTACACGCTCCCTCGCCCGCTAATCCCCCTCAAACCTGATGCAAGGAAATACCCTTTCTTATTGCATCATGCCGCCCCTTACGCACGGGAGGCAATCCAGATCCGCGCAGACGCTTTCAGGAGCAAGAACGCCGTCCTGACACCGATTTTCGACCCATGCTAAGTGCGTTATAATTAGACTTATACCGCATATAGGAAGTTGCCAAAATGACCCTCCAGAGACAGCAACCGACATCCGAAAACACACCGGCCGTCCTGACCGACGAACAACGCCGGCGAGTGGCGGACGCACTCGAGAGCGCCCAGTCGGAGAACACTCGAAGGAACTATGCGAGTCAGTTCGGGAAATTCAGGACCTGGTGCGAGCAGGAGGATTTTTCTTATCTGCCGGCACGACCCGAGGGGCTGCCCGCGTATGCTGCGGAACTTGCCGATGATAGGAAGAGCATGTCCACGATCCGGCTTGCCGTGGCGGCAATCGTCGATGCCCACAGGCGCGTGGGACTGGAGTCCCCGCAGACCGCCGGCGTCACTGAAACGCTTCGGGGTCTGTCACGGCAGCTGGGTATCGGTCAAAAGCAGGCGCGGCCGCTGGATGCAGATGCCCTAGCCGCAATCAGGGCAACTGCGTTTACTCCGCGAACAACGCGTGGTGGCTCGCTTGAGATGGAGGACACCGCTATCAGGCGCGGCCGGCTGGACATCGCCCTTGCGTCCGCAATGTCCGATGCTGGACTGCGCATCTCGGAGGCTGCAGCTCTCAGGTGGCGCGACGTGCTCGATGCCGAGGACGGTGCCGGGCTGATATACATCGAGCGGTCGAAGACCGATCAGGTCGGAGAGGGAGCCTACGTCGTGGTCACGCCCGAAACGCTGTCTGCGTTGAAGCTCCTGCGAGAGGACGCCGGAGGCTGTTCTGATGATGACATCGTGTTCGGACTGTCTATGTCGCAGATAAGCCGGCGTGTGGACAGCATGGCGAGAGCTGCGGGCCTGGGTGAGGGGTACTCGGGCCACTCCGGTCGCGTGGGCCTGGCGATCAGGATGACACGACGGGGTGCTCCCCTGCAGGCGGTGCAGACGCACGGGCGCTGGAAGTCGCCGTCGATGCCGGCAAGGTACACCAGAAGTGAAAAGGCGCTTGAGGCGCTCGAGTGGCTGGTCTGAGGAAACTGAACGTCCCGCAAGTGCTAACTGGATTGTAGGTTAGTCCGACTTGCGCCATCGAGGATTTATGAAGCCCGTCTTACTCGCGTATAGCCGCAAACAAGGAGGAAAGAACTAACGCAAGGCTGAGGTCCCTTACTACACCGACCTTCTCAATTCGTCTGGCTCCCAGGTCAACAGAGCGAACAATGTGAATGAGAGCTGATGCCGACGTCTCAGAATCTGCGATTTCGATGGGAATCCTGATTGGTGAACCCTCTCTCTGTTCGTATCGTACTTCGACCGCGATGGCGATATTGTTACCATCGTTGTAGTCCAGAATCAGCAAGGGAGTGTTCCAGGCGGTGTCGTTATCGTGCTCATCAAAAAATTCAACGTCCCATATCGTTCCCGGCTCGATCAGTCTAGAAGTTTGCACTTCCTGAGCAGAGGGCGGCCCTTTTCGTGTAATCGCCAAGCGCGTAGCAAGGAGTTGCAGAGCCATTTCCAACTCCGAGGGTGACGCCTCACCTATCTTGTCGCCCAATTGCCCTTCGCTTACAGACTTGATCTGGCGCACCGATGCCCAAGAATTGACGTCCGCAATGAGAACGTGGTTCAAGAGATGCCGGTCCGCCGGCCCGGCGCTCGACATTGGAAGGACGATTGCGGTAGACGAGTTACTATTCAGGCCTGAGTTGCTGATGACCAGAGCGGGGTGAGAGTCTGAAAGTTCCCTGCCTACGGTTGGTCCAAAGTCACACCAGTAGACGGATCCCCTGACAACTGCCGGCATCAGCCTTTAAGTTCCTACCGTGCCTTGATGAAGTGAATGTCTGCAATGGTGTCTTCAGGCATCTGGTTGATTTCCGCAAAATTCACCGGTCCGTTCGCCCGGTTAGCCTGCAAGAAATAGGCAGCGCATGCAACATCATATGCTTCGCAGACTGCGTAGGATAGTGTGAGGTCCAGGTCGGGATTTACACATTCGCTCAAGAGGTCAACCAGCCTTTGGACTTCTGTTGGAGTCAGCCAGTTGAGTAGCGTGCGCAGCGGGCTCGATGTGTCGTCGCCGGATTGCTGTGCTGAGTCTCTCATTCGAATTCGGGCTTCACCATCGAACCATGCATAAATTACCCTAGCGAGCTCATTAAGGCGTTCTTCAGTGTATGCGGGATTCTGCTGTTGCAAATAGTTAAGCCTGTCATCCGGGTCAGTGAAGAGAAGCTGTTCCACGTGGGGCGTCATCGTCGTCCCGGCGAATATTTGCTCATCACTCCCTTGTATCTTAATTTCCACCTCCACGATTCCCTGTGACTGTGACAAGGACCAATGGGCATCGGAAAATGGACTCAAGAGTGCGCTGATCGATTCTGGCTGTAAGGTCTGCAAACTCATTATCTTTCCCTGGAGAAAGTGGTGATGTCTACCACGAGTCCTAGTATTGTAGCACAAGGCAATTCGTACTACGGCTCCGACTTACAGGTGGATTTAGGCTGCATTACTACTCAATTGCGACGTATCAAAGGTTCTTTATTAGAATATCGCCATCTTATGAATGCCCTGTCGTCTGAACGACCCGCATTCGAGTATTGTTGTAATGATCAGGCGTCGTATTCGATCAAAGGGATTTCGGATAAGTCGGGCCAGTCTAGCGCACTGAGTCTTGCCCGAGGAACCTTGCCATGGCTTTCAAGGGCCGACTGAAGGTGCTCATTAAGCCACATCAGCCCCTCAGGTGAAAGCTCGACAGCCGGCTGTTGTCTATACGCTTTTTTGGGGTCGGTATTTCCTTCACCGCGTGCCGCGTTGCGCTTGGTGGAGGCGAATGACTCTTCGCCAAGTGCCTCCATCAATTCTCCTAGCGAGACGCCGTTGGCCATCGGACCATCGACGAACTCCGCATCATGGACACGAATATAATGTGGATACTCATTCTTCCATTCACGACGTTCTTTGTCTGCCGCCGTCGCGTCATCCCTTATTTCCTTGTAGGCCATTCCGGTGGCGCGACCGAATATGCGAATGTCGTATGGGTCCCTGGTAAACATGCCGATGAAAATAACTGCATTGTCGCTCACACTTCTGGGGCGCCTTTTGGCAGGATAGCAGACAGCCCAGTGACATCCGCTACTCTCAATTTCCTTTAGGGTGGGCTCGGATGCCGACAAGCGGGCCTTACTGCTACCCTGGAATTTCACGAATGCCTGCGATGCCTCGGCTATGGCTTGTGGAACTTGAGCAGGCGGCGACTTTGGAAGATTGGCTTCGGCTCCGAGGTCTTCCAGGCCGGCCACGTTGCCAGACAATCCGCCCTGCAATTGGTATCGAGTAACTTTTGCATCCCAGCCTTTCACCTGCTCAAGCGTCAGGTCATTGCCTGCGCGCTCCCATAGGTTATCGAAATAGTCCCGGCACTTCTCGACCTGCGCTGCGCCGGTCACGACCGTTCCGAACTCGTGATTACGTTTCATGGCGGCTTCAGTCAGGTTGGCAGATGTGATGATTGCCCGACTTGTGCCAAATATGTACAGTTTGGCGTGAAGGTTTCTTACTCCCCGCACTCTAGCATCGGCGTTGAGAAACATTCGCAGAGCGGCGATATCGCTGACACCCTGCGCGAAGTCGTTGAGGTCAAAACGTGTGATCACCCTAAGATTACCAGGCTTGCTACGCAGAATATGCTTGAGGGCGCCTGCCTTGATAAACGGGCAGATGATGTGAAGTTCACTGGAGTCCGAATACAGAGCCTCGGAGAATTCCTCGACCCATTTCTCATCGACTAGCCTGAGCATTGGTGCCTTCCTTTCTGGCTGTTGGCCGGTCATAACTGCGATAGGTGTTCCGGCAGCAGAAGAGCCAGCGGTCTCGGACGTGCGCCGTAGGTTCATAGCACCAGCCGCAGATGCCGTTCTGTGGCGGCTCACCCCATCTGGTCGTGCAGTTCAAAGGGTAGCGGGATGAGTCTCTGGGTGGCACCGGCGGTGCAGCACCAGGCCCCGGAGCTGGCGTTTCCTGATCGGAGTTTTCATTCTACTCTTCCCTCCATCATCACTGGCTCGGATCCAGGACAGAAACACCGGTCGGCTCGAAGTGGCGCACGTTGCGGGTCACGACAGTAAGACCGTGCTCCAGTGCCGTGGCGGCTATGAGAAGGTCGGCGCTGTCGTTGCCGAGTGCCGCGGACAGCTGCCCCCATCGTCTTGCGGTGGCA
>MPND01000122.1 GCA_002238855.1 SAR202 cluster bacterium bin90
GCCGATGCGCCGGCCCTTCGCTATTGTCCCTAATTCAACAGCATTGGCCAACGCGCGCTTGAGCCAGCGATGTGCGGTCGTGCGGCTCGCCTTGATAATCCTGCCCTTCCGCGTGCCGCGGCCGCAGCTCAACGCAGTTTCCAGCACTGTCCTCAACTCCGGATGCACCGGGACCACTCGTGGTTTACACCCTTTGCCTCGGCGCACTCGAAGTGTCGGATGATCCGCATCTAGGGACAAGTCACGCGCTTCAAGGGCTAGAACCTCAGATATTCGAAGTCCGGATCGCCACTGAACAACCATAAACAGACGGGCTTGAGCGTGGGGGGCTGAGCGCATTAGAGCTGCGACTTCCCCAGCCTCGAAGTATTCAGGTAGTTGGCGTAGTCGCTTCTGAATCTGTGTCTGTGTGTCAAGGGCGGGGCTGGTCATTCTCTAAGATCACCTTTTCTGTCTGATATTCACAAATGAATATACAGACCTCAATGCATACACAGAGACGATTTCACAAATACTCCGGAGCACTGCTTGAGTCTATTTCCAGTCCCAATTGGCGCTCTCCGCGAGCGTGAAGTTTCTGCGAGTCTAGCTCGCGGCGGGAAGCCGGATGTCCGGCCATCGTCTGCCCGCCAGCGCCGAGTCCAGGATGTTTCGTGCGGCGTTTATGTCCGCATCCTCTGTCATCCCGCACTCGGCGCAGTTATATCTTTTTCGTTGCCTATGGTCGGAAGAGACGACTCCGCAGCCGGAGCACCTCTGCGACGTGAACTTCGGGTCAACCACTATCAACTCCCTACCGGCCCATTCTGCCTTGTACTGGAGTTGGTTGCGGATAAGCCCCCAGGACTGTTCGGTGATCGAGCGATTGAGTCCAGTCTTCGCTGCGACATTCCTTCCTGGCTCTTCTATCGTTCCCTTCGCGGAGGCTGTCATGTTCTTTATCTGAAGGTCCTCGACGGCTATCAATCCGAAACGTCTGACTAGCTCGGTTGTGACCCGGTGGCACTCGTTGCGGTTGCGAACGCGCTCGCGGTGCTGTTGGTTAGCCAGCACGGCCCGACGCTTGCGCCATCTATGACTGCCTTTCCTGCATGCCGACAACCTTCGCTGGGCGCGGGAGAGCTTCTTGTGCGGCTTCCTTCGACGCCGGACAGTCTCTCCGTTAGACAGCGCGAGCCTGTCGGACACCCCCATGTCTATTCCAACCGCGACATCACTTTCCACAAGCGCCGCAAGCTCCGCTTCGTATGTCGTATTCACAAACAGCCTGCGTCCCCGAAGCGTCAGCGTCAGCGCCTTCAGGTCGCCGTCCGGCAGCACCAGTCCCTTACGAAGCCTTATCTCCGGCAGTCCCTTGACATGGATAGCGGAGTAGTTGCCGCGGGTCTTGACCATACTGGCCGTGACATTCGCAAGCTCGATTGTGTGCCAGCGACGACCGGACTTGAACCTGGGATAGCCCGGCTTCTCCCCTGCCTTGACCCGTCGGTAGAATGCCTGCCGCGCCCGCTCAGCCCTTCGCAGCACGCCTCGCCCAACCTGAATGGATACGCCGCCCCAGAACTCATCCTCAGCGCGGACCGCCGTGAGTTCCCGGTACTGGCTGTACAGCGAGACGCTCACGCCTGCCCGGTAGGCCCAGCGCCACTCTTCGAGCGAAGCATTGTAGAGTCTTGCGCTCTCGCGCAACACCTCGGCAATGCGGTCGTAGCCGGCCCTACTGGTGTAGGCGCGGTGCTGGTATGTTCTATGATACTTGGGCATGTTCACATTTTATCAGAACGACGGTTCTTGGTTGTCACTCCGGAGATGAGCAGTCTCAAAAAGCTACGCCGAAGTCGGGTCGCTTTCAACAAAGCGGATTTGTGAAATCGTCTCATACACAACCATGGATTTACGATATAAGCTCATAACGAAATGGGGCAAGGTGGTATTCCCCCATCTGCTCTGGTTATTCTGGTGGAGGCGAGGTTGACAACTGTTAGCCTCGAAGGCTACGTGCCGGATATTACAAGAGGTAATGACATACATGTTGCACGTGTGCGAGGACGTATTCTTACGGATGTTCTATAATAAAGACAGGAACATTCACGAAGGACAGGAAATGGTCAGGGCTGTCGAGACCAAGATATACAGACTGCATCACGACTCCCAGATGAGCGAGCGCATAGGCTATCTCGCCTCGCAGCAGCGCCTGGCCTACAATGTCGCGGCAGGCATCCTCAATAGAACGCCGACCCTGGCCCTGCGCCGGTCTCCACGGCACCCTGACGGCCTGTTCGGACAGCCAACCCGTTGGCGACATCAGGACAGCCGCGCCCAAGCACCCTATGTAATTCATCAGGCGGGAGCGCAGCAGACCTGGATGGCGAACGACCTGATGAGGCAAGAGCGCAAGTCTCGCCGCGCCCGGATTGAGAACGGCTCGATGCGCTCGGCAGACCACAGGCAGCACCGCAGGACTCTGGCAAGGCGCAGCCGAAAGCGTGGGACCTCCACACTCACCTCGCTGACTTCGCCCGTCAGGCTGGACGACAGCACCTTCACAATAATGGGTGCGCGGGACATAGTGCTGCGGACGAAGAAGCCGGTGCCCGAAGCCATCCGGCCGGCAGATGAGATACTCGGCGTAGATGATGGAGTGAAGCGGCAACTAACCCTCAGCAACGGCGACGTGCTGCATCACGACGATGGCGACAACATAATTCGTCAGCGCCGGATGAGAGACGGACTTGCGCTGCATGCGATACGCCTGAGTTCGCTCTTCAAGCGCGGCGTTGTAGAGCGTGGCGCAATGGCGCAGCGCCTCGTCGAGCCCAGAGTAGTCCCTGCGCTTGATGTGCGCCTTGTACTGATATGTCAGGTGACGCTGTTTCGTCACGATTCACACTGTCGTGTCTACTAAAGTATGTAAGTCCCTTTCCAATCCTCATCGCGGTGGTGCCAGGTCTCTGGTCTTGCTCAGCCAAAGGACAAATGCTGCTATTGCGACACAGTAGGCCAGAGCTCCCAGTCCGCTCAGCCAGTAGTCGATGTACGCAGAATCGGCGTTGAAGAACGCGGCCACGAGATTCTCAGGAAGCCAGTGCAGAAACGGTCCGAGGTCGATATCCCATTGCAGGGTGAATCCGAGCGCAAGCGCGGGCTGGATGATGCCGGAAAGAAAATAGTATCCAAAGCCAGCACCGACGCCCAGCGTTGTCGACCTGCCCCAGTAAGCCAATCCTGCCCCCAGCAACGACCAGAACGCAACGCCGGGCAGAGCTCTTCCCGTCAGGGAGACGCTGTCGACGCAGTCAGTGCAGGCGTATATTGAGCCATCGGATATTAGAGTTGCGATGTTGGAGACGACAAGCGATAGAGTCCAGCCAATAACCAACAGACCAGCCAGGACCAGGAAAATGAAGGCTACCTTCGATAGTGGCACCGCAATCCTGGATGCTCCCCGGGTATACAGGGCACGGTAGCCACCGGTGCCGAAATCAGCGCCGAAGATCAAGGCTCCGACGCACATAGCGACGGCGTTAAACGGCACGAAAGAGAACTCCAGGGCGTTTCTTATGGACTCGACCTCCCCCTCCCCAACGTCACTGAAGAAGTCCAAGTTCAGCACAATCACCGCGACGACTGCCGGGACCAGGATTGCCAGCTCGGCCAATATGCAGAGAACGATGAATGCGGGTCGACGATTCATCCGAAACCATTCGTATTTCGCAAGTCTCAACACCTCTGAGACGATCGAATCGGAAAATTTTGTTCTCTTCGTTGCTGTCGTTGTTCTGTGCAATTGTCAACTTCCACCGGCGTCAGGAATCGGTCGATGATAGAAGCTCGAAGAATCCTGATTCCACCCCTGGTATGGGCTGGAGCAGGTTCAGGTATAGACCATTGCCGGCCAGTATCTCTGATATCTTCCAAGGAGAGGCATCTTTCATGCTGACATCGAGCCCATTCCAGCTGTTCTCAACCTTCCAGCCTTGTGCTTTTAGAATCTCCATCGCGGCCCGATTATCAGTGGTGTCAATCTGGTAGCGGGGCGTCATCATCAGCCCATCGATGTGCCCGCAATACAGTAATCGACCGCGGTTCAATACGCCCACATGGTTGCATACCTGTTCAACCTCATTCAGAAGGTGGCTTGCCATGATAATAGTTCGCGATGACCCATCGCCTCTTCGCGATAGCCTTCGCACCATTTCCCGGATGTCGGCGATTCCCTGAGGGTCGAGTCCGTTGGTTGGCTCATCGAGGACCAGGATGTCAGGATCGCCCAGCAGGGTTACTGCAATTGCGAGGCGCTGTTTCATGCCCGTCGAGCAGTCGCGAAATCGCCTCGACCTGTCAGCCTCCTCCAGTCCCACAGTGTCGAGTAAATCCGAAAGTTCACAGCCACTCTCACTAGTGTTGTAGATTCCCCTGGCACACCGTAGGTTGTCCCAGATGCTGAGATGTCCCCATAGTGACGGCTCTCCTACGATGGCACCGACACGTGGCAGACCATTGATCACTGATCCACCGAAGAGCCTGAGTTCACCGGAGGAGGGCTTGAGAAACCCGCAGAGAATCGAAAGCAGAGTGGTTTTGCCAGATCCGTTAGGTCCCAGTAACCCGAAGACGCTACCAGTAGGAATGTCCATTGTCACCCCGTCGAGAGCCTTAACTTTTCCGAAAGTTTTGGACAAGCTGTGTAGGTCGACTGCCGGGATGCGGTTTTCCTCTGGAAGATACGAAGCCGGCCCGTTTCCGGGATCTTCCGAGAATTGGACGGCATAGTCATAATCTGTGGTTTGGAAACGATCTACATCTGAAGTCACAAGTGCCAGACTCGCTTTTCATTGGCTTATCTTCGGCAATAAGCTGTTCTATAGGAGTAAAGGCTTTGCACAGAAAGTGAAAAGTCGTATTCATTGGAAAATAATAACAGACGCTCCACATATTCTACTCGCAGTCGTATCTTTGTCTGGACAGGGGCTGTTATCTCCATTGGCACAGACGAGTCAACTGGCTTTACCTACATCACGTCCTCATTGCCATTCGCAATTGAGCTGATATCGGATGTTGTGGAATGGGATATTAATTGAGCTGCTGGTAAGTGCCGAGGAAGCAGTCGCCGCCTGATGAGCTAGACCGCCTGGAAAGAATTCCCACAAGATCCGGACGCATTAGAGGGTTGCCCCAGGCAGCGCCGAAGTCGAACCCTTCAAGGCTGCATGGTTCGCCACAATCTTTGCGATAGTGGACAGGCATATTTCCAAATCTTCGACACTAATTCCCTGAGTGAATTTCCGTTCGTAGGAGTGTGTTATATCGCGCAGGTTGCGTCCAAAAGCGAAGCCCTCCTCAGTTATTGTCAGAATCACTATCCGTCGGTCCTGTTGTGAGCGTCTTCTTCGCAGCACTCCCGCATCTACTAGCTTTCTCACAGCACGGCTTATCGTCGCTACATTCGTCGAAAGCAATAGGGCCAGTTCAGTAGCCGTCCACTCCGAATCCATCTGAAACATCCTGATGATAGCTAACTCTAAATAAGTGAGGCCGTGGGCAGCTGCCTCGGCGGCCACCCCCTTGGCAATTGTGTTGAACAAGGCGGTGGCGTGCTCCTCTATGCTAGGCAAATGGGAGTCTGTTTGATCGGCGTTAACGCGGTGCGATTTGTTTACCATCTCAGTGACAACTCTTACTTATCAAGCGCAACTATTGATATATGAAACCATTATATACGCCTAGGATTCAAGGATCAATTCAACCGGCTGTTTCAGATGAATTGCTGCAGAGAGAGCTTGTACAATCTACTTGTACACTCTAACTGTTACTTAATTACCGGCCCAGCGTAGCCATCAATTGAGCTAGGTGATTAGGCAGGAAGCAGTATTGTCATCTCCGTGTATTCGCCGAACTCGGACGTTGCCGTAATCGTGCCGCCGTGTCCTCGGATTATGTCGTTCGATAAGCTGAGGCCAAGTCCGGTCCCTCTGTTCGTTGGCTTTGTGGTAAAGAATGGGTTGAATATCCTGTCTATGACGCCATCGGGAATGCCGCCGCCATTATCCCTGATCGATATCTCGATCGTGTCCTCCCTTCGCTCAGTGGTCAGCCAGAGCGTAGGAGCGTATTCTACGTCTCTGTCTTCGAGCATACGGCTCTTCTCACCCGTGGCGTAGCAGGCATTCCCCACTATATTCAGGAAGACTCGGCTTATATCCTCTGGAATTACCGACACATTCCCCACTCTCGGGTCAAGGTTCTCTCTGATGTCCAATTGGAAGTCGTTGTCGAGGGCGTGCACGCTGCGATACGCCAGCAGGGCATGTTCCCTGAGCAGACTGTTTATGCCGGTGAGTTCAAAGTCTCCGCCATCGCGTCCAAGACTAAGCATGTCTCTAATTATGCGGTCGGCTCGGTCTCCGTGCACACGTATACGGGACATGTTATATGCGATGTCTTGCGAGATTTCATCAATGTAGTCGCGTGTCCCCTCCGCCATAACGCCGGCAATTCCTTTCAGAGATTCTTTCAGATCTTCAAGCAGTTCCTCAGACGATTCCGCAAAGTTCTCGATGAAATTCAGCGGATTTCTGATCTCGTGCGCGACTCCGGCGGTCAGCTCTCCTAGTTCGACGAGCTTTTGCTGAAAGATGGCTTGCTCTTGCCTGAGACGTAATTCTTCAAGCACTCCCTCAAGTTCCTCGTTCTTGGCTTGAAGGTCTTGGGACAGCTTCTCTACGAGATTCAAGCGCACAACGCGAATGGACCGCTGGCGAAGCTTCTCAAGAGCGCGTGAAGATTCCGCGATTTCGTCGCTTCCGCTGGTGTCCAATTTGTAATCTAGGTCTCCGTCACCCATGCGTCGAATCCAGAACTCCTGGGCGACCACCCGCGGCCCGACGGTCATCATCCTGTAGGCAGTGAACGAGACAGCCGCGAATAATAGCGCTCCTACTATCAACAAGCGAGTGCGCGCCTCTGAAATCTCTTGAAACGTAGGGTTCAGTGATTCCGGGGCGACTGACTGCGCTTGTGACTGGCTCACTACGGAAATATCTCTTGTCAGCGCTTCTTCCAGGCTGTTTAGAGAGCAGACACTGATGAAATTCAGTGCGATGCTGAGCAGGAAGGCTATCAATATCCCGGCGCTCATTTGAGTTGATTTGCGGCGAATATGAAGGTGGGACAGAGCGAACTGCCTCTCTTCGGACAACTGCATGCTTCACCTCGCTCTACTGTGTAACTAATTGATCAGCGACAATTACTCTGGCCGCTCAGGGTCCGGCGTAGTTGGCATCTGTAATTTTGGAATGATATACCTAATTAGACAAGCGTAATCAGATAGGTAATGACATATTTGTTGCACGCGTATGGGGATTTGTTCTTACGGATGTTCTATAATAAGACAGGAACATTCACAGAGGACAGAGGAATGGTCAAGACCGTCGAGACCAGGATATACAGACTGCA
>MPND01000123.1 GCA_002238855.1 SAR202 cluster bacterium bin90
CTCGCCGGAGGAAGCCCACGCCGCTGCAGACGGCCAGGTGGAAGGCGGTGCAGAAGGCGAAGCGCAAGGGGCTGTCCATGCGTGGGATCGCCCGGGAGTTGGGCATACACAGAGACACGGTGAAAAAGTACATGAACGCCGAGAAGCCACCCACGTCGCCTGGGCGCTCGGCGTCAGCGGCACTTTAGTCTGGTAGCATGAAATTTACGGGAGGACGTTTTCCCTTCGCACTTAAGCGGACATAATCCCTCAGCAACGACATGCCAGTCAAGTATCTCTGCTAAGGTAGGTGGCTGGGGAATGACATCGTCACCCCATGGCTGACTTGCGCCTAACCCCAGGTCAGTCAGCGCTTCAGCAATGGCTTCAATGACCTGTTGTCTGCTGGATTCCTTAACCCTCTCTTCCAGACGGCCGGAATAGTACCGTCGAGCCGACTTGGACCGAAGCCTGTGGTCGTCAATGCCCATGTTTCTGGCCAATGCTCCTAGTACTTGCCCGCTTGTCGGCAACTCAAGCCTGACTTCACCTTCCCTCTCGGATCGTGTATCTACCAACTGTCGCCCTCCAAAGGTTCATCCGACGTTTTATCCTACCAGTTATAGAGACCGTTTCTCTTGATGAATTTCGCTGGATCCTGCGATACGTCCCTCAGTGCCTGCTCGATACCTACCTCCAAGATGGGGCGACTGTAGGTGTGTCCACCCTCGACGTTATCGAAGAATCGACCAGCAGGATCAACCATCACGTAGCTGCCTCTCATCAGTTCATTGCTCTCGGGCACGACTTCAATCCCGAATGTCTCTGCCCTGCGAGCCAGCTTGACGTATCTCTCGAACTCGCTACCCGAAATGACGTATTCGCCAATCGAGAAGTCATTCTGACCCTTCACTGGGAGCACCTGGAGCAGCTTCCATCGCTCCGGGCGAGCCTCAATAATGAAGTCAGTCAGGTCCTCTTCAAGATTGAATATGGTTACGACGGTGTTTACCTTCACTCTTACGTCGTTCGTTCTCAGTATGTCGACTGCCTTCAAGTAATCGTCTTCGCCAAGAGGACCGGACTGTGTCGCCCTTCCAATTCTCAGCGACGTGGCCCGATTCACGGAATCTTGTGTGAGTGGAAAGTGATAGGGTGCAAGAGTTGAGGGGTGCGGCAGGCCGTAGGAATCTTGGTCCAGACGAGACCGCATTTTAGCATTCGCCGCCGCACGCGAGCTCATCAAAGCCCGTACAGTTGCCAGGGTCAGCCAAACCCGTACCTGCAAGAGAGGGACACTATGAGCACGGATAGAGTAATCGGTATTGACATTAGCGGCAAGTGTCTGGACATTCACATCCTGCCTGAAGGCATGGTCAAGCAGTACGCAAACGATGTTATGGGCATACGCGAGGTGTTCGAGCTTGCTAAGGAAGTAGAAGCGAACCTGGTGGTGATGGAGTCCACGGGTGGTCTTGAAGTTGCACTTGCCGCGGAGTGTGCGCTTGCTCATATACCCACAGTGGTAATGAACCCGCGTCAGATAAGGGACTTCGCGCGCTCAATGGGCAGGCTCGCGAAGACAGACACGATAGACGCGGAGGTGATAGCGCCCTTTGGCGCGGCGGTGCATCCTGAGCCGCGTGCGCTGGCAGACGAGCAGGCGAGCAGGCTGAAGGCGCTTGTGGCTCGCCGGCGGCAAGTCGTGGAGATGATAGTATCGGAACGCAACCGGCTGATGCGGGCGCGGCGGCTGGTCAGAGAGCGCATTGTCAGCCACATAGAGTTCTTGAAACAAGAGCTTTCGGACATAGATGGCGAAATAGAGACAGCGATAAAGGAGAGTCCGCTGTGGCGTGAGAAAGCCGAGCGGCTGAGAGGAGTTCCAGGTATAGGGACTGTGTCATGCGTAACGCTTGTGAGTGAGTTGCCTGAGTTGGGTAAGCTGAATGCGCGGCAGATAAGCGCGCTAGTGGGCGTTGCGCCGATGAACAGGGACAGTGGAGCGTACAGAGGCAGGCGCAGCATCTGGGGAGGGCGCGCCGGAGTGAGACGAACGTTGTACATGGCGGCGCCGAGCGCAAGGAGGCACAATCCAGTGATAAGGGAGTTCTACGAGCGGCTGGCGGCGGCTGGCAAGCCTGGTAAAGTCGCGCTGGTGGCGTGTATGAGGAAGTTGCTGACGATACTCAACGCGATGATGAGAGACGGAACATCCTGGAAGCCTCAACTCTCGCTCGCTTCCAGACAATAAGCCCTTGAGATCCAACTCGCTCAACACAGTTGCTATGCTCAAGGCGGTCCAGTCCAGATGTCCTTCGACACTTTGAAGCCAGTCGGGGGTTATACGGCTCCCGTTTGTGACTATCGAGGTCACCAACCCGATATCACTCGCTCGGGTTATCAGCTCGGATAGCCAGGGACAGAGCGTGGGCTCGCCTCCGGCAAAGTTTATCTTCTGAAAGCCAGCCTCGCCGAGAGCCTCGACGACCGAGATGCAATCATCTCGTCCAATATGACCCTTTGGCAGGTTATCCGGATCGATGTCCTGAAATGTGGCGAAACAGAAGCCACATTTCATATTGCACGGTCGCCAAAGATGAAAGTTGACCGATGGTATCTTGATCGCGGTACTCATTCCACTCCTCAGTTGTTCAGCAATTTCTGCGTCGATACACTTATAGTATGCAGCCTGTCACACCGTTGAAACCCCATCGGAGTGGACAAAAACTCGATATAGCATCGGACCTGAGCAGAAAATGTCTGCCGGGCGAGTCACGGCTTGTGCCGGTGCATCCGGATCTGCACGGCGCGCTCGGCAGTTCGCTGGCTTACGGGGACATCAGCCAGGGCAGAATCGTCGAAATACATCCCGCGACAGCATGACGCTGGATGCATGCGATGGTGAAACGTGCGGAGGAGCTAGGCGCGATTGCACCGGGGAAACGAGTCGGAACTCACACACTACGCACAGCTACGCGCGTCACCTGCTGATGATTGGCATCCCTATCAACTATCTTTCGCGCTGGCTGGGGCACTCGTCGATCCAGACGACGCTCATCTACCGGAGTTTGTGCCGGACCCGACGGGGAGTCTCGCAGAAGTGCCGTAAGTTGTACAGGTGTATAATGGTCTTATGCAGCAGAATTTCAGAGAATCACTGACAGAAGATTGTCCACCCGATGATGCAGATGAGATCAACGAGCCGAGAGTCGTATTCAGATTAGCAAGCCACAACCCGCCGACCGACGATGACTTCAGGTCGCAGCGAGTTGAACATCCGAACCGGGCATTCCGAAATGTGTCCGAGTGCGTTGCACGTGGGCTGTCGGTTCATTCCGATTTCCGCACGTCGGAGAACCTGCTCAAATTGCCGCACATGCGAAGACGCGGCATGATGGTCTGCCAAGTTGTATTGGATGCAGGCGCAGGATATATTCAACAGACGGGTAGGGACCGGCACCACCATACGTGGTGGCCCTTTGCGAGTTACGACATATTAGATCACTGCTCAGTAGGTGAGGCTCAATGAAGAAAATCCACCACACTGAAACTCTCGTTTACTACGATGGCGCTCAGGTCTTTGAAGGTCGGGATATGATAGGCGGCTGCTACATCGGCGTGCTCATAGATTCTCTTGACAGTGCTGCCCACTATGTTGTCGCTGGAGTTTCTGCGGGACACATGGAAAGTTTTCGTACAGGAGCCCTAGATCTGAAAACACTTCTGGTCGAAGGATCAAAGGATGCCTGGTACGTGACACAGACCTGCAATGATTTCGCGGACCCATTGGCGCTCCAAGAACAGACTGGGTCAATTGCAGATACAGACTTCTTGCCTGAAGACGGATTCGTGCTGTGCGAACCTTCCTCATGAATGCCGTGATCTCTGTTACCGGGAACGAAAAGAACTGCCGGTGCTTCTAGGGCGTAGATGGTGGGACTTGCGCGGTCTTTACCTGTTACGCTGGCTGGGCCACTCGCTGAAGCACCATATTTGACGCCGAAGCTGGAGACCGGGAGGCGCTTTTGACAGAGACTGCACCCGTTTACACCTACCGCCACTGGGCAAAGTCAGACCGCGCCGACCCGGAGCGAATTCACCTGCTGGAGCATCACCTCGCCGATGTTGGCGCCTGCTTTGAGGCGCTTCTGGAACAGCCCACCATCCTGAGCCGACTGACGGCAACCACGGAACTCGAAAGTCTGCACGATGCGACGAAGGCGAGGCTATGTGTCCTCGCCGCTCTGCACGACATCGGCAAGGTAAATGTGGGGTTTCAGACGCAGATATGGCAAGCACAAGACCTGCAAGGCAAGCGCAAGCCACGCCGTGCCGGGCACACCGCCGACATCGTGCCGGTGCTGCGGGGAATAGACCAGGATACCTCAGACTGGTTCTTGAACAGCATCGGATGGTACGAGCATACTGCCAACTGGGACGGTGACGGCGGAAATACCGCGTCCGCTCTATTCGCGGCGGCTATGTCACATCACGGCGAACCGCTTGACCTCCATGACTCCAGGGCGGCAAATCCGGCAGTCTGGCGCTCCTTCGGCGAACTCGATCCGCAAGCCTGTGTCAGACGCATCGGAAAACTGGTGCGCGAGTGGTTTCCCGATGCATTCGATCACGATGCGCCGCCGCTCCCCTCGTCACCACACTTCCAGCACATGTTCCTCGGACTCTGCACACTCGCCGACTGGATCGGCTCAGACGAAGAGCACTTTCCATACGAAGACGAACCCGATGGCGCCTACATGCGTAAGGCGCGACACCGAGCGCGTGCAGCGGTCTATGAAATCGGCCTGGATACTTCTGCGCAGCGTCAAGTCTTCGGTGAAGTACCAGACTTCTCCACGCTCTTTGACATCCCGCATGCACCCAACGCCATACAAAGTGCGGCAGCCTGGGGCGTCCCGCTTGATGAGACTGTGGTCATCGTCGAGTCGGAAACAGGTTCAGGAAAGACGGAAGCGGCGCTCTGGCGGTTCGCTCACATGTACGACGCCGGCCTCGTTGACGGCATGTACTTTGCGCTTCCGACCCGCGCCGCCGCGTCCCAGATACACAACAGAGTAAATCAGTTCGTCAGCAATCTCTTCCCGTCGCACAAGCCGGAACCGGTTCTTGCCGTACCTGGCTACATTCAGGCAGGTGACTTCACCGGGAAACATCTTCAGGGCTACGAGGTCTGGTGGGACACGCACGCGAGCGGCGGCGACCAGAGCTTCTGGGCGGCGGAGAGCGCAAAGAGGTTTCTCGCGGCGCAGATAGCCGTCGGAACCGTCGATCAGGCAATGATGGCTGCGCTCCAGGTGCGCCACTCGCACATGCGCGCGGCATGCCTTTCGCGCAACTTGCTTGTCGTGGATGAAGTTCACGCGTCGGACCCGTACATGAGCGTCATACTTCAAGCACTTCTGGATGCACATATTGGCGCGGGCGGATACGCTTTGCTGATGTCGGCGACGCTCGGCTCCGCGGCGCGCTCCCGCTGGCTGCTCCGGCCGCGCAGGGATAGCAACCTGTCCGTACCAAATCTGACAGATGCCATCGGCGTGCCTTATCCTTCCGTGTCAACGCGCTCGGGAAATGAGGTAAAGATCGCACATGTAGGCGTGAACGGCATGCAGAAAAGCGTCCGCATAGATGATCGCAAGCAGATGCACGACTTCACCGCTACGGCAGCCATCGCCCTCGAAGCCGCGCGCGCCAGGGCGAAAGTTCTGGTAGTGCGGAACACGGTCGCATACGCGCTCAACACACAACAGGCTCTCGAAGAAGCCGCCGGCAGCGAGGACTCCGACCTACTGTTCAGCTGCAATGGCGTCAGAACTCTGCACACCGGCAGATTCGCGTCGGAGGACCGCAAGCTGCTGGACGCAGTTGTGGAAGCGCGGCTCGGCGGGGAGCGCAGCGGCGGCGGATGCGTGGTTGTAGGAACGCAGACGCTCGAACAATCCCTCGATATAGATGCCGACCTGCTCATAACCGACCTCTGTCCCATCGACGTCCTGCTCCAGCGCATAGGGCGGCTGCACCGCCACGACCGCGCGGATAGAGCGGCAGGCTACAGGACGCCGACCTGCATCGTGCTGACGCCTCCGGACGAAGACTTATCCCGAATGCTTTCGAGCGGAGAGAACGCTAACGGACTGGGACCGCACGGCTATGTTTATCCGGACCTGCGGATACTGGCACTGACGCTTGGGCTGGTCATGGACGCATCGAACGGCGGCAAGCGGTGGCGCATCCCGGAGATGAACCGCGAGCTGGTGGAGAAAGCAACGCATCCAGAGAAGCTGGATGCGCTGGTCGATAATAAGGGAGACAAGTGGCTATCACATGCGAGCGACATGGTTGGAGCGCGCATCGGGGACATCCAGGTTGCGCGCAATGTTATAGTGAAGCGCGACAAGACATTCCTTGATCGAGATGTTGTCTTCGCGGGCGACGAAGAGCGCATACGCACGCGACTCGGCGACGAGGGAGTAGAGATTTCTTTTGCAGCACCGCAGTGCAGCCCGTTCGGGCAGGCCGCAATCGACAAAGTGACGGTGCGCCTGAGCTGGCTCGGAGGTGCAGAAGCGCCGGAATCCGTAGAAGCGCAGGCCGTTGACGGTGGCTTCGAGTTCACCATCGGCGGCAGGCGCTTTCGCTACGACCGCCTGGGGCTGCGGCGGATGTGATGTGACCAGCCCGGAGCGACCTCTGTCTATCCCCGCGTGTGCGGGGCAGCCACATGTAAGTACCAAACGATGCGGTCTATCCTCAAGAGCCTTGAGGGAGTCGACAATCTGGTATGGACTGTATATTTTAATCATCGCTTGGTACTGACTTGTATGATATCATAGGTTGGCGGCGGAGTACCAGTCCACCGCCAACTAGAACGCCCCGTCGATGGCTCCAGACCAAATTAGGAGGTCCTGCAACGATGTTATCAGATTTAAGCACGCCTTCCCATTGCGTCGAATGTTGCACTAGAAAAAGAATCGGAGATTGCCAGATCTGTGGACGCAGTATCTGTGGAATATGTTCTCTCGATGGAACACCAAAGATGCAAAACTCAGTCGTCTGCAATAAGTGCTTTTCACACATGTATTTTGGAGGCCTCCTGTTCGAGTAGGTGTTGACAATAGACTCCTAACACAACTATCGTGATGTGGAACACTTTTTCCCAACAACAGTTCGCTCAAAACGGGGACGTACGATGCACAACATCCTTACCGACGAACTCATTCACTTCAAGACAAACGACAACAGCGTGGTTGAGGCTTCCCTGCCTGATGTGTTCGCCGCACTGGTGAAAGACGAAATCGCCAGTTTTCCCATGCTTCGCCCGCACCAGCGGCACGCGTGGCACGCCTTCCTCGTGCAGCTCGGCGCGATTGCGATGCACAAGGCGGGCATCGGCGAGCCACCGGAAGACGCCTGCGAATGGCGGCGCATTATACGTGC
>MPND01000124.1 GCA_002238855.1 SAR202 cluster bacterium bin90
ATCAGGCGCAGGACGGATGTGGTGGGCATCTTCCCTAACCGGTCGGCGGCGCGCCGGCTGATCGGTGCTGTGCTTGCCGAGCAGAACGATGAGTGGGCAGTCGCTCGTCGCTACCTGACACCAGGAGTTGCCGCGAAGCAGGAGGCTCTGCCGGAGGTCTCACTGACACAATCTGCCGCGGCTTGAGCAACATCAACAGGATGACGATCTTTTACACCACATGGCGGGACTTGACCTCACCCGGAGAAAGAAGGGCGCGATTCAACTGCGATAGTGTAGCAATGCCACCTAGTCGCTTGAGTGCGGACACTACCTGCATCCACTGCGTCGTTCTTTTCATAGCAGGTTCTTCCTATTTCTCCAGTCTGATGCCAGATGTTCGGCATGCTATCACACATACGAATATGTGATCTAGTGTTGTCGAACGGAAATCGCGCATCGTTCTCAATACAAAAGAAATCGCCCTCGCGCAACTCCACGCGAGGGCGATTTGGTGGTGCTTTAGTAGGGGAGGCGGTGACTACGATCCGATAAAGATGTTCAGCAGGGTCGCTATGAGTGTGGCGACAAGCGCGATGCCACCGGCGAACAGCCAGTTGCGTATCTGTCTTATGTCGGCGCGAATAGCGTCTAATTGATTATTCACATCATCGCGCAAGTCGTCTATCCGCTTGTCGGTTGTCGGCGCGTTGGTAGCCATTTCACTCCCTCATCCCTGTTACTCTCACGATATTCGAGAACGAGAGTAGTGTCTAGGCTTGCCGAACCTTCGCCCAGGGTCTTTCGATCGTTCAAGTCATTCCTCACTTCGTTCGGTATCAAGAATCGCCGAATGAGTTAAATCCTGTTTTCAGGCAGAGATTTCAGACCCTTCACTCCGTTCAGGGTGACAGTCGAAAGACCCTGAGCAGTGTCGGTGCAAATCGACCTTTGGGGGAGTGTGTGGGTCAGGTGGGGGAGATTCTGGTATCATGCGGGGGCGGAGGCTGACGGGATTTGCAGGATGGGTAGGATAGGTTGTGGCTGATGGCGGCAGTGCCGGAGGTGGATTGTGAGCTTTTATGTTCCCGACTCCTGGGTGTGGGTGATGCCCTTCTTTATTGGCCTATTGTTCGCATTCTTTATCCTGCCCATCGCGGTCTTGGCAACGCTTGGGATGTGGTTCCAGCGGAAAAGCGGCAGGGAGATACTTCGTGTGTTGACCATGATTCTTGGCGGGTTTGCAGCGCTTCTTCTTGTTGGCATCGGCATTGGCTATCTCCTAACCATGTTCAATCTCCCGTCGTGGTTGAGCGGCGGCATATTGTTCGGGATAGTGGCTTGGATAGCGTTGATGCGAAAGAAGGTTGTCGAAAGACTCGATTTACTAGGCAAGGCGATGAGGCAATTCGGAGCAGGACAATCTGAAGAACAGGCATAGGTTTCTCTAATGGCAGAACTTGACGGAATGCGCGTGGCAACGCTTGAAGCACGAATGACGGGGGCGCTGGCGAGTTTGATCAGCAAGCGGGGCGGCGTACCGGTGACGGCGCCTGCGCTGCGGGAGGCTCCGCTGGATTGCGCGGAGGATGTGCGGTACTTGCTGGATAGGCTGGAGAGCGGGAGCCTGGATGTGGTGGTGTTCCAGACGGGTGTGGGGGCGAGGGCGCTGTTCAAGGAGGCGGAGAACCAGGGGAGACTGGACTTTCTGCTGGATGCACTGCGGGGCGTGACGACGGTGTGCAGGGGACCTAAGCCGACTGCTGCGCTGCGGCAGGTGGATGTGCAGATTTCGGCGGGGATTGAGTCGCCTTACACTACTAAGGAGCTGCTGGAGGCTCTGACGGCGCTGCCTGTGCGGGGGAAGCGGCTGATGGCGCTGCAGTACGGGGAGCGGAATGCTGCGCTGATGGACGCGCTTCGTGAGCAGTGCGAGACGGTGGATGAGCTTTGCCTGTACGAGTGGCAACTGCCGGATGATGTGTCGCCGATGGTGGCGCTGGTGGAGGACCTGCTGGATGGGCGGGTGGATGTGATCACGTTTACGAGCCAGGTGCAGATACGACATCTGTACAGGGTGGCGGCCGATAATGGGGTGGCGGAGGATGCGCTGTCGGATGCGCTGAACAATCGGACTATCGTGTGCGCGGTGGGGCCGACTTGCGCGGGTGCGCTGGCGGATGTGGGGGTGGCGACGGATACGCAGCCGGAGTACCCGAAGATGGGGCATATGGTGAATGCGCTGGCGGAGTATGTGGGGAGCCGGGAGTTGGTGGAGCGGTAGTATTACATCAATGCACAGGATTGACAGGATTTTCGAGAACGGGCAGGTTTAGCGACCTGCCCGTTTTTATGCTCGGATGAAACGAACTTACGCGGGTGTCAGTATTCGGGGCCGGGCATGATTCTGTGCATGAACTCGTTGAACATGGGGACTGCGAGTGATTCGTGGTCGCCCCCGTTTCGTGAGTGTGCGAGGCGGGGGCGCCTGGTCTTGGCCGAATAGTGTTCCGGCGCTGAGGCTGAACTCTCCGGATATATCCTTCCATAAATGCCACTTGCAATTTATGCTAGTGTTATTTATAATAAAGTGACAGTTATAGATAAAGGAGAGGTCATGCCACCGTCGGCAGACGGGATGCGGAGGTGAGGATGATGACGAAGGTGCGAATGGGGACGATGTGGTTGATGGGTCTGCTGACGGTGGCGGTGGCGGTGGTTACGATGGGAGCATTCCAGGGCGGGGCGGCTTCGGCGGCGGATGATCCGGCGATCGAGGCTGAGGCGCAGGCCGGACAGGGCGGCGAGCAGATCAGCGTGGCGAGCCAGAGACTGATGCTGACGGTATGGTCGGCGACGCTGACTGTCGGGGAGGAGTCACAGAACGGTACAACCGTTTGGGGCTACGCCCCCGACAGAAATGTAGAAATAGGTGATCTGGATAATACGGATTTCAGCGACAGGGGCGTGGAATACACGATTGACAGTCTTGTGTACAAGGAAGTGGGTAGCGTCAAGCAGCTGGTGCTGGAGACAAATCCGGCCTTGCCGAACGACCTGATTTTCGAGGTCGATGGCGAGCGGTATCCACTGTCGGGTGCGGATGCGCTGGGACTGCACGGTGACATTCATGTGTGGTGGTTCGATTCAGGTCTGGGCTGGGAAGACGGGGATACGATGACGGTGAAGCTGCTGCGGACAGTGATTTACAATGCGTGCGGGGTGTCTGAAGCTTCCGAATCCGGCGTGGGGATCAGGTTGGGGGAGGTATGGTCGGCGACGCTGATGGTAGGTGAGGCGGCAGGCGAAGAATCCAATGCCCTGGGATACCAGTCCGGATGGTCGGAAGCGTTCGGCGGGCTGGACAACACGACATTCGCGGACATGGGCACGAAATACAGCGTCGGCAGACTCGTCCACAGGCCGGTTGGCAACGGACACTTCCTGCTGGATGTTGAGACAGGCCGGCCCCTGGATCCCAACATGGTGTTCGAGGTGGACGGCGAACGGTACGCGGTTCTGGATTCCGGCCCGGTGGGGGACGAAGAGGGTACCCACTGGTGGCTGCTGGATTCGAGCCTGGGATGGAGTGAAGGAGACACGATGACTGTGAAAGTGCTGCGATTTGAACTCTACAGACTGGGCGGCGACGAACAGGCTCTAGCGCATGCCGGCGGTTGAGAGTGAGGATGAAGCGCCCCGGTTGGGGCGCAGGGATGATGTGGATGAGCGGAAGTGTGGATGAAGTGGTGGACTGAGGAGAGAAGCTCATTCGCCGGCTAGCCGCCCCTGTCTCGTGGAGAGCGAGGCGGGGGGGGGGCTATTGCGCGTGCGGGTGACGCGGGATATGTGCGCCTACTGGTATTACAGGAACCTGCTGTGGATTTCGCGGCTGTACCTTACAAGAATATATCCGACGGTTCCTGCCAAGAGGGAGGCGATGAGAATCGCGAACTTGGATTGCGCGATCAGTGATTCATCCTCGAATGCGAGGCCGGTAATGAAGATGGACATGGTGAAGCCTATGCCGCCCAGCAGCGCGGCGCCGAGGATCTGCAGCCATCCGATGTCCCTGGGGATTGCACCGATTCCAGACCTGACTGCCACCCACGAGAAGAACACTATCCCGAGAGGCTTGCCTACCACGAGTCCCAGGAATATGCCGAGCGTTACGGGTGAGGTCAGCCCGTCGAAGCCGACGTCGCCCAGGGAGACGCCCGCGTTGGCGAGTGCGAAGACGGGTATTATCACGAATGCGACCCAAGGGTGCAGAACGTGTTCAAGTCGCTGGAGGGGTGATTCGACATCCCTTGAGGAATCGTCGAGTTCCTCCAGGACGCCGCGCTGCCTCGCAGTCGTCAGCGCGTAGTGTCCCCGGCGTGTGGTGTTCGG
This sequence comes from SAR202 cluster bacterium bin90, assembly GCA_002238855.1. Lineage (GTDB taxonomy): Bacteria > Chloroflexota > Dehalococcoidia > Lucifugimonadales > JADFKI01 > Bin90. The sequence goes on from MPND01000124.1 coordinate 4,372, forward strand.
TCCTTCGCGCTCGAAGATGTCCATCAGGACCCTGCCGCGCCGCACGAATTGCTGCGTATCGATCCTGACCTTCATGGGAATCGTCATCGCGATGAGAACGCCGGAGATGGTGGCGTGGATTCCTGACTCGAAGAAGGCGACCCAGACGAAGAGGCTGATGATGAAATATACAAGCGTGTTGGTGACGCCGGAGACGTTGAGGACTACTAGAGACAGCAGCAAAGCCATTCCCACGCCCAGGTTTGCCCAGCTGATGTATTCGGTGTAGAAGACGGCAATGACGGTGATTGCGCCAATGTCGTCAACGATAGCGAAGGCGGTCAGAAAGACCTTCAGCGAGAGGGGTGCGCGCGAGCCGATGAGCGCAAGCACGCCGAGTGAAAAGGCGATGTCGGTCGCCATGGGTATTCCCCAGCCCCTCATAGACTCGCCGTTCTGGTTGAGAATGATGTAAATTGCGGCGGGGACGACCATGCCGCCAATTGCGGCGAAGATGGGGAGGGCGGCACGGCGCACGGACGCGAGTTCGCCGAGTACGAGGGAGCGCTTGATTTCAAGTCCGACTACGAAGAAGAAGATTGCCATCAGTGCGTCGTTTATCCACTGATGGAAGGTCTTGTCGTAGCGGAAATCCTGCAGTCCGACGACGAAGTGGGTCTCCCAGAGTTCGCGGAAGACGTGGCTCAGGGGTGAGTTAGCGAGTGCCAGTGCGCCGACGGCCGCAATCAATAATACGATGCCGCCGCCTGCTTCGAGTTCCATGAATCGCTGTACAGGAACAAGCAGTCTTTCTATTGTTGGTTCGTCTTCGCGCGGGGATTGTGATGCTATGTCGTGCATTGATGGTAGGGGATTGTCGGACGCTCCATGTGCTTCATGTTACAGCATTGGATAAGCCAGGGAGTGAGGGGGCGAAGGCGGAGTTGCCGTGTTAGCTGCAGGATGATTATAGCGTGAACCTGAGTTGCCGAATTCGGCTTGCGGGTTGCCGGGTAGTTCCTGCTTTCGCCCGCACAGTTATATTTTCCACAACTTATGATACCAGATTATCGGTCAATTCTTCCTTACCTGAAGCTCTCGGCGTTGTCTTGCGCCTTGAAGCCGAGGACTTGCCAGGCGCGGGGGTGTCGTAGAAGATGTCACGGGCTGTTGACACCTGTGAGGTTATAGGTTACATGTGATGGATGATTCTCAGCTTTCGGCACAGAGGACTGGCAAGCCTATACGAGCGGGGAGACCGCAGACGGATTCCACCTGAATACGCAGATACGATTGAACGCATTCTCGCAAGGCTGGATGTAGCAGAGCAGCCTTGCGACTTGGACTTGCCCGGGTATAGGCTCCATCAATTGAGAGGCGAGCTTTCGGGGCTGTGGTCTGTCAGGGTTTCAAGGAACTGGAGGATTGTCTTTCGTTTTGACGGCGGCAACGTACGAGATGTTGATTTTGTTGATTATCACTGAGAGGTTCAAGCCATGCCCATGAAGAATCCGCCCCATCCGGGCCTATCAATTCGTCACGACTGCCTGGAGCCTCTCGGTCTGAGCGTAACGGATGCCGCCGCTCATCTGGGAGTCAGCCGCAAGCACTTATCCGATGTTATCAACGGCCGCTCCGGGATTTCAGCGGAGATGGCGGTGCGCCTGGACAAGGCCTTTGGCGGCGGAGCTTCAGCGTGGTACCAGTTGCAGGCGGCTTATGATCTTGCCCAAGTGATGAAGAGGGCAGACCGGATAGAGGTCAGCCGGGTTGCATAATTACACAGAATGCGCTCCCCGCGCAAAGCGGCGTTCTACCTGAAGCTATCGGCGTTGTCTTGCGCCTGAAAGCCAAGCACTTGCCAGGCTCGGGGGGTGTCGTAGATTTTCCAGGTGTTGGCGGAGGCGCCGTAGAAGATGTCGAAGCCGATGTCCTCTGCTTCGATGCTGGCTTCGACCATGGCGGCGATGTCGCGGTGGCTGAAGTAGCTGACGAAGCTGCGGGCGTCTGAGCCGGGGCGGTCGTCGGGGCTGGTGGTGCCGAAGCGGATGCAGATGACGCTAATGCCGTGGTCTTCGGTGAAATAGCGGCCGAGCGCTTCGCCGAATATCTTGCTGACGGCGTAGGGGCCGTCGGGCCTGTCGGGCATCTCGTGAGTGATGAGGGGAACGGCATCGGGGTCGAGGTCGCCGTAGTCGCCTGCGGCGATTGCCTTGTATGGCTGGTCTTCCTCGTACTTGCCGACGACGTGCATGGAGCTGAAGAAGATGATGCGGCTGACGCCGCCCGCCCGCGCTGCCTCGAATACGTTGGCGGTTGCAATGACGTTGTCGGGCATTAGGAGGTCCCAGCCGATGTCGGGGGTGTGGCGCGGCTCGGCGGCGAGGTGGATGAGCACGTCCTTGCCCTCGAAGGCGGGGCTGATGGCGTCGAGGTCGGTGGGGGCGGGGGTGGGTTCCGGGGGATGTGGGGTGTGTGGCGCGGCTCGGGGGCGAGGTGGATGACCGCGTCCTTGCCCTCGAAGGCGGGGCTGATGGCGTCGAGGTCGGTGAGGTCGGCGGTGAGGGAGTCCAAGCCGTCGAGGGGCACGCGGTCGATGCCGCTGAACTCGTACTTGTCGCCGAGGTGGTCGCGCAGGACTTTGCCTATCCTGCCGCCGAATCCGGTTACTACGACTTTCTTCTTGTCGGGCATTTTGTCCTCCTGGTGCGATGGTCAGGTCAGTATGATGGGGTATCTTATCATTCTGGGACGAGGCTAACAGGATGGACAGGATTCATCACCCCCATCTCAGCCTTCTCCCGTCGAGGGGGAAGGGACAATCGGTACGAGGGACTGACACAGGGATGGACAGGATATTCTGCATAGGGTTGGGCGGCATGTGCCGCTTTTATGAATTCTAGCAACTGTGTTGAGTGTGATGGGATTAGACTTGGGAGTGGAGCGCAAGACCTCGCTGCGGATCCCAAAACGCTGCATCCCTCAGCATCGCATTGAGTATCGTCAGCAACTTCCTCATACACGCCA
>MPND01000021.1 GCA_002238855.1 SAR202 cluster bacterium bin90
GACCCGGGACCATGCCCACGCCGACTGCGACTGCGGTTCCGGCGACTGTGGAGCCTCCTGCTGCTGCGATGCAGGCATCAGCTGAACCGGATGGTTCAGGAGGGATGAGCAGTGTCATACTGGCTGCGATCGGTCTGCCTATGCTGTCCGGAGCTCTGCTGCTCGGGTACCTGATATACAGGGAACGACGACGGCGGAACGAGGCGGAGCTATAGAGGCAGCAGCGATGTGTCTCGCATGTAACGTTGATGGCCTTACGGACAGGGCTTTACGAAAGACAAAAAGGGCGTAGATTCTCTGGGATTCAGAGTAACCCGCGCGCCCTTCTCCAGGTCTGAGTAGCCGAATTGACGGCAGCGAAGTGTTGTCTGCATGTCAGGCTAGGTCACTGAGCGAAGCTATGTCGATGTCCGGATAATTGATCTCGTCAAATGGTGTCGATTTGCGGCTTGTCTTCACACCATCGACCAGAGGGTACTCATAAGTCTGACCCGCGAAGTACAGAAGTGGACCAGATAAATCGGACTGACGGCTGAGAGAGTCTCGCTCCTGGAATGGAAGGAAAAAGAGGAGCAGGAAAATTAAGCAGAGTAGGAAGAAGCACAGCCCGGAGCTCAATGCCAAAGTAGCGTTGTCCGCCCTGCGGGCAGTAGAGACGATTGCTCAGTTAGCCGGTCGATCTAAAATTCACCCCATACAGATTCTTGTCTGGAAGAAAGCCCTGATTGAGGGAGCGCCCGAGGTCTTCGGCAGCGGCGGCTCAAAGGCGGATAGAGAGCAGGAAACGATGGCAGCACATCTGTACAAACAGATTGGTCAGCTCAGGATTGCCCGATCATGATTACCTGCGGTTCCGTCTGATCGCTGCTAGCCTGACCCGACGCTCGATTATGAATCCTCGATCGCGCTGCTGTTGGCAAGGATTCTTTCGATAACAGCAAAGAATGTCCCTGTGTCTTCTGCACTTATTCCTTCTGTAAGCCTGTCTTCGTGAGCGTGGATTCTGTTCTGGAGTTCGACACTCAGCGCCAGACCCGCATCTGTCAGTTGCAGGAACACTATCCGGCGGTCGCTCCTCGAACGCCGCCGCGATAGCAACCTTCTATCGACCAGTTTCTTCGCCATGCGACTAATGGCCGACACCTCCACGGGTAGCGCGCGCGCAAGTGCTGTAGCCGTCCATACATGGTCGGCCAGAAAGAGTCTCATCATGGCGAAGTCCATTGGGGTGAGATCGTATGCCGCCAATTCCCGGTTGATACCTCTCGTCACCACCTTGAGTAACGCCCGCGCATTCTCCTCAAGGCCACGAAAGGACATCGCCGAACCGGAAGCGGATTCCCCATTACATATGTCTTGCGAGTTCGCCATCTGATCAGGCTCCGTGCAAGCGCAGCGCGTCGTTCTCACTCAGACCCGTTGTGGCTACGTGTCTCTGAACGCAATGGATGAACGACTGCTCAGTATGTGCTCTAATCGCTAAGTGTTTCATAATCTCAATATGTTTGAATTGGCAATTCAAGCGATTTGTTGTTTCATCAATGCGTACCAGAACTTCGACTGGGGCATATAAATCTGACGCTAGTTCAATATGATGAAGTCTTTATATTTCTACTAGCCTGTGCCTTCAGTTGGATACAGGGCGCAGTCTCCTTCCGAGGCCATTGTGTACGATGCGACCTGAGATGGACTCGGTCCAAGTTCCATGGGTTATCTGACTTTGCCCTTCGAAGCCACATGACGGAAGGCAATCCGTCGGGAACCTACTGTGAAGATTGGCGTCCTATCCTTTGCCGCTAAGTACCCCTGTGCCTACTGTCTGTAACGCGTGTACGCCTATAATTGACGCCCTTGCTGGTCTACCCTGCAGCGTCAGGGATTGCTCTTCCCCATATGGTCGGGTCAATGCGATGCTGAGATAGTCTACATTGTCGTTTACGGCGCCAACAGTACCACTCTGGCATGCTTGCGCCTTGCAGGAAGAGGATTTGATACTGGTATGCTTGTACTTCAGTCCTCGCTGTCCGCTCATTTGAGGTGCTTCCGAAAATGCGAACTGATGGTGAAAGATTGCTATGCGCAGCTACTCGGCGGTAGCTATGCCATTACACATCATGGTAGAAGGCCCTCCGGTAACCTGATGATTCCCTGTCTGCCATGTCTCGGCGTGTAAGGCCGTGGCAGGTTGCCCAGTCTCGTCGGACTGCTGCCATAAGATTATTGACGGCATCCGCCTCAGTGCGTACTATCGGCAGCAGCAGTACAGGGCATTACTTCGAGGTTGCAATCAGGAGGTAGCGAGTGAAGTACGACTACATCGTCATAGGCGCAGGTTCGGCGGGAGCAATCCTTGCCACAAGGCTTTCTGAAGACCCGAACATCTCGGTGCTTCTGCTGGAAGCGGGTCCGGACTATCCGGACATTGACAGCCTGCCAGAAGAAGTCAGGCACAGCTACGAGTCCACAAAGAGCATTTGGGACAGTGACCACAACTGGCAATACACAGCGCGCGGCACCTCGGAGGCCGAAATCGAAATACCAAGGGGCAAGGTGACCGGCGGTTCCAGCGCCATCAACGGTACGGTCTTCCTCCGCGGCATCCCTGAGGACTACGACAACTGGGCGGAATGGGGCAACGACGAGTGGAACTTCCAGCAGCTTGTACCCTACTTCAACAAGCTAGAGACCGACACTACCTACCAGGACGACCCCGGTGACTTCCACGGCGCCAACGGCCCAATCATCTGCCGCCGCTTCATGCAGGACGAATGGCGTGAGGGCAACAAAGCTTGGTTCGAGGCATGGCGGGAGAGTGGTCAAGGTTACTGCGAGGACCACAATGCGCCCGGCACAACGGGTGTTGGTCCCATACCCCTGAACAATCCCAATGGCATCCGCTGGTCCACGTCCATAGGATATCTGGGCCTCTCGCGCCACCGCCTGAATCTCACCATCAGGGCGAATGTGACCGTCAAGAAGGTTCTCTTCGATACAACCGGTGACAGCCCCAGGGCGACAGGCGTTGAGGCGGTCTCCGACGAAGAAACATTCGTCGTCGAGGCTGATGAGATCATCCTGAGCGCAGGCGCGATCGGATCACCACAGATACTTATGCTTTCGGGAATTGGTCCGAGCGACCACCTCGGAGAACACGGCATTCGGACGGTAATCGACTCGCCCGGAGTGGGTCAGAACCTCGCCGACCATCCCCTCCTCAGTATCCTGTGGGAGACTAAGCCGGATGTGGAGTTAGAGCGCTTCGTACCCAACGCTCAGCTTGTCGTGCGTTACACTGCGGAAGGCTCGCCTCTTGAGAACGACATGATCGTGTATCTCTCAGCCGCCTCCGGGGTAGATCGCAAGCACGGCGGGGCGCACACGGACGTCGTTGGAATGGGCGCCGGCCTCGGGCTGAATCTGGCGCACTCCAAGGGTGAGCTTCGGCTTCGTTCTGGTGACTACCGGGACCATCCCTATCTCGATTACAACCTCCTGGACCACGAGGAAGACCTGCGCAGGTACAGGGATGGTGTGCGCCTGGTAGTCAGCCTCGAAGATCATCCGGCAATGGCTGCTATGATCGGAGAGAGGGTCTATCCGGAGGATTCGGATCTAGAGTCGGACGATGCGCTGGACCTATGGATGAAAAGGTGGGTCGGGACGGGCCATCACATCTCCTGCACCGCCAAAATGGGGCCGAGTTCAGACCCGATGGCAGTCGTGGATCAGTTCGGCAAGGTTTACGGCGCGGAGGGACTGCGGGTGGTGGACGCATCCATCATGCCAGAATGCGTCCGGGCAAATATCAACGTCACCGTGTTGATGATTGGCGAGCGCATCGCAGACCTGATCAAGCAGGGGAAGTAATGACCGGTGCCTGACGCATCACTCTGGAGGAATACAGTCTGTTCAAAGCACGGAGCGCAACGGAGGGATGGTCGGATAATCAAGGTTTGGAGTATCCGAGTGGGACGGGCATATTCTGGGCGTGCAGGTATCCGCGAGGCGGAGATGTCCCTGATTGTCGCCGAATTGCCAGTGGCTGGACTGCGAAGCCTATGATAGACGTCTCAGCCGTCCCTGGGTCAGCAGCACGACAATCATGATCGCAATGAGCGCGAAGCCCATGAATCCGATGACCGTCTGGCCACCCAGATAGTCGGTGAGGAAGCCCGCGGGCGTGATGCTGAGTGGCATCAGGCCGTAATTGAGCATGAACAGGCTCATGATTCTGCCCCGATACTCCGGATTCGCCTTTTCGATTATCAGCGTCTGATTGAGCGCCTGACGTCCCGAGTCGCCAATGCCCAGCAGAACCATGATTACGGCGGCAATGTTGTAAACGGGAATCGCAGCAATCAACACGAGGCCGACACCAGACATTATGGTCGCGATTATCAGGCCCATGCCCCTGTATCGCTGGCCCATAGACGCGACATAAAGTGAGCCGAACATTGAGCCCATTCCCATCAGTCCGACGAGAAGTCCCATGGAATCGGGCCCCTGCCGGTAGATGTCAACGACGAACACGGGCAGGATAAACCGGAAGGGCATCGCAAGCATTGTCGCCGCCAGTCCCATAAGGAGCAGCACGAGAAGGATTCGGCGCTGCCACACGTGAGATATGCCATCAGCGATGTCACGGAGCATATCCGTCTTGCCTGAAGATGTCCCCGCCGAACCTGTCTTGGGCAGAAATGAGGTAAGGACAACCGCTGCCAAAGTTAACGCGCCAATGAGATAGAAGACGTTCCATGGTCCGACCAGCGCGTATATGCCACCTGCCAGCGCGGGCGCGGCCATTGTGGTAGCGCTGATGCCAGCCGCGTTCAATGCCATCGCATTCGTCAGCTTTTCCGGCCCAACAAGCTGGGGAATTATCGCCTGTCTCGCGGGCATCATGAATGCCCAAAGCCCGCCAGTAACCATTGATGAGATCAGGAGGTGCTGCCAGGCGATAACCTCGAAGTCGATTGCGAGGCCGATCACCAGGGACAGACAACCGGCGACGATCTGTGCGACCTGTATGATCGTCTTCTTCTCGAACCTGTCCGCTACCACACCACCGAAGAGGGGAATGGTCAGCATGGGGACAGCGATGCCCAGATTGATGATGCCGAGAACTGAGGCTGAGCCTGTAATGTCGTATACGAGATAGCTCTGAGCCAGCATCTGCATCTGTGTCCCAGCCATGAGGAACAGCATCCCGACCCACAGAAATAGGAAGTTACGATTGGAGAGCGAGTCGAATGTAGTTAGCCGGGGGCCACGCGGGAGTCGCACAGAAATGCCGGTTCTGAGCGCGCTGGATGTCGCGCCTCTGCCTGAGGGCAGGGGTTTTCCGGCGCCGTCTGCTGCCGCATGACTCAACGCTCGTTCTCCGGCCACGGAAGAAACCGCCTGTGCCGAGTTCTGAATAGGCGGCGAAGAATCTGACATGAGACAAAGCTACTCAATACCTGGTAACAAAGCAATAGAAGCTGCGGCGCGGAGAGAGGCGCATCCTTGACCGCCTGAGCGGTTCTGAGTTAGATTCAACGCCAGAGCCAGTTGACGGAAGATTATTCTGCGGAGCACGCTGTTCGCGCGTGCCACTCCCCGACTTTCGGCAGGCCAACTAACCTCAGCATCACGCTACATAGTAAATCACCAGAGAAGGAGAATCCTCATGCCGTTCTACGAAAGTGGCTCCAGCCGTATCTACTATGAAGAAGTTGGGTCGGGATTTCCGCTGCTGATAATCCCGGGCGGCGGGCTTAATTCCACCGTGGCGTCGCTTGATACCTCGGTGCCCTTCAACCCAATGGAGGCTTACCGGGACGACTTCCGATGTATCGCCGCCGACCTACGCAATGCCGATCTGGGTCAGTCCAGCGGACCACTGGAGATCGACCGGCCCTGGGATGCCTACTCAGAAGACCAGCTTAGTCTGATGGACCATCTGGGCATTGATAAGTTCCTGGTCATGGGCTTCTGCATAGGCGGGCCGATGATCCACAATCTGCTCAGATTAGCCCCGGAGCGCATCGTGGCGGCAGCACTGATGCAACCCAGCGGCTTCAATCCGGAAGCGCCGGATATCTTCTACCAGAACAATACAGCGCGGTGGGGGCCACCACTTTGCGAAAGGAATCCTGAAATCACATCGGGCATGGTCCACGACTTCCTGACCAGCATGTACACTGACCGCGCAGATTTCGTTTTCACGGTTTCCCGCGATTTCGTGCGTAATCTGCAGACGCCACTGCTGATAGCACCAGACGATGTGCCTGCGCACCCATACGCCTGCGCGATGGAGGTTGCCGATCTTGCCCCGAACTCCGAGGTTACTATATTTCCGTGGAAGGACTCGCAGGAGCACATCGACGAGGTCGTAAGCCACGCCCGGCGTTTCCTGAAGACCCACGAGCCGGTAGCTGCGACTACCTAAATGCCCGGCGCTGCTGAGGCTGACGAGTTCTTAGTAGGCAGTGGGAAGGATCGGGAGATCTGCCGATTGGCCGGGAGCGACGGTAGTTCAGTTCGCTCTCCACTGCTCGGCATCGTCTTTGGGTTCGTACCCTATCAGCTCGCGCGAGTTCGAGATGTCCCAGATACGCCAGGTGTTATTGGATACGCCGTAGAAGATCGCGAATCTGACGGTGTCGGGTGCATCTATGCACTTGCTCACTAACTGCACCAGGTCGCGGTGTGACAACAAGGTGGCGAAATGTCGTAGGTCTTGCGGTCTGCCCTCGCGGTTCAATGTTCCGATTCGAAGGCAGATTACTGACAGGCCGAAGTGGTCGGAGTAGTATCGTCCCGCCGCCTCTCCGAACGCCTTGCCGATACCGTAGGGTCCGTCCGGTCGTATGGGCATGTCCACCGTCACACGGGAGAAGGTCGCCGCGTCCAGTCCGTCATACCTGCCGGCGACGATGGATGCGTAAGGCTCGTCCTCCTCGTAGTTGCCGGTCGCATGGTTGGAGCTGGCGAATATCACGCGCTTTGCTCCTGCCCGTCGAGCGGCTTCAAGCGCGTTGTATGTGGAAGGCAAATTGTTCCGATAAACGACGTCCCAGGGGCTGTCCTGGTCCGGCACGCTGGCGAGGTCGATTACCGTGTCCACCCCGTCGTAGGCAGGCAGCACAGCATCGAGATCGGAAGTGTCGGCAACTAGGCTGGTAAAGCCGTCCGCTGCCCTGATATCTACACCGGTTACATTGTGCGATTCTTTAAGGCCGTTCTGGAGCAGTCCTCCTATGAGTCCGGCCGCTCCCGTTATTAGCACGTTCTTCCCGTTAGGCATGTGGTTCTCCCTCGAATCCGTGATCGTCTGGAGTCATTCCGGCATTTGGGCCGGGTGCAGGTCATACGATGGTGAAGAGTTCTCTCCAATGTGGACCTGGCGGTTCGCTGGGATGAAAGACCTCATGGTATCTTTCATCAGAGTACCCACCAAGCGCCCGTGGTTACTATATCAAACGCCTTCCGCTTCAGACTACGAATATCACGAGACAAGGAGGAGACAAGATGCTTGCGGACCTGGTTGAAGTCACGACATCTGATGGAATCCCGCTGAACGGCGCCTATTTCGCGCCGACAAGAACGGGTCGCTCACATTCGGTAGATGCCATACTGTTCTTTCATGGCGATGGCGGCAACTTCTACAGCAGCCTTTATCTTTGGCTGGGGCAGCGCATGTCGGAACAGGGCATAGCGTTCCTGACAGCCAACCGCAGGGGCCACGACCACATCGCTGCCGGTGCGAGAGGAGGGCCGCTAGCGGGCTATGCCTTCGAGTCTGTTGATGACTCGCGAGCGGACTTCGGAGCGTGGCTTGACTTGCTGCGTGAGAGGGGCACCGTCGCATAGCCATCGGCGGGCACAGCGGTGGAGCCGTGCGCGCCACTTATGCGCAGGCACGGGAGAAGTTCGCAAATGTAGTGGCGGTGATACCGGTGTCTCCGGGCGAGTATGACCACGAAGGAATTATCGCACTTCATGGGGATGACTTCGCAGAGCCGTTTCGGGAGTCTGAGCGGAACGTCGCTGAGGGCCGCCCGGATACGCTGCTTCGTCCAGGAGTTCCCTGGGGGTCAACGTGGAGTGCGCGCTCCTTTGTGGACTGCTTCAATCGGGACAACCGCTATAGCGTGACCACCCACGGGGCAAACACGGGTTGCCCAACGCTGTTCATATTCGGCTCCGAGGAGTGCGCCGTCGGTGGACAGCAGGAGCTTCCGGTGTGCGGCGCTGCGCGACGAAGCCTCGGTGCTGCGGGATATTCGCACGTGGACGTAGTGGAAATTGACGGAGCCAATCACGGATACTTAGAACGCGAACAACAACTGTTTGAGACGATGTATTCTTGGATCGGCGGCCTATGACGGGCTACAATCAACTATAAGCCCTGACGCCGTCTCAAGAGTCCAACCTATCTAATCTGGTCTGTCTTGGAATTGCACCCGCCTGACGGACCACTTTGCTGGCTGTTGCAATGCACGTCTGCCCTCTGATCGCCTTCGGGCGGCACGATGGAACCGTTAGAATCGAGTACGCCATCTCTCATTTGGGAAACGCGGAGAGCTATTGAGTTGCGCCGTAATTCCTTACACCTGACGCGGGGTCGCGCAGCGGCGTAACTTAGTTGTGTTGGTACATTGCTTGTATCCTTTGCGAATGCAATATTTGCTCCTTTACAGAGATTTTGGTCGGCTGTAAAATCACAAGGGCGCAGAGTACGGGCGATAATCACTCTCTTAAGTAAGGCTTGCTGAAGATTCACCTCCATCTATGCCGTTCGTCGAACTCGCAGCTAATCATGTCTTAGTACCCCTACCTTCGAAAATCCAGCACGGGGACTGTCTGTCACTATGAACCAAATACTCGAAAAAATGAGCTTGCTTGTAACGGTACGACCGTACATTACGCTTGTTATTTTACTCGCTATTACCGTATTGCTTGCCGCTGGGACTACGCTGCGCGTACCTCCGACGGAAGGTGCCGATGTAGCGTTCCTTCCGCCCGGGCACGCCGTCGCCAATGCGGCGCAGGAAATAGATGAGCTATTCGGGGACTCCGGCGACGTGAGCGTCGTCACACTCATCTTCCGTGGAGATGCGCTCACACCCGGCGGACTTTCCCAGATGTCCGGCCTGATCAACAAGATTGTCAGCGACCCGGCCGTAGGTGGGTTGTTGGTGCCGGCTGACCCGGTTATCGCACCCTCTTTTCTGGTTCAGGCTGCGCTCCAATTGGAAAACCTGGAGTCGATCACGCAGGCAGAAATCGACGCTGTCGGCAATGTCCCACAGATCGGAGGGGCTATCGCCGCGATGACCGGAATGGACACGGACGGCACGCCGGTTGCGATTGCCAACATTAGCCTGAGTGATACGGGTGACGAAAGGGTCAAGGACGCGGAGCGGAAGATCAATGAGTTAGCGGTGGGGGATAGTGGTCCTCTGACCGTGAGCAGTCTATCTCCCGCGATAGTCGAGGACGAGTACAGGGAAGCCACGGAATCGGGAATGGCGCCGCTGATAGGGCTGGCACTGCTACTGATCACGGGGCTGCTCTTCCTGTTCACACGCACCATCTCTGATACGCTGCTGACGCTATTAGGGCTCATCCTGTCACTGACCTGGATTATCGGGGCAGAGGGCTGGCTCGGCCCGGAAGGAATCGGCCTGATAGGGCCACCGAGTTCCCTAACTGCGATGGTCCCTGTCATCATCATCAGCCTCACCGTGGACTACGCAATCCAGGCGGTCTCTCATTATCGCGAGCAGCGGGCTGAAGGCGAGCCGGTTATCCGGGCAGTACGCAACGGACTTCGAAACGTGACTGTGCCACTCACACTGGCAGCCGTCACGACGATAGTCAGCCTGCTGGTTACCCTATTCTCGCCGATCGGGGTGATTGGCGACTTCGGCATCGTCGCAGGACTGGGTGTGGGGTTGAGCCTGATAGTGATGCTGACACTGATACCGGCGGGCAGGACGATCATCGATCGGCGGCGCGAGTCGCGCGGTACATTGCCGCCTCCTCGCCCGCTCGCGAATGCATTGCCTGGGGTTAGCCGGATGGCGGAGCAGTTGGGGAGATGGGTTACGCGCAGGCCGGCACCCTACATTGTCGTTGTAGTCTTGATCACGATAGGGCTTGGGTATGCCGCAACCGGCTTGAAGTCGGAATTCAGCATCCGCGACATCCTCCCCAGAGGTGGAAGCGTGGTCGAGGATATGGACACCCTCGAAGCCGCCGTCGGTGGTTCGACTGAGATCGCAACCCTCCTTGTGAAAGCCGAGGCGACGGAAACCCGCACTCTTCTGAATCTCCAGGACCTGACTTCTGCCTTCGAGGACGAGAATCGCCGACCGCGTGCAGCAGCAGGCCCGATCCAGACGTCATATTATGCACATCTGCGAGACTGGATCGACGACTCCGGCGAGCCCGGCGACAAATACGACCCTGAGCTTGAAGCGCTTTTCCACCAGGCTTCAGCCGAGGTAGAACTTGATCCGGCTCTGATGCAGGAATTACTCGATAAGCTTGTCGCGAGAGAACCGGAACTGGCGCGCTTCCTGGTCAACGATCCACAGGGCATCGACACAATGTTGCTGCAGTTCCCAACTTATCTGGGCGATCCGGAGCAATCCAGGATGATTCAGGAGGAAACAGAGGCGCTATGGTTCGGCGATGACAGCCACGTCACGGCGACTTCACCCAGCATCGTCGCAGTCGCGGTTACAGACCAGATCACCGACGGACAGACGGAGTCAATCAGCACTACCATTGCTGTGGCGCTGGGAATCCTCACTATCTTCTTCTGGGTGACGCTGCGCCAGCCGGCTCTGGGATTCGTCGCAGTGGGGCCCATCGTCCTAGTTCTCGTCAGCGTGCTGGGTACGATGGCGCTGTTGGACATCCCCTACACACTTGTCACCTCGATTATCACCGCGTTATCAATCGGCATTGGTGTGGACTACACCATACATGTCATTCACCGATACCGGGAGGAATACTTCCGCCTGCGCAACCCGGAGAGAGCGGCGGTTCGTACACTCGCGACGACGGGTTCGGCGTTGCTGGGATCTGCACTAACGACGGCCATGGGATTCGGAGTGCTGATAGCCTCACCGTTGCAGGCGTCGCAGCAGTTTGGCATCACTGCGACAATTACCATCGTCTATTCGCTGATAGTCTCCATACTGGTCGTGCTGCCCGCGATGGTGGTCTGGGGGGCGTACCAGAACATGAGGCTTCGCTCCTCGATTGAACGCATGTGGAACGACCTTGACGTGGCGATTGAGGATATACATCTCCGACACGAGAGGGGAGAGGGCGCTTCGTAAGCGGCACGCTCCGGAGGTTTCCCTACATGTTGAAGAGTCTCTCGCAACTTCGTGAACTATCTACAGGGCTGAAGTCCGCGTACCGCGGCTTTGACACCCACCTCCGCACGAGAGAATTCGAAGGCTGGACTGACAGGGCGCGCGTGGAGGATGACGGCGCGATAGGCTACGACCACGCTGAAACCGTCAAGGAATACTATGACCTTTGTGGTGAGTTCATGTTGTTCGGTTGGGGCGAATCCTTACACTTCGCACCGCTATCGCCCCGCGAAAGCTTGGAGGACTCCAAGATACGACATCAGCGACTGATGATTGCCAAATTGGAGTTGTGTGAGGGAATGACAGTTATTGATATTGGCTGTGGGATAGGTGGCCCGATGCGCCGCGTAGTCCGGGAGGCTGGGGTCAGGGTAGTCGGAGTCAACAACAACGAAATCCAGTTGGAGAAGGCGAAGTCGTTGAATACTGAGGCGGGTATCGCCCACATGGTCGATTATAAGGCTTGCAGCTTCATGGATATGTGCACCGTCGCTGACGACACTTTTGATCGGGGCTACGCGATAGAGTCGACTTGCCATGCGCCGGATAAGGCGGGAGCGTTCGCCGAGATATACCGCGTGCTGAAACCCGGCGCGCTTTTCTGGGGTCAGGAAATGTGTATGACGGACGAGTTCGACCCCGACGACAGACGACACCGCGCCATCAAGCGGGAGTTGATGCACGGCATCGCGCTCAAGGACATAGCGACGATGGGCGAGGTGAACCGCGACCTCGAAGCGGCGGGATTTCAGGTTATCGAGGGGAGAGACCACGCCGTCGAGGGGGACAGTCCGATCACGCCTTGGTATAAGCCGATGGAATCCCGGGGCGGAACGCTGGGCGACGCTCTGCGTAGGACTCCACTGGGCCGCAAGTTGCTCATTTGGGCATCTAGGCTTGCAGAGGCAGTGGGGGTGTTTCCGAAAGGCTCCTCGGACGTAATTGGTCTGATGGACCGTACCGCCAACGCCTATGTCGAGGGCGGCAGGGCGGGAGTTTTCACACCACTGTACTGTTTTCTGGCGCGCAAGCCTCTTTAGCCTTCTTGGTCGCGGTCCGTCGACCAGTCTGTCGGGCGCGTCCGTGGCGCGCTAGAAGTTCAACGGGCGCCGTTGCTCGGCGATGCGGAACTTCAGCTTCTTGCTTGGCTTCATGGACGGTAGCGGACTGAACTTGAGCTTGTAGTCGTCAGGCGACACCTTGAGCGTAAAGTAGTGCGCGACCATGAGCACATTTACGGCGAGCTGCGTTTCCATCCACCGCGAGCCGAGACAAATATGCGTGCCCAGTCCGTAGGGCGCGTATCCGGGGCTGTGGTGCTCGTTGCGCGGTGGCAGGTATCGGTCTATGTCGAATGTGGTCGAGTCGGGAAAGAATTCGTCCATGAAATGGGTCGCCGCCTGAGCGATTACGAGCTTCGCTCCCAACGGCAGCTGATAACCTTCGACCATGCACGAATTCATCACATGCCGCATAGACACCGGCACTATTGGGTAGAGGCGCAGGCTCTCCATGAGGAAGCGATGGGTGACATCGATCGAGGACGGAGTGAGGTCTTCGGGATTCGGGTCGCCGTTCTCGAACAGCGCGTCGGCCTCTTCTTGGATCCTGGCGTAGATTTCAGGCTGCGATGCCATAGCGTACAGAGCGAAACTGAACGCGTCGCCGAGGTACACACTGGCAATCAGCGCCGCTGATAGAGCGAATCGCAGGTTCGACTCAGGGTAGAACTGAGGGTCGCTCGCGTGCAGGCTCAGAATGTCGTCGGCGAGATTTCGAGAAGCGTCAGCCCGTTGAGCGGGTGTATGCACGCTCTGTATCCGTTCCAGTAAGATGTCCACCGATTTCGCGCGGCGTCTCATGCCCGGGGTTTTCAGCATGAATTTGGGCAGAGCCTTCACGATGTGAGTGCTGAGCGCCCGCTCCTTGTACTCCGCCAAGTCGTCAAAGATGTCCTGAGAATCGACGCTGACGAAGAGCGGAGAAATCTGTGAGTTTATCATTCGGCGGCACATGCGCGTGGCGGGGTAGGCGTCTCCAACCGTCCACTCTGCCATGTGTTTCCGCGCGTAATTGATGAGCTGGCCCATCTCGCCCATTAATCTGTTGCGAGAATATGCCGGCGACAAGGACTTGCGGAGGCGAAAATGATCCGCCCCGTCCATTGAAGGTAATACTCCGGACGCGCCATAGACCTTTTCGAAATCGGAAAAGTAGTCCCTGGTTCTCAGATGCAGGCGTCCTTGCCGATGCACCCAGCGATTCGTCTCTGCCCCTGCCAGGACTATTATCGGCTCGGTGAACGGAGGCCGCAGCTCAAATACCGGGCCGTACTCTCGCGCGAGGTCCGCGAAGAGCGCGGGGACGTTTCCGGTGCGAATATGCGGATTGAACAGCAGCTTGCTCAGAGAGACGACAGGGATTTTCCTGGTGAGGCCGGATTGTCGGAGCGCCGGACCCGCGAGGTTGTGGGAGACTGCATTGGTGATTGCCCGTCCGATCAAGTCTATCTTGGAAATGGCTTGGATACGCGCTTCCACCTCGTCATCCAGCTGGAATATGAAGCGCAAGACGTCGCACGTATTGAGCAGGCCGATGATGATGACCTCTCGCGGATAGGGAATCACATCATTGAACAACACCCTTCTGATGCGCGATGCGATGAACTCAGTCGCAGTGCCTTCGTCGTCATCGAAGTTCAGTTCTGCTCGACCGACAGTCCGGGACAGCGTCCAGAACTCTCCATCGTGATGCTCAAGGATATTCAGATTGACAAGTCGGTCCAGAGTCAGTTCGATGATCGACTCAGCACGAGGAGCGAGCCTTTCGATCCAGTACTGCGCTTCCTGTTGAGACGTTTCCTCTGCAATCGTCTTTAGGATGGGGTCGAGGACAGGATCGCCGACTTCGGTCTGGTCCAGAAGAATCAGGGAATCCCTGTCAGTGTCAATGCGGGATATGAGTGAAAGCTCAGCGAGCACTGCGCCAATGACGGCACAGTTTAGGTCCCAGCCGGGGACCTGATGGAAGTATCCAGTCTCCTCGTTGAGGAGCATCAGAATCAACTCTTCCGGCAAGCTTAGAGGCTGAGTCGTCACACCTTCCATTAAGAGAGTCACCGATCTTGCTCCCTGTGCATAATACTGATTGATTCAGCCCATTTGACTCAAGGATACCCTAGCGCGCTGGTCGCGGAAAGGGGTACATGTACAATTCAAAGAAGAACTCTCGTAATTTGTTCTATTTGTAACAGTTGCACGACTTCAGTATGTGATTTCCCTATCGGTCATCCCTGTTGAAGGTATCCCCTTTTCCCAACGGTGAGCAGAATTGGGGAGAGTGGCTGTTCTCGGACTGGCAGACTTGGCTGGACAACAGGTGAGTGTGAGGGCTGATTGATGGTTACCAGACGGAGAGAATTCGCTTACGTTCAGTCGCCCGATCCCTTCCCCGAAGGTTAGTACTTCGTCGCTACTCGCAAGGCCGTACTAAAGGCCAAGCTCATTCAGAAGACCTGGATGGGCGAGAACATCGTTGTCTGGAGTGACGAAAATGACCGGGTCTGCGTAGCCGAAGCCGTCTGTCCACATCTTGGAGCCGATCTCGGACCTTCAGCCGGGGGCTGCATACGCGACGGACGGCTGTTATGTCCGTTCCATGGCTACGAGTTTGACGCCACCGGGCAGTGCGTCGCCACTCCGTTTGCCCCTCCCCCCAGGACCGCGAAGCTGCGCGTCTTCGAGACGCAGGAGGTTCTCGGTATGATCTTCGCATGGTGGGGCATCGGGGGACGTGAACCGCAATGGCGCCTACCCGATGATCTTTTGGGGGAAGTTGGATGGGGCGAATTCGTAATCAATACCCTCCGTTTTCCCGGTCATCCACAGGAAATAGCGGAAAATTCGGTAGATCTGGCACACCTGCGCTATGTACACGGCTACGACAACGTGAATCCTATCGTGGAGGCGGATGTTGACGGCCCGTGCCTGAAGACTCGATTCGACTTTAAGAGAACGCGAACAATCGCGGGCACCGTAAACCTAACCTTCGACATTTCTGCCAGCGCAACCATCGCAGGTCTTGGCTATTCGTTCGTGGAGGTACGGGAGCATTCGATTGGCATGGATTTGCGCCTGTGGGTGCTGGCGACGCCGGTCGATGGGAATCTCATAGACATGACACTGGTTTCACAGGCGCGGGAGATTCGAAAGCCGAAGCGAATATTTGCAGGACTTGGGTTTCTTCCTGTGAGGCTGCGCGCTCCCATTATCAATAGATTCATGGCGTCCCAGCAGAAGCAGGACGTGCTTCAGGACGTAATAATCTGGAGCAACAAGCGGTACCAGTCGCGGCCACGTCTCTGTCGTTCTGACGGCAAAATCATGCCGTTCAGGCACTACTGCGCCCAGTTCTACCCCGATCCTGAGGATTAAAACAACTCCGTCGTATCCTGTCCTGAACGTGACAGGTTGGCTGGCGCCTTCCCCTTTGTCCAGGCCGTCTTGCCAGATTTTGACCTGAGAGCCGGCCGATTGACCTTCGTAGATGCTTAGTAAATGCGCCCTGTTTCCTGGAACTCTCGCAAGCCTCGGGGATTATGACAGACTTTCTCCAAACGCCTTATCAGTTCAGGATCGGCCATTCTGGCTGCGGGTCTATGTCAAGTCGCTTCGCTCGCGCACTGACCGAGTCAGAGACGATTCGGTAAGACTCCTCCTCGTCCACTCGTGCTGAGTGGCCTCCACTGAAGACGATCTCACCGTTGACGATAACCGTATCCACGCTTCCGGCTCCCATCGTTAGTGTGAGGAGGTGGAGCGGGTTGTTGGCAGGGAATGCCTCTGCCGCCCGTGCGGACCTCACAACGACATCCGCACGCTTGCCTGATTCCAGGCTCCCCAGTTCCGTGCTCATTCCGGCGGCCGCAGCTGCGTTGATCGTCTGCATCTCCAGCAATGCCTCAGGGGGAAGGGGATCATCGTAGGTCTGCGACGCGAATCGTCCAGCAAGCATGGTATGTCCGGGCGTGCTGTCCCGTGCGGCGTCGGTGCCAAGCGCGACAGGGACTCCCCGACGATATCGCTCTGCCATCTTGAAATTCGCACTGCTGCCAAGTCCGAGCGAGAAGAAGGCAGCAGGACACCAAACGATTTGGCAGCCGGTCTGTTGTACCGCCTTTTCCTCCGCTTCGTCCAGTACGTTGGCATGGACGATAACGGTGTGCTCGTCAAGGACGCCAAGTTCCTGCATGTGAACGAACTGGCTGACGCCGTTCAAGGCTCGATAGATTTCGCCCTCTTCTGGCACGTACCCGGCGTGCAGATGCAATGGCACGTTGTTGTCACGAGCGCATTTATGGGCGGCCTGCAGCAGCTCGGGCGACGCAGTTCCTAGTCCATAGACGAAAACAAATCCTCGGACCAGAGCGTCGGGGTTACTGTTGCGGTGAATCTCCACATCCAACTGCTCAAGCGACCGGTCGAGATTGACGGGCGCGCGATCCGTCAGGCTCGGACTCACCAGCGAGGGGATCGCGTCGAAGGTCTCCTGCCGGTCCCAAAGGTAGAGCGGGCCGTAGAGTGCTCTCATGCCCACGCGCTCTACCGCTTGCGCCGCCGCATCGGTCGAAAACAGCGAGCCTGGCTCGATGAACATCGTGAAACCACATCGAAGCATTTCCAGGCCGGCCATGGCGGTTGCCGCAGCCTCGTCTTCATCGGTAACTCCTGCCTTCCAGTCTGCGAAATTCACGGACGATGAGCCGGAGTCCCGGACGTTGGCGAACACCCCCCTGCAGGAAGTATGAACGACGTGATTGTGGGCGTCGATGAATCCGGGGTGAACGATGCCGCCTTCTGCATCTACCGTCTGCTTCGCATCGAAGCGCTGCAGCAATTCGCTATCCGCGCCAACTTCCACGATGCACGAGCCGGTGATCGCCACCGCACCCGGACTGAAGATCCTGCGTTCGGAGTCAACTGTGACGACCTGGCCGTTGCGAATGAGGATATCGCATGTGCGCTTGTTCATTTTCTGTGCTCCAGAATTTCCGTTTGGTAAGTGGGTTACGAGATTCTGACTTGTCGCCATTCCTTGTACCACTTTCGATGCACAACCTTCTAGCGCCGCCCTGCCAGCATTCTTGAGACAGGTCAGTTTGGGCTATTGAGAAGGAATAAGAAGCGGGCTTCCGGATTCACAGCAGCGAACACCGCTCGCTTGCAGATGGCTAGTGAATCATAGCCATGTTGAGAAGACATTAATTGCATAGCTCTCCCGCTGTTTCCGTTCCAGTGTGGCACTGGCACTTTTGAATTAGGTCAAGTATATATGAGAATGGACAACATAAGGCACATCTTCTACTAAGTGGTCGCTAGCATAAAGCTCGCAGCTTATATCTTCGGAAAGTTAAACGAAGTTTGCAATTGAGGAGAATTGACCGTGAAGCAAACTAAATCCAGACTAACTGTCAGAAATTGGTACACCGTATCTATATTTGCATCTATCACATTAGCATTGATTTTCATCGCAAATCTGTTGTCCTTCCCGCTGGCAAATGCCCAGACGAATGGGTATCCGGTGGGTACCCTTGAACGGGTGCTAAATGGTCATAATTCGCTGAACGAGAGTGAGGAGGGATTCGGAGATGAGTACACTAGCCAGTCTGTGGCTAGCAGTTACCTTCACGATTCAGGTGATGTTCAGAATGGACGTGATACTGCTACTACTTACAAGGTTGAGCAATTGGAACAGAGTAACGCCACATTTGCAATGCAGCTTACGCCAGTGCCGTCTGTCTCCGGCATCTCGATCTCTAGCGATTCTGGCAGCGACGGTACGTATGCCGCAGGAGACGTCATTGAGGTGGCGGTAACCTTTGATTCTGAGGTGACAGTGGACACGACCAACGGCACGCCGTACCTGTCGATCACTATCGGCGGCGAAACGCGCACCGCAAGCTACTCGTCGACCGCTTCGACGAACAGTATCCTGGCTTTTACATACACAGTGGTCGCCAATGACGACGATCAGGATGGTATAGCCATCGATGCGAATTCTCTGTCCCTAAACGGCGGCACAATCAAAGCTGACGGATCAGACACGGATGCGCTGCTCGATCACACGGCGCTACCTGTCCAGGGAGGTCACTTAGTCAACAAGATTCCCAAGATAATAACGGACGGTATCGCAATTACCTCCACGCCTAAGGCAGCGGAAGACACATACGGGTTAGGAGAGACGATCAAGATCAGCGTACCGTTTGACTCCGTAGTGGTCGTAAGTGGCACTGACGTCATTCTGACCTTTATTGCTCGGTTCGGCGATGCGAACCATACCAACCAGTCAAAGGCGTTCTCCTACGTGGGAGGCTCAGGCACGAATACGCTAAACTTCGAACGAGTCGTAATCGCGGTAGACGTGGACAGCGATGGCATTTACGTGCCGAAATACCACTTGAATCTCCAGGGAGGCACGTTGACGCATGCCACCACCGGTCGCAATGCGGACTTGAGCTACGGCCTTCCCGGTCTGATGGGGGCGTTTCCTGAGCATAAGGTTGACGGAAGTCTGTTACCACCTCCTTCGTTCGGACTTTGTGGGGCGCGTGTTGGCACTGGAAGCGGCTTCGTACTCGACGCGGAGTTGGACCTGTGCTGGGAAACCGGAGCAGAGATTCCGGCGCGTAATGACGTTGTGATCGAATATCGTTACAGGATCTTTTGGTATGACGGCGACCCGTTCCCGGAGTGGCGCGAAGCCGGGCGTGGAAACGACTTCGCCGCATGCTCACAGGGTCGAAGCGATTGCATAAGGTTCACTCATCGAGGATTGATGCGAGGCTCACCGGCAACCTATGAGATGCGGATTCGTGAGGGTGACACCGTGCTGTCAAATTCAGGACAACTGGATGCACAAGCGCCAAACGAGAACGATGCAATACTGAACGCGGAACTGTACGGCTGCTATATCATTGGCGGCTTTGAACCCTGCGGAAGTGCTGCGCGGGGCGCGTTCTGGATGGAATTGGTATTTACTGACCCGGAGGTTGAAGCACTGTCTGTTGAAACCGTCATCGGCCTCGAACCTTCCGATTTCGAGATAACCAACGGCGGCGTGCTGGCCGTCCAGCCCTGGGATGGCGCGGTTTACAAGGTTATCGTTTTGCCGGGATCACTGGGCCAACCAGTGACAATCAGCCTGCCTGCGAATCGTGTGGAGGGTGTCGGCGAAGATTTCAGCGCAGACGGTGGCAACAACTACACAAGGGTTAACACAGCGTCCAATGTGGTGACGCAGCCAACGGCAGAGCGGGAGTGACGGTAGCACCTTGCCATTTTCACTACTAACTGGAGCACCTCTGAAATTGCACCCTGCTGACCGTGAACGGCCGCACCCGCCTGCATAATCAGCCGGATTAGGAATCCTTCATATCTCACCGCCCAGGGCGAACAGTTATTGAGCATCCTGGGCGGTGAAGGATATAAAGCGTGTCCGCATGAGTGCAAATCGTAGCCTGTATGCAGTATGCTTGCTGACCATGGAGGGCGCGCAGTGAGGATCAGGCGCATATTGAACTTCCAATCCAATGGAGCTTGGACGCGCCGCTGATGCGTTTACATGCGACGGATAAGGCGAAACAGAAGTCCGCAGATGAGAAGGAGTTTCCAATTGACCACTACACCAGGAACCGAGCTAATAGAACTTGAAACGGGCGTCTTCGCCCGGCTGCATGAAGGACTGACAAATGCCGGGATTATAATCGGCGATGAAGGCGTGTTGGTAATAGACTCACTGCGAGTCCCTTCATTCGCGCGAGACCTGATCCAGGACGTCAAGCACATTACCGACAAGCCGATTCAGTACTTGGTGGACACCCACTCGCACTGGGACCACGCGTGGGGTAATGAGGAGTTCCCCGATGCCACGATCATTGGACACGAGAACTGCTACAACGAGATGGTGGACGTGGAGTGGAACAGGGAGTGGCGCGAGAAGGTTGTGAGTTCCGGCGACCCTTGGTCCGAAGAAGCCGGACTGGTAACGATTACACCTCCCAACCTCACTTTCGAGACTAGCATGAGACTCTACTTCGGCGGCAGGGAGCTGCATCTCAGGTACCTGGGCAGGGCGCACACCAGCGGCGACACTCACATCCAACTGCCGGGCGACGGCATCGTCTTCTGCGGGGATGTCGCGCAGGATGGCGGAATTCCCTATTTCGGCGACAGCTACCCGGAGGAGTGGCCAGACACCGACGATCGGCTTGTCAATCTGCCAGTCGAGCGATTCGTCTCCGGACACGGTCCTGTCGGAGCGCATTCAGCGTTAGAGGAGGCGAGGGACTTCATTTACGATCTCGTCGGCGCCCTGAAATCTGCGGCCAGCGAAGGTAAGAACGCGCAGGAGGCATCTTCCTCGACAATCGCCGCCTTGACTCCACGTTATGGTGGATGGCGGAGCTTTGAACGCCTCGAAGAATCCTTGCCGGAGGTGTACGGCAAGCTCGCATAGCCCACGCCTCTAAATCCAGCGGCACGTCCCTATGCAGGGCGACAAATGCATGATTACCGCCGGCGTGGGGATCATCTGCTAGTCGGATGTGTAAGAATCCGGTGACCCGTCCTAGGCATCGTCGCCTTGCATCAGAAGGGCGAGGACAAACCGTACCGCTGCGCCAGTGGGTTCACTTAAGATTCGCCTATGAGTTCTCGCGGGACGAGCAACGTCAGTCGTCGCCTATCTGATACTCCGGGATCTGTGCTTCCTGAGCCGCATCCGCGCGCTCGGCTCGCTTGGCAATTGCCTTGATCAGACCTTCGAATATCCAGCCGTGAATGGGATAAAGCGAGTACCAGTAGAGCAGACCTGCCAGGCCCGTGGGACTGAAAACTGCCTTCTGCTCAAGTATAGTGATTCCTTCCTGGACCTCGCGAATGTCGAACTGGAGCCATGCGTTTCCGGGCAGCTTCATCTCAGACCTCAACCGCAAGAATCGATCCGTTTCCAGCGCTTCCACCCGCCAGAGGTCAAGTGCGTCGCCCACTCGCAGGTCGTCCGGGTGGCGGCGACCTCTACGCAGACCGACTCCACCAAGCATCAGGTCGATCATGCCTCGTAACCGCCAAGCCCAGTTTCCGAAGTACCATCCCCTCTTTCCGCCTATGCCTGTACATATCCCATACACATTCGTGGCAGAGGCGGCTATATGGACACGGCGGCGTTCCACTATCAACCCATTGCGAGAGTCCAGTTGGACGAGCTCGTGAGATTCCAGGGCACTTCCGACGGCATCCCTCCAGGAAGTCTCGACGCGTCCCTCGTCCAGTGCCCTCGTAACCTCTTCGATTGCCGAGTCATAGTCCTTTGGCACGATATGAGGAAAGAGAGTGCGAGCGAGACCGTCAGTCACAACAACGTCGTTGCGAAGACCCTCGATCAGGGGTGCGGCGATAGAAGCGTGAATCGGGGTCATCCAATGCACCCAGTATGACGATAAGCGAGGGGTCAAGACTGGCACAGATAGAAGCAGCCGTTTCAGACCCCTCGCCTTTGCATATCTGAGTATCAGGTCGCGGTAGGTGGTCACGCCTCTTCCACCAATTTCGATGACGCGGTCCTTGTTGCCCGGGACACTCAGGGCGGCGACAAGATAATCCAGAAGGTCATCGATGGCGATGGGCTGAATGCGAGAGTAGATCCATTTTGGGCACACCATGACAGGGAGTCGTTCGACAAGATGGCGAATTATTTCGAACGAAACACTTCCCGTCCCAACGATTACAGCAGCACGGAATTCGGTGACGTGTACGCCGCCTTCCCGAAGTGCCTGCCCGGACTCCTGGCGGGAGCGCAGGTGCGCTGAGAGTTCGCCATCCGGCTCTCCCAGTCCACCCAGATAGATTATTTGCCGGACACCCGCCTCTTTCGCAGCGTGCCCGAAAGAGCGAGCGAGCTCAATGTCCAACTCCCGAAACCCTGGTCCACTTCCCATGCTGTGGATCAGGTAGTAGGCGGTGTCTGTGCCCTGCAGCGCTTCTTGAAGTGTCCGAGTGTCTCTGACATCGCCTACGGAGACCTTGACCTGTCCTGCCCATGGACGGGACGCGATCCGAGACCTGCTGCGCACAAAGACTCGAACGCTGTACCCTTCCTCTATCAAACGAGGAACCAGCCTCCCGCCAATGTATCCCGTAGCTCCGGTGACAAGAATGTTCCTAGATCCTCCCATCTGTCCACCTCCCAATTCCCGCGTTGGAGTACCCTATCCAAGAAATTCTGGATTAGGAATACCTGCTAAATCCTTTCGGGTACTTTGTTTGCCAGCCCTGCTTTGAATGAATCTGGAGCGAATTCCATTTCGGGCTGCGCGCCTTCTGGGATAGATAGATGAAACACGCCGTTCCACATACAATGTCCCATAAGTCCATTATACTGATGCCTTTCGTGTAGAGTATGGTCCGTAGGGCAGTTGCAGGTCGCATCGCGGTTGATCCCGTTACGGCAGTTCGTCGTTCATTGCTATATTTTCATTCAGCCTTCCATTCGGAACCGGCGGGACTACGGATTGGAAATATGCAGAGCAGGGATGCGAAATGCTTGGCAGCATCAAGACTGTATGATGTTATTAGGAAATTGCCTGAACAGTAAGCGAAACCAGAAACAACCGGCTAGGAAGCAATATCAAAGGAGGAAGACATGGTCAGGTTAGGCGGATCGGCAACATCTGCTCATTTCGACGTGTTTCAGGGACTGGAGGAGCTGTTTCGCCGCAAGGGAATAGACTTGGACTGGATTCTGTACTCGGACTACGACGCGATGGTGGACGCCTTCGTGAAGGGCGACATCGATCTGGCGTGGAACGGCCCATTAGGGTACGTCAAGATCAAGCGCCTGCTCGACCAGCCGTGCCGGGTCATCGCGATGCGCGATGTGGATATTGACTTCGTTACTCAGTTCATCACCCACTCTGATTCGGACATCCTGACTGTCGAGGACCTTCCCGGCAGGCGATTCGCCTTTGGTCGCCGCAGTTCAGAGCAGGCAGGCTTGGTACCCTACTATATTCTGAAACAAGCCGGCCTGAACCCTGACAAGGACCTGGCGGCTGCCAGTTTCTACGAGGAACGTCAGTCACAGAACTCGTCGGACGAAAGGGATGTGGTAGAGCGCGTGGGCTCAGGAGAGTACGACGCTGGAGCGGTCAGCAAGAGAACGCTGGACCTGATGGCTGAAGACGGTAGCCTGTCAAGTCAACCGGTGCGAGTGTTCTGGGCGAGCCCCGCTTATAGCCACTGCTGCTTCACCGCCCAGCGAGATATGGAACCCCAGTTAGCAGCCCAGATCGAAGCTGCGTTCCTCGCCATTACTGGGTCTGATGAGGTTGAACAGGCAGTGCTGGAAGGAGAAGCCTGTGACAGCTTCGTCGCGGGCGTCGAAGACGGCTGGGAGATAATAGAAGAGGCGGCGGTATCCGAAGGCCTGATGTGAATTTCCTTGTTCTCTTGAGTGGATCGCTGCGACCGTGGAAGACTCGCGCTATTAGGATGAGCAGCAGATGGCATTGCAGGACCTCAGGCCAAATAGGCAAGCGCGGCAGGAGCAGAGTTGCATCTCATCGTGGTCATCCTCGCCCTGGATACCTTCCAATCCCTCACGAACCAGCCAGGGTACGAGCAGCAGGGCAGTTATAGCATCCAGCCACCACCATCCGAGTGTGGCGGTGGCTACCAGGCCAACGAGCAGGGTGAGAGAAAGATACGAGCACGCGACAGTTTCCTTAGCCTCAATCGCGATAGATTGCAGATTTCCCCTCGCCGCAATCCGGAGTTTCCAGACGGCTATAAGAGGCATAAGGATCACTGATACCAGTGCAAGCGCAATGCCTACGAGCGACTCCTCGGCACCGATCTGATCCACCAGCGCCCACACCGACCTGAATACTACGGCTGCCGATAGGACTAGGAAAGTCCAGCCGATGAATCGCACAATGCGATGCTCAACCGCCTCCGCGTACTCGGTGTCTGAAATGCCAAGCCTCCAGAGAACGAGAGAAGCCGCCGCCACTTCTATGTAGCTGTCAGCGCCAAAGGCGACCAGCGCGATGCTGCCAGCGGCGATTCCCGACCACAGGGCGATTACACCTTCCACAATGTTGTAGAGGATCGTCATTAAGAGCAGCATTCTTGCGATCTTGATCAATGTTGTCGCTCTCCGCAGGATTGGCCGCTTCCAATACGCATCCCTAAGTCGCGTCAACCTGCTGGCGTTTAGTCGAGACCTACTGGTGGACAGCGCCGACGGCTCCGCCGCCTGCAGCTATCACCTCGCCAGTGACGCACTCCGCCTTGGGAGAAGCAAGGTAAGCCGTAAGCCACGCAAGTTCCTCAGGCGCGACCGGTCTGCGTATTGCGACGTTCTGCCCCACCTGGGCATTGACCTCATCACGTGACACTCCCTGTTGAGCTGCTTGGTTGTCCAGCCGCTCATTTATCGTGTCAGTTAGCGTTAGTCCGGGGTGAACGACATTCAGGGTAATCCCGTCCGGGCCAAGCTGGTCTGATAGCGTCTTGGTCATATGGACTACTGCAGCGTTGCGAAGCCCGTATATCGTGGACTGGCGGGCCGACACCCCGCCGATGCTTATGATGCGCCCCCACTTCTTCGCGCGCATATGAGGCACGACCGCCTTGATACTCCTGAAATACCCCACAACCTTGGTGTCGAGGTCTTCCATCAGGTCTTTCTCGTCCGCCTCGTCTATGGTGCCGCGCACCTGCCCGCCGACCATCGCCGCGCTGTTGACCAGAATATCTACCCCGCCGAGTTCGGAGACGGCAGTCTGTACCATCCTCTGCACATCTTCCCAACTTGTGGTGTCTGCTGAAATAGTGACCGCTTTTCGCCCCGTAGCGGACTTTATATCCATAGCTGCTTCGTCCAAAGTGTCCTGCGACCGTGCGGCTATGGCGACGTCCACGCCCTCCTCGGCCAATGCGATGGCGATCGCTTTGCCGATGCCCTTGCTGCCACCGGTGATCAGCGCGGTCTTGCCTTCAAGTTCGAGATCCATAAGTCTTACTCCTGTCTTTAATGCGAGCTGCGAAATTCCGAATAACGCAAGGTATCAAGCCTCTTGATGTCACCCGTGAAGCGAGTGGGAAACGGTGACATTATTCCCGCACTAATATAGCAGGAAGCGTCAATCGTCGGGTAGTGCAGCCTGCCGCAGCGGACGGCGGTCTGTACCCTCTCACTCCAGATTCGAGGGCGGCGGCCTGGGTGGCCAGCCTATCCTCTAATGCCACTTCGCAGGAGGGACGTGCAAGATGCCGTCTGACCGAGACTATTTCCCCAACCAGTGTGATATAAATGGACGGTGCCACAGCCTGCCATTCGCCTAAGGAAGCCTAGGGCAATTTTCAGAAGAGGCAGGAAGAATGAATGCTGGCGTAACATCAGTGCTGCAAGGAGACGAATATGCCCATCGTTGATCACAACAACGCGCCTGAGGTTCCCTGGAGGCCAAACTACCGCAAGTGGCTGATCACGCAGGAGGGGGATGGTACGACTTCGACGGAAGCCGCCATAAGCGAGGTTGGAGTCGGCACCGGCGCGCCGCTGCATACTCACGAGGACGACGAGCTGATAGTTGTGCTGAGTGGCACGCTAAGCGTCAGGTACGGAGATGAGACGCATGAGGTTGGCGCAGACCACACGGTTGTCGTGCCTCCCAATGTGCCACACGGGTTCACTGCAATTGGAGACGGTCCCGCAAGGATCATCGGAATGTTTCCAGCCAAGGACCCGTTCCTACGGACCCAGTTCCTGGAAGGCGGTCCACCAGAAGTGCATAGCTGATGGCGTGACCAACGCGTGTCGGTCAATGTCTATGAATTGGACTCACGGAGGTGTGTCGTGGCAACTATAAACTCGGTGCTAGGGCCATTGGACACGACTGCCCTGGGCTTCACTTTACCCCACGAGCACCTGATTGATTCGTCCGCCGGGATTCGGATTACCTACCCCGAACTGGAACTACGCGACCAGGCGCTGGACATGGCTCTGGAGTCCTTCAACGAAGCCAAAGCCGGTGGAGTTGACACCATCGTCGAAGTTTCTCCTATGGATTTAGGGCGTGATGTCTTGCTCATGAAGGAAGTCTCGGAGAAAACCGGCGTGCATTTCATCTGCTGCACGGGCAGCTGGCTGGATATTCCCAGAAGCTTCTGGGGCAGGGACAAAGACTTCGTTGCCAACCTCTGGGTGCGGGAAATTGAGCAGGGAATCGACGGCACGGAAATTAAGGCAGGCATAATCAAAGTTGCCACAAGCGATCCGATCACCGAGCAGGAAGAGTTGATGCTGCGCGCCTCTGCTCGTACACACCTGCGGACCGGCATTCCCGTTACTACCCACACGCCTGCCGAATCGCGGATTGGCCTAGAGCAAGTGCGAATTCTTGAAGAGGAGGGCGTGGAGCCTCATCAGATATATGTGGGGCATCTTAGCAACACACTTGACCCCGACTATCATCGGAAGTTGGCCCGACTTGGAGTCTGGCTGGGCTGGGACATTAACAATCCCTTTGGTCGGCCGGACCTGCCTCCTTGGCAGGGTAGGGCCGACTACCTGAAGGAGCGATTGGACGAGGGCCTGGCAGAAAATATGATGCTCTCTCACGACTGGAACATTGTACTGTCGCGCATTGGCTCGCCGGGCATGCCCAGCAGGAAGCAGAACCCCGACGGATACCTCTGGCTCAGCCGCGCTGTAATTCCCCGGTTGTTGGAATCCGGGGTTGCAGACTCAGTTATCGACCGGATGATGATCGAAAATCCCAAGAGGTACTTCGAAGGAGAGCGCCCGTAGAATTAGTCGTGCGTGTTAGGATGTCAGCCAGCGAAGAGAATGAGGTGATTACATTCGCCCAACCCTGTCCACGGTCATGTCCGGTGACAGCGTTTCGAGCAACCGGCGGTTTCCTGTTCTCCGACCTACGATTTTCTAGGTATAGGTCAGTGGTGCCGGGTTCGGGCTTCGCAATCGTCCGCCAATCTGAAACCTTGGGACCAATGCCCCTACGAATAGTGAGGGTGTAATTCAATGTCAAGAATGAAACGCTAACGATGGAATAAAGGAGTTCGAAAATGGCACGCTTGGAAGGAAAAGTGGCGGTGATCACCGGGGCTACCGGCGGAATCGGAAGCACTGCCGCAAAGATATTCGCAGATGAAGGAGCAAAGGTCGCCCTCGTGGACCTTAACGAGGCTGCACTCCAAGAGGTGGTGGGCTCAATAGGCGAGGATCGTGCCAGCTACACCGTCGCCGATGTGACCCAGCCGGACCAGACGGAAGCTTATGTTGATGCGGCAGTGAATCGCTGGGGCGGCGTTGACGTGCTGCTCGCCAACGCGGGAATCGAAGGAACGCTCTCTCCCATTACCGACTATCCCATTGATGTTTTTGACCGTGTGATGGCGGTCAACGTGCGCGGAGTCTGGCTGGGGATCAAATATGTGGTCCCAGTTATGCGAGGGCGCGGAGGGGGCAGCATCGTCATCACTTCGTCCACGGCGGGTATCGGGGGCAGTCCGGAAATGTCGGCATACAACACCAGCAAGCATGCGGTAATTGGGCTGATGCGCTGCGCCGCCCTTGAGAGCGCACCTGATGGCATAAGGGTCAATACTGTTAACCCGGCGCCGATCGAGACCCGAATGATGCGTTCGATTGAAGAGATGCGAGTGGCGGCGATGGATGACTCCAGGGTAACCGTCGAGGTGACAAAGCAGGCTGTTGCAGACCGCATCCCGCTAGAACGGTATGGAGATCCTGCGGAAGTTGCAAGATTGATGCTGTTCCTCGCCAGCGACGAGAGCAGTTATTGCACAGGTGGCGTGTACATGGTTGACGGTGGAAGGTCGGCAGGCAGCCGTTAATTTGACCTGAACGAGGGATTGATGATGCCTAACCAGGAAAGGGATTTCATCGGGTACGGTGCCAACCCCCCGGTAATCGAATGGCCGGGGAACGCCCGGATAGCCATTTCAGTAGTAGTTAACTACGAGGAAGGCAGCGAGACTTCGTTACTTGACGGAGACCCCGTACACGAATCGAATAACGAGGTGCCTTCCCCGGTCCCAGCAGACCAGCGAGACCTGTTCAACGAATCGTTCTTCGAATACGGCAGCCGCGTGGGAGTCTGGCGAATACTGAACATGCTGGACCGCTACGGCGTAAAAAGCACGTTCTTCTGCTGCGCACTGGCTTTTGAGCGAAACCCGGAGGTGGCGCGCGCGGTTGTGGAACGAGGCCACGAGGTCTGTGGTCACGGCTACCGGTGGGAGGAATACCATAGCAAGACACGGGATGAGGAGGCTGAAGCCATCAGGATGACGGTCGAGTCGCTGAGAGCGACCACCGGCGAGCGACCGGTGGGCTGGTTCACTCGTTACGGGCCCAGTGTCAATACACGGGAACTCGTAGCCAACGAGGGCGGGTTCATCTACGACAGTGGTGTGCTCAACGATGACCTGCCTTACTACACGCAAGTAAGTGAAAAGCCTTGGCTTGTGATTCCTTATAGCTTCGAGACGAATGACGCGCGATTCTGGCGGGGCGGCCTCAATAGTGTGGGGGACTTCTACGAATACATGAAAGACACCTTCGATGTGCTGTACGAAGAAGGTCGCACACACCCGAAAATGATGTCGGTAGGGTTGCACTGCCGTATCGCGGGCCGGCCGGCGCGGTCAAGAGCGCTGGATCGATTTCTGCGCTATGCTCGCAGTCATCCTGGTGTTTGGTTCGCGAGAAGGGATGAAATTGCGAGGTGGTGGCTGGAGAAGTACCCGCCCGGGTCGCTGCAATAAACGCCAATGGCTTCCATCGAGATCATTGGAGTGAACCGTTGAAGAATCTCTCGTTCTTGGCAGCGCCAAGGTATGATTCAGCGTGAACGCTGTGAGGGAACGGCAAGTTGACCGTCTTACTGTGTGTCATTCGTAACCGTCTCGTCTGTTAAGCCAACCGCCGCATTCCCCGAGAGGTCCTTGACGGGTGAAGCCGAAGGAACGGCATAACTCACCGTAACCGTATCATCCGCCGTCACCGCTTCGCCCAGCGTCAAGATGACGAAGTACGCGCTGACCTCCACATCGGATACGGTCACGTCTGAACCGTCGACCGACACTGTGAATGCACTTGTAGCGGGCTCGGAGCCGCTGTCCAATGCCTTGTTGTAGGTCAGTGTCAACGAGTCGCTATCGACAGAGGCAGAGTCGAGCTGCGGCGTTGTGGCCACGCCCGGCGTAGCGTTGACTTCCGCCGAATATGTCCCATCGTCGGTTGAGTTGGTCGCCAGCACGCGAACCGTGTACTCGGTGCCGTTCACCAGCCCGCTGATAGTATGCGACTGCACCTCACCCGTTCCAACACTCACGGCTGACTGGCGCGAATCGTCGAAGTCCTGGCTCCCCGACTTCCACTGCACTGTGTAGCTCGTAATTGCTCCGCCACCGTCATCGAGAGGAGCCAGCCAGGTAACTCTGATCGAATCGGTAACCGCCTGCAGGCCGTAGGCATTCACTAGTCGCGGTACACCGGGAGGATCGGGAGCGCCGACCAGCGTCAGGACATAGGTCTCCTGGGTAGTTCCATCCTCGGCGGTCACCGTAACAGTGACCACGTTATCTCCGACTTCAATGGGGATGTCCCTGATGTACGTCGGTGGCTCGGTCTCATCCCAGTAGTCAGGTAGTACTCTCAGCTCGGATTCAGCCAAAGGTGAGTGAATTTCAACCGATGCTTCCGAGTCGTTTGGCGTCGCAAATACCGGAACGGTCTCAACTGTCCATGGTACGTTGTGACTCGCACCATTTTGGGCAACATCGATGGGAGTGTACGATTCAAGCGTACCGCCATAGCTCAGGAAGAGACTATCCAGGGTCGCGTCCTGCGATAGAGCGACGGTGTTGTTCGTGACGGATTCGTCGGCGAAATTCGCGGCGTCGTTCCCGGAATCGTCCTGGATCGGATCCGTGGATGCCGTATAGCTCACCGACACGGTGTCACCATGAATCACTGCCGCTGCGAGGGTCAGCGTAACAAGGTGCCCTGACACTGTGACGTCCGATACCGCGCTTGTGCTCCCATCCACGACAACAGTGAATGCCGCCGTCGCCGGCACAGAGACACCGTCCAACTCCTCGTTATACGTCAGAACAAGACTGTCCCCCACCACGGTCGCGCCCCCAAGAACGGGCACGGCTTTATCCGTTTCAGAAGGAGTCGCCGACACCTCGCCGGAGGACCCGTTGCCGTTCGCGTTATAAGCGCGAATACTAATGTCATACTCGACGCCATTAGTCAGCCCGCCAATCGTATGTGAAGCATACTCCTGGGTGCTAGTCACCGTCGACTGGCGAGATGAGTCGTAGACCTCCCGCCCGGACTTCCACTGGACTCTGTAGCCCTTCACCGGCGAACCACCGTCACCGGACGGCTTCCGCCATGAGACAGCCAGCTTGCCATCGCCCGCCGCCACCGCACTGACGCTGTCAGGCGCATCAGGCACGCATCCTCCGTCCCTCCACGGGTTCGTAGTGGCTCCATTCCCCTGGGCTGAGGCCCAGGCTCTCGCATTGGAGCAGTATCCTCCATAGGAGTTTCTAAGCTGGTACACGACAGTGGCGCGATCAGATGTACTTTCCAGTTCCTTTACGTCAGACCATATACTCTCGAGGTTGGGGTCACCGTTTTCATCATTGTACGTAGAGCCAAACCAGGCCGGTATTGTCCCGCTTAGCGCGGTTTTCGCAATCCCCACAGCCTCTGTGGTAAACGCACTGTCCTTGTCCCTAGTGCACCCGTTCCAGTAACCCGCATTACCGATTCCGTCAACTGTTAAGGACCACAGGTCTGCCAGAAGTTCCCGTGTCTCGCAGCGTTCTCTCTCATCATCGTAGAATCCCAGGTTGTGAACATATAGACGGAATGCTGCGAGGCTAACTTTGTCCGACAAGGTGTGCGTAAAGTCGAAGTAGTGGGCAAGCTCGTGAACGATGAGTCCATTTAAGGTGTCTCTCGCCGCATTAACGAAGGCTTCGGGCCCAATCCCGCCTCCCGTCACGATGCATTTGGCCAGCCCGTCAGATCCGACCGGGCAACTGACCTGGACGAAGCCGGTATGGCCCAGTACGGAAATAAGGTCAAATACGACATTGTTGCTGGCCATGTGGTTCCACGCCTGGGAGAGCCAGGCATGGTCGTCCCCGTATTCACCGATGATCTCTTCATCTATGTAGTCTATAAGCTGAGCTTGCAGCGAGGTAGGAGTGCCTGTTATCTCATCGGAGGCAACTCCATCTCCGTGCTCGTTGTAGGCAAGTATTCGAATTGTGTGCTCAACTCCGTTCGTGAGGCTGGCGATCCTGCGCGAATAAATTCCGAATATGTTGGGATTGAGTAACCTCCCTTTCAGGTCATATTGTCGGGACGAGTCCCAGTCCTGAGTGCCCGACTTCCACTGCACTTTGAAGCCGATGATATCCGATCCACCATCGTATAGCGGCGCCCTCCACTCAATGGTCAGTTCTTCGTCATCGTAGGTGACCAGCTTGGCAGATCTGGGGGCACCCGGCGGACTCTCAGCTCGAGTAACCGTTGCCGTGTACGTGTTTTCGTCTACTCCATTCTCAGCGGTCACTGTGAAAGTGATGACATTTTCGCCGGCGTCGAGATTAACCTGCTGCCCGTCCACCGACGGGTCCACATCCACTGAAGGCGATACAGAAAGCGTCGCATCGCTGTCCGTGGCTTCGGCGTCTATCGTAATGCTGGACACATCAGCCGCGACGCTGGCCGTGTAGGTGTACGACGTGCCCGAGAATGTCGGAGTAAGCGAGACTCCTTCTATCGTGAGCGAACTAAGCGAGGCGTCCGAGGAGAGTGCGCTTGCATTCGTAACGCTGTAGTCGCTGAAGGACGCGGCGGCATTGCCCACCCAGTCCTTGATTGCACTGGCGGAAGATCCGGTGGGCGCATCGTAACTCACTGTGACCGTGGTGCCCTGCGCGACCGATGAAGCCAGCGTCAGCCACACCGACTTGCCATTGATCTCGACAGAACTGACAGTCACTTCCGTACTGCCTTCCAGCACCTCGAATGCGCCAGACGAAGGAGCGGACGTATCATCAATCGTGCTGTCGTAGCGCAACACGAGCGAGGTGTCCGCTACATCCGCCGACTCCAGCTGGAGCGACCTTCCAGCCTCCGGTGTCGCCAATACCGTAGCAGTGGCGTACGAGGACAGCGCGCCGGCGTACCTAGCCCGCACCTGAACTGTAATCTGCTCGCCATTTGTGAGGCCGGTGATAATATACCTCAGCGTGCTAAGCTCGCCCGACGATGAGAATCCGCCGGTGCTGTCAGCGGGACGCCACCTGACCTCATAATCCAGAGCTTTGAAGTTTGGTCTCTCATTTTCCGGCGCATCCCAGGAGATACCCACTTTGCCGTCGCCTGGCACAGCCTTCAAATTAGAGGGCGGGCGAAGTGGGAAGATAATAGGCCCAATTGCTGCGCTCGTCAGGGACTCCTGGTTTCCGGCATCGTCCGAGAATCTTACCCGAACCTTCAGGCTCTTCCCAAAGTCCGACTCCTGTATCTGGTACGAAGACCTTCTCGCTCCGGTAATTTCCGTTTCCACCCCATCGTCAACTGAGATCCACTGGTAGAGGAAGAAGGCGTTGCTCATCCCGTCAGCGTCCGCGATGTCCGACGTAAGCACAAACGGACGACTGCCAATCTCACGACTGCTGGTAATTCTAGGTGCTCCGGTTGCGGGATTATTCGTGCCAAGTGCCGGATCTGGCGTGGGTGTGGCAGTCGGCGTCCATGTGGCCGTCGGTGTACTCGTGGGCGTCCACGTCGCTGTTGGTGTTGCGGTTGGAGTTGACGTTGCGCCGGGCGGTGGTGTCGCTGTCGCCGTTGGCGTTGACGTTACAGTTGGTGTACTCGTAGGTGTCCACGTCGCTGTCTGAGTTGCGGTTGGCGTAATAGTCGCAGTTGCCGTCGCCGTGTATGTAGCGGTAGCCGTCGCGGTCGGCGTGCCGGTAGGGGTCGCGGTGGAGCCGGGCGGCGGTGTTGCCGTCGCTGTCGGCGTCGATGTTATGGTTGGCGTCAACGTTGCCGTGGGCGTAATCGTAGGCGTCCAGGTCGCCGTCGGCGTAGCGGTTGCCGTGGCCGTCGGAGTAGGAGTGTGCGTAGCGGTCGGCGTCAGTGTCGGTGTCGCAGTCGCCGACTCGCTCGCTCTCGGAGTGACTTTCTGACCGCTTGTCTGAGAGTACTTGCCGTCGCTATTGTATTTCGTCCAGACCTGGACGGAGATCTCTACGCCGTTCGTCAGTCCCGTGATAGTGTACGACGAGGTGTTTATGTCTCCGGAGGTGGATCCGTTCGGTATATCGTCTCCCTGCCAGGTGACCTTATAGAACCCAACAGCCTCCGCGTCTTCGTGGTTGACCGGCGGGGGCCCCATGACAAGGATAATGCCATCCCCCCCCGTTACTCCGATCTTTATGTCCCCGGAGGTGGATCCGTGCGGTATATCGTCTCCCTGCCAGGTGACCTTATAGAACCCAACAGCCTCCGCGTCTTCGTGGTTGACCGGCGGGTCCCATATGACATGGATACTGCCATCGCCCACTGTGACTCTCATATTTCTCGCCGCATTCCGTTCGTGCTTGACGGGTCCGGCGATATTGCTGGTGATCGACTCGTCGTTGCCCGCGTCGTCCGTAAAGCTGACCCGAACCTTCAGATACTTCCCCACATCGGATATGGGTATCCTGTACGTACCTTGCGTGACACCCGGAATGTCCGTGTCCATACCGTTATCGCTGTGCATCCACCGGTAGCTGTAGGTCGCGTTGGTCATTCCGTCGGCGTCGGTGATATTCCGAGTGTTCGGCCAGGAGCCGTCTCCCACTTCAGTCACCCCGCAGCAAATCGTGACTTCACCCGTCGCCGGGCTGTTGTCAACAGAGGACCTGTCAGGCGTCGCTGTCGGCGTCGGCGTGGCAGTTGAAGTTGCCGTGGGTGTGGCCGTCGGAGTTGCTGTTGCAGCCGAATTCTCCTCCGGAGTAGCCGTTGGCGTTGGTGTGGCTGTCGGTGTAGTTGTGGCAGTTGGCGTTGGCGTCGCCGTCGGGTCGGGCTGACCGCTCCCTTCTGGAGTGGCCTTGACGCTATCAGTACCTCTAGCGTCGACTCCAGGGCTGGAGACGCTGTAATAGACCCAGACCTGTACGTTGATTTCCACTCCGCCCGTCAGCCCGGAGATTGTGTACATTCGATCATTCAGCTCTGCCGAACTGGTCCGCTGATTGTATCCGCCGTTGTTCCACCAGGAGACCGAGTAATGACTTATCGGCACGGCATCGACATTGACAGGCGCATCCCATGTGACGCCAAGATTGCCGTCGCCTGGGGTGATCTGCACATTGGAGGGCGGATTCCGCTTATTCCTGACAGGTCCCACAGCAGCGCTGGTGAGAGATTCGCTATTACCGGCATCGTCGGTAAATCCCACCCTGACCTTCAGATATTTGCCCAGGTCTACCGACTGCACTGTGTAGGAGTACAATGTCGCATCTGGTATGTCAGTTTCCACGCCGCCGTCGACGGTCATCCATTGGTAGCTGAACGTCGCTCCACTCAATCCATCGGCGTCGGCAATATATGACGTGTTAACCCAAGGACTGTTGCCGATTTCAGGAAAGGTATGGCAACAGATCTCCGGCAGCCCGGTCGCCGGGCTGTTCGTGCCCGACTGGACAACCGGCGCGCCGTTCCCCTGCGCCAAGACCGACCGGCTCCCATGGACCAACAGGCCAGACGCGGCTATCGTCAGAATCACGGACAGCGCGAGCAAATACGTGCGCGGTTGAAGGAATGAAATACTCATAAGCACGGAATATCTAAGCGATTTAGACTTCACTCATTTACCGAAAAGTGCCATTAAGAGGTCTATTTCGATCTGAGCGAGTAGCATAGTATCATGATTGCAGAATATTTCAAGCTATATGATGTAGTAATTCG
This sequence comes from SAR202 cluster bacterium bin90, assembly GCA_002238855.1. Lineage (GTDB taxonomy): Bacteria > Chloroflexota > Dehalococcoidia > Lucifugimonadales > JADFKI01 > Bin90. Next base: position 35,478 of record MPND01000021.1, read on the forward strand.
ACCAGATATATTTGAGTCTGGCAGATAGTATTAAGTGCGAAGAGGTGTTGATATTCCGACTGTGGCGGAAGGCCGAGCAGTTATTCGGCTTCCGAGAGTGAATATCAGGCAGTCCGAAACAAGGGGAAGGAAGGGAGCGCCGATGATCTAAGGTTGGCGCGTACCTCAGCCGGAGTGCGTCTTGTGCGATATCAGGCGCTGCCCCAACAGTGTCACGCTCAGGGCGGTGATGAAAATAGCCGCGCCTGGAATCAGTGTCAGTGAAGGCACGCGGCGCATATACGGCTGAGCCTCCCAGAGCATCGCGCCCCAGTCCGGCGTCGGAGGCTGCGCGCCCACGCCGAGGTACGACAGGCCAGCAATCGTAATCAGCATCTGCCCGAACCGTAGGAATCCTATCGCAAGGATCGGCCCCATGATGTTGGGCAGAACATGCTTACGAAGTACGAACATAGGGGGCGAACCCAGCGCCACGGCAGCCTCCATGAATTCGCGCGTGTTTACCTCCAGCGTAACCGCCCTCGCAAGGCGCGCGTATGGAGTCCAGGCGAAGATCGTAACGGCAAGAACAATGGTCCCAAAGCTCGGCTTGAGCATTGACGCCAGCGCGAAGGCGACCACAAGCTCCGGGAAGACGAGCACGACGTCCACCACGCGCATCGTAACCTCGTCTACTACCCCGCCAATCCTGCCCGAAAATGCGCCTATGATGGTGCCGAGTACACCAGAAATCAACACCGCAACCGAGGTAATCGCGAGTGAAAAGCGGCTCCCAGTCACGACACGCGACAATACGTCCCGTCCCACATGGTCAGTGCCAAACGGGTGCGCCGTACTCGGGGTCTGCAGACGCGCAGTGAGTTCCTGATCATTCGGGTCGTATGGGGAAATAATGGGCGCGAACAGCGCCACAAGACCTATGACCACAAGGCAGGCAAGCGGGAGGGCGACCTCCCATGACAATGGCAGTCTCGCCAGCCCGTTCAACGGAATATTCCGCGTCACGCGCAGGTTCACCTTGCCCAGAGTGCGATCCATCAATGCCACTTATGTCGACCGTCCTTCCAGCCTTATTGCCGGATTCAAGAAGACGTACGCAATATCTGTCGCCGTGTTCAGCAGAACGGAAATCGCCACAATCATCATCAGACTCCCCTGGATCAGCGGCATGTCGCTCGCGTTGATGGCATCGAAGAGCACCCTTCCGATCCCCGGCACTGAGAAGATGACCTCCACGATAAGCGCTCCCCCAATAAGACCTGCCAGCCACATGCTTGACAGGGTGACGACCGGAATCAGCGCGTTTCTGAGTGCGTGCCTCCGCACCAGCAGGGTCTCCTTCAGCCCCTTTGCTCTGGCAGTCCTTATGTAGTCCATCGAGAGAACTTCGAGCATAGACGCACGGACGACCTGCGCGAAGAAAGCGGTTGGGCCTGTCGCAAGTGTGAGGCACGGCAATATCAGGTACAGCGGCCCGCGCCATCCCGCAGATGGCAGCCAACCGAGGTAAACGCCAAATAAGAGAATCAGCGCCGGCGCCAGCACATAAGAAGGCACAACCACTCCAAGCTGAGATGTGAAGGCGACAGTCGTGTCCAGCAGCGTTCCGGGGCGCATCGCCGCCAGTATTCCCGCGGGCAGAGCGATTGTCAGGGAGATTGCCAGCGTGACGACGCTCAGTATGGCGGAAACCTTTAGCCCGTTCAGCACCGTGTCGCTCACCGGCGCGCGCGCCATATAGGAGGTGCCCATATCTCCTCGGGCGACGCGTCCCAGCCACGCCGCGTACTGCGCCAGCAGTGGTCGGTCGAGGCCGAGGTCGCTCTTCAGGCGCTCCACGGCCTCCGGCGTTGGCTGTCTGTCAAGCACCTGCGCTTGCAGGACCGCCGTAGCGGGGTCGATGCCGCTGACTAGGGGAGACAAAGAGATGAGGAGAGAAACGACCGCGACAATGAAGGGAATGATGAGCAGCCTGCGCAGGACTATCCTATACACTGCTTGTTTCCTTCCCCGGTACGCACTTTGCTGTCAGATGATTGCGCTGTCCCGCCCCCATCTTAACCGTCCCTCGGAGGGTGAAGGGACGGTTCAGACAGGGGCAGGATTACCATACAAGTCTTTCACCACAGGAAAAGGATTATGCAAGAGACTCTAGGATGCGTTCCCTAGTTCGCAATATCCAATTGAGTCGTCAGCGTGTAGTATTCGAGCAGGTGAGGCTGCCAGTTCTGCACATGGTTTCCGTGCGCAAAAATCTGCTCAGTGTAGTTAATGAATATCGTTGAGGCGTCATCGTGCAGTATCTGCTGGATTTCACGATAGATTTCGTTCCGCTCTTGCAAGTCGGAAAGCGTGCGGGCGCGCGCTAGCAGTTCATCGACCTTCGGATTGCAATAGTTCGCATAGTTGCCGATGTCAATCGCGTCGCAAGTGTAGTCGGCGGCAAGATACCCTTCCGGGTCGTAGGCGTCTATCAGGTGACCCCTCGACACCAGGAACAAATCGTAGTTTCCGGCGAACACATCGTCCACTAGCGCGCCCCAGGGTGCCAGCCGGATTTCCGTGCTGAATCCACCATCGTTCAGCATCTCATGCATGGCTACCGCCATTGCGGGGAACTCCGCCCTGCTAGGATATGTCCACAGCGCGACTTGCGCCTCGCCCTCTGCGTATCCGGCTTCCGCAAGCAGCTCCTTCGAGCGTTCAGGGTCGTACTCATACGGCACCAAGTCAGGATTTACCCAAGCCTCGCTGGGCGCGAACGGTCCGACCGCAGGCTCACCGACGCCTTCCAGCACGGACGCTACGATTGCGTTCTTGTCAACTGCGTGCTGCGCCGCCTTTCGCACATTCAGGTCGGAGAACAGACCGTTTCTGTTGTTCACATTGAGCGTAACCGTGCGCGGTTGCTGCGACTGGTGCATAACGAAGTCAGAATTGTTCTCGAATAGCGGCAGCTGCGAAATCGCCAGATGGTTCAGCAAATCCACTTCGCCCGTTTCCAGCATTGCTGCGCGAACCAGTCCGTCCGGCACGAAGAGGGTTTCGCCCGCGCTCAGATTGGCGATCCCATCCCAATAGTCCTCGTTTCTGACATACCTGATCCTTTCGATTGATATATCGCCCTCAAGGACGAACGGGCCCGTGCCTGTGCCAATCGGATTAGGGAAACCGTCGCCGCGTTCCTGATACGCTACGGGTGACAGGGGTGCGGTGGCGCGCGCCGCAAATCTCGAAGGCATTAGGTAATCGGGTTCTACGGTGCTTATGACCACAGTGTAGTCTGCCGACGCGTCAACGCTTGCTATGTTGTCGGCGGTAAATCCTCTTGGAGGGTTCGGCACGCCGAGAAGATAATTGACCGACGTGACTATGGACTGTCCGTCGAAGTGTGCGCCGTCATGGAAGTTCACATCTTCGCGCAGCGTGAACTCCCAGGTATTGTCGTCGTCGAGTGACCACGACTGTGCCAGATACGGCTTTACCTGTCCGTCGAAGTCGATCTTCAGCATGGTCTCGGTGGCGCCCGCACTCATCAAGATGCCGGCGTCATCGGTTTCGATAGCGCCGTTGGAGGTCGGAGCGAATGGCGTAACTATGAATATCTCCTCTACGCCGTTTTCACTTGCCGCGGGCTGCATCGCAGCCGTCGGGGCTGGAGCCACTGTTGCAGGCGCTGCTGTTGCTGCCGGAGCTTGGGTCGGGGCAGGCGCGCTCTGACTCGCGGCCGATGTCGGCTGAGGTGCGGGAGCCGGCGCGGGACTCTCGGTCTCGCTGCAGGCAATTGCTGCTATGCATAACGCGCTCAACGTCAGGCACAGGACAATGATTTTGCTTAATCTCCGATACATGATAAATATGTTCAATCCTTTCTGTTATGATACTCAGTATCTTATTGGTATGCGATTCGTAATGAGGGCAATTTCTGATACAGGCATTCGCGGTCAACCCATGACCTGAAATAGGCGCTCCAGGCCAGATGTCAGCCGCATGTTAATTTAGACTGTGAAGCCGTCAATAGGCGTATGTATGGCCTTATGCCATACGTCCAGGGCGAGTTCATTGCGGAATTGGTATGCTCTTGAGAATTTACTCAAGAGAGAATCCTAGCATGCGTTAATCCGTGATGGCAAGATACTAAGTATCATTAAGGACTGTTTTCAGAAAATGATACCAATTTTGGGACTGGAGTATCAGGGTGCTCTGTAATCGCCAGTGTCCGGTGTCAAACCTACTTCTTCGTTTCACCGGATTAGAACGCCTTCGTATTCCCGGCTGCCATACGGGCCGCGTCGGTTTCTGTCCAAACCGTAATCCCCGCTTGAACCCTCCGAGTTCGCCGAAGAACGCTAAAGGGGTGACTTCACATCCTGCAAGAATAATAGAACGATTCCGGCATTGAGCGAGACACAATGCCTGTACGTCCGGGATGTCACTGTGATCTGCTACGAGATAAAATGCGTTAGTATCTTGTGCATCGATGCCATTGATTCGAAACGGAGAGGAACTGAGACCATGACCTTGCTCTAGCGGTGAAGCTCACGAAACTTACCCCTTAAGCTAAGGTACGAGTATAATTCTCTTGGCTGAATTGCAGGCGCGTACTGCAGAGAAATACAACGGTTCAAGCGTAAAGACATCACACCATCAGAAAGGCGCAAGACACAATGACGGACCTCTCAAAGATTAAGGCTTTGACATTCGATGTTGGCGGCACGGTATTCGACTGGCGCAGTGGGATACAAAAGGAAGTTACTCGATTGGCCACCGAACAGGGTGCAGATGTCGATGTGACGCAGTTCGCCTCAGACTGGCGCAGGTGGATGTTCGTTGAACTCGCTCGCGTCAGGTCCGGCGAACTCTCTTGGAGGAATGCCGACCAGATTCACCGCAGCGTCCTGGACGACGTTCTCAAGAAGCATGCTGCCTTAGAACTGTCGGCATCGGAGAGGGACGAGCTCAACGAGGTCTGGCACAGGTTAAGCTCGTGGCCCGACGCCGCTGACGCCATAGCGAGACTCAGAGGCCGGTACACGACAGTCGTGCTAACCGTTCTGAGTTTTTCCATAGTCGTGGACTGCTCCAGGCACAATGGCATTGACTGGGATGCAATCCTGTCCTGTGAGTTTCTCGGACACTACAAGACTGATCCCGAAGCGTACCTGACGGCGCTAAAGCTACTGCGGGTTGAGCCTTCGGAGGCGATGATGGTGGCCGCGCACAAAGGAGACCTTCAAGGGGCGAAGGCGGCGGGCCTCCACACGGCGTATGTTCACAGAGAGGGCGAATCCGACGTCTTTCCGGGTTCATCCGACCTGGACTCGGCATCCACTGAATTTGACATAACGGCGATTGATTTCCCTGATCTGGCAGACAAGCTCTTAGCATAACGAGCGAGAAAACGACAAACCTTTCGCAGCAGTAAGTGGACAGCTTGTCCCTGACGGAACGGCACAGATTTTGCTTGATCGTATCTGGAGTGTTCGCGATGCCGGGTTCGACGGCAGCGACTGCGAATCTACTGAAGTCCGTTCTGTGTGTGTATTTTCGTCTTGGACGGATCTGCTCAACCTCCCATTGCAAGAACGCTCCCGTTGGAGAGAATGAGGGCCGTCTAGGTCGTAACGCAGAAGCTAGGCTTACTCTGGACTAGGAGCCGGACAGCCACTCCTTGAGCACCTGGATGTGGTCGGGTCTCGTGCCGCAGCACCCTCCAATTATCCGTGCTCCTTGCTCGCTCCACCCCTTGGCGTATTCCAGGTAACTCTGTGGGTCCGTGGCATTTGGCTGCGAAGGTGGGCTGGCGCTGCGGGGGAAATGGGCGTAGGCGCCGAAAATTCCCGGCCAGCTCTGCCTGACTATCTCCAGCCCGGGCCCCGTGTCGTCCACGGGTGTGTGCATGACGAACACTGCCGCGACGCCTTTGTCCTTGATGGCGTCCAGGGCATCCTGAAGGGTTTCGCCGCCGTGCCTGTCCTGGATTCCGAGGTAAAGCCCGTCTCCGTCCCGTACTAAGGAGAGTCCGACCCACACCGGAAGCCCCAACTCTGTCGCCGCATCTATCACCGCCAGCGTGTCGGATATCCGGACCAGCATCTCGCCTACGACAACATCAGCCCCGCCTTTTGCCAGTTCATCCAACTGCTCCCGGTAGGTCGCAAGCGCTGTCTCATAGGGTACCGGAACTTCCGCGTGTGCCTTGGGGCGCATCGTGGACACGGAGGCCGCAATTACCACTGATTCATCAGCCCCGGCGTTTCTCCTTGCCTGTACAGCTGCTTCGATTCCCAGTCTGTTCGCCTCGGTAACCTTGTCCTCGATGCCTCCTTCTTCCAGCATGTCACGACCCGTGCCAAAAGTGTTCGTGATAATAATCTCGGCGCCCGCTTCGATATATTCTTGGTGAATGTCCCTCACCGCATCCGGATGGGTGAGCATCGGACCACCCGACCAGGTCGTAGGGCTAATCAGTCCTCGCCTCTCGATCTCCGATCCCATACCCCCGTCCATCAGGATAGTCTCCCCCGCTGCAAGGCGGTCCTGCAATTTTTCGAAGTTGCTCATGTTTCCCTCCTGATGAAATCTGAATCTGCCATACTTTACGGGCGATAGACTTAAGTATAAGAGGCTAACGAGATGGATGAATGTGAATCCGACTCTCGATGCGGCTGAGCATGGTCAGCGAAGACCTCGCCGGGGTATTTCGACACTCCCCGAACTGGCTCTAAGCGGCCGGCAGGGGGCGGACCAGTCGGCCGGGACCGCCGGTGCCCTCCCTGATGTCCTTGGCTGTCGCCTCGTCGATGCCCCTGGCCCAGCGGCGCTTCAGCGGGTCACTGACTGAGAAGCTGAAGCCGCCAACTCCCTCGATACCGATCTCGATGTTGTCGCCGTCCTGCATAGCGCCGAGTCCCTGGTGGTTCGTGCCAATGAAGAGCATGTCACCGGGACTGATCTCCTCGATGGCCGCAATGTACTCGATCGACTCGGCGATGGAGTGGGCGAGGTCGTTTGTGTTGTAGTTGACGCGCAATTCGCCCTCGACGCTCAACGTGACCTGCAAATTCTCCGGATCCGCAATTTCGTCCTTTGTCACTATGCAGGGACCGAGAGGACAGAATGTGGGGTGGGACTTGTGCTCCGCGATGGGTAGCGTGTTGGGGACGCGATCGCCTCCTCCTCCCGGCATTCGCGCCGAGACATCCACTCCAGCCGTGTAGCCGAAGACATAGTCCATCGCTTCCGACGCCGGGATGTTCTTGCCGCCTTTGCCGAATACCAGTACAAGCTCCGCCTCATGGTGGAAGATGTTGGCGTCTATGTCAGGGAGGACCACGGTGCCGCCCGGGCCCAGAATGCTGTGGAGCCGCTTCATGAAGCCCCACATCGGTGCGGGCTCCCGCGTGCCGAACTCGCGATAATTGCCTCCCATACAGAGGACTTTCCGTGGACTGGGCAGCGGCGCCTGCAATTGCGCGCCAGCGACCGGCGTACCCTCGGCGGCGCGAGCATCGAGTTGGTCCTTCAGGTCGTCGTAGCTGGTTATCAGGTGAACCATTGCGGCCTGACCCCCGCCGGGGCAGAGGTCGCTAATATCCACCACGCCTGCCTCGGCCAAAATCCCCGGGCGGTTGTCGTCGTACATTACGAACTTCATTGCTTTCACCTCGGTTCCCCGTGTATTGGATTGGCAGTTGCCGCGTTAGTCCCGTCAGGGGCGGACATCTCCACGACCTAGAATGTTAGCCACGATGGTTGTCCACTAGGAGCCAGATTGCCGACATTATTCTGCTTCCTGAGAAAGTGTCGTCTCAGGAAACAGGCAGCTCCCGACCCGTATCCGACGCCTGATTGACTGTATCGATGAAGCGATGCAGGTCAACGGCTACATCGAAAGTCGGCAGGAGACTCTGCCCAGTTCTGATCGACTCTGCAAACATGGTGTACAACTGCCCCACGTTGAAGGGATCGCCCTTGGGAAAGTCTGACGGCACATATACGAAGCGCTCAGGTATATCCAGGTCTTGCAGTTCATTGCTTCTTTGCGCGCCTTGAATCCGCAGCATCTCACCCCGCTGCGACGAGACACTTCCGGTGACAATGAGCGTGCCTTCTCGCCCGTAGATCTCCATTCGAAAACCGGTGCCGGCCCAGGGTACGGCTCCGACATGGACCGACGCTGCCGCTCCGCTCTCCAGCTGTCCGCTGACTCGTACATTGTCCGGGGACGTGACCTCCACAAATTTCTCGGTGTCCGTCTCGTACCATTGCTTGACTTGTGTGCTGACCATGCTCGCGACCCGCGTGAAGTTTCCAGCCACAAAGCGCAGGGCGTCAATGACATGGCCGTTGGCGATGGTCAGGGTGTTCGCCCCCTGGCTGACGTCACGCTGCCAGGTATCGCTGGAAGAGCGTTCCACCGCGCCACCACGCATGGTAGTCACATGGCACGACAACACCTCGCCCAGGTAGCCGTCCTCGATCAGTTCCTTGACATACAGCAGCGCAGGACTTGCTCGTGACTGCAGACCTACGGCTGTTTTCACGCCTTTGGACCGGGCGAGGTCTGCAAGTTCCTCAGCTTCGGCGGTATTCTGTCCTAGGGGCCACTCGGTGAATACGTGCTTCCCAGCTTCGATGGCTGCCTTGGTTGGCTCATAGTGCGATGGAACCCTTACGACTACGGCAACTGCGTCTATCTCCGGTGATATTGCCATTTCACGGAAATCATGGAAAGCGAGCTTCGCACCGAAGGCTTGGCGAGCCTCTTCCGCACTTTCCGGTCGTGTGGTGCAGACTGCCGTTAATTCGACATCAGGACTTGCCAGCAGTGCGGGGAAGTGCGATTGAGATGACCAGGTTGAATTTACGTTCGCACCCACAAAACCTAGGCGGATCTTGTTTCCCATACCACTTGCTCCTTTGACTACTGGCAGGCTGCATATGTGCTGGAGCAATCAGCCAGCAGTTCAACTTGTCGTTCGACAACTCTCATAGTTGGCTGCTGCTCCCCCATGAGAAGCGTCGGGTGTCTTCTGGTCTGCATCGGTCCGTAGTCCAGTCGTCTATTCTGAGGGTTGACACTCCGCACCCACGCGGCATCGGAACACCTGTGGCTCCGGAGCGTGCGTACGCTATTGAGAATCGCCACGCTACTGCCCAACGATCTCATTAAACGCATTATAGACGATTTCACACATCACATTCTGGAATGAAAATGGAATTGGGTGTAACGACTTAACAAGTACCCTGCAGTCCCCTTCGGGCTGTGCTGGACTCTCAATTCTGATCGTCTTCTTCAAGATCATGATCTTCTGGGATGACACCTCATATTGGAATTGAAGACCCTGCAGAAGTGCCTCAGATAATCGCATCAGGGATTCTTGCCAATTCATCCTAATTTGCCTCATGTAATTCAATTAACCGTTGTTGGGCCATCACTCCTGTACATACTGTTGAATCCACTTCTCAGTCCCGTGCACGATCCGTTCTGTAATTCGAGGATTAGGGCTGTTCGAGCCGATATGCTGCGGTCTCAATACGCTACCGGTGATACTGAGTACCAATGTACCAATTATTTGTATAAACCACTCCAAATTGAACTGTCAAATATGATAAAGTGTCTGGTGCAAGGAAACTCGCAACAGTTTCAGACTTGAAAGCTCAGCAAAATGACTTCACACGAAAGTATCCCAGCACCAAAGAGGGGTGTTATGACCATCCACGACAGAGCCGATATTACCGGAATCCCTGATCGCTCAACGAAGCAGCAAGGCGAGCCGATAGCGATTGTTGGGATGGCTTGTCGCTTTCCGGGAGCGAACAACCTTGACGCCTTCTGGAATCTCTTGGAAGAGGGCGGGAACTCGGTTACTGAGGGCGTTCCCGGCTCTGGTGAGGGAAGGCTGGCGGAAATCATTACCGACCCGTCGGTGCAGATCGAGGCCTGTCGCTTCGGCGCTTTCGTGGACGACATCGATAAGTTCGATGCCGCCTTCTTCCGAATTTCGCCCGTTGAGGCGGAACTGCTTGACCCCCAGCAGCGCATGATGCTGGAGACAAGCTGGGAAGCGCTCGAGGATGCAGGCATCGATCCTCTGAAATTGAAGCATAGCCTCACTGGCATGTACACCGGCATAAGCAACGACGAGTACCGAATGCTGGTACTCGACACGACCAGACCCACAGAGGCCGCAGGTAGCCTGTATGCGCTCAGCGGCACGAACCTGAACGGCACTGCCGGGCGTGTTTCCTTTGTACTGGGTCTTATGGGACCAACGAAGGCTGTGGACGCCGCGTGCGCCTCCGCGCTGGTGGCAGTGACAGATGCGGTTAATGACCTTCAGCAGGGAAAGGCAGACCTGGCAATCGCCGCCGGAGTTCAGGCAATAATCAACGGTCGCATATACGAGCTTCGCGCGGAGGCAATGATGCTGTCTCCGGAGGGACAATGCAAGACATTCGATGCCTCTGCCGACGGCTATGTGCGTGGTGAAGGCTGCGGGGTGGTCGTGCTGAAGCGTCTGTCTGACGCAGAGCGCGACGGCGACAGGATATGGGCGGTAATCAAGGGTGCCGCCGTCAACCATGGCGGCGATAGCGTCGGTCTGACCGTCCCCAATCCTCCCGCACTGAAGCAGGTGATGGAGACGGCCCTCTCTGACGCGGGCGTCCTGCCACAGGACGTCGATTTCCTCGAGGCGCACGGTACGGGACTGCCGTAGGCGATCCCATAGAGCTTGAGGCCGTTTCCGAAGTCTATTGCAAGGGACGCGATGCAGACAACCCGATTCTGATCGGTTCGGTGAAGACGAATATCGGACATCTGGAATCTGCCGCTGGAATCGCGGGGCTGATTAAGGCAGCACTTGCGTTGAAGCATCGCGTAATTCCGAAGCAGTTGCATTTCAACGACCCCAACCCGTGCGTGGATTGGGACAAACTGCCGATTAGAGTTACTACGGAGCACGTCGATTGGAAGCGCCGTGGCGAACATCCCCGCGTGGCGGGGGTGAACTGCTTCGGGATATCCGGGACGAACTCCCATATTGTGGTCGAAGAATATTCTGGAGCTGAAACCGACGCCGAACAGGAAAATCCAATGGCAGGCTCTGTACAGGAAATACCTGTCACAATGCCGGCCTCGGGAACCGATCTGGCGACTTCGCAGGATGACCTGGCACCGCGCGAAACCCGTTTCCTGCCGCTGTCGGCCAAGTCCGATGGCGCACTCAGGGACCTTGCGGGTCGGTATCTGTCCTGGCTCGATGAGCGGGCAGACGAGCTTTCTTCCGATGGCATCGCATCAGGACGGTTGCTTTCGGACATGTCTTGGACGGCAGGTATAGGTCGCGGCCAGTTCGAGCGCCGCACGAGCGTGGTGTTTCGCGACATTGCGACGCTGCGGGCGCAGCTCGGCGAGCTTTCTGAGTCGGCCGCGAGCATTGAGCCGCGAACCGCGAGCAAGGTGGCATTCATCTATACAGGGCAGGGAAGCCAGTGGGTCGGAATGGGACAGGCGCTCTACGAGAGCGAGCCGGTCGCAAGGGCGGTGATGGACCGCTGCGAGGAAGTGTTCCGGGAAGTCAGGGGCGTTTCGCTTCTGGATGTGATGTTCGGCCGAAATGGCGCGGATGCAAACCTTGGCGACACTGCGTGGGAGCAGCCCGCGCTATACACTCTAGAATGCGCGCTGACCGCACTCTGGTCAAGCGTTGGCATCCACCCCAACGTAGTATTGGGGCACAGCGTTGGGGAGATTGCAGCAGCGCAGGCTGCCGGCGTGTTTAGTCCCGAAGACGGAATGAGATTCGCCGCAGCTAGGGGCACCCTGATGTCCCAGATGGAATCTGGCACGATGGCCGCAATATTCGCGCCGCCGGAGCAGGTCGCAGCCGAAGTCGAGGCGCACAACGCAAGCTCCGACAGCATTGGCCTAAGCATAGCGGCGGACAACGGAGCGCACCAGGCTGTCAGCGGCCCAGTCGAGGACATCGAAGCTATCGTGGAGCGCTTTGATTCGCTTGAGGTACGCGCAAGACGCCTGAACACGACCAAGGCGTTCCACAGCGCGCTGGTCGATCCGATCCTTGGTGGTCTGGAGGACGCGCTTGAAGGTTTGGAAATAAAGTCACCCACGCTGACAGTTGTCAGCAACCTGACCGGACAAGCAGTGGAGCCGGGCATGTCGCTGGACGTAGATTACTGGAAGCGACACGCAAGAGAGGCGGTCGCATTCGCAAGCGGCGTCAGGGCGATGGCGGAACAGGATGTTGACATGGTCGTGGAAATAGGACCGCACGACATTCTTGGAACGATGGCAACCCTAGCATGGCCCGACTCCGCTCCCCCAGCATTGGCCAGCCTGCGACGACCTCCGCGCGACGGCTCGTCGCCGGAACCTGAGAGCAGCTTCATCGACGCCGTTGCCGCAGCATACGAGGCCGGCCTGGATGTACGCTTTGAAGGGCTGTACGCAGGTGAAAAGCGCCGCCGGATTTCTCTGCCAACCTATCCCTTCCAGCGGGAACGATTCTGGGTTGAGCAGACGAGACAGCGCCGACAAAGCGCAGGACATGCACTGCTGGGCGAACGACATGAGTCCGCTCGCGGCGAGATTATATATGAGACGGAAGTATTCCCATCAGACCCGGCATGGCTTAACGACCACCGTGTCTTTGGCCGGTTGGTAGCCCCCGGCGCACTGTACGGAGCTATGGCAGCTTCTGCGGCGATTGCCGAAGGAAGCAGCCCGATTGTGGTCGAGGACTTTCAGCTGCACAATCCGCTCGTCTTTGCCGAAAGTGACGCAACGGATGGGTCGGCTGAAGAAGGCAGGACGGTTCAGGTCTTTCTTGACGACTCCGAGCAGGTCGGTTCAAAGAACGTCCAGATATTCAGCAAGGGAATCGAGAACGAATGGATTCTGCACATTGAAGGCCGCGTTTCAAGTGGTGCGCAGGTGCCAGAGTCAGGTGGTCGAGTTGACCTCGATGCGCTGAAGGCTCGCCTGTCGCCCGCGGATGTGCCGGACTACTATCGTGCCAAGGCTGATACAGGAATCAACCTGGGCCCGTTTTTCCGCACGCTGGGGAATGTCTGGTCCGCGCGGGGAGAGGCGCTGGGCGAGGTGAATCTGCCTGAAGCAGTGGGCCGCAACGACCTAGATGTACATCCCCTGTTGATGGACGGCTGTTTCCAGGTCATCGGCGTAGCTCGAAATATGACAGGTGAGCCGGGAGAAGCTACCTACCTACCGTTCGGCTGGGAACGGTTCTGGCTGACAAGGCAACTGCCGGACCGGTTAGTCTGCCACGTAATCATGAGCGAGGGATCAGCGGCGGCTGAGTCCGAATCGGAGCAACAGCCTGAAGTTATGAGCGGCGAGATGAGAATCTACGACCTGAACGGGATTCTCATCGGTGGCTTCAGTGGCTACGCGGTGAAGCGTGCCACGCGAGCCGCTCTCCTCTCTGCATTCGAGGGCGTGGACGACCTGCTGTACGAGATTGACTGGCGCGACCACCCCCTCGAATCGGGGTTGATGTCAGCCGACTTCTTCCCCACGCCTACCACTGTCGCAGAGGCTTCGGAACTATTCCCCGAGTATCTCACTGGCGCGGGAGTCGATCCACAGGGCAGGAATGAGCTGCTCGCCGACTTGGAGCAGTGGTCGCGTGCCTATGCGCTCCGTACGCTGGAGAAGTTGGGCTGGGAGCGCAGATCAGGCGAGGTAGTGGATGCAGATGAGTTGCGCGAACGGTTGAATGTCAACACCGAGCACAGCCGCCTCTTCCTCAGAATGCTGGAAATGCTTGCCCAATCAGGGGTACTCGAGCAGAAGGACGACGGCTTTGAAGTATTGGTCGGCGAGGACGATCCGCTGCCGTCCGAACTCCCTAAGAATCCTGAGGAGTTCGACAAGCGGATGATCGAGAAGTACCCGCACGGCCTGACCGAGACCGGATTGTTCAAACGGTCAGGGGCGGCACTGGCGGACGTGCTTCGCGGACAAGAGGACCCACTTACTCTGCTGTTCAGCAGTGGTGAGCCAACGGCGGCGGACCTGTACTTGAAAGCCCCGGTCGCTCGCGCCGCCAACGGGATGCTTGCGGATGCTATGCGAGAACTAATAGCCCGCCTACCGGAAGATCGCAGGCTGCGAATTGTCGAGATCGGCGCAGGCACTGGTTCGGCAACCGCTTCCGTGCTGCCTGAGCTGCCTGAAGGCCGCTTCGACTACGTGTACACGGACATCTCGGCAGGGTTCTTTGCGGAAGCGGAGGCTAGATTCGGCGATGGCGACGGGTGCATCGAGTATCGCGTGCTGGACATAGAGAAAGGCCCCATCGCACAGGGCTTTGACGCCCATAGCTATGACATAGTGCTCGCATCGAACGTACTGCATGCGACGCGCTATCTGCAGGAAACACTGGGACACTGCCGCGACCTGCTGTCGCCATCCGGTCAGCTGGTCGCGCTCGAGAACTTGCGCGGACTGGGCTGGATGGACCTTACATTCGGCCAGTTGGACGGCTGGTGGCGGTTCGCAGATGACTACCGCCCGCATCACGCCCTCGCCACTCCTGCAATCTGGCGTCAGGCACTTGGGGATGTCGGCTTTGAGGAAGTCGAGGTTCTGGGCGTTGACAACACGTTCACGCACGAAATGCTGGACAAGGGCGTGATTGTCGCGCAGGGACCTGCGCAAGTTACTGAGCAGCCGGGCCTGTGGGTTCTTGCAGCATCCAATCAAGGCGGCTTTGCTGAGGAATTCGCAGCGGAGATGGCCGAGAGAAACCAGACCGTCGTGCTCGCCGGTGGCGGCGAGTCGCAGGATAGTGTATCGGATGCAACAACCTCAGGTGTGATCAAAACCGCGGTAGATGTTCAGTCCCGCGAGTCCTGGCGGTCGCTAATCAAAGGGCTGCCGGATGAGGTGCCGTTCAAGGGCGTGATACATCTGGAAGCCCTGCACGGCCACGGTCCACAGGCAACCACGGAGGAGATTGCTGAGGATGTGAAGAGAGTTGGCGCGAGTGCTCTTGCAATGGTGCAGGGCTTGTCCGACTCTGATGTGATCCCCGAAAACGGCGTCTGGTTCATTACGCGCGGGGCACAGGTGCTGGAGCGCGAGCTTGGCGGAGAACTTGCGGGTGCGACGCTCTGGGGTCTCGGCAAGGTGGTTACTCTCGAAGCCTCCCACTTGCAGCCCCGAATGATAGACCTTGATCCTGCCACATACGGGGCACCATCTGAGCTGGTAAACGACCTTATGTACCCGGACGATGAAAATCACATCGCGTACAGACTTGGTCGCCGCCTTGCCGCGCGGCTCGTCCGGCCGGGCACTGCAACCGAGCGGTTGACACTGCCGGACGACTCGGACTGGGTGCTTGCGCCGCACAGGGACGGCGTATTTGACAAGCCTGAAATCAAGCGTCTTCCATCTCGTACACTGGAGCCGAGAGAAGTTTTGGTGTCGGTAGAAGCCACAGGGCTGAACTTCTGGGACGTATTCCGCTCACTTGGATTCATCGAAGAGGGAGACCTGGGACGAGAGTTATGCGGCCATGTTCTCGACATCGGCTCAAAAGTAACGAACACTTCAGTAGGCGACCGAGTAGTCGGTCTTGGATTCGGCGCATTCGGGCCGGAGATGGTCACGCACGAAGAACTGGTCGCACCCGCGCCGGATGGCATTTCAGTGTCGGGGCTCGCCACCATTCCGAGCGCGTTCGTTTCTGCCGAGCTATCATACCGGCTCTCCGGTCTTGAACCCGGAGACCGCGTGCTCATTCACGCCGGATCAGGCGGTGTCGGGCTTGCGGCAGTCCAACTCGCACAGGCGGCAGGCGCGGAGGTATTCGCTACCGCAAGCGCCCCAAAGCAGGCATATCTCACATCTGTCGGCGTCAAGCACATATACGACAGCAGGCAGACCAAGTTCGGTGAGGAAATACTTGCCGATACAGAAGGTGAGGGCATCCACGTGGTGCTCAACAGCCTGACCAGCGAAGGGTTTATCGACGCCAGCCTGTCCTGCCTCGCGCAGGGCGGACGATTCGTCGAACTGGCGAGAAGAGACATTCTCAGCCATGAAGAGATGGCAGAGCTTCGCCCCGATGTGAAGTACGACATTCTGGAGCTCGATGTCCTAAAGAAAACCGATCCGGAGTGGGTCGGAGAAGTGCTGCGCGATGTAATGGCGCGCATTTCGACGGGCGAACTGAAACCGATCATTCATAGCAGATGGCCGCTTGCTGAGGCGGGTACCGCGCTGTCACTCATGCGCTCTGCACGGCACATCGGCAAGATTGTGCTGACGCCTCCGCCGCTGTCAAATGGTCAGCTGCGACGAGACCGCTCGTACTTGGTGACAGGCGGACTGGGCGGTATCGGAATCGCGGTCGCCGAATGGCTGGCAGACCACGGTGCCGGTACGATCGTCCTCAACGGACGGCGCGACCCCGATCCGGAGGCGCAGGTCGCAATCGAAGCACTGCGCGGACGTGGCATCGAGGTTGAGGTTGAGTTGGCGGATATGACCAACACGACGGCAATCGATGCGATGCTGGAGCGAATGGACGCCAACTACGCGCCACTTGGCGGTGTGATACACAGCGTCGGTGTGCTTTCTGATGCCGCGCTTACCAACCAGAGCTGGGAGAGCTTTGAGCATGTGCTGTCTCCGAAGATTGTGGGAGCCTGGCACCTGCACCGGGCGACTATGGACCGCGACCTGGACATGTTCATCCTGTTCTCAAGCAGAGTCGGAGTTATGGGCAACCCAGGGCAGGCGAACCACGCAGCGGCCAATGCCTTCCTGGACCAGCTCGCAGGGCACAGGCGGGCGCTTGGTCTTCCCGGGCAGGCTATCGCCTGGGGCGCATGGTCAGAGATCGGCGAAGCGGCAGAGCAGCGAGACCGTATCGAGCAGCGCCGCGCTGCGCTTGGAGGCCGCTGGTTCACGCCACAACAGGGTATAAGGGCGCTGGAAAAGCTGGTACGCGAAGACACGACGGCGTCCGTAGTGATGTCGATGGACTGGTCGGTGTTCGAGGAGGCGGTAGAAGACCGTCCCGCATTACTTGAGGACATGCTGTCCTCGCTGGACGAAGCTGCAGCCGAAGACGCCGCATCGACTGAAGACGTGCTGACTAGGCTGCGGAACACGGTCACACCCGCTGACGAGCAGCAAGAACTTCTGGTGTCATTCTTGCAACAGGAGTTGCAAGCTGTGCTGAGATTGTCGTCGGCGCCCTCCCCTACAGTCGGCTTCTTCGACCTCGGAATGGACTCTCTGATGGCAGTGGAGTTTCGGAATCGCCTGAACCGCGCATTTGCCGGCGAGTACACGGCATCCAACACTGTCGTCTTTGATTACCCTAACATCGCGAGCCTCGCCGGCCATCTGGCCGAGGAACTTGGTCAGCTTGGCGATGCTTCACCAGCGCCAGAGCAGGCAGCTCCGGTGTCGTCCCAGCCTGTCAGCAGCGACACAGACGGAATCGCAATCGTCGGCATGGCATGCCGCTTCCCGCAGTCGAAGAACCTGTCAGAGTACTGACAACTATTGGAGTCCGGCACTGACGCGGTTACCGACGGACGCCCCGGCAACGGGATTGCCCCCGATATGCGCGGCGCGTTCATCGAGGGTATCGAATGGTTCGATTCGCGCTTCTTCCGCATTTCTCCTGTGGAGGCGCGCTTGATGGACCCGCAGCAGCGCATGATGCTCGAAACGAGCTGGGAGGCTCTTGAAGACGCGGGCATCGACCCCGACGGACTGCGCGGCAGCCAGACGGGGGTTTACGCCGGAATCGGTGGCAGCGAATACAGAGAGGTAATCGAAAGCAGCGGCAAGCTAGGCAATTATCTTGGGACGAATGCGAGTGTAGCTGCCGGAAGGATTGCATTCGCGCTTGGGCTGGAAGGCCCCGCTATGGCGATCGATATGGCGTGCGCTTCTGCGCTTGCGGCAGTGCATCAGGCGGTATCGGGCTTGCAGCGCGAAGAGGTGGACCTTGCCCTTGCAGGAGGCGTGCATGTCGTGCTTTCGCCGTCCGTCTCCGACTTCATGACGGAACTAGGCATGCTTTCCAAGAGCGGAAAGTCCAGCCCATTCGACGCGTCAGCGGACGGCTATGTGCGCGGCGAAGGGTGCGGAGTGTTGGTCCTGAAACGTCTGAGCGACGCCGAAGCGGACGGAGACCGGATATGGGGCGTCATCAGGGGTTCCGCAGTTAACCAGAACGGGGCGAGCGCGGGGCTGACCGTCCCCAACGGCTCGGCGCAGGAGCGCGTCATGGAAGCCGCGCTCAAACAGGCGGGCTTCTCAGGAACTGATGTTGATTACCTCGAAGCGCACGCTACCGGTTCACAGCTTGGCGATGCGATTGAGGCGCACGCAGTTGGATCAGTGTATGGCAAAGGTCGGGAGGCCGCCCGCCCGCTGCTGATGGGTACGGTAAAGTCCAACATCGGACACCTTGAGGCTGCGGCGGGAGTCGCAGGCATCATAAAGACCGTGCTCGCTATGAAGCAAGGTGTCATCCCCAAGCATCTGCACTTTGAAAGCCCGAATCCGCAGATTGAATGGGGCTCGATGCCCGTGCGGATAACTTCCGAAAAGACCGACTGGCCTGAGTGCGCCGATAGACCGCCTCGCGCTGGGGTAAGCGCGTTCGGCATTTCGGGGACAAACGCACATGTGGTGCTGGAGGGCTATGGGAGCGCTAATGCAAACGGCGCCTCAGATTCTGAAATGCTGTCGTTTGAAAGCACAGGCAAGCAGGTGCCGATCTCGATGCCTGAAAGACTATCGGACCTTCCCGTCACCGGCAATGGGCTTGAAGAGCGGAGTACACGCTTCTTGCCACTGTCCGGCAAGTCTGACGGCGCACTTAGGGACTTGGCAGCGCAGTACCTGTCGTGGCTTGACGAACACGACAACGGTTCATCACCCGGGGCGTTGACACCGCAATCCCTTGCCGACGCCGCCTGGATGGCAAGCGTCGGACGCAGTCACTTCGATTATCGTACCGGTGTGGTATTCACTGATGCCGCGTCAATGAGCGATGGGCTGGCGAAAGTCAGGAGTGCCAACGGCGAGTCCGATTGCGCCGAGCAAATGGCAGCAACAAGAGTTGCCTTCCTGTACACAGGCGACGGCAGCCAGTGGAGAGGCATGGGTAAATCGCTGTACGACAGTGAACCGGTGGCACGCGCCGTACTGGACAGGTGCGATGCCATTGTCAGAGCGGAGAGAGGCAGTTCGCTGCTCGATGCGATCTTCGGCCGTCCTGAAGCCTCAGGGGACTTGGGAGATGCTGCGTGGGCGCAGCCCGCGCTATATGCGCTGGAGTGCGCACTCACAGTGCTATGGGCAAGCATAGGAATTCGCCCGAACACGGTATTTGGGCAAGGCACAGGCGAAATCGCCGCGGCTCAAGCTGCAGGTGTATTCAGCCTGGAAGATGGACTGCGCTTCGTTCTCGCTCGCAGCACTCTGATGGCTGTGCTGCCCGGAGTTGACCCCAACCAGTCTCTGAAGGGGCTGGAAGTAGCATTCGAGGACGTCGAGGTCTCGCCACCATCGCTGCCAATGATTAGCGGCGTTACGGGGCGCGTTATCGACTCGGGCAACTCACTTGACGGTGCCTATTGGAGCAGGCAGGCGCGCGCGTCGGCGGAACTAGGCATCTGTGCCGTGACACTTGCCGAACTGGGTGTTGATACAGTGATCGAGTTAGGTTCCAAGGCAGTTATGGGACCTCAAATGAGGGAAGCGTGGCCCGTGCCATCCAACAGTGGGGAATCTGCACGGACGCCACTCGTGATTGCAAGCATGAGCGAGCAGTACGCAGTCGAGGCACCGGTGCAATCTGAAGGCTTCATCGACGCTGTCGCGCGAGCATACGAAGCAGGCATGTCGATTTCATTCGAGGGAATGTTCGTGGGTGAATCACGTCGCCGCATATCACTACATACCTACCCGTTCCAGCGCAGACGACACTGGGTTTAATGCGAAAATATTGATATTTGGGAACGTTGACTGAGGAAAACACACTCTGGTAACTTTTATCTTTGAAAAGGAAATATTAGAATTAGAGGAGGATTGATCAAATGGCATCAACTGAAGATCGAGTCAGAAAGCTAATCGCCGACAACTTAGAAGTGGACGGAAAGCCGGTAGATGCGTCAATGGACTTGAGTTCCAACCTGACTGACGCTGGCGTGTCCTCAATGGACATCGTTTCTTTCGCGCGGGTGATCCAAGATGCGTTCGGCATCAGGTTCACGCCCGATCAATGCACGGAGCTCCAGAGCATTGGTCAGCTGATCGAGTACCTGGACGCCAACGCCGCTTAACCTCCGCATTGGTGGAAGTACCCCCGGCACAAACGGTCAGTTTCCCCAATAGAGTGCCGATGGTGGATCCAAGAAAGTCATCTGCGAATCTGTTCACACTTATCGGACTGGCGCCTCACATTAATCGTGAGGCGCCAGTTTAGTTGCAGCTTGTTTATAGAGATTGTTAGCAGGGACAAAGTCTGACAGGCGCAAACTGTCAACATGAGACAGCCTCCCCCTTAGACGTCGACAGGTCGATCCTCAATCTCTGAGGTTATTGTTTCAAAGACCTATCGCAGGCAGTACCTCTCTCTACGGGATCCAAGGTCTCCAGACTGACTCGTTGGCGTCAACCCACTCTTGCGCGGCCTGGCGCACTGTTAGGTCGTTCTCCGTGAGATTGAGGACAATCTCGTTCTGTTGGTCGTTGGTCATCTGGAATCTGGATAGGAACTCGTACGCCTCAGGGAACTCGTCCTTGAGTCCAGGCCAGGCCAACTTGGCAACAGGGTCGGTCGGGAAACCGCAATTGAAATCGCTGCCGTCCGGATAGCAGTTCGAAGACCATTCGGGCATCTCGACCTGCACGAGGTTGTACTTGGCGTGGGCCCAGTGGGGTTCCCACAGGTATGTTAGGAAGGGGTCTCCCCTTTGGAAGGCAGCGTCCACTTCAGCCAGGGCTGCGCCCTCGGATCCGGCGAACACCACCTGGAAGTCAGCTCCGAAGGCTTCAAGCCGTTCTTCAGGCTTGGTGTCCCATGCCGCGGTAAACTCCAGGAGTCTGCCCTTGTCGCCGGTGTCGCTCGTGGCGAAGACGGACTTGTACTGATTGAGGTCGCTCACGGTGCGCAGGTCGGGCGCAACTGCGTCGATGCCGCGCTCGGCGTCGCCATTGATGACATAAGAGGGCACGTACCAGCCCGTTTCGCCGCTTATGCCAACCGTCCCCATCCGCTCCACCTTCGCGCCGTCTTCGGCATCCACATATTCCTCCAGGAGCGCTGCGCTATACGAGGGCCAGTTGCAGCATGCGAAGTGGAAGTCGCCTCTTTCGAGACCAATGAATAGGGGAGCCGAGTCGGCAGGCGCGAACTTGGTCGCGACAGTGTGATCCATCTGCTGCTCCAACAGGATCTGCGCCACAGCTGTGGTAACTAGCTGACCGTTCCAGTCTTGATCGACTAGGTACAGCGTGCCTCTGGCCTCTGACTCTTCAGTGACTTGGTTACAGGCTAGTCCCACGGCAAGAACCAGGGCCAGCACCACGATCATTGAGAGACCAATGTATCTGTTTTTCACTGTCTTCACTCTCTCTTTCCTTTCTGGGTTGCAAATGTATAAGTCACATCTGACTAATTACCTCTTGCTTTAACGTCCCATTGGCATCCCTCCCTTTTCGGACCCCAAGGATCCGTCTCCGATTATTGCTATCTCACTGTCACGAAGTTGATTGAATCGACCTGTTTGCCCCGGGTCATCCGGTCGAGCACCATCGCCATAAGCACGATTGTCATCCCCGAAACCAGGCCGTGGCCCATCCTGAGCCAGATGGAGTTTATAAAGACTTCCTGCCCAAGTCCGCCTCCGCCCACAAGCCCGGCGATTATCACCATGGCCAACACCATGATGATGGTCTGGTTGACGCCCATTACAATCGTTGGCAAGGCTAGAGGAATCTTGACTTGGAGCATTGTCTGAAGGCCGGTCGAGCCGTGGGACTGCGCCGTCTCGATCATCGGTGTGGGTACTTCCTTGATTCCGAGGCTGGTCATACGGATCACCGGCGGCAGCGCGTACACTGATGTTGCAATGATGCCGACCAGGGGCCCGATACCCCAGAGCATTATGACCGGGATCAGGTAAACGAAGATCGGCATAGTTTGCATGGTGTCCAGAATGGGCCGTAAAACCATCTCGAATACCCTGCTCTGCGAGGCGCAGACACCCAGAGCAATACCGACCACCACCGTGAACGCCCCCGCTGTCAGCACTTGACTCAAGGTGTCCATGGTCACGTCCCAGACACCGCCGATGCCCGCGAAAGCTAGTCCTGCCAGCGCAAGAAGCGCGACGCGCCATCCCGCAGTGAAATAGGCCAGCCCGGCCGCGATGGCCATCATCGCAGGCCAAGGCAGCCAGAGGAGCAGAGTGTGAATTGGTGAGTACCCAAGCCCGCGGAAAAGACTATCCCGTACCCAACTTGTGATGAAATGGAGATTGACGGCCATCCAATCGAAGGCGCGGTTGACGGGGTCCGCAATCGAGAAGGTCAACTCGTCCGGAAAGTCCCTCAGGGGTCCGACCAGGGAACCAAGGATCAGCAGGATGGCTAAGAGCAGTACCCCTGCCAGGCGAGTTGAGTATCTGCTAGCCATAACCCGAAGGCTTTGGCCGGGTGTTCCTTCATGCTGAGGATTGGCTGCCAGACTAGACGCCGAGGAGTTGGGGCCCGACTTCACAAAGGCGTAGCTAAACCTGTCCACGATGATGGCAAGAAGCACGATGGCGATGCCGCTCTCCAGACCTTCTCCCGCATCCACCTCTCTCAGAGAGAGCCATACATCCCTCCCTAGTCCCTCCACCCCCACGAGAGCGGTGATGATAATCATGGAAACCGCCATCATTATGGTCTGGTTAATGCCAATCATGATGGTAGGCTTCGCCAGTGGCAACTGCACCTGAAACAGCGTCTGGAAGGTTGATGATCCGTGCGAGTGGGCCGTCTCTATTGCGGCCAGGGGGACTTGCCGGATTCCCAGGTTGGTGAGCCTGATGACAGGAGGGATGGAATAGACAACAGTAAGGAATACGCCCTGTGTGCCACTCACCCCAAATAACACCAAGGCCGGTATTAGGTATACGAAGGCAGGTAGTACCTGCATGGTGTCGAGAACCGGACGAACAATCGCTTCGAATCGGTTATTGAATGCCGCGAGTATGCCGATTGGTACGCCCAGGCCCACAGCGACGACTACTGAAACTCCCACTACGCTGAATGTGACCATCGCGGAGTCCCAGAACCCGTTCATGCCGATGAACAAGACAGCCACACCGCTGAACAGCCCCAGCCATCGACCGCCAAGCTTGAACCCCAACATCGACACCGAAGCCACGACAAAGGGCCAGGGGAGCCAGAGCAGGAACGTGTCTATGCCGGCAAGCCCCGTGTCTATGACTTCAGAGATGGGATTGAAGAACCAGGCGAATGCGTCGCCGATCCATTCAAAGAGGACGTCGATAGGCTCCTGTATGGGAAGTTCCCAGTTCCGAGGCCAGTCTCCGAATTCGGTGGGTGCATTTGTAGTCGCCAGCGAAAAGGCGAGGATGTACGCGGCGACTGCGATGACCGCCCACAGAATGCCCTGGTACCGGCGTTCACGGATAAAGCGAGTCTGGAGAGTTTCAGCGTAGGTCACATCGCTGCACCCCCGTCGCTTACGAGGGCGGCTATCGCCGTCTCCCGGCTGATTGTGCCGATGCATCGTCTGCCGTCCATGACGACAATGGGGCCGTCGCCGGCGATGGCGAGCGGAATGACCTGTTCAAGACGAGTATCAGGCGCCACAATCGGGCAGGATCGCCGCATGACAGAAGCGATACCGGAGTGTTCATTGCCAGCGCTATGTACGTCTTCCAAGTCCACTGTGCCTAGGAAGCAGTCTTCCTCGTCGATCACCACCGCGCATTCACTTTTCTTAGCGGCCAACTTGTCCTTCAGATCAGCTAGCCCCTCATCTGCCGCGACATAGACCCGGGGTGGAGTCATAACAGAACGTGCGGTAAGAACCTTAGACCGGGGCACATCTCGCGTGAAGTCCCTCACATAGTCGTCGATAGGATTAGAGACCAGTTCCTCTGGCGTGCCTATCTGAACGAACTCGCCATCTTTCATAATGGCAACCCTGTCCCCGACTTTGAGCGCCTCAAGGAAGTCGTGGGTTATGAAGACCATCGTCTTCTGGACCATCTGCTGAAGTCCAATCAGTTGGTCTTGCATCTCTCTTCGGATGAGCGGATCGAGAGCGCTGAACGGCTCATCGAAAAGGAGGATCTGCGGGTCCACGGCGAGCGCGCGAGCCAGCCCCACTCGTTGCTGCATTCCACCGCTCAACTCATGCGGATACCGATCTTCCCAACCCGACAACCCCACCAAGTCAATGACTTCAGCCGCGCGTGTGAGTTGGACGATCTTGTCGATACCCTGGACCTGCAGCCCGTACACCACGTTTTCCAGGACACGTTTGTGCGGAAAGTTTCCAAAGTGCTGAAAGACCATACCCATCTTGTGACGGCGAATGTCGCGCAACTGCTGCTTGTTCATCGCGAGCAGGTCCTCACCATCAATGTGAATCTGTCCGCGCGTTGGTTCGATGAGACGTCCGAGGCAACGGACGAGCGTTGACTTCCCGCTGCCGGAAAGACCCATTATGACGAAGGTCTCTCCGTCTCGCACATTGAATGAGACATTCCTTACGGCGAGCACGCAGCCGGTCTGGGCAAGAACTTCCTCCCTGGATAGTGAAGGATCAACGGAATCCGCCACATCCAGACCTTCATCGCCAAACACCTTCCACAGATTTTGGCACACAAGCCTTGAGCCGTCGTCTATGGCAGATGAACCGGCTGGGCTGATATGACACTCGGGGTTGTGTTCCACTGATCTGCTCCGATGGATATAGGTTCCTACGGCTATGGCAGTGCGTGTTAACGCTAAGGGGTATGTTGGAAGTATGATGCTTGTAAGGAACAGAAATAAGCTCGATGCTAGTTCGAGCCCCTGCCAGCCTGCGAGGAACGTCAAATCAAGCATCAGGGACACTCAGATGCTCAGTTCCATTCCTGCAGGTCGCTAAGCAAGGCTGCATTTGGCTCGGGCAACCTAAGCATTTCAATGAAATTAAAGCTGACCCCAGGGCGCCACCGTAATGTATCAACACAGCGTCGGCGTTCAGGACAGATGTCACCTCATGATTTGCTATTCTACCAGACTGCGGTACTTTTGACTCCGCACGATACTGCGCATCGGATGGAAGATCTGCAAACAGGTAATTGCTAACCGTCTCTTTGTCGATGCCCAATTCCAAGTCTGCCCCGGAGGTGGACCGATTTCTGCACTTCTCCTACAGCAAGCTTTTCATCTGACCGCATGCAGCAACGCCGGCTCAGTTGCGGCAAGGAACATATTCTCTGCGGATTCGTCCGCCCCTGTGGAGAATCTATCTAGAATATACTGTGAACCGTCTAGGACTTATAATAGGGACGAGGGCTTACAACGCCTGGAATGCATCGGTATTTCTATTTTCTGAACCTATGCGAGTCAACAGCGTAAGGCATTCATTTCCTCAGATCTCCAAAGGAACGATGTCTGTTGAGCCTGGGGACAGTAGGGGGTAAGTCCATATCGGATTTATGCCAATTTATTCTAATAAGAAAAATACGTAACGCCCGAAATTATAGTGGGAGGTGTGTGATGCCAATAATACCGAAGGTAATGAGTACCCAGCACCCGGACAACGCTTCGCCTGCGCCTTTTGCAGACGAGTCCGGTGTGCTTCGCGGAGACGGCGAGATTGAGGAAGCGGTGGACGTGTTCGCGCTTGGATGCGATGAACAGATGTGGGATTCAGAAGGTAAAGAAGCCGACAATCAGGTGGTGCGCAAGCTGCTGACAGGCCACCCTGACTTCTTCAATGAGGACATCAGACTTGGCATCAACGTGGCGCTAACTCTCCGTGTCCCCAATCCCCGTGTGGAAAGAGACATGCGGAAGTCGATGGTCGAGGCACTCCAGAGCATTCCTTCATCCTGGGATATGGCGCAGGGCTTCTATGGCGACGGACACGAAGCGCCAATTCAGGAGGTCATACTTCCTCTCACGACGTCCGCTGAGGAACTCTCGATGGTAGAAGCCTACTACCGAAAGGTGATCGTAGGGCAGGAAGACCAGACAGTGTTCGACGGACAGGCGGTCAAAGACTGGGTGGGAGAGTTCTACCCAAAGAGCATCAGGGTGATCCCTCTCATAGAAGACATGGAGAACCTGTTCTATTGTGACCTCATAGTCGAGAAGTACCTGCAAGACAGGGATCTACCATACCAGCGGGTGTTTCTGGCGAGGAGCGACCCCGCCTTGAACTACGGGATGGTCGCCGCCGAGCTGATCCTGAAGGTGGGGCTACAACGCCTCCACAACCTGGAAGTGAAGCTGGGATTGCCTCTGTATCCCATCATCGGGGCAGGCTCGGCGCCGTTCCGAGGGCACCTGGGACCCACCAACGTCGAGCGGTCGCTTACGGAGTATCCGAGCGCGCAGACGTTTACCGTCCAGTCCGCATTCAAGTACGACTACGACAGAGACACCGTTCGAGAGGGCATCGCGAAGATTCTTGCTCACGAGCGCACTGAGCCTATGCGCATAGACCAGGACCGGGCGAAAGAAATCATCGACAAGTCCACCGAGGAGTACCAGGCGCGGGTGCAAGAACTGACCGGCGTTATCACGACGGTATCGGCACATGTTCCCCGGCGACGCGAGCGCAAGATGCACGTCGGGCTATTCGGCTACGGACGTTCCCTCGGCGGCGTGGGAGGAGTCACGCTTCCCAGAGCCATCGGGTTCGCAGCATCGCTGTATTCTATCGGCGTTCCTCCCGAACTGCTTGGTCTTGCCTGCCTGACGGAGAGCGATATCGAGTTTATCCGTGAGGTTTACCCCAATCTTGACGAGGACTTGCGCGCGGCTCTGCGTTTCACCAATGAGCGACACGTACGGGAGTTGTTGGGCGACACCTATATGGATGTGGTCGGACAATACACGGACGATCTGGACAGGGTACACGAAGGACTGACAAGCGCGATCTGGGCAAGCGTGGGCAATCAGGAAGTAACCACGCAGAGGTTCCAGTTCGTTGAGGAGGCTGCACGCCTTCGTCATTTTCTCGGCTGATTCGACGGTCGACCGAATCGCATTGCTCCCAAGCTCGTGTGGAATCGCCACAGGTCTCCAGACCTTGGTTTAGACGGGCAAGGCCTAGTTTCAGACCACAGCTCCGAAGCTGAGAGAGCAATCTGTGGCTCGCTCGCGCTCAAACAGCATTAGCTCCTGACAGGATTGAGGAAGATCAGTTATGAAGTTCGGCATTTACAGCTCCATTGCCGATCCGCCCCGGGGCGAGCGTCTGGACCAACGGATAGACGAGGTCATTGCCGAGGCGCGGCTGGCAGAGGAGGTGGGGTTCGACTCCTGCTTCTTCGGCGAGCATCACCAGGACAAGGACGGATTCCTGCCTTCACCACTGATCGTCGCGACGGCGGTGGCTGCCCACACAAGCACTCTGAACGTGGGCACGTCGGTAATCCTCCTGCCCTTGCACAACCCGGTACACCTCGCGGAAGATGTGATCACCCTGGACCTGGTGTCCAAGGGAAGAGTAATCCTGGGTGTGGGCATGGGATACCAGGAGGCAGACTTTCGGGCATTCGAAGTGCCAGTGCGCCAACGGGTTGGCAGGTTCGAGGAAGGAGTGGACATCATCCGCCACTGCTGGAGTGGCGAACCATTCTCTTTCCGCGGCAAGTACCACCAACTGGAAGACCTGCACATCTGGCCCAGTCCCTTCCAAGAACCCGCTCCTCCCCTGTGGATCGGGGCAAGCAGTGCACCTGGAGCGCGCCGTGCCGGGCGCATGGCTGACGGGTTTGTGGCAGGGCCGAGTACCAACCTGGCCAACACCGTTGAACTGGTGGAGGAATACAGAAAGGCTGCGGTAAAGGCGGGCAGGGAGCCGCTGGTGGTCCTGATGAGGGACGCCTGGGTGGCTGAGACGCGCGCTGAGGCAGCGGAAGTGTATGGCCCGGAGGTGATGGCTGCATACAAGTACTACTGGCGCAACGGATTGTCGGAGTTTCGCACCATCGAAACGGAGGACGAGTTCACCCTGAACAACCTTTCGGCGGACCGCTTGATTCTGGGGACGCCGGACGAATGCGTTGCCGATTTCCAGCGCTGGAGCGAATCCGTTGGCGCGGACTACTTCCTGCTGCGGCTGCGTCACGCCCACTCGGGAGGCCCACCGCACGAGAGGATAATGGAGACAATTCGGCTGTTCGGGGAAAAGGTCATACCGGCGTGCAGCTAGCGGAATATCCGACGGAACAGTGTGCAGAGGAGCGAAATGGCAATATATAGGGTATTTTCGGACGCCGACGGCGAAAGCCACATCGAGGATTTGAAGTTGGAGGACCACCCGGAACTAGCGGCGATGATGAATGTCTCTGAAGTGCGGGTACAGGAATTTGACGGGTCTCGCCACATGGACCTTCATCCACTGCCGGAACGCAGGCTGATCATTCACCTGTACGGCGAGGTGGAGATAGGCGCCAGCGACGGTGCGAAGCGAGTGCTGCGTGCCGGAGACATTCGGCTGATGGAGGACATCACCGGCAAAGGCCATACGCACGATGACCTGACTCCTTCAGCCGCAGTCTATATCCTGTTGAACGACTGATTGACCATCCTGTCCCACTGCGCCCTGGAATCAAACTCCGTTGCTGTAGCTACATCGCCGACCAGGAGCTATGGCTTAGCCTTCTGCGGAAAGCCCTGCAAGAGTTGCTAGTTCCGCGTCTCAGATGCGAAATAATGAGCAAGCGCCAGTCCGCGGTTTCGTAATCATTCCTGGAATTCATCCTCACCGCCGAAGTCATCTCACTCTAGGAATACATGCGTCGTCGAACCAGCGAAGGAATGACCAAAGGCGAAGTTGCTTGCTGCCTCAAACACTATGTTGGCCGAGAAGTCTACTTGGCCATCCAGAACCCTATCCAGACAATCGCCAAATCTACTTGTCACTTATAGCAGCATAAATGTTCATTGAATGTCCAGATTATGTCTTAGCCATTTAAGCCCAGGTACAGACTGTTGGTAAATTTGCCAAAGTTGACCGTCAGTCTCTGTAGTATCCTCCCGGCGTGCACAGAATCGGTCTCGGCAGGATGAGGAACTTGGGTCCAGTGATCAGGTGCTTGCCGGTCCGAGCATCATAGACGCGGACCAATCCCACAGGATTTAAGATACCCATGATGGGCTGTTCTTCGTCTGGTCCCCACACACTTGGGTCATATGCAAGGACACGCTCCTCGTCCAGATCAATTCGCGCTTCTAATCGGGTTATGTTGCTCCAACGCTGACTGAGAACTACTTTCCGGGGATCATCGCATGCCGTCCACGACCATGGACCCGAATGTTCCACCGGTGTGTCCCACACGGCCTCTACGCTAAGTTTACGATTGCCGACCTGCCCGGTATATCCGGAAAGACGATGCACCGATTCCCACTCCTGCCCTCCATTGAAGAGCTCCACAATTGCTGAGTCTCTCAGGATCTCTGCTCCTGCGCGTTTCTCTTCTGGTGTGGGTCTGAATTCTCGTGGCTCGCCAATATTGTTTTTGGGCTCCTTCCCACTGAAGCTGGGCTCCCACAGTGGCCAGTAATAGAAGAACAACGCAGCGAGA
>MPND01000125.1 GCA_002238855.1 SAR202 cluster bacterium bin90
TTGGAAAGTCATGGAATCGATGATCCTGTAGTTGACAGACTCGCTTCGTTGCCCGTCAAGGGGTGGAGAAAGCTGGACTCCTCGGGTCCGAAGAAGGGTCGCTACAACAGGCGATGGATGCTCATAGAAAATCCCTTGAAGGAGTCCTGACATGAGGCCGCTTCAGACAAGACTTCAGGAAGCATGTAGCCATACCGGCCTGCAGATGCAGGCTGTTGAGAAGGACTACCTGCTGTCGTGGATACTCGCAGGCATAAGCCGTGTCCCCGCTCTATCGGACTCCTTGGTATTCAAGGGTGGTACAGCTCTCAAGAAATACTACTTCGGGGATTATCGCTTCTCCGAGCACCTGGACTTCACTGGTCTGCCGGGCACTCCGACCGAAACCTCGATGGAACATTGCGTCGAAGAAGTGTAGAGGAGTGAATCCGATAAACGAAAGGCCCCTCTGCATATTCTGACCAGGGGCTTAACGTGGCCACTGTACAGGATTCTCCAGATCGGTCCCGGACTAATAAATGGCGAACCCCGCCTGTACACTCAGTGAGAGGATCACCCCTCCTCCGCTGACGCTCGGCGCTGCAAGTATGTCTGATTCTTGTACGACGTAAGCAAGGCCAAAGCTGCTCTCTGCGAACCCTCCGCCGGGCGGCGCTACCGGCTCTTCGCTGATGTAAAGCAGGCGCCCGACCGCAACATCCGACAGCTCCGCAAGATGCTCTGCCTTCGCCCTGGCGTCGGCGACCGCCATCTCACGCAGTTCCGCCATCATCGGCTTGGGGTCTTCAAGTGTGAAGTGTATGCCGTTTGTTCGGACGTCGTCTCCGCCTGCGGTCACTACCTCGCCTATGACCTCCCCGACCACATCGAGGTCGCGCAGCTTAACCGTCGCGCTGTTCCTGACACGGTACCCTGTCAGGACCTCCCTGCCGGTTCGGACTCCGTCGACCTCTTCCTCGACGTAGTTGTAACGGGGATAGACGCTGAAGCGGCTAGTCTGAATATCCTCGTCCTTTACGCCCCTGCCCTTAAGAACTTCGATGATGGCATCCATTGCTGCCGATGCCTGACTGTTAGCCTCTGACACGTCCTCGGCCCTGGTCTCCACGCCTAGGTCCAGGTTTGCAAGATCCGGCGCGACCGAGATAACACCCTGCCCAGATACCCATATGCCCGTTCCGTCGTTGCCATAGGACGCCGAAATGCCTTGTTCTTTTACGTTCAGACCTTCGCCCGGCGATGTCGCCGCCTCTGTTCCGTCCAGCGACACTGCTGCCAATGTGGCGAGTACAGCCGCCACCGCTATCAGGATTACCGAGATTCTATTCATCAGATTTCTCCCATTCTATTCTTTGCCGTCTGTAAGCAACCAATCTCCTCGCCATGATATACAACGCCACGACACTTCGTTCTGATTCGGGGTCCCGTTGGATTACCCGCATTGGTCTCGGCACATGTAGCCTGATAGGCGTTACGCAGAAAACCGCGTGACACATGGCGCACAGGATTCGTGAGGCTTTGGAACGTGATGCGGATGAAGTCTTTGCATGTCCCGTAGAGGCTGCCATATCCTCGACGTAAAGAAATGTGTCTGTAATTTCTGTGCCAAGACGATGGGCAATCGAATTTTACGCGGTATAGATGAGGCGAGACGCCATGGCGAATCGGTGAGCAACAACAAGAATCGCCAGATTGGAAGTGACCCACCCCTATCTGTACAGCATTCTCTTCTCCCACTACAATGCGAGGCACTCCTGCACAATGGAGGGAGATACATGGACTGGAGGGAGACACATGGACTTCCGACAATTAGCATCGGCGATAACTCGCTGTCCAGAAATCCCGAGGGCAAGGATGTCTGGCGGCCACCCGTGTGCAAAAATAGTAGGACTCCAACGGGAAGATGCCTTTCAGTCTCCCGAACCCTGGCGTGGGCATATTGAAACCGCGCCGATTCTCTTCGTGTCGTCGAATCCCAGCATCGGAGGGGAGTATACATTCCCGCCCTCTGGCTGGTCGGAAGAACGAGTCGCGTCCTACTATCGAGGCTGTTTCGACCACCATGTAAAGGGAAAATATCAGGTCGATGAGAGAGAGTTCTCTTCAGTCCAGTATTGGCGCGAAGTTCGAGCGAGGGCCAGCGAACTTCTAGGGAGGCGGGCGGTCCAGGGCGAGGATTTCGCCATAACGGAAGTCGTCCATTGCAAATCCACTCAAGAACAGGGAGTCTCTGAGGCGCTGGAACTCTGTGTGCAACGGTGGATGGAACCAGTAATCGAGCGCTGCGCGGCAAAGGTCATAGTTGTCCTAGGCAGCTACGCCAGGCGCGTTTGCTCAGCCTGCTGGAATCTTGATGGAACGAGAAGCGTTCACTTTGATGTGTCAACCCCGGGAAAGGACAGAACGGTGGTATTTCTTCCTCATCCCAACGCACGTGAGAAAAGAAAGCTACTCCATCATACTACCGATCAAGAACGGCTTCGATTGCGGTCGCAGTTTCAGCTAAAGCAAGCATGAAGGCTGCGTGGCTGCCTCAAGGTTATCCGAGATAGGTTGCCGCGACAAATCACACTTCTATGTAAGCTCGCTTTCTTAGTGCAGGCGTCTAGGGGACGGGGCATAGCCGGATGAGATTGGCCGATGAAAGAACGTCCCTAATCTATCTTACTAAGCGCCAAGCCGGGCTGGAAAATTTCTAACTCGACGGGGATGAGCGATGTATCAGAACGGGATATGGGGACTGATAATCGAAACCGTTCTTGGATTGGCTTGACCGTCAAGAAGATACCGGGGCTGACTTCGACCGGAGTTCCACGGGAGATTTCGACGTGTGGACCAATGAGCGAAATGAGGATTCTTATGCTCTGTCCGAACGCCTCTTAATTGTTACCACTGACGACCGCTTCCTGGACGCGATCCTTGAGAGGTTGGACGGACCCGGAGACAAGTCCCTTCATGAAGATGAACACTTCAAAGCTGCTCGGGCGACCTTACCCTCTCGGCGATTTATGTCGGCGTACTTGAGTGGCAAGAGGGCAGGTTACGTCATTGAAGATACCGAGTTTGGTGAAACGCTAGGCCCTTCTGTTTGCGACGAGTTTCCAGAGTGGTTGGCGACATCTGTTAGTTGGATAGAAGATGGAGTCACCCTTGATTAGGGGTGGGCAAAATTAGGATCTCCGTCCAGATCCATGACCAGTCCTTATTGAGACTATGCAATCATCGGTGAAAGCGTTTCGCTTTCACAATTAAGGTTTGGATTGCGAATTCCGTCTCGTCATCTTTACGACTCTCTCATTTGGCCTAGACTTCAACTCCAAACGACTTGTCATAAGATTGACTCTCGACTGTGGGATACCCTTGATGAATACGTGCGCCTGGAACGGATCCCTCGCCCGAATCGGAAGCGGAGACTTCGGAGATCGTAGCGGGACACGACGCGAACGGCGGCGCGAGCGGTGGCGCCATCGATATCTCGAAGTGGCAGCAGGCTGTCAGAGACTACGCCTACGGTCTTATCGCCTACTCTGAGGTGCTGGAGAGTTAATGTTAGACGTTGTGGAAATTGAAAATGCGTGAGTAAAGGAAAGGACGTATCCTTCCAGTTAGTGAAAGAAGTCAGAAAGACAGACTGGAGGGACACGCCGTGAAGGAAGTATATCAGAATGAGGAAGATACGAACGTAGTTGGCGACACGCTGGATGCGCTGGTCAGGGAGGGAGCGAGACGGATGCTGGCGGCCGGACTTGAAGAGGAAGTGAACGGATTCCTGGGACGGGGTCGCTACGAGAGAAGCGAGGAGTTTCGCGGATACAGAAACGGCTACCACCCGAGTCGTGAGCTGACGGTGGGAGTGTCAGCGGTGGAGGTGAAGGTGCCGAGGGTGTCGGACGTGCCGGCGGAGGTGTCCGCTAACGGCTTCGAGTCGAAGATAGTGAAGCGGTACGAGAGGACGAGTAGGCAGACGCAGGACCTGTTCAGGAAGCTGTATGTGGAAGGGTTGTCGACCGGAGACTTCGAGCCTGTGTTCCGGGAGTTGGTGGGGGAGACTGCGGCACTGAGCCCGAACGCGATCGTGAGGCTGAAGCAGCGCTGGGAGTCCGACTATCGGGCCTGGCGCGGCCGGATGCTGAATGAGTACAGATTCGCTTACATCTGGGCTGACGGTGTGTACCTGAGAGCTGGAGTGGACAGGGAGAAGACGGCGTTGCTGTGCGTGGTGGGAGCGAGGGAGGACGGAGTTAAGGAGTTGCTGGCGATGGAGTTGGGCTATCGTGAGAGCACGGAGAGCTGGTCCGGAGTGCTGAGGAGCTTGCGGGATAGGGGGATGGATGCGCCGCTACTTGCGGTGGGAGACGGCGCATTGGGGTTGTGGGCTGCGCTCGATGGGGTGTCCCCCACGACGGCTCACCAGCGCTGCTGGAACCACCGTGCGCTGAACGTGCAGGCCAAGTTGCCGAAGTCGCTGCATTCGGAGGTGAGACGCAGGCTGAAGGAGATGTCCGCTGCGCCGACGCGGTCAGAGTGCGAGAGGCTGCGAGACGAATACGTGGTCGATCTGAGCGCCGAGGGTCGCGTCGATGCCGCCGAGACGGTGGTCCGGGACTGGGAGTCGTTCGTGAGCTTCTATGACTTCCCTGTGGAGCACTGGGTGCATCTGAGGACTACGAACCCTCTGGAGTCGGTGTTCAGCGCAGTTAGGCTGAGGACGGATGTAACTCGGCGGATGAAGCGTCGAGACAGCGCGTTGTACCTGGTGTTCAAGGTGGCGCTGAGGCTGAGTGAGCGCTGGAGACCGTTGAACGGAGGACGGAACCTGATGGGCTTGCTGGTGGACGGAGCGAGGTTCGAGGACGGGATCTTAAACGAGTTGCCGGTGAATGCCGAGGAGGCAGTCGCAGCCTGATGAGCTAAGTCGCCTGGAAGGAATTTCCACAACAATTGACACAAGCTCGGTGCTGGAGATCTTGACGACTCACCGGATGTCCTGACGTCAGAACCCGCCACCTTGAAGGACGTCGAGGCACGCAAGTCGGAGGAGGGGTTGCAGGACGATAATCTTGTTCACTCCGTCATTTAACCCCGCGGACGACTGCCTCAACGGTTTGACGTCGGCGGGGAGACCGTCGGCCGCCCTCAATATCCCGCCGCGCTGTCGCTACCTCCGCCCAGAACGACTAGCCACTAGGCTATCTGGTGATACATGTCGCCGTGCTAGCGAATGGAGCTTCGGGCAATCTATTGCTTCACTTTACTTATACCGGCCATTCCTAATGAAGTAAGTTCCGCTTGCGGTGAGTTCTTAGAGTTAGATGCTAGACTTGTAAATCCAGACTGAATTGAGGACAATCCCAGTGAGGCTGTGTTGATAGTGGATATTGTCCTCGCCGGAGGTTGAATAAGAATGAGTCCTTTCTCAATTATCATTGTAGGGGGCACTGCAACAATTGGAGGTATCTTAGGGTGGATGCTTGCTACCTCTCTATCCGAAGGCGGATTCCTGTGGCCCTTCTTTGGTGTTGTCCTAGGGGCGGTAGTGGGCGCGATTATATTTGGAAAGATATTCGGACCAGGTTAACCTCGGCGTCATCAGCTACAAGAGATCTTAAATGCGTCGGTAATTTGCTGGATGCTGAACAGAACTGGAAGCAATATGAGAATCACCTAGGCTATCTTGAGCATGAGATCGAAAAAGTACGGTCACAAGACTAGATTCTGTTGACAATTCAAGCTTCAGCCCGTCTTTCCCGCGCAGGGGGGAATCCAGAGGGATTGCGCGGGGTGAATGTACGCTGTAAAGCTCCTTATTGGTGATATACTTCCACCGCATCGCTCTGAAGCTTGAATTGTCAACACACCCTAGGTACTTCACTTTTCCAATGCGATTGAGATTCCAATCTGGGCGAATCTCCGTCGAAGAATTTGGGCAGAGAGTATCTAGACGACACTAGAGGCTTTCTCATAAATCTCGTTTCCTGCAAATTCTGTCTTTCGACAGGCTCAGGAAGCGCGAATCTTGAATGCGTATCCATTGGTGATTTGACAGGCTCACCACGAATTCACGCATCAACGGCATTTATTAAGATGCCTTCTAGGGATACTAGGCATAGCTTGAACAAAGACTTTAGGCAGAGAGAACAGATGAAATGCGACGTTCAGGCCGCAGTTGGTGTAATCTGGTGAGCAAGATTCCGCGTCATCCATTGCACAGCAATTTGAGCTCATGCCCTCGAGTTCTAAAGAACCAATAATCGCTAGTACCAAAATTGGTGTGGGTGTTAATCGCGGTTAATCAGCCAAAAGATTTCCTTAGAGAATATACAATTCCAGATAATTTACCGCTTAAGGACACGGGAGCTGCCTACAGCCGGAATGAATAGCAACCTCTCTTGGAGTTGACTAGTAGTGGATAGAATTCTCGTAACAACGCTCGGAATGCTATTGCTGTCCTCTGGGCTGCTCATCCTGCTGGTGAGTATCTCTAGCTCCTACTCCTGGGATCAACTGTTACTCGGTACCATCAACTGTATTGCCGGGGTCGTAGTTACACTGATCGCTATTGTAAGGGGATGACCGCATAGATTAATCACAGTGTGTTGGCCTTTTGAGCGCCGGCCTAGGTTACGAACTGGCCTTTTGGTATTCGTGTAACGGAAGTATGTGGAAAGATGTGCAGTGAGTCCGGAATGTAAGAATCGTGAGGTGGACCCAATAAATCGGACAGGTGGCTAAGATAGAGTCCGGCTCCTAGAATGTACGAAAAGAGAGGAGCAGGCAAATGAAGCAGAGCAGGAAGAAGCACAGTCCGGGGTTCAAGGCCAAGGTGGCGTTGGCCGCGCTCCGGGGAGAAGAGACCGTTGCC
>MPND01000022.1 GCA_002238855.1 SAR202 cluster bacterium bin90
AACGGCGCGCACTTCACGATCCCGAACCCCTGCGACACCGCATACTCCGCAGCCCGTCCAAACGACGCCGGCGACCTGTCCCGCGTCAACAGGTGCCGGTTGATATTCGCCTAAAGCAGGATGCTCTCCTGAGGCTCCCCCCCAAGCTCCTCGGTCAGCGTCACGCCGCGCCGCCGCGCCGCCAGCTCGCTCACCGCAGTCCGCAGCCCGCTCAGTGCCGTCGCCAGCGCCATATTCGCCTGCATTTCCCCCACCGCAAGCCCCAGCATCTCCTCCAGGTCCCCCTCGCCCGCGATCTCCCGCCCTCGCAGCCTCCCCACAAGCTCAGCCGTCAGCCGCACCGTCTCCGCCGTATTCGCCCCGCAAGTTAGCTCGGCGGTCGCGACATTTCCTTCCCCGTCATACGCCTCCACAAGAGTCCATGTCGTCGCCTCCGATGCCACCACCTCCGCAAACCGTATCCTCTCAATCTTCAGATTCTCACTCAAGCTGGCATCTCCTCAAAAAAGTCCCTTCCCCCTTGATGGGGGAAGAGCCTGACCCTGCAAAGTCAGGGGTTAGGATGGGGGTGAAATTAACCCGGCATCTCAGGCTTCCGCAAGCAGCCGCATCGTCCGCATTCGCGATTCATCCGTGTCGCCAACCGTCACGACGCTCGCCAGAACCTCGTCCGCTCCCCATTCGAGTATCTCTCGAACCTTCAGCGCAACCGTCTCCTCATCCCCCGCGAGCAGCACCGAGTCCAGCATCTCGTCCGTCCATCCGCTCTCCTCAGACCCCGGAAACCCGGAAGCAGCAAACATCCGCGCATAGAACGGAATATGCGGGAAATAACCAAGCTGCTCCCTCACGGCATCCCGCGCACCCGCCAAATCCTCTGTCACGCACACCGCCGCATGCACCACCAGCGGCGGCATCTCACCGGCCGCACCCTCGGCAGCAGCCCGCATAGACGGCAGCGCCGTATCACGCACATACGGGTGCGGGCAAACCCAGCTTATCGCGCCAATCCCCTCTGCGCCGCACATCTCGAACGAGCGCGGCCTCAGCGCCGAAGCCATCACGGCAACACCCGTCGGCCCTGGCAGTGACGCCTTCGCAACGATCTGCTCACCCTGAAAATCAATTTCACCCGTCTCCAGCAGCCCCTTCAACACCTTCACATACTCGGTCAGATGACCCAGCGGCGCCTCGAATCCGGCACCAAAAGTCTCCTGCATCGCCTGCAGATGCCCTGGCCCCACGCCAAGACGCAGTCGCCCCGGCGCAACCGCGTCAATCGTCTGCGCCTGCCGTGCCGCCGTTATCGGATGCCGCGACCAGGTCTGCATAATCGAAGTGCCCAGCTTTATCGAATCCGTTCGCGCGCCCGCAACCGCCAGCGCAGTCAGAGCGTCACCCGCGTCGCCGCCCGAAGTCAGCCATACCGCCTTCACCCCAACGCTCTCCGCTTCCACCACCGAGTCTATGATCGACTGAGCATCCGGAGCCGGAATCGCAACGCCAACAATCTTCTCACTCATTACTGCGAACCCCTCTAGCCTTATGCTTGCTACAATATTCTTACAGAACAAACGCGCATAGCGCGCCGATGCGATTATAGCACGGCACCAGTAATATACATTCCACCCGAACCACAACCACCTTGACCCACCGTCATAGTTAGACCGCATAGGCTACCGAAAAACCGACATGGAGGCATTACCAATGACCATTACGCACGCAGTCCTCACTACCCGATGCAACTGTTCGACGGGAGATGTGCCGTTTTGCCTACACACAAACCTTCTACAATTACTACTCTACGAAGACTCCTACCATACCTGAGTTCCCACTGGCGCCTGATCTCCGTCGGCTTGGTGGCCTCACTCAGCATATCCTTGCTGTGGCTGCTACCACCCTACCTGACGAAAGTGATCATCGACGACGCCATTCCCAGCAGCAACGCCAACCTGCTGTTAGAGCTTGTGCTCGCGGTTGTGGGCGTAGTGCTGCTGATCTTGCTGCTTGATCTGGTGGAGTCATTCTGCCTCGAACGAGCAGGCCACAGTCTCGTGCGGGATCTGCGGCTCGACCTGTTCAACGCCATTCAGGCACAGCCATACAGGTTCTTCATTCACAATGACAGAGGAGCCATAACCGCCAGAATCTGGACTAATGTCGGGGCCATCCAGTGGATATTCCGATCCTCCCTCGTCGATTTCGTAGGCTCGATACTGCTTATAGTCGTCACTCTTGGCTTCATGTTCACCTGGAATTGGAAACTCACCTTGCTGCTAATGGCCATTTGGCCGGTAATGTTTGGCATTGGGTTTTTGGTTAGCAGGTGGCGTGAAAGGACCGGAAACTCGATTGACGGGTGGTTTGATGAGAACGCTTCGTTCGTCCACGACCGGCTCAACATAGACGGCTCCATTCTTCTTAACGGCGTCGGCTACGACCGCGCGACCGACAGCAGCATGTTCTCGGAAAAGTCGGCAAGGCTTCGCGAACTATTCGTCCGGGAAGGTCTTGCTAACGGCATAATGTCCAGCGTGGGAGCGATTCTCATCACCGTCTCTTCGGCGATAGTGTACCTGTATGGCGGATTCGGCGTGATCGACGGCGATCTTACCCTCGGCGTTCTCATCGCCTTCGTCGCTCTGTCAGCGCGCCTTGCGGGACCGGTTGGAAGGCTGGCCTCAATCCAGGTCGATCTTGCGGGATCAGTCGTCCATCTCCGAAGAATCTTCGAATGGATCGATCTCGAACCCGAAGTCAGAGACGCTCCGAACGCGATTGAGTTGCCAGCGGTGAACGGCCTCATTTCCGTAAGTAACGCGTCGGTGGACTACCAGACAGGCAGACCAATAATTTCCGATCTTTCTCACGACTTCCAGCCCGGCAAGATGACTGCCATCGTGGGACGAAGCGGCGCAGGTAAGACTACGCTGACCCATCTCATACTGCGGCTCTACGATCCAACTTCGGGCAACATCAAGATTGACGGCCACGACCTCCGCTCTGTCAGACTCGCATCGTTGCGAGAGCACATGAGCCTCGTGCCCCAGGATAGCGCCGTGTACAACACATCCGTCATGGAGAACCTTCTCGTCGCACGTCCCAATGCCTCGGAAAGCGAAATGATTGGCGCGTGCAAAGCCGCCCAGCTTCACGATTATCTAGCACTGCTTCCCGACGGATACGACACCGTAGTGGGAGAATACGGATATCGCTTGTCCGGCGGCGAGAGGCAACGGCTCGCCATAGCGCGTGTCATCCTTAAGCAACCAAGCATCGTCATCTTGGACGAACCCACATCATCGCTAGATGGGATCACCGAGCGCGCGATCAAGGACGTCCTCGAAAGCACTCTATTCCAGAACGCCACCACTATCGTCATAGCCCACCGCCTGTCCACAATCCTCAACGCCGACTCAATCATCGTCATGGACGAAGGCAGACTAATCGACTCCGGCAGCCACGATGAACTTCTCACAAGATGCGACCTATACCGGAGCCTATACAACGAACAATTCGCGCCCCAAACCACCACCACTACACCAGACCGCTAGAATCTCCCACTTGACAACTCAAACATCCGTCCGTATCATAGATACCAATAGCAAGAACTAATATTCGCATAGACAAATTTTTCCGTCATTCCAGACACAGCGCTCCAACCTTTTGTCATTCCGAGTGAACCGCATCCATCCCCTGTCATTCCGAGCGAAGCGCAGCGGAGAGAGGAATCTAAAATCCTTAAACACCACAGAGCAACATTGAGCAGACCCTATTGAGCAGAAACTACTATCTGCGCCCTTTGTGCCTTCTGTGGCTATCCAACTGAAAACTCAGAACTGGTAACTCATAACTCACATGTGCAAAACGACCCCCTTACAGCACAAAATCCAGAAGCGCACAGGCAACGGCGACCTAATCGCCAACTTCCTCGCCGACACCATCGAGGGCAAATACTCAGACGCCAAATACCACCACAAACTAGAAGCCGCAAAACTCCTGGCCCGCTACGGCTCCGACCAACCGGAGTCAGAAGAATCCCAATTCTGGGGCCTAATCCCCACTCCCGAAGAACTAGCAACTGCTCCTTCTCGTCATTCCTGCGAAAGCAGGAACCCAGAGGGGCAGGGTGGGGCGGACAATCCTCCTCATCCTGTACATCCTGTTAGTTACGCCGACATCCTAAACTACGACATAGCACACCTAATCAGGCAGGAAACAGCCGAAGGTCACACCATCGCAGAGTTCCTATCCCACGTAATGACTCGAAGGGACCAGCCCTTCACACCCAAGAAACTCCGCATCCGCCACACCGACCGAATGGCAGCCGCCAAAGAAATCCTGCGCCGAGGCCACGGACACTGGGGCAGAAAGCCAAAGCTCAAAGTCTATGCCGACGATGTGGAAGACACCAACGACTACGACACCCTGCACACCGATCTCGCGAAGCGAATGCGCGATTACAACGAACACGGCACAGACGCCATCCGATTCCTGCTGGACGTAATGAACGACACCAGTCTGGACCCCGAGGAAGGCTACACCTGGCACCACAAGATGTCAGCAGCCCATGAGATAATCCGTCGCGGCTGGGACACCAACTACGACAAAATCACCTCCGAAATGCTCCAGGCATACTGGCAAGACCAGCAGTCCACCCGCCTCAGCATCGGCCAGAAAAAGCAACTAGCCGGCCTCCCCACATTCCTCGACGAATACGACCACTACGACCACTACGACCGCGAGGATTATGAGGCCATCGCCCAGTCCATCCGCGAGCAAGAAGACCGCGCAGAAGCCGCAGACCTCGAAGTAGCCTCTGCCCCCGGAAGAAGTCCCCTCTCCCCAGGGGAGAGGGTTAGGGTGAGGGGAAACACCCCTGCATCAAGCGCATCGAAGAGTCCAGCGGAGCGCGAAAACGGAAAGCAAGATCCCCACTACCCGCAATTCACCCGTCACTCCCGTGAAAACGGGAATCCAGCGGGGCAAGGCGCGGGCACGGAAACCACCAACCCGTTCGTCCTGAGCCTGTCAAAGGACGAGTTCGGCAGCTCTACCGACAACACCGAGGACAACACATCCTCCCCATCCTGTACATCGATGTCAGTTCCCCCCGACGACCTAGACTGCTACTACGAACCCCTAACCCCCGAAGACCAGGCAATCTTCAACTACAACTCACTCATAGAATCCGGCGAATTCGAAGAAGGCGAAATAACCTTCGTACCACCATCAGAGGCGGCTCACCGCGACTACGCCATCGCCCTAAACCAAATCAAGGAAGCTGCCGAATCCGAAGGCATCCCCCTACTCCCCAACCCCCTGGCCGGCACCCTCAAAATGCCAACCATCCGCAGCCCCTAGCCAATTCATCGTGCCTGACTCGTTCATGCGTCCCTCCTGCGAAGCATGTCCCCAACCCCGTTCGGGAAACAGGATTTCGGCGGCGGAGCGTGAGGAGGGCGAGCCCCGAAAAAGGGCGCCTATGAACAGCGAAGCCATTCTCACCCGTTTGGCACACCCCCTCATTTGATGTAAGATACAAGCTATCAAAGGCAAGGACTTCGCTATGGACGGCTTGATAGAACACGAGATTCCGGAGGGCAACCTGCCCACGATGCTCGTCGCCTTCGCAGGCTGGCCTGACGCAGCCGAGGCGGCAACTAGGGCAATGCGCTTCCTAGTCCGCAAGCTCCACGCAAAGAAATTCGCCGAAATCGACCCCGAAGAGTTTTACGACTTCACCCATGTCAGACCGCAATCACGCGTCAATCGTCGCGGCGAGCGCTCTACCCGCTGGCCGCAGAATGACCTCTACTACCACGCGTCCGACGATGACTCCCGCTCCCTTCTGCTCTTCGTCGGCACCGAGCCAAACCTCAAATGGCGCACATACTCCAACATTCTGACAAGTGTCGCGCAGCGGCACGACGTCCGGCTAATCGTATCGCTCGGCGCGCTCCTTGACGCCGTACCCCACACCCGCGAACCCCGCGTTACCGGCAGGGCAAGCTCTATCGAACTAACCCAGAAAGCCGAGTGGCTCGGCATCAAGAACTCCGGCTACCAGGGACCAACCGGCATCCACACCGCTTTCGCCGACGCCTGTACAGAGATTGGAGTGGCGCAGGCCAGCATCTGGGGCCACTGCCCGCACTACGTCAACACCTCCCCCGATCCCAAGGTCAGCCACGCCCTCTTGACGCGCCTACGCAGCCTCATAGACATCGACGTTGACCTCGAAGAACTTTACATCGCAGGCAACACCTATCAGGAAGAAGTCGACAAGGTCATCGCCAAGCAGCCCGACGTTAGCAGCTACGTCCGCCGCCTCGAACGCCGCTACGACGAAGCCCGCACCGCCACCGAAGAAATCCCCAGCCCCGAGACCATGGTGGAAGAACTCGAAAACTTCCTCCGAAGCCAGAACCCGGGCGGCGACGATTCCGACGCCTAGCCCGAACTCACCCTACTCCTCCAGCCACACCCGCTCCCAGTGCGAGTACTCCGACCCCACGAAGTTCGGCTCCAGCCCCCGCACATGCGGCCACCACGCCCACAGCGACACCGCTGCCGCCGGCATAAATCGGTACGCCTGCTCCATGGCATGCCGCTGGATTTCCATCACCAGCCTGCGCCGCTCCTCCGCATCAAACTCACCCGCCTGCGCCAGTATCAGCGCATCCAGAGCCTCGTCACTATGCCCCGTGGTGTTCCACGCCCCCTCGCTGCTCAGCACAGCCAGCATATAGCCGTTCGGCGATGCCACCGGCGCCATCGGCCCCACGAACATCTGGTAGTCTCCACCCAACCACACCTCCTCCCCAAACCACCGCCTGTCCACGATCTCCAATTCCGGCGCAAACCCCACACTCCGCATCTCGCCTGCAATCCGCTCCGCATGCTCCAGATACTCCGCTCCAAAATCCCCCGCCCTGACCACCACAGGCACAGGCAGCGCCCCCACCGCCTCCGATAGCAGCGCAGTAGCCCTGGGGTGATCATCGAAATACATGCCCAATTGCTCCTCTCCCAGCCACCAGTCCGCCCTACCCAGGGGGACGCCCTGAGTCTGGTACGCCGCCCCCTGCCAGGTCTCCTCTATCGCGCGCTCCGGGCGCATCGCCAGCATCGCCGCCCGCCGCACCCGCACATCGTCAAACGGCGGCTCGATAGTCTTGAACGCAACTTCCAGCCCGATCCCAGTCTCCTTGAACTTCAGCATCGTTGCATCGGGCTTCTGCAGTCTGAACTCCTCCCACTCCTCCTGCCGCAGCCGATGCACATCCACATTGTTCACGCGGAATGCCGCGTAGGCCGTGTCGTCGTCAGTGATTGTATGGATGCGAAGTCTGTCCAGCATCGGCATCCCGTCCAGGAAGTAATCCTCGTTGCGCCGGAATGTAAATGTCATATCCTCTCGTGCTTCCTCGAAGACCCACGCTCCGATGCCGATAGTGGGCCCGCCCCGTAGGTCGCCTGAAAGCTCCACCGCCTCCCGCGCCACTATCTTCGAATGCCCGTCGGCGAGAGCTCCCAGAAAGTCGGCGTCCGGCGCGAATATGTTGACTCGCAGCAAGTCTTGGGATTCAACTTCCACCGAATCCACAATGTTCAGCAGTGCGCCATTCGGCATCCCTTCGGACCGCTGGCGCTCGTAGCTGTAAGCGATATCTTCCGCCACCAATTGACGTCCGTTAACAGGCTGCAAGTCTTGCCACATCACATCGTCACGAAGCCTAAACTCAAAAGTGGTGCCGTCGGTCATCTCCCAGCCGATGC
Organism: SAR202 cluster bacterium bin90; assembly: GCA_002238855.1. GTDB lineage: Bacteria > Chloroflexota > Dehalococcoidia > Lucifugimonadales > JADFKI01 > Bin90. The sequence continues at coordinate 7,783 of MPND01000022.1, forward strand.
AGACCTCGCACTCCACACTGAGGCTCGGTAGTTCAACGCCATCCCCACTGCGGAACCGCAACAGCCTGCCATAAGCGATCCCCGGGCCCCATGCCGCCAGTGCAGCCGAAACTTCCATATGCACATCTGAATGCGGCGCGACCTGACTGCTCACCAGGTTCAAAGTACCGCCTAGACTATTAGCAGCCTCGCTACCAGTGGTCGCCGGCTCCGAAGGAGATACTGTTGGCAAAATCGCAGTTGGAGTAGCTTGGGCAGGAATCGCCACCGCAGGCGTAGGTCTAGCGGTAGCCGTGGATGTCGGACGGCTCTCGCCTTGGGTCAGACTGGGAGTCGCGGCAGCGAACCGAGTCGGAACTGGAGTATCCTGAGGACTTGTCGTAGGATTAGTTCCGGTTGGATCGGGAGGGGAAGACAACAGCCGTTCGTTACTTCCATCCGAGCATGCCATGGTCGATACCGCCAAGATTACGCCGAGCAGAACTGGCAGAAACCGTATGAGGGCGCTAATTGGCAGCTTCAATATATTCTCACAGGCACAGACAACGTCGAGTCACCAAGGAAAGGGTCTTGTATAATGATGTCGTTTGTGAGGCTAACACATTATTTGCGCGGAAATAAGTGAAAGTTAAGAGATGCTAATTGACTGCCACGTTCACCTTGATTCGTACCAAGATGATGAAGTATCAGAAGTTCTTGAGCGCGGGCGCAATGTAGGCGTGGCATTTGTAATCTCCGCTGGCACCACCATCCCCTCATCCGAAAGATCCATCGAACTATCTGCCAAGTTTTCCGACTTTTTCTCAGGCGTCGGAATTCACCCTATGGATATCAGAAGCCCATTCAACGACTTCACCTACGAGCATCTTCATCGTCTCGCTATCTCTAGCGAAAAAGTGCTTGTCGTCAGCGAAATTGGCCTGGACTTCATGGAAGGCGCTCCCGACAGGGCGATCCAATACACAGCATTTCGTGAGCAGATCAGACTTGCCCGCGACCTTGGCTACCCAATCGTATTCCATAGTAGGGAGGCGCACGACGAGGTATTTCGCCTGCTCCGGGAAGAACGCGCATACGAGGTGGGCGGGGTCATGCATTATTTCCAGGGCGACCTTCATGCCGCCAAGAGCGCCATTGATCTAGGCTTTTACATATCACTGGCGCGACCGTTGCTCCGCTATACCTATTTGCAGGAGGTCGCGGCAGCGGTCCCACTCGACAATATCGTGCTGGAAACAGACGCCGCCCCGCAACCTTTTAAGGCAAAGCGCGAAAACTGGACAGAACCTCGACATACGCGGACCATAGCTGAACGGCTTGCTGAATTGCAGTCCAAGCCCGTAGAAGAAGTGGAATTCGTCACATCCGCCAACGTCCAGAAGTTGCTTGGCGCGAAGTGGGACGTGGTTAAGAAGTATATTGATACCTAGTTCGTAGCGCTATATGCTGGGCTGAATCGGCAGAAATAGCACCATCAATCCGAAAATGCCGAAGAGCCAACCGAGAGCAGCACAGATAAAAGCCCTCACCCAGTCGAATTGCTGAGTCTCCTTGATGGCGACCCATCCCGCCGGAAACATCCACAATGCCGATAGAGATAGAAAGAAAATACCTACCACCGGAATTCCGGCGAAGACAGCTAACACACCAGGTCCAAATGACAAGCCCAGGCTTCTGAGCAACTGGCGAAAACCGGCTTTACCGCCTAGGAGTTTGGAACCTACGATATAGACAATGCCTGCCCACATAAACCAGCCTGCGAGACGCGTGTATGCCGAGAACAGAACGACCAACCAAGGAGGTGACCCTTCTAATGTGATAGGCGGTTGGCTTTGCAGGCCCAAGCCAAGTGCAAGTCCTGAAATCACTACGATTCCCAATGCATAGAAGATCTCTTGGGGTTCATCGGACAGTTCTCTGTAAAGCCCACCATTTAGTAGTGCCGCCCGCAACGCTCTATTTACCAATTTGTACTCTCTTCTGTACTACCTGATGGTGAGAACAATCATCGCTAGGATCGTCAGATCGAACTACGTATCGCCCAGAGCGAGATATCCGCATCATAAATGCTTGAGCCGCATATTTGGAACCGCCTCATTTATGGCTTCATTCTCCTAAGTCGCACAGATCCAGCATAGCATCCAATCTAGGGGAAATAATATAAACGATTTTTATGCTGATGGCTTCGTTTATTCGAAGGGGTGGAATTGTTGAGCAACATGACATAAAATCATCATGCCGGTGCTTCCCTTAGCGAAATCGCCCAATGCGGAAAGCGTGAATTTCGTGTATAATACTGTACATAGGAGCTTATGAACTTTATAACCTTTGCCTTATGAATTCAACCAATTTTCACCAGCTCTACATCTTCTATATGGTGGCTCGTCTGCAAAGCTTCTCCAAAGCGGCGCAAGAACTTTCCATTAGTCAGCCAGCCGTGTCAATTCAGGTCCGCGAACTGGAGAACTCGCTAGGCACCTCCTTGCTACACCGAATGCGCCGAGAGTTGCGATTGACGGAAACCGGCGAGGCGGTTCTCAGTTACACTCAGCGTATATTCGCGCTAGCCGATGAGATGCATAGCGTCGTACAGGACATTCAGGGGCTGCACTCCGGCAGACTGACCATCGGTTCGTCAACCACGCCGGGAGAGTACATACTTCCGTGGCTCATAGGCAAGTTCAGGCAGCAGCACTCCGGCATTCAGGTCTCCCTGACAATCGCGAATACTCAGGGGGTAATCGACCAGATTTATGCCCATGAACTCGACATCGGAATGGCGGGATCTCCTGTAAACGTCAAAGGTCTTGCATCATTCCCGTATGTGCTGGACAGAATCGTGGTCATTGCTGCGCCCAATCATCCTCTGGCTCAACAGGATGGAGTCACCATCAGAGACTTGAGGAAGTACGACTTCATCATGCGGGAACCTGGATCCGCTACGCGTAAGACCGCAGAGGGACTCCTCAGCGCCCGCAGAGTGGAACCCCGCGTCACGATGGAATTGGGAAGCAACGAGGCCATCAAAAGAGCAGTCGCAGCCGGATTGGGGCTGGGAGTCCTGTCAGAGTTCGCCATCACTCCTGATGTCGCAGCGGGAATGATTGAGGTGGTGCCCGTCAAACAGTGGGACTGCAACAGGCAGCTCTCCGTGTTCTACCGTGACGATAAATACCTTTCGGCTGCCCAGAACGCCTTCCTGGACTTTTTGCGCACGGACACTTCTGACTTCGGAATACAGCCCGACCCTGTATCAGAGGAAGGTGCCGCTTCCGAAGGTCGTTAGATCGGAATTGGGAAGGGCACATTCCAGTCAAGCACTCCTAATTTGCGCTATAATTGTCTCGCAATTTTACTCCTGAATTAGGAGGTGCCCAAGAAATGCCTTTGCCTACCACATCCCGACTTGCCCTCAAAGAGTGGGCTGTCGCAGTAAAAGCACTCTCTAAGGGAGAGCAGATACTCATCCTGCGTAAGGGCGGAATACACAGGGCAGACAAGGAATTTCGCGTAGTTCATCCGGAGTTTCTGCTGTATCCCACTTTCGAGCACCAGCGGCGCGACCTTGTGAAGGCTGACAGCCACCACGACCTAGCGCAAAGTCTGAATGAGAATGAGAGTCCCAATGAGATAGAGTTCGGCTATTGGTGCGAAGTAACCGATAAGTTTGAGGTCAGCGAACAGGAAGTTCTCGACGACATCGCTCCATATCACATATGGACATCAGACTACGCGAATCAACGCCTGAGGTGGCGCCCAAAGCAGCCACTGACAATTGCGCTCCTGCGAATGTACTCGATAGAAAGTCCTCAGGCTCTCAGTGTGCTTGATGAATACGGCGGCTGCAAATCTTGGGTGGAATTGGCACAGGACATTCACCTTGGAGATATGAAACCGGTGCTGAGCAACGAAGCATACGAGGCAAAGGCAGAACTTATCCGTCAGGCTCTGCGTACTAGAGCACCTGCACTGTAACGCTGGACTACTCTGGTACGGCGGCCTGCACCGACACGTTATATCCATCCTATTCATTAGAACAGAGGCAACTACCATTGAAGTACAGACAGCTCGGAAAGACCGACCTCAATCTATCTGAAGTAGGTTTTGGCGTATGGACAGTCGGCACAAGCTGGTGGGGTAAGATTGAAGAGCCGCAGGGCATTAATTTGCTTCGACAGGCATTTGATCTTGGCATCACCTTTTTCGATACCGGCGACACATACGGCGAAGGTTACGGCGAGGAAATACTTGCCAAGGCGTTAAAGACGGAACGCCACGACATCGTCATCGGAACAAAGTTCGGCTACGACTTCTACGCGAACTTAGTGCGCGAAGGTCATCAGGAACGCCCTCAGAAGTGGACGCCCGGCTTTGTGCGATATGCCTGCGAGCAAAGCCTGCGGCGCCTCGATACCGACTACATCGACCTGTATCAGCTCCACAATCCCAAAATGGACGCGATAGAAGACGACGAGTTGTTTGGCACACTTGATGAACTCGTGGCGGAGGGCAAGATTCTGAACTACGGCTTTGCCATAGGCCCGGACATTGGATGGGAAGAAGAGGGTATCGCTGCCATCGAGCACCGTGAAGCGATAGCAATGCAGATCATTTACAGCATTCTTGAACAGGATCCGGCTCGTGTCTGGTTTCCCCTAGCTAAGGAGCAGCAGACAGGCCTGATAACGCGCGTGCCACACGCTTCGGGAATGCTGGACGGCACATACACCAAAGATACGGTCTTCGATGCGAGCGACCATCGCAGTCATCGGCGTCAGGAGTGGCTGAATACCTCGCTTTCCAAGATCGCCCATCTTGACTTCTTGATGGAAAGCCTGGACGCCACCATTGGGCAGATCGCCATCAAGTTTGCGCTGTCGGGTGGTATGGTAGCGTCGGTGCTTCCAAATATCACCAATTTGCCTCAACTGGAAGAGTTTGCCGCAGCGTCGGAGGAAGAAGACATCCCACAGGAATTCTTGGACCGCTTGAGCGACCTTTACGATGAGAACTTCTTAGTGGAACAGCCTGCAGAATCAGTGGCGGACTAGCGGCTCAGCCTATTCCTTCGCTGAAGAGCAAAATGCAAGCCTGATCAACGACGTGCGCTTCCATGTTCAGGTAAGTACTTGAGACCAAATCCGGGATGCTAGTCGTTTCGCCGTGGGCGGCTTCCAGACTGCGCATCTTCTGACTCGGCGGCAATGGCACTTGGGTCTTCGTCTGCTGTGCCCACCGGCGCGGAAGCCATCTTGCTGTGACTACCGCGAGCTCTGAAGTTAGGTCTACCCCTATTGCGACGCTTGCTGTTGGTGGCAACAATGCGCTTCATTTCGCCTTCGATGAGACTGAAGTCCTTCTGCGGAATGAGATGCAGCGTATCAAAAAACGCCAGAGGCCAGGTTTCGGGTAGCCAGCGCTTTAGATACTCCATCCTGGGCGCAAGCAGCAGAGCGTCTATGTAGTCTTCTTCATTAAGCACAATTTCCGGCCTGATTTTCACTCGATACGGGTAATTTTCGCCGCGCGACCCTACATTCCAGATGGGCGTGCGATCCTCAAAATACTCCGAAGTAACGCTGACCACGCCCGTCCACTTTCGCAGCTGCCTCACGTACATCAGCATCCTGTCGTCGGGCTGCATTCTCTGCGCTCTTCGACGATACTTCGACCCCATGCCGAAGATGCTGTATCCCCTATCCTTGGTAATCTGAAAGTCGTCCAGTGTGGTCGAGACCATCCAGTAGTTTCTGCCCATATCGAAGTCGATCTCCGTGACCCTTGATGTATGAAACTATATTACCATGTCTGGCAGACAAATACGGATGGACCGCGTCGGACAGTAGGACGGGTAAGAGGTAGCATCAAATTAGCCCTGGACTCAGTCAAGTTCCCGCATAATCCTGTAAATGTGCGAGAACAGTTTGGCGCCTTCCTTCGCGAGCTCCAGCTTTCCGACCCTGCTAGATGGGTCGAGATGCTCAAAGAAGGAGAACTCGGTGTAGTGGACATCTCCGCGGGGCTGCAGTGCATCCACGAGGCGGCGAGATTCCTCCGACGGGACAAGGCTATCCTGTCGATCGTGCATCACAAGCATCTTGGCATTGAGATTTTCGATATTGGTGCTTGGAGATATGCGGCGAAGCGTGTCTAGTGAATCTGGAGGCAGTTGGTCAATCAGCTGGTTTGCCTCATCTAACTCCGATGCGTTCAGAATGTCGACAACGAGTCGAGCCTCTTCGGACAGATCGACCGGCAACTCTGCTCCGTGCTCAAGGGCTTCAGAGACCCTCGCCCGTTCCTCAGCATCGACTATAGATTCCAGGAGGTGTGTTCTGACGACTTCAGTGCTGAGCTTGTCGGGCTCCCACGGGCTGCTATCTTCCCCATAGAAGCGGCGCCCTGATACTACAGAGGCAATGAGGTCTCGGGCTTCATAGTATCCGGCGAACGAGTTCACCACCTTGACATCATCTCTGACGCGCTCATCCTGCGCCGCCACCATCATGAGTGATGCACCAACACAAAAGCCGGCCATTCCCACTTTTTCGCTGTCCACCATTTCGAGGGAACGCAGGTGCTCAAACCCACGTACGAGATCATCGACTTCCTGGTCGGCGATCCGTCTCTGAGCCATGCGCTCGGACCACGGTATCATCACGACAATTCCCGTTCTTGCCACGGCATTGCCGAGGTTCACGACGCGTTCATCGTCTTTGCCGGCAGGATTGACACCTAGGAAGAACAGGACGGCGCTGTGCTTTCCGCGACCTGCTGGCACATATAAGTCGGCAACACCCGTGCCTCCATTGCTAAGCGGGTAAGTGATCTCTCGCCTTTCGGGCGCAGAAGTGAACCACTCCGCCGGCTTGATGGGGACCGTGGGGAGCACTTGCGCGACAAATCCCAGAGCTCGGCTTGTCGCCTTGACCTGCGGAGTCCAAGACAGGACGAAGGCTGTCAAAATGATGGAGGAGATCATGGCGCACGCCTTGATTAAGCGAGGCGATCTCGTTGCGAGCGACAAGATAGACTTCATGATATTGCGAGTGCTATTCTTACTGAAATACTGGCTATATACAGGATACCACCGATGGGACAACTCGACGAAGTGCAGTTGAACGAGAAGCGCGTTGGCGCTGTGGTCGTTGCCGCCGGTGCAAGCCAGCGCATGCAGGGTGTCGATAAGATTTTCTACCCACTCGACGGAATGCCGTTAATCTGGCATAGCATATCTGCTCTGCTAGAGCATCCCTCTATCAGTGACATTGTGCTTGTGACCTCTAAAGGGAACATCGCGCGGGCCGAGGAATTGGTAGCCTGTGAATCTTCCGCAGGCAGCGTTACCGTCCGTGAAGGGGGAGAACGAAGACAGGATTCAGTACTCCGGGGGTTGGATAGTCTCGATGACTGTGAGTTGGTCGTTGTTCATGACGGCGCGCGCCCGTTCATCAGCCCTGATTTGTTGGACAGGGGAATATCGGGCGCTCTTCGGGATGGTGCGGCTATAGCAGCCGTTCCGGTTAAGGACACCATCAAAATGTCGGATAGCGAAGACATGGTTACGCAGACAATACCACGTGGCAGGCTATGGACCGTGCAGACCCCTCAGGTATTCAAGACCTCACTTCTGGAGGAGGCGCATCGCCAGGTGAGTGAAATGGTTACGGACGACGCCTCTATGGTTGAAGCGATTGGACATCCGGTCAGACTATTTCTGGGCTCATACTACAACATCAAAGTTACCACGCCGGAAGATCTGACGATTGCCAACGCAATAGTCAATCTCAGGAACGGCGATGCGAGAAGTATGCAATGACATCCCGATCCGGAATCGGCTTCGATGTTCATCCCCTCGTTGAGGGTCGGCCACTTATCCTCGGGGGCGTAACAATTCCATTTGACCTTGGACTGGCTGGACACAGTGATGGCGACGGACTGATTCACGCCGTAATCGATGCTCTTCTAGGGGCTGCCGCACTAGGAGACATTGGGACGCATTTTCCGCCGGGCGACGATCGATTCCGTGACATTGAGAGCGGAAAAATGCTCTCGGACACCATTGAGTTGCTGCGTCACAATCGTTGGCGCGCTACCTTTGTTGATGCTACAATAATCGCCGAGCGCCCACTTCTGAAGCCACATATGGCCTGCATTCGCCAGTCGCTTTCTACTTGGTTGCAACTTCCCACGGAGAGCGTCAGCGTCAAGGCAACGACCACCGACGGCTTGGGATTCACAGGACGCGGTGAAGGTGTAGGAACACTGGCAATAGCAACGATCGAACGGATAGCATGAAACTCTACAACACTCTCTCCGGCCGTAAGGAAGAGTTCACGACCTCGGACGGCAATGTTCGCATGTATGTGTGCGGCATCACCCCCTATGCTCCGTCTCACATCGGACACGCAATGATGTCTGTCGTCTTTGACGTGGTGAGACGGTACCTGGAGTTTAAGGGGTACGCCGTAGTCCATATCCAGAATTTTACGGACGTCGATGACAAGATCATCCAGGCTGCCAACGACATCGGCATTTCAACCGACGAACTCTCTGAGACCAACATTCGTCAGTATCTTGAAGAGATGGACGCCCTCAATGTTCTCCGCGCACACACCTATCCCAGAGCCACAACTGAGATACCAGCGATAGTAAACATGATCGAGTCGCTGGAGAATCAGGGATACGCCTACAATGTGAACGGCGATGTGTATTTCCGCGTGGGCCGCAATGCCGACTACGGCAAGCTCAGCCGTCGTACCCAGGAGGACCTCCTGGCCGGTGCGCGTGTCGAAGTGGACGAGTTGAAAGAGGACCCGCGGGACTTTGCTCTATGGAAGTCGCAGAAGCCCGACGAACCAGCGTGGAGCAGTCCCTGGGGTGCAGGAAGACCCGGCTGGCACATAGAATGCAGCGCGATGTCAATGCGGTACCTCAATGAAGGCGTCGACATTCATGGAGGAGGACAGGATCTCATCTTTCCTCACCACGAGAACGAAATAGCCCAGAGCGAGTCTTATAGTCAGCAGAAACCATTCGCTAGATTCTGGCTGCACAATGGCTTGCTGAGCATAAACGAAGACAAGATGAGCAAGTCTATCGGTAATGTGATAACGGTTGGCGAAGCGCTAGAGCGTTTTTCTCCTCTCGCCTTGCGCCTTTTCTTCCTTAGTTCCCACTACAGAAATCCACTTGTTTTCAGTGATCAAAACATCCAGGCGCAAGAGCGTGCCATCGAACGCATCAGGAACGCCGCCACTAACAGACGCCAGCATACTAATGGCGAAGTCCTTGATGCATCGGAATTCGAGCGCACTTTCATAGGCGCGATGGACGACGATCTCAATACGCCGAGGGCGCTTGCTGCCGTGTTCGATTTGTCGAGAGAGATTAATCGTGCCTCTGAGCAAGGCAAGGATGTGACATCTTCCCAGGATACGCTGCGGGAGTTGGTAGGCATTCTTGGTATAGATCTCGAAAGCCAGAGTTCAGACTCTGACGGTGATATTGCTCCATTCGTAGATCTTCTCGTGAATATTCGCACCGAACTTCGAGGGGCCAGACAATTCGCACTCGCCGACCGAATCCGCGATGAACTCGGAGAGCTGGGAGTCAGCATTGAAGACTCCAGCCAAGGTACGGAGTGGCGTATCAGAGGCAATTAGCCTTCCCCCCCAGGTGAACACAGCTGATGGTGAACGGCATCCTCGCGGATATCAGAAGTATCGTCGGCGCTGAAGGCGCAACCGACGACCCCGCCAAGATGAGCCGGTTCATCGGAGATGCACTTGGTTCATTTCGCGCCTTTCGAGCAGCATCCCGCCTAAACGCAACACCGAAAGCCGTAGTCTGGCCTGAGAATACAAGGCAAGTTTCCGAGATACTACGCTATGCGCAGCGATTCCAAGTCCCTGTAGTCCCGTACGGTGGTGGGAGCGGTGTAGCCGGAGCGGCCGCACCAATCGGCGATGGAATCGTCTTGAGTCTAGACCGAATGAACGCCGTTCTTAGCGTGTCAGCACAGGATTTCACGGCGCGCTTCCAGCCGGGCGTGGTGCTCGATGATGCCGCTTATGCTTTGGGCAGCGCAAAACTGCTCCTGGGACATGATCCATGGAGCCGCCCGATAGCTACCATCGGAGGCGCAATCTCGACCGACGGCGTTGGATACACCGCCGCACGCTACGGCTCTATGGGCGAGCAGGTGCTTGGCGTGGAGGCTGTGCTGGCCGACGGAGAGGTAATCCCAACGCGCGCCACCGCCAAGCCGACGAATGGCCTTTCCCTGGATAGTCTGCTCATCGGAACGGAAGGCACATTTGGCATAATCACAGAGGCCACGTTGCGCGTCTTTCCACTGCCGGAGAAACGTCTCATCGCCGAGGTAGTTTTCCCAACTTTTGAAAAGGGCTTCCACGCCATCTGTCACCTGCAAGCGGAAGGCGTTCGCCCAGCAATGATTGACTATGGCACCGAATCCAACTCCGTTCCAGATACGGAGAGCGATGAAGAAGCCACTCTGTATATTTCATTCGAGGGATTCAAGGAAGATACTGAGTTGCAATGGATGAGGACACTCGATATCTGTGGACAATACGAGGGGCGAGAAGGGTCTAGGGAAGAAGCGGAGAACTTTTGGAGGACAAGGCATTCACAGGGAGAGCGATACAAGCGAAATGTGCTTGAGAGTGACGACCCCGCGAAGGCGCGGAGAGAGAGGGCTTGGTCTCGCATGGACTACTTGCACGTCGCACTGCCGGTATCCAGCGTGCTGGATTACCGACGGCGATGCATGAAGCTGTTCGAAGACAGGGGCATAGTGGTTCCGGAATGGTCAATCTGGGCACGACCGGAGTTCTTCTCTTTCCTCATCGTGCAGGAGCAAGACGACAACAACGGTACGCCTCAGGAGATGGCCCGAGTGGTTGATGATGTGCTTTCGATGGCGCACCAGCTAGGTGGTTCGATGGAGTATTGCCATGGAGTCGGCTTGAAGCTATCGCATTTGGCAGAAGCGGAACACGGCAATGGTCTGCAAGTTATGCGACGGCTGAAGCGCAGCGTCGACCCCGGTTACATTCTCAATCCAGGAAAGCTTCTGGGTTAGGTGAGTGGGCACCCGGAAATGCGTGAGGGCGAAGTCGCAAGGCCCCTCCTTATGCGAATCTCACGCTCAGGATCGATACTGCAATAAATACGACAACCATGAATATCGTGAACTGGAACAGAACGCGCTCGACTCCGCGTCGTGTACGAAACGAGCCTTCCGCCGCTCCAAATAGACCAGTGCCTTGCCCTCTGACTTGCAGGAGGATAATCACTACAAGAATTACGGAGATCGCAATTTGAACTATGTTTAGCCAGGCCATTGTATCCCTTCTTCGATGCCCAAGCGATGTGCGTGAAAGATCTAGTTCATCGCCAGCCTGATGAGTGATCTCGGCTTATTGCTTTCATGATACACCTCCATAATAGACCTCGCCAACTTGTGAGAGTCGTGCCTCACAGGATGGGCAGAGTCTATGAGGTCCTGCATATGAAGGCTAGTGCCGTTGAGAGGCTCGCCGTTATAGCGCACAGGCGTGCCAAAGAAATTTGGTCCCAGTTCCCTAGGGTTGTCGTTGGCAAGCATATTGTCAACGATGCCGGGGAAGGTGTGTCTCGTAAGCGCGTCGTGATGATCGATCACTGAATAACCTTCTGTTTCGCCCTCCTGCGTGGCAATGTTGGAAACATACACCTTAGTCGCAGAGGACGACCGGATCGCCTCTGTTATGCCCTTCACCATCAGATTGGGCAGTATGCTCGTATATAGGCTGCCGGGGCCGACGACTATCAGCTGAGCCTCTTTGAGCGCTTCTATTGCCATGGGATGCGCTTCAGCTTCAGGTGGGTCGATCATCAGGCGCTCGATTCCGCCCTGCGCCTCAACGACCTTCGACTCACCGTGGATTACCTGTCCGCTCTTCAGCTTTACGGAAAGGCGCAGATTTGCCATTGTTGCCGGGACAATTCTGCCATGCACCGCGAGCACCCTGCTCGACTCTACGAGCGCCCTGTCGAAACTCTGTGTTACGCCCGTCATTGCAGCTATGAACAGGTTTCCAAAGCTGTGGCCTTTCAGGCAATCTCCCTCGTCGAATCTGTACTGAAACAGTTCACCAACAAGTGACTCCGCATCGGACATCGCTACGAGGCAGTTACGAAAGTCCCCAGGAGGAAGTACTCCCAATTCTTCTCTCAATCGCCCCGAACTGCCTCCGTCGTCTCCTACGGTTACAATTGCAGTGATGTTGTCGGTGTATTCCTTCAGCCCTCGCAACAGCACCGACAGACCGGTACCGCCACCTATGGCGACTATCCGTGGTCCCCTTGCCAGCGAGCGACGAGTGTAAATTGTATTGGCTATGCTGTTAATGGCGGGGGAGTCCAGAATCAGTGGGCCAACGGAGCGATAGAGTCCGAATAATGCGAGGTAAATCACCAGCCCGCCGCCGCAGAGCAACAGAACGCCTTCAAGATAGAGCGGCAGCATGTCCGGTGGGCGCAAGGTGACCAGTTCCACAAACACATACGCCAAGCCCAGAAGGCACATAAGCATGCCGAAAGCGCCGAGGAGCATCCAGCGTTTGAGGCCTATGCCGGGAGTGGCAAGTTTCAGGATATCCAGCCACGGCGCCCTCCGCTTGTGCCCGTTGACGGAGTAGAGCCTCTCGCTGCGCCTGAAAGTTCCGTTCATGCGGACTGCCTGATTTCGTCTAGGCGCTCTTTCAGAAGCTGAGTTGCGAGTTGCGGGTTAGCTTTGCCCCTAGTTACCTTCATGACCTGTCCAACGAGGAAGCGAATTGCCTGTTCTTTGCCGTCCAGATATTCAGAGACGGGCTTTGGATTGGAGGAAATCGCCTCACTGACAGCATCGCTCAATGCGTCTGAGTCGCTGATCTGAACCAGTCCTTGCTCTTCAGCAATCTGCGAAGGCGCTTTGCCATTGTTGAACATCTGCTCAAAGACAGATTTCCCCATATTATTGCTGAGGTCGCCGCTAGCTACCATGTCCAGCAAATCGGCGAAATCTCTAGGTGAAATTCGTAGGTCGGCAATATCGCCACTCGTCTCATTGAGGAGCCTGCCGAGTTCCCCAAGAATCCAGTTACTCACCTGCTTGGCAAATTGCTCTTCTGCATCTCCCGACAGTTTCTTCTGAGTCACGACCGACTCGTAGTAGTCAGCGGTGGCTTTGCCGATGGTGAGTAGATTAGCGTCATATTCGGATAGGCCGTATTGCTCAATAAATCGCCGCTTTCGAGTTGCGGGAAGCTCCGGCAGTACTGCACGAACATCCTGTACCCAGTCCTCAGCGACTACGAGTGGGGGCAGGTCCGGCTCCGGGAAATATCGATAATCGTGAGCGTATTCCTTAGTGCGTTGAGTGAACGTCGTGGCGGCTGATTCATCCCAGCCTCGCGTCTCCTGAACAATCAGTTCGCCCTCTTTGATGGCTTGCACCTGGCGTTCGGCTTCGTACTCCAGCGCGCCATGCACACCGCGGAAGCTGTTCATGTTTTTGATTTCGACCTTTGCGCCGAGTTCAGAACTGCCACGTGGGCGAACGCTGATGTTAGCGTCACATCTGAAGTTGCCCTCCTCCATATTGGCGCCACTGACGCCTATGTAGCGCAATATAGACTGCAGTTGGATCAGATAACTTCTTGCCTCATCCGGACTGCGCATATCTGGCTCGCTGACGATTTCCATCAGCGGGACACCGGCGCGATTGATGTCGAGCAAACTGTAGCTCTCTCCAAAATCGTCGGACCTGTGGAACAGCTTAGCTACATCTTCCTCCAGATGGACTCTGGTGACTCCAATAGGTCTTTCACCGTGTTCGGTTTCTATATTGAGGTGACCGCCGTGCGCTATCGGCTGATCGTACTGGGAAATCTGGTAGCCCTTCATGAGGTCTGGATATGGATAATTCTTGCGGTCGAACTTGGTGAATCCCGAAATCTCACATCCCAAAGCGAGACCGGTACGAATCACATAATCGACAGCCTTCTGATTCATGACAGGCATCGCGCCCGGCAGTCCTAAGCACACGGGGCAGACGGTCGTATTTGGCGGAGCATCCTGATACGCTGCGCTGCAGGCGCAAAACATCTTGCTTTCAGTCAAAAGCTGCGAATGAACTTCCAACCCGATGACGATTTCGTAGTCTGTGGCCTCTTGTGGTGTCATAGGTTTCTTTCAGAGCTTGGTATAAAGGGCACCGTAACTGCCTATTAGTATAGGAAATCACAATCTGAAAGACAACCGAACACGCTAGACCAGCGTACTTGCCGCGGCCGGATACCGTGAGATGAGGCAGTTCCCTCTATCGCGCTAGCTCATTTCAGCGAAGAGAGAGTTCAGATTCCAGTTCACCAATTGCGCCATCCATAGCCAGAACGACCTCGTCTATGTCATCCGAGGTGATGCAGAGTGGCGGACCGAGAGTCACCTTGTCGGCACTGAAGCGCATAATGACGCCGCGATCGCGCATTTTCTCCGTAAGACGCTTGCTCACCTGTAGGCTATCAACAAACGGTGCCTTACTTTCCCGGTCGCTTACCAACTCCAAACCTAATAGCAATCCGACGCCACGAACATCACCGACTGCAGGGTGCCTTTCCTTCATCTCATTCAGTTGGTCCAGGAAGTAAGTGCCCATCCTTTCAGAATTGCCCACCAGATCATTCTGCTCGATTATCTCTATGTTTTTGAGGGCTACCGCGGCAGTGACCGGATGTCCTCCGAATGTGAGCGCTTGTCGGAAGATGTTGTCCTCGCCTGCGAACGCATCTGCGATGTGGGTAGATGAGATCGTGGCGGCGAGTGGCAGGTAGCTGCTCGTAATCCCCTTAGCGACGTTCATAATATCGGGGACGACGCCGAAGTGTTCCATCGCAAACATCTTGCCCGTGCGTCCAAATCCAGTGACGACTTCGTCCGCTATAAGCACGACGCCGTAACGGTCGCAGATCTCGCGCACCATCTGCCAGTATTCTTCCGCAGGCGGTGCCAGACCCGATGCGATCGGCTCCCCAATGAACGCCGCCACCGTATCAGGATTGTGCAGCAGGATCAGCTCTTCGACAGCCTTAGCAGAGCGGTCGGCGCACTCAGAAGGAGTGTCGCTATTGAATTCGCAACGATAGTAGTTTGGCTGGGGAGCGTACAACATTCCCGGCATCGCGGGTTCGAAGTCGCTGAGACCTGAACTCGCTCCCATCCACATAACGCCGCCAGTTGCGCCATGGTACGAACCGCGTCTGCTGATGACCTTGTATCGGCCGCTGTCGCCGCGCCGCTTGTGATACGCCCTGGCAATCTTTACAGCGGTTTCGTTTGCCTCAGACCCACCACTGACTGGCCAGACTCGCTCAAGGCTATTGGGCGCAAGTTCGCCCAATTTCTCGACAAGTCGAATCAGCGGAACGGTGGTCGTACCCTGCGGGAAGTAAGTGAGCCGCTGCATCTGGTCAAGCATGGCTTCGGCAATTGCCGCATGCCCGTAGCCCGCGTTGACGGATGCGTAACCGCCGTGCGCGTCAATCCAGACATTACCCTCCGAATCAGTAACTCGCACGCCGTCGCCGCTGACCATTATCGGCGGGCCGCCTTCCTCAGCCATGGTCGTCCAGTCTGAGTTATGCATCCACAGATGATCAAGAGCCGATTGCCTGACGGAATCTATGTCGCTTGTGATTGTCATATAACGCTCTCCGTATGGTATGCCCTTGCCTTGGTTCAACAACCGTAATTGACCGGCTAGGTCATCCTCGATATTCCCATTTCGCCTTCCAGCTCCCACAGCGAAAGGTCAATGGCATGCACGATTTCGTCAACTTCATCGCGAGTTATGCACAGAGGAGGACCGATATTCAGAATGTTGCTGTTGATTCGGAAAATCAGGCCACGCTGCTTGAATTTCTCGTTGAGCCGCTCTGGCACACGGTCGCTTGTCGAAAATCCCGCTTTGGTATTCCTGTCGCTCACGAGCTCAACCGCAAGCAGTAATCCGATGCCGCGCACATCCCCGACAAGCGGGTGGTCAATCGCAAGTCCTTCAAGTTGCTGCTTGAAGTAAGCGCCGACGTTTGCCGAATTCTCAACCAGACTGTCTCCATCGATAATCTCGATGTTCTTCAGGGATGCCGCTGCCGCAACAGGGTGTCCGGCTGCTGTGAATACGTGCCGCAGGATGTTTCGCTCGCCAGCGAATGCGTCTGCGACCTCCTGCTTCACGACGGCAGCAGCCATCGGCAGGTAGCTGCTGACGATACCTTTCGCCACGGTCATGATGTCAGGCACTACACCCCAATGCTCAAGTGCGAACATCTTGCCGGTGCGTCCGAAGCCACAAATTACCTCGTCGGCAATGAGCAGAACTCCGTACTTGTCACAGACCTGGCGCAGCATCGGCCAGTATTCGTCGCCCGGTACGACCGCGCCCTGTGGTATTGCTACCGGTTCGGCGATTAAAGCCGCGACGGTCTGCGGGCCGTGGAATTCGATCATTCTCTCCACTGCCTCTGCACAGCGAACGGCACATTCAGATGGCGTCTCACCGCCGCAACTCGGTCGGTAGGGATTCGGCTGCGGGGCATGCAGCATCCCCGGATAGATCGGTTCGTAGTCGTGTCGGGGTTGATAGGGGCTGCCACCCAGCCAGAGAACGCCTGCCGTCATGCCATGATATGAGCCTATTCGGCTTATTACCTTGTATCGCCCGGGTTCGCCTGTGCGCTTGTGATAGGCTCTTGCAATCTTCAAGGCGGTCTCGTTTGCCTCTGAGCCACCGCTAACGGGGAACACGCGGGATAGGCTGCCCGGTGTTATCTCCGCAAGTTTTGCAGCGAGCCTCGCCATTGGGACGGTTGTCGTTCCCTGTGGGAAATAATGAAGATTGACCATCTGCTCGTAGGCAGCATCAGCGATTTCCGTTCGCCCATACCCAGCGTTGACGGAATTATATCCGCCGTTCACATCAATCCACGACTTGCCTTCAGAATCGACGACGCGCACTCCTTGACCGCTTTCTATGATTTGCGGCTCGCCTTCCTCTGCCATCTGCGTCCAATCGCGGTTGTGCATCCACAGATACCGCAATGAAGCTCTACGCAGGGCTTCGTTATCGGATATTGCAGTAGTCATCTCTATCGCTCCTTACAGGGGCTCCGTCAGATTGCCCCAAGTGTACTCCGCGCCTTCGGGCAAGGCAAGGCGCAGGTGCGATATACTGGACGGGTTGACTACTTTTGAAGCGGAGGCATAAATGAGACTCGGTTCATTCATATTCCCGGTGAGCCACCATCCTCATGGCGACAGCGCGGTGATAGACAGCACGCTCGAAGAAATCGAGCTGGCTGAGCACATCGGATTGGATGCTGTGTGGCTTACTGAGCACCACTTCGATGGCGCCGTCGCGTATGCCGATCCTCTGGTGTTTGGCGCCGCGGTTGCAGCTCGAACAAAGCACATGAAAATCGGTTTTGCCGTGGTTGAACTAGCACTACACCATCCGATTCGACTGGCGACTCAGACATCCACACTCGACAACCTGAGCCACGGCAGGCTTATTGTAGGAACGGGAAGGGGCTCTGCCTTCAATCACTACGAATACATCGGTTATGGAATAGACATGGAAGACGGCATAGCGCGCCTTGACGAGTCAGAGGAGCTACTTGTCAAGGCGTGGACATCGACTCACTTGAAACACAGTGGTGAGCACTGGCAGATGGAATTTCCGATGCTGCGACCGCGTCCATACCAAAAGCCTCACCCGCCGCTCGTGCGCGCGTGCATCAGCGAGGCGTCAACCACTGCGATGGCGAAAATCGGCAGGCCCATTATGCTGGGCATATTGCCACTAGAGGCGCTTGCTGACCGCCTGACCGCCTTCCGCGACACAATGCTTGCTACGGGCTATGACGAGCAGGCTGCCGAGGACACCCTTGAACAGTGCTGGGCGTCAAGAAATGTGTTCGTCGCAGACACCTACGAAGAAGCGCAAGAGGCTGCTGAGCGAGGATTCGCACGCGAGCGAAGGCATTTTGGAGAGGCGCGACGACTGTTCAATCCCGGCGGCGGGCCGCCCCAACAAGGGAGCGGCACATCGTCAGCGCGGGAGAACCTCGAGATGTCGTTCATTATGGGAACGCCGAATCAGGTCGCCGACCAACTTGCTTCATTCCAAGACGCAGGTGTGCGTAACCTGATGCTGAAGTTCAACACCGGTCAGATGGACCCGCGGAAGGCGCAAGCTTCGTTGAAACTCTTCGGCGAGAAGGTGCTGCCGACCCTGCGGGGCCGATAGCCCCCCTTCGACATTGCATCCCTAGCCAACAGACCTACAGGACAGCCTCGGCGATGCTCTCGATGCTGGCGATAGCCTCTTCTTCCGGCAAGGTTTCCAGTCGTATCATCACGCGATCCGCGCCTGCGTCCTGCAGTTGCTCTATCAGCTCGCGATCGGGAGCCTGTCCGAACACTGACACACTGATGGAAGACGGGTCCCTGCCCGCACCCTCCGCAAGCTCGTCGATTGTCGCCCGCCCCTGCTTGACCTGCTCCGGCGTCACGCGATTGGGCATCCAGCCGTCGCCATAGTCAACCACGCGGCGGAATACATTGCGCGCCATCCCACCTAGAAACACAGGTGGATGCGGTCGTTGTGTTGGGCGTGGGAATGAATATACCGGCGGGAAGTCGTAATACTTGCCGTGATATTCACTCTCTACTTTCGTCCACAACTCTTTCATAGCCAGAATTGCCTCGCGTGTTTGCGTCCAGCGATGGGCAAAGTCTCCGCCCATTATCTCGGTTTCCTCACGATGCCAGCCTGCACCTATGCCGAACAGGAACCTTCCTCCGGAGTACATGTCCAGCGTCGCCACTTCTTTAGCGAGCAGAAGGGGGTTACGCTCCGGGACGAGGCAGATACCCGTCCCTAGCTTAATCGTACTGGTTACGGCTGATGCCCTGCCGAGGGCGACGAAGGGGTCAACGATGTCAGCATAGACCTTAGGAATCACGCCATCAGCCGATCCAGGCCAGGGAGAGGCGGCATTTACGGGAAGGATTGGATGCTCCGGCACCCAGAGCGAATCGAAACCGAGTTCCTCAGCGCGCCTGGCAATGATTGCTATGTCAGCCGAATAGTCGGTGGGAAATGTAGATATTCCAATGTCCATTCGAGAGTTCCTCCTTGAATTTTCGCCCATTATACGCACATCCAAACCGCGTATTCCACTAACCCACTCGGCAATCGTGCCAGAATGCGTTAGAATCATTGGAAGGGTAACCCGACAGGTCTTTCTCAGGGAGCAGGTCAGTTGGAGATTGTTCAAGGCATACATGCCATACCAGGAACAAGCCTTTCGCGCATATACCTGATAGAGGACGACGACCTCACGCTGATCGACACAGGTCTGCCGTGGAGCGCACGTCGCGTGCTCACATACATACAGCGCATCGGCAGACAACCTGGCGATGTGCGTCGAATCCTGATGACGCACAGCCACCCCGATCATGCGGGCGGCGCTCCCAGTATCGTCAGTCATAGCAGCGCTCAGATTATCGCTCACCGCGACGACACGCACCCCAGCCTTCAGGATACCCACACACTGAGCTACATGGGTGTGTTCGCCTCATTGGATGTACCGATCCCGTTCCTTAAACGGACCGCTGTCAACGACTTACTCAGTGAGAACGAAATCATACCCGTTTCAGGTGGCATCCGAGTTCTGCACACTCCCGGGCATACGCCGGGCAGCGTCTGTTTCTTGATGGAGCGGGAGGGCTTGCTCTTCAGCGGAGACACGATTTTCAGTGAGCACGGACGTGTCAGCCGTTCCATGCCGTTTCCCGGCAGCGATCCGGTTCGCTATCGTGAATCGCTAGAGCGCCTTACATCTATAGACTTCGATATACTCTGCGGCGGGCACGGCACACCTTTGGTCGGCGGCGCGTCTAAGCAGTTTCGCACCCTCATGGAAAGGAAGCCTCAGCTTCCGACCTGGCGAGAGTTCTTCTTTAAGCGCCTACCATCGAGGCTGCTGCATCATCAGCGACTGAGCGCGGAAGATTATTGACGAGCCTGTTGTGCCTCAAGGAGCTCAAGTAGTTCCTGGACTGCAGCATACGCGTAGGCGACGTATTCGCCCGGCGGGAGGTCAAGCTCAGCCATTTCGTCAGTCTGCTCCACGCCGCCCATGTCGAATGGCCCGGGGATCATGCGTAGAACGAGTTCACGTAGCTCTCCGTCCGGGCACACAACGACGCAGCCATTGTCAGGGTTTGAAACGCCCGACGGTTCGACCTCGACCGCCTTAATTGAGCCTATACCCAGGAAATTGGGGAATGGGTTCAGCGCTTCAGCCAGTTCGACCAGTAGCTTGTTGAGTTCGAGAGATGCGCGCTCCATCACAGCATTCGCGACGGCGCGTTTTATCAGTGGATCAACCGGAGTATCGTCCATTTCATTGTTCCTGTTAAATGCATTATCTCTTTATCTGATTCCAGATTTGCCGTATAATGAGCCTGCCTGTTGCATTGGACGGCAACGTAGCTCAGGGGCAGAGCGGACGCTTCATAAGCGTTAGGTCGGTGGTTCGAACCCACCCGTTGCCACCATACCCCTCTCCAGTTTATGCGTGTCTAACTTGGTTGTCATTGGCCCGACTTAGGCCAAACGAGCAGAGCATACACTGACTTTCGATGCCAGCCGCATCGTACCAAAGCATTCTGCACTACCTCAGACCTGTGAGCAAGCATCCAACTAGGCTTGCAGCCCCATTCTTGACGCTTTGCGCGTGTTATACTTGGCGGCAATCCAATTTCTCTCCGGAAGGTCAACGAAGGGGGATGCATTGAGCGAGCACAGATTCACCGTCTATTATATGGGTCGCTGGCAGAGCGAAAACCTGAGCGATACACGCGCCGCCCTTGAGCAGGTCGGTGCAAACCTTGAACTGCTAAATTCCATGCACGATGAGGACGAGATCATTGCGCATGTGAGGGACGCGGACGGCATTATCACCTCTGAGTCACCTATGACGCGCAAGGTTCTAGAATCGCTGACGCAATGCAAAGTCGTACTGCGGACCGGCGTGGGCTATGACGTCATCGATGTAGAGGCCGCGACTGAGCAGGGCATTGCAGTTGTCAACATTCCTGACCTGTGGACACGAGAGGTTGCCAACCAGGCTATGTCTCTTCTTCTGGCGCTGAACCGCCGCGTCGTGAATTTGCACTCAGACATTCGTTCCAGCACATGGACACCGCGTCCTCCATACGATGTTGGGGCACTCCACGGCGAGACAATCGGCATACTGGGGCTAGGGCGCATAGGCAGCGCGATGGCGCAGCGCGCAAAGGGCTTCGAGCTAAATGTCATCGCTTACGACCCATACATTTCCGACGATGTCTTTGCCGAGCGCGGCGTGACGCGAGTCTCATTCGATGAAATGATGGCCCAGTCCGACTACATTTCGCTGCACACCCCTCTCACCGAGGAGACGAGGCACATCATTAACGAGAATGCTTTGCGGCTGATGAAGCCAAACGCTTATCTCATCAATACGTCGCGGGGACCCGTCGTGCAGGAAGCCGCGCTGATTAAGGCGCTGCAGGAGGGCTGGATTGCCGGAGCCGGCCTGGACGTTCTCGAAAAAGAGCCGCCCGACAGCGACAACCCCCTACTCACTATGGACAACGTTGTGCTCTCGCCACACTCAGGACACACATCGGTACTGTCCTTGCAGCTTAGAACCGGACGTTACGGCGAAGAAGTAGCCGCCGTGCTTGATGGCAGAATGCCGCGCAACCTCGTCAACCCTCAGGTACGTGAGCATCTGCACCTCGTCTAAGTAGCGTTGCAGATTCGCACCGCCTGAGGCAATCTGACCGAGGAGCACAAAAGGAGACACGGAGACAAACATGACCGAACTCAGCAACATCGCAGCAACCGTCGCCGATCTTCTGAAACAGCGCGGTGACACCATTGCAGTCTCCGAATCTTCGTGCGGAGGCTTGCTCTCCGCGGCCCTCGTCGCGATATCCGGCGCGTCTGCATACTATCGCGGCGGCTCGATCATATATACACGCGACGCGCAAGAGGGACTGTTGCGCGTCCCGGACGAGGCGATGGAAGGTCAGCGCGCCAGCACAGAGTATTATGCCGAACTCAACGCGCGCACGCTGCGCGAAATACTCGGCACGACCTGGGCTCTCAGCGAGACGGGGGCGAGCGGACCGACGGGCAATCGCTATGGGGATGACGCCGGTCACGCATGCATCGCGGTATCAGGACCAGTCGAACGCTCGATCACCATTGAGACAGGAGAAAGCGATCGCGAAGGCAATATGTGGGCATTCGCAGAGGCCGCCTTTGCGCTGCTGGAAGAGTGTTTGAACGAAGCCGGATGATTCTGCGTCAAGCGGCGTTGGCTCTGCTCGGTAATCTTGGCTGGCGTACGCTGTAGTTCAGCAGAATTGCGATGACATACGACGCGACTGCAACCACAAATATTGCCTTGTAGTCACCCGTCGCGTTGACGAGCAGCGCTCCGAGCGCCGGACCCAGTCCCATTGCCGCGGTGCGGAACGGCCCGGTCAATCCTGTGAGCGCGCCGAACGACCGCCTGCCGAAATAGTCTCCAATCATCATGCTCCCGACCACGGGAATGCCGCCGGACGCAATCCCCCAGGCTACGGAGACATAGAAACCGGCGCCCTGCACATCAATGAAGGCAAACGCCAATGTGGGGGCGCTTGTGGCAATCAATGCTGCGATGGTCAGGCGCCTGATGGTGAACTTGTCCGACAGATGTCCCCAGAGCGGAACGGATAAACCTCCAAGCAGGATACTTAACATCAGGGCACTAGCTGCAAGGGAATGAGACATACCGTTGTCAGTGAGGAATGGTACGAGTTGGAATGTTACCGCCGCCGTCGTGGAGACTGCCAGAAACTCAGCCCAGACGATAAACCAGAAAGACGGTACGAACACCACCTCCCGTAGCCTCCAGTCGAACTCGCTCGGCGGCCAGCGCACGGTGCTACCTGACGACTCCATTGTCCGTGGCACGCTGTCACCGTCAGGCAACAGGCCAATGTCCTCCGGACGCTTCCGCATAATCAGAAACAGCGGAATCGACAGAGGTAACGCAACGATGCTCAGCGTTCGATATGCCACCCGCCAACTGAATGCACTCGCAATCAGCGTTATTATCAGAACATTCAGGGATTCCCCTGCGATTCGATTGAGTGCCGTGATCCCCAGAGCGAGGTTCCGCTTTCGTCGGAAGAAATTGACGGCAACCGTGCGTGGCACGACATTTTGAAGGTTTGGCCCTGCGAACGATCGGGAGATTATATAAGCCACATAGAATTGCCAGACTGAATTGACGCCGCCCAGTGCAAAGAAACAAGCACTCACGATCAGAGCAGCTACCAGCATCAGATGGCGTGGCCCATAGCGGTCCACCAGCTTGCCTACGAACGGCATCGTAAGCCCGGAAGTCCAAGTCGCCGCTGTTGCAGCGAATGCGATCGTGGTCCGATCCCATCCCATGTCCTGCGCTATCAGGTCTTGTACACCACCCAATACCGTCTGCGCAACTCCAGTCGCAATAAATGCGCCAAGCGCGGCCGTTCCAAGAACTAACCAGCCATAATAAAAACGTGGACGGGGATGCCAAGCATGAATCTTCTGCAGGATAGGACTCGCTCAGTTTAGTATTATCCAAGGCGTAACTAGCCAAAGCATCCACCATTCTACCATCCGCCCGGTCGCTGAGCCGTTGCACCTAAAGCGGCCTGACGCTATATTATTGACGCAATCTTAGGAGGTTCCAGAGCATGACAGATACAGATGCAGCCATTGAAGCGCGAGTCGTTTCCACATTGAACGATCTTGGCATTGAGCACGACCTTATTAAGATCGACCCCGATTTCGCAGATACCGCGGAGTTTTGCGAGAAGTACGGCTACACGCTGGAAGGAAGCGGCAACACCATCATCGTTGCCTCAAAGCGTGGTGCGAAGAAGTACTGCGCCTGCATAGTACAGGGTTCGGCGCGTCTCGATGTCAACAAGACGGTCAAGAAGCTGATGGGCGTATCAAGAGCGTCATTCGCCTCGGCGGAAGAGACGATGGAACTCACAGGCATGTTGATTGGCGGGGTGACCGCGTTCGCGCTCCCGGAAGATATGTCGGTCTATGCCGACCAGAAGCTGCTGGAGCAGGAATCGATAATACTCGGTTCGGGCAGCCGCTCATCGAAGATAATGATTGCTCCTGAGGAAATCGCCAAAATCCCCGGCGCTCAATTCATCGACGGGCTTTCGTTGTAGATTACTCTCGACGCGAGATTGAGCGACATGAGGATATTATGGCTGCACATCGGTACCCCACCCAAGAGCAAGTTCTCGATTGGATGACCTCACTAAGCAACTGGGGCAGGTGGGGCGATGATGACCAAAGAGGATGCCTCAATCTGATAACGCCCGCAAAGCGAAGACAAGCAGCGTCTCTCGTTCAACTCGGCGAAACAGTAAGCTGCTCGCGCCCCGTAACGACTGACACCGCGCCCGATATACGCTATCAGGTGCAACGCTTCATGGTGGACAGCGGTGAAGGAAGAGACTCCGACCCACCCGAGCGAAAGGTTACCCGCCGAGGTGCCGCAGAATTCATCGGTATGGTCTTTCACGGGCAAAGCATCACTCACATCGATGCAATGTCACACTACTCGTGGGAAGGCAAGATGTACAACGGAGTGCCTGCCAGCGTGGTGACATCTCGCGAGGGCGCACAGAGCCATTCCATCGAACCGGCGTCTGACGGCATCGTCTCGCGTGGCATCCTTCTGGACATTCCGCAGGTACGAGACGTGGACTGGCTGCAGCCCGACGAACCCGTGATGCCGGAAGACCTGGACGCAGCCGAAGAACTGCACGGAGTTCGAGTGGAAGAGGGTGACATACTGCTGGTTCGTACCGGTTACTACCGTCGCCGACTGTTGGAGGGTGCGCTGCCCGGCGGCGAGCCAACGCCTGCTTGCCAAGCAGCATGCGCCCCCTGGTTCAAGGAGCGTGGCGTCGCGATGCTGGGAACCGACACGTCCAACGATGTTCGCCCGAGCCAGTATCCCGACATCGGCTCACCTCTCCATACATTGTGCCTCGTAACTTTGGGTCTGTGGCTCATTGATAACGCAAACCTCGAGCAGATCGCCGATGCTTGCCGCCGCCACAACCGGTACGAATTCATGCTTAATCTGGGGCCTCTCGTACTCCGCAACATCACGGGTAGTCCAGTCAATCCAATCGCCATATTCTAGAACCTGGTCATCCTCAAGATGGTCAATTCGCAGGGCATAGAATATTTGACTAAAGTCAAGCACGAAGAATAAACTAATTTCGCCGGGTTCGAGTGGGCCGGCCAAGGAGTGTGCATGAACTACGATGAAATGGCGCTGGAGCTTCACGCCCGAAGTCGGGGCAAGCTCGGTGTCCACTCAAAGGTAGAACTGAAGACAGTTGACGATATGTCAACAGCGTACAGTCCTGGTGTTGCCGCCGTATGCAGAGAGATTGTGCGCGATCCCAGCAGAGTTTACGATCTCACCAGTAAGGGGAACATGGTCGCCGTCGTTAGCGATGGTTCCGCAGTCCTGGGACTGGGCAACATCGGGGCCGAGGGCTCCATGCCCGTTATGGAAGGCAAGGCTCTGCTGTTCAAAGAACTCGCAGATATTGACGCATTTCCAATCTGCATTGACGCTCATGAGTCCGACGAGATTATTTCCATAGTTCGCGCCATCTCCCCGACTTTCGGCGGGATAAACCTGGAGGACATTGCAGCGCCCAAGTGCTTCGAGGTTGAAGATGGCCTCCAGGATCTGGGCATCCCGGTCTTTCATGACGACCAACACGGAACTGCAGTTGTCGTACTCGCCGCTATGGTGAATGCCCTGCGCGTGGTGAACAAAGAGTTCTCTGATGTGAAGGTTGTCTTTAGCGGAGCAGGAGCAAGCGGCATCGCCTGCTGCAAGATTCTACAGGTAATGGGAGTGGAGAATATCATTCTGGTGGACACGCGCGGCATCATCTACGAAGGCCGCGACAACCTGACACCTGCAAAGGAGGAGATGGCGATCATCACCAATCCGGAAGGCATCAAGGGTGATGTGCATGACGCCATCGAAGGGGCGGATGTATTCATTGGTCTTTCTATCGCCAATCTACTCACTGCTGACGATATCAGGAAAATGAGCAGCGATGCCATAGTGCTTCCAATGGCGAATCCCGACCCTGAGATAATGCCAGAAGAGGCATTCCGCGGGGGAGCAGCGGTCGTTGGAACGGGTAGGAGCGACCTGCCCAACCAGATAAACAATGTGCTCGCGTTCCCTGGCATACTTCGGGGAGCTCTCGACGTGCGCGCCGAGCGGATAACGACCAGCATGAAGGTCGCCGCCGGATTCGCAATTTCAGACCTGATTCCCGAACCTACCCCCGACGAAATTATTCCATACGCATTGAACACTGAAGTCGTACCGGCGGTCGCCAAGGCTGTCGGCGACGCCTGGCAGCAGGAAATCTCGCAGCAAAGCCAATAACCCGTCCCAACGAGGGGGCAAATCTGTCCATTAGAGGAGAATCCAATGGTAAGCACAGCAAGCAGAGTTAGCTACTCCAACGTGGAGGGTGCCGAAGACCTGCTAACACCTGAGTTTCTGGAGTATGTCGTTGAAGCCTACGACAAGTTCGCGGATCGTGTGCAAGATGTTCGCGACCGGCGCGAGGCCCTGCTACGCAAAGCGCTGGACGAAGGTATAATGCCCTCATCCCTACCTGACACCAGATCCGGGGATGACTGGCAGGTGCCGGAAGTCCCGAACGAACTGCGCAAGCCAGGAATCGAAATTTCCGGACCAGTGTCTATCACCAATATGGCAATCAATGCCGTTAACCCGGGACCTGAAGGTGAGCGAGCAGCGGGATACCTCGACGATGACGAGGATTCCGGCGGCCACCGCCTCGTAGATACGCTGAGCGCGGCGCGCAACAGGCTCGGCATCACGGAGCGCACACTCTCCTTTCATAATGCTGCGCGAAACCGCACATACACCATCGCGGACGGTGACATTCCTTTCTTCATGCACCGTGAGCGAGGCTGGCATCTGGACGAAGCCGACTTCAAAGTGGACGGAAAGCCAATATCTGCAACACTACTTGGGATGGCGCTCACCTTCGCCTACGGTGGCAAGGCTCAAGTCGAGCGTGGAGAGGGCTTATACTTCTACCTCCCGAAGGTCGAGGTCGTGGAGGAAGCCGCGCTATACCGCGACTTCTTCGACTTTAGCCGCGAACGACTCGGTTATCCTGATGACGCGGTGATACGGGGCATCTTCCTTGTTGAGTCATTGCCTGCCGTGTACATCATGGAAGACTTGCTGTACGAGTTGGGGCCCTATGCCGCT
The DNA here is from genome assembly GCA_002238855.1 of SAR202 cluster bacterium bin90. Classification (GTDB taxonomy): domain Bacteria; phylum Chloroflexota; class Dehalococcoidia; order Lucifugimonadales; family JADFKI01; genus Bin90. The sequence continues at coordinate 35,313 of MPND01000022.1, forward strand.
GGCCTGAACGCCGCGCGCTGGGACCTGAAGGCAAGCATTCTCGAATACATAATGAACGATCCCGATCTCGTCTGGCCGGACAGGTTCGGCGTGGACATCAAGACGACCGACTTCATCGCGAATATCTTCAGGCGACTTGTAGCGGTGTGCCTGAAGCGCGGCGCGGTTCCGATCGGAGGCATGGCGACGGCGCTCCCCAGCCGGGATAACGAGGTGAACGAAGTCGCGGCGGCATCAATTCGCGCCGACAAGGTCTGGGAAGCGCAGCAGGGCTTCCTGAGAGGGTGGGTCGCACACATCTTTCATATGAAGACCGCAAGTGACCCGTTCAAGGAGTACATCACGGCAGACTGGCATCCCAGCGATGATATGACCGATCCCGGCAACTATCCCGTGAGCATCGAGAAGCCCGAGGGCCCCATCACGGCAGAAGGTTCTCACCGCAACGCCCGAATGATAATCGAGTACGTCGAAGGCTGGCTCACAGGTCGTGGTGCGAAGGGCATCGACAGCCTTGAGGGCAAGCCAGGGGTTCATCCCGCATTGATGGAGGACCTCGCAACGGGTCGCATATCAGTCGCACAGATGGCGCAGCGCATAATCCACGGCGCGGTCGCAGAGGACACGGAACAGGCGCATGACCTTGCCCTCGCCAAGCAAATCATGCAGGCCGAGCTTGACGACATATTGAATCATCGAAAGGCGGCTGTTCCGGCCGGGGACGAAGCCGCACATGCCGCCTATCACGAGCAGGAAGAGCGCTACAGGAAGGCCTACAAGGTCTCATTGCGCTGGATCAAGAACTACACCGAACTTAACTTCCGCAGCCTGGGCACTTACACGCACGAAGACTTCGAGCGCATTGCGGAAGAAGAAGACGCCTTTTAGGCTACATTTCTCTACAGGAAACTCGAAAGGCGGGGATGAATTAGATCATCCCCGCCTTTTGCTTTTTCGGTTGCCTCTTCAGAATTGCCTGTAATCCGCGGCTTCGTTGAAGAAGAGGTTTGAGAGGAATCGAGTCCTAACGCACTATCTGGAATGGCGGCATCATGTTCGGCAATTCTACCTCCAGCAACACAGGGGCGTTTGCAGCAAACGCCTGCTGAAGTGCGTCGCCGATGCCGTCCGGCTCCGCCTTCATTCCCACCACTCCGAAGGCTTCCGCAACTTTAACAAAGTCAGGGTTATTCAGGTCCGTGCCAATAAACCTGCCACCGTACTGATGTGTCTGGTCCCACATGGATGCGCCATAGGCATGGTTATTGAATACGACCGCGACTGCGTTTATGCCATACCTCCCCGCCGTTGAGAGCTCCTGTATGTTGTACATGAAGCCACCGTCACCGCAGAGCGCCACAACGCGCTTGTCGGGCTTGCCGACCTGAGCGCCAAGAGCGGTTGGGTACGCATATCCCAATGTTCCAAAGTAGGAGGATGTTATATATGTGCGCGGCACATTCACGGGGAACGCCACATGACTCCAGTACCCGATGTTGGTCATGCCGCTGACCACGATATCGTCATCGTCAAGCGCACCGCGAATGTCTTGAATCATCTGCAACTGGTCAGAGGCGAGTTCATTGAGTTCGTTGTCAGCAGTGTTTCTGAGCGTTGCAACCTCCTGCTGCCGCGATTCCTTAGGGGAGGAAATGGCTCGCAACCTTTCCAGCAGCTGACGCAGGGCTTGTTTAGCGTCTCCTACGATGCCTACTTTAGTCGGCAGATTCTTCCCGATTTCCGACGGGTCGGCATCTATGTGGACAATTGGTGGCACGCTGTCCGGCGCGAATACCCTGAAGAGTAAGCGGGTCCCCACAGCAAGCAAGGCGTCACATTCGGGCAGCACATTCTTGACGGGCTCCACCATCGCGTAGTTCACGCCCACCAGCAGTTCGTGGTCGGCAGGAAGAATGCCCTTCCCTTGCTGCGTTGTCAGCACGGCAGCCTGCAAGAACTCCGCCACGTCTCGCAGCTCGTCGGATGCCCCGGAGATGATGGTGCCCCCACCGGCTATGATCGCCGGCCTCTTGGCGCGGGCTAGAATTTCCGCTGCCCTATCAATGTCGGCGCCGTCCGCCACTGGGGGCGGGTACATTTCTGGCTCGATGACGTCCGCATCGCCAATTGCAGCAAGCGTATCCGGAGGTACTTCAAGTTCCACGGGCCTGGGACGTCCTGTGTTCAACTGCCTGAAGGCTTCATGCACGGCTTCAGGAATTTCGCCGACCTGGGTGACACGGTGGTTCCATTTCGTTATGGGCTTGAAAACATCAAGCTGGTCCTCCACCTCGTGCAATTGCCCTTGCCCTTTGCCGAGTGCACCGCTGGCAATCTGCCCGGAGATGAGCAACACTGGGGAGGAGCTGGCGAAAGCAGTACCCAGACCTGCGGTGGCATTGAGCGCACCGGGACCCGGCACCACCATTGCCACACCCACTTTACCCGTAGCCTTAGCGTACCCGTCAGCCATATAGGTGGTCGCTTGCTCGTGGCGAGTCTGTATCAGCCGAACGTCGTTCTGCACCTCATGCAGTGCGTCGAAGGCTGCCATTATCTGCACGCCCGGGAGCGTAAACACAGTGTCCACACCTTCGGAACGAAGCTGGTATGCCAGCGCCTGTGCGCCGCTCATCTGTGGCATGTTGAACCTCCTGTTCGGGCCGGTTTACTCCACGGAATTCAGGGGATTGACCGTTACCCTACTGAGAGTGGTGCTGCCCGTATTGCGGAACTGGTGATTCACATTTGGCGGTACCAATACCGCATCACCCTTCCTGATGGGATATTCCTTGCCTTCGACCCAGAGGATGCCCTCGCCCTCGGTGATGAAAGCCTGGTGTTCCCACTCATGAATGTGATCAGGGCTTGTCCCTCCCGGAGGGTGCTGCACGTAAAGCATCACATAGTTCGGTACGCCGTCTTCCGGGCCCAGAATAGGGTTGGTCAGGCCTTCGTAGTTTTTGATGACAGGTTCCATTTCTTCCTCACTTTCAATAGTCTTAGGTCAATATTTGCTTGTAGTCCTTACCCGTTTGTCATTGATAGGCGGAATGACCACTGACGATTCCTCAATACTCTTGCACAGTCGCAAGGGGCGCCTCGCCATCCCATACTCTCTGCATATTTTCGTAGGCGAAAGCGGCGCGCCGGAACCAGGTATCCCAGGTCGTTCCCGCAACGTGTGGCGTTACGACGACATTGTCCATCTTCAGCAGCGGGTTGTCCGGCTCCACAGGTTCCTTCTCGAATACGTCGAGTCCCGCGCCCGCAATTTTGCCTTCTTGCAGCGCCTCTATTAGGGCAGACTCGTCAACAACGGGACCTCGGCTCGTGTTGATCAGCACCGAAGTCGGCTTCATGAGCGCCAGACGCTCACGGTTCACTATGTGGCGCGTCTGAGGCGTGAGTGGCGTATGGCAAGTCAGAATGTCAGAAGTTCGGAATAGTTCATCCAGCGAGACGTGAGTCAAACCCAACTCACGCTCTTCATCCTCGCTGAGTGGCATTACATCGAAATACTGCACACGCGCTTCGAAGCCCTGCACTCGCCTCGCAACCCTGCGACCGATGTTCCCCAAGCCAAGCACGCCCACTAGTTTATCGGCCATTTCGAAGGTGTTCGTGCCGGTTATTGGCGCGCTCCATTTACCGGCGCGCGTGGCAGGGTCAGTGTGCATTTGCTGCTTATACAACGCCAGCATCAACATAACGGCGTGGTCAGCGACAGCTATCGAATTTGCTCCGCCGTTGTTCGAGCAAGGCACCTCAAGCGCCGCCATCAGACGAAGGTTCATTCTGTCGTATCCGGCCGCCAGTAGCTGTACGAGTCGGGCCTTCTCGGCAGCCCGCAAAACATCGTCGTGTAATGGCGCACCGTACACCATCAGGAAGTCCGCGTCGTTTACCAGCGCTTCCTGCTCATCAGGCGGCGTATCCCTTGGAACCACTTCAGTAGTCCACCCATCGGGATTGTGCGAGGTAATGACATCCACAATTTCCGCGGACAGCCCATGTATGAACGCTACTTTCGCACCAGGCATCACGCACCCTCGACTTTTTGGATTTTGCTCGTTTGTGGGCCTATGAATAAACTTTCGTTGATGACAGGGGTTTGTAGAAGTCCGGGGCTTACTCTAGCCGCCGTACATTTTGCGAAGCTGGTCCTTCAGCTTGTCCACAGTGAAGTCTTCCGCCTGACAGAGGCTGATCATCTCGCGTTCCCTGTCTTCGACTCTCTTCACGGCAGCAGGCACATCAGCCGCGATGTCGTGGGGGATGCTCATAACCCCGTGCTGGTCACCGAGTATGATGTCGCCCATGTTCACATCTAGGCCTCCAATTGTGACCGGCACGCCCACATCAATAAGATGCACATATGCATGGGAGACGAGCACATCAGTAGCGAAAGCGTTAAAGCCCAGCTCACGCATCTCATCTAGGTCACGCACACCACCATCCGTTACGGTGCCCACGCAGCCCAGCGCACCATGTATATTTGCCTGCACCTCGCCCCAGAATGAGCCGATGACATTGGGATAATCTATGTCCTTTAGCACTAGAACACGAGGCTCTGGGACACTGAGTATCGCGTCCACCCAGTCCAGCCGAGACACGTTCATATTTCCGCTCGGCGGCAAATCTGCAGTGATTACACCGGTAACGGCGTAACCGATCATGTGACCCATCTCTGGAAATATCGACTTGACCGCGGGCAGCATGAAGCCTTCTGTGCGCGGCATCACGTCGAATGTTTCGATGGCGTTGGCAACGGAGCAGGTCGGAATCTGTCTCAACTCTTCCAACTGCTCTGCACTCAAATTAGGCACAGGTAACCTCCTGATATGTCATAAGTGTCATTGAATCGCCCTATAAAGGCAGTTTGAACGGTACAAATCATACCACAGGGCATCTGCCCATCGCACAGGTCGGTCAGTCTTCGACAATCGTGAAGCTACTGCTAATTTCCGCCCGTCCGCCGATCGTAGCCCCGATGGAGCAGTAACGCTCCTCCGATAATTCTATTGCCCGCCGCACCGCTGACTCTCGCAGCCCGCGTCCTCTCACTGTGTACTCCAGCCTGATTGCGACCCAGGTCCATGGAGCGTCCGGCAACTGCTCGCCAGTTACGCTTATCTCCAGCCCGGTCACATCCTGCCGCTGCCGGCGCAGGATATTCACAACATCGATACCACTACAACTGCCGAGGCTTGAAAGGAGTAGATCGCCCGGCATCATTCCATCGAATGAATCGCCTTCATTGGCTGGCGCATCCACAGTCAGCGTATGCCCATGCGTATCTTCGGATGTGAACCTGAAGCCACCATTCCATCCCAGTTGCACGCTGCTGCTCGGTCTATCCGCCATTTCGGTTTCCTTACCTCAATTGACCCGGTGAACCCGCAATTTAATCCCTTTTCTAAAGTGTCACTCGGGCATCCCGGCATCTATCCACCGCTCAATCTCCTGAATTTCTTCCTCTTTCAGGAACGGTCCGCCCATCGGCATCTTTGGAATTGATCCCAGACCTCGTCGAAGAGAAATGACTAAAGCCGTCTCGGAGCCTGGAACACCTGATTCTATGAACTTCATCCCCATTGCCTCGTCTTCGGCAAGCTCCTGCGGTGTATCCCAATAGTAGCCGTGAATGCCCGGCAGCCCTCTCCGTTTCTCCCGCCTCTCCCAACGCTGCATGATATCTGCCAGAATTTCCTGTACCCGTGGCCAGCGCACTACGTCATCACTCATTCGCGCTCTCCTTCAAGACCAATTCCCCGTCATACCGCAGATTCTAATAACCGTATGGCTCGGTCAGCCCCTCCGCTGCACCAGCTCAATGAGGACATCGTCCGGCCCTTCGATATAAGATAAGCGACCGCCGCCCGCAACTTCGGTGATCGGTAGGACGACGCGTACTCCTGCCGCCTCAAGCCTTGCCATATCCGCATCGATGTCGTCAACATCGAAACCGAAATGCTCAAGACCCAGCCGATTCAATTCCGCGGCGGAACGCTCGTCTGATGACCCTTCAGGCTTGGAGGAAATGTTGAGCCTGACCGGCCCTCCGGCATCCATGCTGACAGTTATAGTGCCGGGCATAACTTCGCGTGCGGACAGCACTTTCGCACCAAAGTGTTCTTCGTACCACGCGGCGGAAGCATGCGGGTCCGCCGCTCTTATATGTACGTGGTTAATAGCGTATGCCATGTGGCGCCCTCCTACTCATCTCATGTACTGCGCGGTGCTCCAGACAGAGCCTTAGAATACACGACACTGAGGCATTGCGTAAGTGCGCTGGCATTAAGGGGCTTCAACCATACTTTCAATTCAAACCAGGTTGAATCGACAGGATTATGAAGGGAGAACTGCCAATTGGCGGGGAAAGCTATCGAAAATACGGCTGAATGCGGTTGCCCGAAGAGGAATCTGACGTGAAGCGCTGCTCAGAATGCAGGCCAGTCAGGTGGGACTGACCAAGACTTGGTGAAAATATAGGGTGGTGCCGAAGGTCGGAGTCGAACCGACACGGGATTGCTCCCAACGGTTTTTGAGACCGTCGCGTCTACCATTCCGCCACTTCGGCACTCGGGTCACAGAGTCAATTATTATGTATGGCAGCGATGAGGTCAACGAAATGACTACATCTCTATCTTCTTCTCGCCTGAAAGATACGCAGCCGGCTCTTTCTGGAATGCACGATTGCAACCCGGCCCGCAGAAATAGTAGGTGTCACCTTCATGTTCATAGGTGCCACCGTTGGGCTTCTTCATGTCCACCTGCATATCGCAGACCGGGTCGGTCGCCATATCCGGATTTCTGTTGAATAGATTTATACGAATCATGTTGTTGACTCCTTCTGGAGCATCTGCTCTCTCGCCTCGTTGCTGTACTACCGCTAGACGGGATGGCAACCCACTCTACCTGAAGCGCCTGAGTCGCAGTGAGTTAGCGAGCACCGTTACTGAGCTGACTGCCATGGCTGCTGCCGCGAGTATGGGATTGAGGAATCCATGCTCTCCTAGCACCGGCGCCAGCTCTGCGGGGACGCCATTTCCTGCGAAGAACGGATATAGTATTCCGGCTGCCACAGGGATTAGCGCCACGTTGTACGCAAATGCCCAGAACAGGTTTTGCCGAATGGAGCGCATCGTTGCCTTACTCAGGCGTATTGCCCTTGAAATAGCATGCAAGTCGGTTCCTACAATCGTTATGTCCGCCGCTTCAGCCGCGACATCGGCCCCGGCTCCAATTGCAAAACTCACGTCCGCCTGTGCCAGGGCTGGGGCATCATTGATGCCGTCGCCAACCATGGCAACAACCTGCCCTCCCTGCTGGAGTTCGCTGATTACTGACGCCTTGTCTCCTGGCAGCACTTCAGAAAATACCCGTTCTATACCCACCCGCCTTGCCACCTCTTCGGCGGCCCTCCTGTTGTCGCCCGTCAACATTACCACCCCTACCCCGTCGCGCTTGAGCCGCTTGATGGCGCTATCCGCCTCCGCCCGTATCGTGTCGGCGATGGCTATCAGTCCAATCAACTCGCCATTACGGGCAACGAACACGGGAGTGCTGCCTCGCTCTGCCATGGCATCTGCTCTCGCCTCATATCCATCCGTCAGAATTCCTTCGCTTCGCATGAGCGCCATGTTACCGAGTAGTAATTCATCGTCTATCAGAGTCGCCGAGACTCCGAATCCGGGCAATGCCTGAAACTCCTCGACAGGTTTCTGCACTAGACCGCGTTCTACAGCAGCGTCAACGATTGCCTTTCCCAACGGGTGCTCCGAACTCTGCTCTGCCGATGCTGCGAGTTCCAAGAGTTCATCTGCCTGAGAATCTCCATCATAGATCTCGACAACAGAGGGCCTGCCCATCGTGATAGTGCCGGTCTTGTCCAGCGCAACAGTGTGTATCTTGTGCGCCCGCTCAAGGGATTCGGCACTCCTTATCAGGATGCCGAATTCGGCGCCCTTGCCCGTGCCGACCATTATAGCGGCTGGCGTCGCCAAGCCCAGCGCGCAGGGGCAGGCGATAATCAGCACCGCAACTGCAGTCAGCGTGGCGTGAATGTAGCTTGGCGATGGGCCAAGAACCAGCCAGAAGGCGAAGGTAAGCGCCGCCACAGCTATTACCGCAGGCACAAAGTATGCGGCAACCGTATCCGCCAGGCGCTGAACAGGAGCCTTAGATGCCTGCGCCTCCTCAACAAGACTGACAATTTGCGCCAGCATCGTATCTCTGCCGACCTTGCTTACCTGATATCTGAAACTTCCTGTCGCGTTTATCGTGCCCCCAAAGACTTCATCTCCCGCCACCTTATCCACCGGCACACTCTCACCCGTTAGCATTGACTCGTCCACGGATGAGGTTCCTTCAAGCAATTCGCCATCAACGGGGATACGTTCACCTGGACGCACCAATACAACGTCGCCAATCTGCAAATCGTCTATACCAACCTGCACCTCTACCCCATCTCTTATAGTGTTTGCGGTTCGAGGCTGCAAGTTCATAAGGTTGCGTATTGCACGCGATGCGCGATCCTTAGCCCGCGCCTCTAAATATTTGCCGAGCAGCACAAGCGCGATGATTGCCGTGGATGTGTCGAAAAATGTGGCAGCGTCAATGGAAGCGAAGAAAGCGGCCTGCCCGAAGAGCGTCACCGCAACGCTGTAGAAATAAGCAACAGAAGTACCCACAGCAATAAGGGTGTTCATATTGCTCGTGCGATGCTTGAGCGCCCCCCAAGCACCATGATAAAACTGCCTGCCGCCCCAGAACTGTACCGGAGTCGCAAGCACCAACAATAGATAGTCCATCCCGAATGGCAGCGTTCCATGGACGCCAGGAATGAACATCAATGCCATAATGACCGCAGCAACCACCGCACTGAAGGTCAACTTGCGGCGAAGCACTGTTACATCGCGAGGAGTGGCGGCATCGTCCTGTTCCCCAACGACCCCGATCAATGAGTAACCCGCGTCCTCAACTGCGTGTCTCATATCTGACACGGCAGCTACGCCGGGCACGTACTCGACCGAAGCGCGCTCAGTTGCAAGGTTCACGCCAGCAGTGAGAACGCCCTCAACATTACCGAGCGCGTGTTCGATGTGGCTTACGCAGGCAGCACAGGTCATGCCACCTACCGCGAGGGTGATCTTCTCGGAGGCGATGCCATAGCCCGCATCCTCGACAGCGCTCAGAAGTTCATCAACTCTCAGGGAACCTTCGAGAAGGCCAATTGACGCCTTCTCGGATGCGAGACTGACACTTACGTCTGTAACGGCAGATACTTCTTCAAGGGCATGCGCGACATGACTCACGCATGCAGCGCAAGTCATGCCGGTAATCGGCACAGTGATGCGGTCTCGAGTGTCAAGAGCCATGGAGTTAACTTTGACTGCCAACCATTTAGGCGAAAGAAATTACACGGGCAATGCGCGAAATCAGACTGCGGCCGAAATTAGCCGCAGTCCTGTTGTAATCGGCCAGCCTATGTTGATTATCGCACTTCAGGCGAATACGCGCCACTTACCCCGATGACAAATAAACGCCGGCTAGACAAATGGGTCTCGCTCAAGTTGAGTCAAGTATGCAAGTATGGCAGATAATTTAGAACGAGCGGATGACTCCGATGACTCGCCCGCGCACCTTTACATTCTCCGCGGGAACGCGAATTGGCTCCATCGTCGCGTTCTCCGGCTGTAATCGTACAGTGCTGCCTTCAAGGAAAAAGCGCTTGAGAGTTACCTCATCGCCGTCTCTCAATTCCGCGGCAACCATATCGCCCGTGTTGGGCGCATCTATGGGCTGCATGATTACCAGATCGCCGTCGGCGATAAAGGCGTCAATCATAGAGTCGCCCTTCACCCGCAGGCCGTAGGCGTTCTCCCTCCCGCTGACCATTGAGAGCGGGACGTCATAGGATTCGAACTCGTCGGAGTGCCGCGATGCGACTGACGGTATGTGGAGAGGCTCGCCAGCGGCTATGCTCCCGTAAATGGGAATAGTCGCCACATTAGAGCGCGCTGCCGCATGTTCTCCCAGCAATTCAATTCCACGGGAAACTTCAGGCAACCGGCGCAGGTAGCCGTGACGCTGTAGAATGTGCAGATTATAGTCAACCACCGATGTAGAGCTTATTTCGCAGCCCGCTTGAATGTCTCGGACCGTCGGTGGGAACTGGTGCTCGCTCATGAATTGCTTGATGTACTCAAGTATTCTACTTTGTCGTTCGGATAATTTTTTGGTTGTAGTCATTTCAACTCCCTTCTAAGTTAAGGATTGTAATTCGGATTGGTAAAGTACGCATGTTCGCAGTTTACAGTGGTTAGAACGGGCGTGTCAAGCCCTTTGCGAAAATTCGTTTTGAAATGTCTGTCACAGGTAATCCAATGGCAACCATTTCTGAGCTATCCCAAATCCCAAGTATGCCGACATGTCCTGTCTATGCAGACACGGCGCAAGTCTTGACTTTGATATTGGGCTTCGCTTAAAGTTCACGCAATTCTTGGCAGAATACTTGACAAAGTGCAACGAATGCCAAGCTGATTTCCTTGGTTTAGGATAAATCTTCGCGGCAAGAGTGTGGGATCAAGAAACTCACACTGGAAAGGACTTAGTTGATGATACTGAGAACGACTATTGCCTTTGTGATTGTTCTGACGATCACTGCGCTCGCATGTGGTTCGGCGCCTGCCGATGTGGTAGCACCTGCTCCGCAGCAAGCGCCCGCTGCGGCACCGGCAGCAGCTCCTGCGCCCGCTCAACCCGCCCAGCAACCTCAGGCGCCAGCGGCTCCCGCTCCTGCTGCGCCCGCTCAGCCCGCATTCCAGTCGCAGGTCGTCCCAGCGCCCGCGCAACCCATAGCGCAGCCAACTCAGCCGGCCGGACGCAGCACGGCACCGGCGGCGATGGCAAGTTCCGGGGATGTGAGACGCGGAGGTCATCTTATCTGGGCTGTGGGGCCCCGAGCGTTTCCGCCCAAGTGGGACATGACACAATCGGGCGTGTGGCACTTCACCGAGCACTTCAATCGCCATTATAGCGGTATATTGCAGTTCAACCCACGGAACGGTATTGATGTCCTTCCCGACCTAGGCGAGAGTTGGGAGTTCGCACCTACAGTTGACGAGATCACGGTGAATCTTACAGAGGGCGTGACGTGGCATGACGGCAACTCCCTCACGGTGGAGGACATCGAATACACGCTGAACCGCTGGGCGAACCCTCCGGAGGGCATTCCGCAGCCTCGCGTGGGAGGTTTCAAGAATATCGCAGGAACAGAGAAGATTGACGACAAGACATTCAAGGTATCTCTGAAAGCGCCAAGTGCTGACTTCCTGCTTGACCTTGCGGATGGCTGGCACATAATGCTGCCCAAGCACGTCGTGGAACTCGAGGGCGGCATCAACTCACCTGACAGACTGATTGGAACGGGACCCTTCCGTGTACAGGATACCGAGCGCGACAGCTTCGTTCTGTCTGAGGCGAATCCAGAGTACTTCAGAGATGCGCCTGACGGCTCACCGTACCCATATCTGGATCTGGTAACTACAATTCAATTCACGGACTGGGACACGGAGGCAGCGGCTGTTGCGACTAACCGCGTCGACCTCGCCGCACCAATGAACCTTGCGAAAGGCTGGGGAGTCAAGGAGTCGCTAGGCGACAAGGTGGACTTCGAGTCGGCGTTCAGCCCAGGCGCGATGTACATCTCGATGAACGGCGAGCAGCCTCCATTCGATGATATCCGTGCGCGCAAGGCGCTTTATCTCGCCATTCACCGCGCGCCGATACAGGCAACGTTGTCAACTCCGATTCCCGAGTTGCCAGCGAACTTTATACAGGTCAGTTACCTCGGCTCCGCAGACCCGAACCTGAGCGACGTACTCGGCTATTACGGCTACGATCCCGCTACAAGGGATGAAGCATTAGAGGAGGCAAAGAGGCTGTTCGCCGAGGTGGGAGTCACCGAATTTACCGCAAATGCTGGAATCACCGGCGCGAACAACGACAGCGCGCAGATTATCGTTCAGCAGCTCGAAGATATCGGCATCAAGATGAATATTGAAACCTATGAGACTGCGCCTCTCAGGGCGCTCGGCCAGGACGGCAATTACACAGTAATGTTCGACAGCCACGCGGTGGCAATGTCAAACCCGGTGAATTTCATAGACCTGTTCTACCTGCCTGGCGCGGGGGCCTTCTACCATAATGCTCCGCCCCCTCAGGAATTCCTTGACAAGGTCGCCGAAATCAAGAAGACATTCCCAGGTCCTGAGCGCAATCAGCAGTTTAAGGAACTCGACACAATTATGCGCGAACAGTGGATCCCAAAGGTGCCTACTCTGCGCTTCAATGAGTACAAGCTAGCATGGAGTTATGTAAACAACTGGGATGCAATTCCTGCCATGAAATTCATCCAAACGCGGCTTTATGATGTGTGGTTGAGCGAGGACTCGCCTAAAAGGTAATCATACTTCAATTAAACGGCAGTCGGTGGTGAGAGCCCCGGCTGCCACTGTTCCTCTGTCTTTCCAAGGTACCAACTCCCGTAATTAGCGGCGAGTCACTTCAGGTGCCACTTTAGGTAGGTCCAGCGTGTGGAAATACACCGTCCGACGGATATTACTCATAATCCCGACACTCTTCCTACTCGGCACGATACTGTTCTTCATGTTGCGTGTGCTTCCGGGAGACCAGGCGCTGTTTATCACGTCCGGCGAGGAGTCGGTAGCGTCCATCGAAGACATAGAAGCCCTGAGGGAGGCATGGGGACTTAACGATCCACTGTATGTGCAATACTGGCGCTGGCTCAAAGACCTGCTGCGGGGCGACCTGGGCTACTCGCGGTATGCGGACCGGCCGGTTGTGGACGCTCTTGCCAGCAAGATAGAAGTTACGGCGACACTGGCGTTTCTATCAGTTGTTGTAGCTATCTCGTGGTCTATACCTTTGGGCGTAATATCTGCGATGTGGCGCGGGAGCTGGGTGGACCAGACCATCCGCGTGATTACAGCGGCTGGCATTGCAATGCCGAACTTCTGGATCGCCATCCTGATGCTCCTTTTCCTCGTCAAGTTCTTTAACTGGATTCCGCCCGTGCAGCATGTGAGCATATTCGAAGAGCCGTTGACGGCGCTCAAGCGCATGATATTCCCGGCGCTGGTGATAGGATTCAGGTCGGCATCCACAATCAGCAGGATGACGCGCTCGACAATGCTGGAAGTGGTCGGAGACGACTACATCCGCACGGCATACGCGAAGGGTCTCGGCCCATGGGTAGTAACGATGAGACATGCGCTCGCCAATGCGATCATACCCGTTCTGACAATGGCAGGCTTACTCGTGGCTGCGCTTATGGATGGAGCGGTCATCATTGAGCGCATATTCACGCTTCCCGGCTTGGGACAGCAGATAGTCGATGCCACGAGCGCGCGCGATTTCGTCATGGTGCAGGGCATAGTCCTAATACTCGCCCTGTTCATGATGCTTTGGATATTGCTGATAGATCTGCTTTACGCATGGATCGACCCACGCATACGCTACGAGTAGAGACGGGAAGGCGGGTCAACAGTGCAGCAAGCCACTCCACAGGGGGTAATCGAAGAAAACGTCTCTATAACCAGGGCTACCCGAATTCGAACCGGCCTGTTGGACTTTGGACGCAGCCACCCTACTGGAGCGATTGGCGGGATAATCTTGTGTACGATTATCGTGCTGGTGGCACTGGCGGATGTCATTTCCCCTTTCAGACCAGACAGGACGGTCGGCCGCCAACTGCTGCCGCCGCTATCGCAGGCGACGCTGGAAGAAGGCAATCTCTGGCTCGGCACCGACGAACTCGGGCGCGATATGATCAGCCGACTGTTGTACGGTGGTCGCGTCTCTATGTTCGTAGGCATTATGGCGCCTCTGATTGGCGTAGCCTTCGGTACCGTGCTGGGTATAGCGAGCGCGTATTTTGGAAAACTGTTTGATCTGCTTGTGCAGCGCCTGGTTGACACAGTGCTAATTCTTCCCGGAATAGTGGTTGCCATGACAATCACCGTCGCATTCGGTTTTACGGTGCCGGTGGTAATTGCCGCGCTCGCGGTGAGCTATAGCGCAAGCTCGGTGCGCGTAGTGCGGTCGCGCGCGCTGACGCTTAGCAACATGCAGTATGTTGAGGCAGCCCGCGCCATTGGCAGCTCAGATATCCGAATCATCTTCCGCCACCTCGTGCCGAATTCGCTGCCAGTTTCAATGGTGCTGATTGCTGTGAGCGTCGGAGCGGCAATCACGGCAGAGGCTGCCCTGAGCTTCCTGGGCATAGGCATACAGCCTCCCATACCGTCCTGGGGCAATATGCTCACTCGCGCGCAGCAGAACTTCGATTTCGCTCCGCACATCGCCATAGCCCCTGGGCTGGCCATAACCATCGTGGTGCTTGCAATCAACCTGTTCGGCGACTCATTGCGCGATGTACTCGATCCCAGGCTGCGGAACGTACGGTAGGCTGCACTGATGCAATGGGCACATTGGCGCCGACTGCGACTAGAGGTCAGTTTGCGCTGCGGCCGGGCGTATTTAGTTCTTCTGCTCCTGATCTTGGTAGCGATAACAGCGTGTAGTGATGAGATGATGCAGCAGTCTCCCGTGGACATAACTGGATATACGGATGGCGTTCCTACGCTGTTCATCGGTTTCAACGACATCGGCGCAGACCATATTACAAACACTGGCGACTTTGTGAAGGTCAAGTACGATGGTGGAGGGGGGATCCTAGTAGGTGAAGGACGCGAAGAATATCAGCTGACCGAGATACATGTGCATAATCCCAGCGAACACACAGTTGAAGGCGAGCAATTTGCCTTGGAGACGCACATGGTATTTTCTCGACAGCCTGAAGAGATCGCGGTCGTGGGCCTGCTGTATCGCCTGGGCAGTGAGAATGCGGCAATCCAGCAGATAATCGACTCCGCGCCGCGCCAGGGAGAGGGTAATGTCAAACCCTCTTCGCCACTCAAAATGCTTAGCTTCCTCCCGAAAGGCTACGGGTACTATGCGTATATGGGCTCACTCACGACTCCACCGTTCACGGAAGGAGTTCACTGGTTCGTGATGTCCGATGTCCTCGAGGTTTCGGAAGAGCAAGTGAGAGAAATTGCCGCACTGACCGGGGGCGGCACGAACAACAGGGAGATTCAGCCGCTGAACGGTCGAGTCATACGGGCATTTAAGGTAGATTAACGGTTTCAAAAGAGCACGGGTAGCGAAATTCAAGCAAGGGAGATTGAGATGGCAGAAAGACCGAATCTGGTGTTCATTTTCAGCGACCAGCAACGCGCTGACACGATGGCGTGTTACGGCAATGACTGGCTAAACGTGCCCAACCTGAATGCGCTTGCAGACCAGAGCTTCGTATTCCAGAACGCCTATGTGACGCAGCCGGTATGCACTCCGGCGCGCGCCTCCATAATGACTGGTCTGTACCCGCACGCGGCGGGACCTATCGTCAACCAGCTTGTCCTGTCGCGTGAGACGCCGGTCATCGCGGAGATGCTGCCCGACGAATATTACTGCGGCTACTACGGCAAATGGCATCTGGGCGACGATGTGATACGGCAGCACGGCTTCGACGAGTGGATCAGCACAGAGGACGGTCACATACCAGAATATACGCAGCGCGAGTACCGCAATGTGTACAGCACATACTGGCACTATCTGGTGGACAACGGCTACGAACCGGACATGGAACGTGCGCCGGGCAAGTTCATCTTCTCGCCCAGGCTGCGATCCCAGCTTCCGGAGGAACACCAGATGGCTTCATTCCTTGGGGACCGTGCGGCGGATTTCATCGAGCGCAATAGTGACAAGCCATTCGTCCTGTATGTAAGCACCTTCGAACCGCACCCGCCTTATAATGGGCCACTGAACGATATGTACGATCCGGCACAGATTCCTGTCGGTCCCGCATTCCTACAGCGCCCAGACGGCACATCGCTCTTCAACAGGGTGCGCGGAAACTACTACACGCAGTATATGTACGAGGGCGGAGATCAGTCAGCCGACCCTTATATCTCGGGGAACGCGACGTCTGGCCACGACGTGACGACCGAACTGGGCTGGCGAACTTTGCGTGCCCACTATCTCGCAAATGTCACGCTGGTTGACCGCATGGTTAAGAAAATCACTGACGCTCTCGACAAGGCCGGCGTCTCCGACAACACGGTGGTGGTATTCACGAGCGAGCATGGGGAGATGGCAGGCGACCACGGCATGCTGGAGAAGCGATCGTTCTACGAGGAAGCCGCACGCGTTCCCCTCACAATGCGAGTCCCGTGGCTAAGCCGCGAGCAGACGATACTAGAAGGCAGCGCCGGCCACATCGACCTCGTGCCCACGCTACTGGATCTGCTGGGACAGGAGCGGCCAGACCATCTGCAGGGCAAGAGTCTCGCTCCTGTGCTTCGCGGCGAGAAAGACCTGAGCGACAACGAAGTCGTGGTCCAGTGGAACGGCAACAGCGAGGAACTGCCTGACCGCTTTCTGGGAAGCGCGGCCATAAATCGCATGAACGCGCTACCGAGACGCTGCATTATAACGCCGGACAGGTGGAAACTCGCACTGTGCGCCGGCGATGAAGGTGAACTGTTCGACCTGAATAACGATCCCCATGAGTTGAACAACCTATATGGGGACCCGACACATCGCGACCGCATAATAGACATGTCTGCCCGCCTTAGAATCTGGCAACTGGAGTCTGGGGACATTGCCCCACTGCCGAGCCCTTAGCTAAACACACACTGCTGACTCAAACACACCCCCAGAAGTGGGGGTGTGTTTGATCTTAATACATATGCCGCTCTGGACAACCAATGACGCATACGAAGGAGGGAATTTCGTATGCGCCATTTCAGGAAAGGAACTTGCTAAGTTTACAGGCTACTGCTTAATCGCCTCACGGTTCGATGCGTACTCGTCGTCACCGAGCTTGATGTAGCCAACTTCCTGTGCAAGGTCAGCGGCGTTGTCGAGGTAAAACTCAACGAATGCCTTGACTTCAGGACGCTCCATGCTCTGCTTGCTCACATAGATGAACAGCGGGCGAGAGAGCGGTGAATAGGTGCCGTTCTCAATGGACTCGGATGTCGGAAGGACGCAGCCGTTGCCAGAGTCAACAGCGACCAGCTTGAGCTTGTCCTGGTTCTCCTGGTAGTAGGCAAACCCGAAGTAGCCGAGTGAATACTTGCCGCCTGCGATTCCCTGAACCAGCACATTGTCGTCCGCGCTGGCGGTGTAGTCCGGCCGGCTCACCTGCGCCTCACCCATGATCTCCTCGGTGAAGTAGTCGAATGTGCCGGAGTCTGTGTCGGGGCCATAAAGCACAATGTCACTGCTCGGCCAGCTCGGGTCAACATCGCTCCACTTGGATACGGTGCTGCCAGGCTCCCAGATCGTCTTGAGCTGGTCGGTGGTCAGGCACTCTACGAAGTCATTGTCCGGGCTGACCAACACGGACAGTCCGTCCATTGCCACGCGAAGCGGGTAGTATTCAATGCCGTTGTCTGCCGCTACCTGCGCTTCTGCCTCCTTAATAGGCCGGGAAGCATCGCTGATGTCGGTCTCGCCAACCGTGAATCGCTTGAAGCCGCCACCCGTGCCGGAGACGCCCACATTGACACGAACATCGCGATGTAATTTGCCAAACTCCTCAGCGACCGCCTCAGACACCGGGAATACCGTACTGGAGCCGTCAATCTCGATGGTGCCGCTTAGCTCCATCGCTACTGGTGCAGTGGTCTGTGCAGAAGCGGCTTGTAAGGGTGCCGGCGGCTGCTTAATCGCCTCACGGTTCGATGCGTACTCGTCGTCACCGAGCTTGATGTAGCCAACTTCCTGTGCAAGGTCAGCGGCGTTGTCGAGGTAAAACTCAACGAATGCCTTGACTTCAGGACGCTCCATGCTCTGCCTGCTCACATAGATGAACAGCGGGCGAGAGAGCGGTGAATAGGTGCCGTTCTCAATGGACTCGGATGTCGGAAGGACGCAGCCGTTGCCAGAGTCAACAGCGACCAGCTTGAGCTTGTCCTGGTTCTCCTGGTAGTAGGCAAACCCGAAGTAGCCGAGTGAATACTTGCCGCCTGCGATTCCCTGAACCAGCACATTGTCGTCCGCGCTAGCGGTGTAGTCCGGCCGGCTCAACTGCGCCTCACCCATGATTTCCTCGGTGAAATAGTCGAACGTGCCGGAGTCTGTGTCGGGGCCATAAAGCACAATGTCACTGCTCGGCCAGCTCGGATCAACGTCGCTCCACTTGGATACGGTGCTGCCAGGCTCCCAGATCGTCTTAAGTTGGTCAGTAGTCAGGCACTCTACGAAGTCATTGTCCGGGCTGACCAACACGGACAGTCCGTCCATTGCCACGCGAAGCGGGTAGTATTCAATGCCGTTGTCTACCGCTGCTTGTGCTTCTGCCTCCTTAATAGGCCGGGAAGCATCGCTGATGTCGGTCTCACCGACAGTGAAGCGCTTGAAGCCGCCGCCCGTGCCGGAGACGCCAACGTTGACGCGAACATCGGGATGCAGCTTGCCAAACTCTTCTGCGACTGCCTCAGACACCGGGAATACGGTGCTGGAGCCGTCAATCTCGATGGTGCCGCTTAGCTCCATCGCTACGGGCGCAGTGGTCTGTCCAGATGCGGCTTGTGAGGATGCCGTCGTCGCTACAGGCGCAGTGGTCTGTCCAGGTGCGGCTTGTGAGGGTGCCGTCGTCGCTACAGGCGCAGTGGTCTGTCCAGATGCGGCTTGTGAGGGTGCCGTCGCCGGTGTTTCCTCGGCACCACCGCAAGCGATCGCTGCGATCGAAAGCACTAAGGCTAGCATTAGGGCGACGCCAGGCGCGCCGCGCATCCGTGAAAGGATTCTTAAATCAGGCATAGCTATTTGAGTCTTACCTCCTCAATAATTTGTAATGGCTTTTGCGTGTCTGTTCAATGCATGAATTCAGACTGACTCCACAATAAGCCGTACATGTGAACAGAGCATTAACGACGTATTAATGTCGCTTTAGGAGGCAATGAACAGACCTCGACTCCAACGCCTTCGGCGGAGCACTTCGCCTGCCAATCATCAAGTGTCTGAACAATGAGCAATCAGTGAGGGAAAAGAATTTCGGTGGGCTACTGCGGTCCTGCTCCACCAGCCTCCTTGAAAGCCTGGCCTAGTTGAATCATCACCGACCGAGACGCACGGTTAGACACGATAACGGACGATGGCTGATTATTCGCGACCTGTGTGCGGAGGTATGCACGCTCTGAGGGTGGGATGTCCTCTGCCATTACCAGTGCGTCGAAGTCCGAGTATCCGGATATATCCAGAGCTGTCGTGACGCTTGTCGTCGCGGTCACGAGGCAGCTGTTACGCTCAAGGATTTCTGTGAGTTCGTCTATACGCCGCTCGCCCTGCGCCACGACAAGAATTCGGATGTAACTTCCCATTGCGGTCATAGTCCCTCTTCGTTCAATCCCTCTTGAAGTGTTGGACGACCTGTCCAAGTATGTTAAGCGCTTCGCCTAAGTCGGGGCCAAGTGGCGGACCGAAGCTGAGGTGCGTCGCGCCGTCTGCAACCAACGGTTCCAGCCGCTCGATTATCTGGCTGGCATTTCCCACTACGCCGATTCTGAGCATGTCGTCTGTTACCAGATCTACGGCGCGCTCTTCGCATTTGTCTTCAGTTAACGCCCTGCCAATTGGTTCGAAGTCCACCTTCGCAAGACCCAGGTCGGACAGGACAGTTTCGTTCATGGCGTTGCCGTAGTATGCAACCTTCTGCGCCAGTACTCTGCGCGCCTGAGTTCGGTCCTGGGATGCAGATACCCAGATACATGTGGCAAAATCAAAGTCTGCCCTGGGATTCTCGCTATGAGCTTGCCCTTTATCAACCTGCCGGCGCGCGGTGTAATAACGCTCCGGTGGGAAGAGCAGTGGCAGCGCCCCATTTCCAATTTTCCCTGCAAGTTCCAGCATTCTGGGTCCCATGCCACCGACATATATGGGAACCTGCCGCTCGATCGGGAAGCGCATGTATGCCTCACCACCCCAGGACAGAAACTCACCAGCATGCTCTGCGCTCTGGTTTCCCAGAAGTCGCCTGATAGCCGCAACCGATTCACGGGTCGCGGTCAGCGGCCTTCCGTGTCGAATGCCCACCCAGCCCAGAAATTCCGCCGCACCTGCCGATATTCCGAGCAGAAATCTGCCGTCAGACACCTCGTCAAGGGTTCCCGCGAGCATAGCGATTTCTGCAGCGTTCATCGTATAGGGGTTCAGGATGCAGCTGCCAATATTTATGCGCTTGGTTTTCAGGGCCATGGCCGTGAGAATCACTCCAGCGCTTCGGAGGAATAGGTCATTGCTGACCCAGAACTGGTCAAAGTCCAGTGTTTCCGCTTGCTGCGCCAACTCAACATACTGCGGCACTGTCAGGTCATTATTCAGCCGCAGGCTAAAGCGCATCGCGCATCTCCGAAGTTGCCTTCGCGACCACCGCCTCAGCCTCGATTTCGACGAGCAAGGAGTCGTCCACAAGGCGCGCTTCGACGAGGGTGCATGCGGGGCGAATATCTGAAAAGAACTCGCCGTGAACACGGGCCACGGCCTCCCAGTGCGAAATATCCCTCACATAAATGCGTGTCCGGACGATATCGGCCAGACTACCGCCAAGCTCTTCAACGGCGCTTCTGATAATTTCCAGCACCGCCCTTGCCTGCTCGCCTGCGTCCTCCAAGCCCATCGCACCTGCCTCGCTGCTCGCAGTTGTGCCGGAGACAAATATCATGCCTCCGTTGCGTACCGCCCTGCTGTAGCCTGCAACCGCTTCCCATGGAGTGCCTGTGGAATAACGTAGAGTTGAATCAGTCAAGATAATAGGTCTCCTCAGCGTCGGGGCATCGGTAGAAATTGCCGGTCATCCCAAAATGGGGCGAGGTCATACACCAAAAGGATGCACGTTTCGGCCAACGGATGGCGCCCGAAATTGTAGCAGGCAGCCCTTTAGTACACAACGATGACAGGACGCGCGATAGCACTGCGTTTCTTGACTGTACACTTACCGAATGATAAAGTGAAATTGTTCACTAAGTTATCGCAAAATAACGGAGTTCTAGCCAGCCGTGAGGGAAATAGAACGCGCTGAAGTCGTTCGCAAAGCCATGGACGCCGGCGTACATCTAGTATCATTCTTCTGGTGCGATAACGGTGGCATTATCCGCGGCAAGTCCACGCATATCACCGGCTTAGAAACACGACTTAGTTCAGGAATCGGCGTAACCAAAGCCATGCAGGCGATGGGCGATATGGACGAGTTACAGGTGGTCGAGGGGATGGGTCCGGCCGGCGAGTTCAGATTGATGCCTGACCCGGATACATTTTCGGTCTTACCTTACGCCCCTAAGCGAGCCCTGATGTTGTCTGACCTTATGTCGAGGTCGCGCGAGCCGTGGGAAGCCTGTCCCAGAGATTTCTTGAAGCGCGTACTTGCCAAAGCTGAAACGATTGGATTGAAATTTCAGGTGGCGATGGAGCCCGAGTGGTACTTGACCACTAAGGACGGCGATGAGTTCGTGCCGTGCGACGAAAGCCTGGACAACTCCAGCGTCGGTATCACATTCGCGCAGGACGTGGTTGACGATATAATTGAGGCTCTGGAAGCTCAGGGAATCGGGATTGAGCAATATCACACCGAAGTCGGGCACGGTCAGCACGAGTTGAGCATCCGACACGCTCCCGCGCTTAAGGCAGCCGACAATCACCTGATTTACCGAGAGACTGTGCGTAATATTGCGTACCGGCATGGGATGTACGCATCGTTTGCGCCCAAGCCATTTCCGGATCAGGCTGGCAACGGCAACCACATTCATTTCAGCGCCTGGGACGATGACGAGCAGACAAATCTATTCTTCGACTCCGATGACGAGTACAGCATAAGCGAGCTAGCGTACCATTTCATCGGAGGCATCATGGAACACTTACCAGCGTTAGTGGCGCTGACATGTCCGAGCATGAACAGTTACAGACGGCTTTCCCCCGGGTCGTGGAGTACCGCGTACACGTGCTACGGACCGGATAACAGGGAGGCAGCGCTGCGAATACCGTCTAACTTCTGGGGATCGGAGATGGCTTCAACGAACTTAGAGTTCAGACCATCGGACTCCAGCGCAAATCCATACATTGCTCTGGGTGGAGTGATCGCAGCCGGCCTCGATGGCGTGGAGCGACAACTTCAGCCCTGCGAAACGCAGTGGATTGATGTTGATCCGACACGACTAACTGAGGAAGAGCTTGCGGAGCGAGACATCCATCGGCTGCCCACCTCTTTACTCGAGGCAACTCAAGAGTTGGAGAATGATACGATTCTGACCGAAGCGCTGGGGACAATGCTGGCAGACTCATACATTGCCATCAGGCGCGCCGATTGGGAGATATTCTCGCAGCAAAATGACGAGTTTGAAATCAGGAATCATTTCTACAAGTACTGAATTGGACCAATAGCGAATGTCCCCACGCAGCTGAGATATACGTAGAAGGTTGGGGATAGAACAGAATTGCAGGAGGCTATGTTGCAGAAGCGAAGTCTATTGGCGCTTGCGAGCGTGTGTGCCATCATGATGCTTGGTGTAATTGCCTGTGGTCAGCCTACGCCTGAGCCGCCGCCGCCCACTACGGTGCCGCGAATATCACCCCCTCCACCTCAGGCCGCGCCAACCGTTCCAGTGGCAAGCCAGAACGGCTCATCTGGGCAAGGTGCCGGTGGTGGCACGCCCATCAGCGTGGCACTGCAGGACATAGGCGGTAGTGGTGAGTACGCATACAGCCCCTCAGAATTTGCATTCAGCGCCGGCGAGACGGTAACCTTCACTCTCACATCTGAGGCGGAGTTCCATACCTTCGAGGTGGATGATCTTGACATATATGTCGAAGTGGATGCTGGGGACACCGCGACTTACACGTTCACGTTCGACAATGCCGGTACATACGAGCTCGTATGCACTCCGCACAACGCGCAGGGTATGATAGGCACTATAGTTGTGAACTAGCCTAGCCACTCTCTCGATTAACACATAATGCGTTCTCCATTTCCAAAGATGGGGGACGCATTTTCACTCTTATCTGTCATTGGGCACGTAGAAAACGCCGCAACAGATAGGTTAAAATTGCCCGATATATCGCGGGATCGTAGAAACAACTCAATCGGAGGGCATGAAGAATGAGGTTATCCTGCTTACAAGAGAATCTTGCGCGAGGCCTCTCAATCGTGGGGAGGGCCGTCGCAACAAGGTCCACATTGCCAATAACTCAGAATGTCCTCCTCAGCACCGAGAAATCCATGCTGAAGATCTCGGCGACTGACCTGAACATGGCCATGACCACATGGATTGGCGCGCAAGTCGAAGAAGAGGGTGCCATTACCGTACCGGCGCGGCTACTCTCCGACTTTGTCAACTCCCTGCCTCCGGAACGCATAGACATTGAGGCAACCTCACAGCCCATTGGGCTGAACGTCAAATGCGTAAGCTTCGAGTCCAACATCAGTGGCACTGCTGCCGACGACTTTCCGCCTATCCCCGCAGTTGAAGACGGGCTTGCCGCAAAGATAGAACCGGATGTCCTGCGTGAAGCCATAAACCGTGTATCTTTCGCAGCAGCTACCGAGGATTCACGTCCGGTGCTGACGGGTGTCAAGACTGAAATCAGTGGTGACGAGTTTAAGTTCGCTGCGGCCGACGGCTTCAGACTAGCAGTGTTCAGCGGCAAGCTTGCGGAGCCGCCAAGCGAGGACATCGAATTTCTCATACCGGCGCGCGTGCTGAACGAGATCAACCGCCTTCTCGGGACACAGCAGAAGGCAGTGGAGTTCATGGTAACGCCTTCCAGCAATCAGGCGCTCTTCCGCGTGGAGGACGTGGAGATAGTATCCTCTCTCATCGCTGGAAACTTCCCCAACTACAATCAGCTTATACCGCAGAGCTACACGACCCGTGTCGTGCTGAATTCGGATGATTTCCTGCGAGCCACGAGAACTGCTGCCATATTCGCACGGGACGGTAGCGGCATTATTCGCCTTCAGATGGCGAGCGGCGAAGAAGACGCGCCAGGACACCTCACCGTGTCATCACGGGCCGAAGAAGTCGGAGACAACGAAGGCCAACTTGGAGCATCTGTCGAAGGCGATGACGCCAAAATAGCTTTCAACTCCAAGTATCTCACGGACGTGCTAGATGTTCTCAACGGGGACGTTGCCATGGAAGTATCATCGCCCTCAAGCCCCGGCGTGCTTAAGCCAGTCGAAGGCGATGACTACATTCACGTCGTAATGCCAATGTTTGTTCAATGGACTTAATTTGCCTCGTGCACCTCTGGGATATCTATGCCCTGAAACCATCACTTCAAGCTTGGGATTTTCTTAGGGGATATGCAGAGAGGCCCTCATTTTGTGAGGGCCTCTTTCTTATGTCGCTCGCTGAAACCTGTGTTAGAAACTGCAGTCGACCATCATCTCTAAGTCAAATCTGCCCTTTGTCGCCTCGATTTTGACATCGAAGGCAGAGAAAGTACGACGCTTGCCTTCAACATCGAGTTCCTCCAAGCTGCCAGTTAGGGCCTTGCTGAACTTGGCGACCTTCTCCTCAGCCGCAACATATATCTTGTGATTGACCTGGTGATTACGCAGGGTAGCCAGTCTGTCTTCCAGGGACTCCCTCTCAGCAGTGACTGGGACAAGGTGCTCACTCACCATATCTGCGTCCACTCCTTTAATTCCCATCAACTTAACAAGATTCTGCTCCTGAGCATAGAGATCGGCAATTGCATCCTAGGGTTATTGACCTTCGGAAGGGCGTCGATTTCGCCCTGCAGTCCGAGCAACAAGAACTCGTGCCTTGTTAACATTTCCGAAAGCTTTTCCCAGACAGCTTTTTCGAGGTGCTCTGCCCGCATGAACTTACCCTGGCAGAGGGGAGGACCTGCCGCGGTTTTGCGGGCAGACCTGCACTGATAATAGCGAAATCTGTAATTGAGTGTTGCACCGTTCACCCTGCGACCGCAAAGGCCGCAAAGGATAAATCCTGTCAGCATGTACGGGAGTCTGTCCAAATGGAGCGGTTGACGAGCTCGACTCCTCATTCTGTCCTGAACTCGTTTGAACAACTCCTCACTAATTATGGGCGGAGTAAAGTCAGTAATGTAAACCCAATCTGACTCCGGTCTAATCTCCACCCTGCGCCTACCTCCAGGCAGCGCCCTCGACCTCATCTGCTTGTAGATGTCGACGCCGTAATACGAACGGTTTGTCAGTATTCGTCTAACCGCTTGGCAAGACCAGTACTTGCCAGCCCTCGTTCGGATACCTTCTTTATTGAGGCACTCGGGGATTCCAAAAATCGATCCTCCATCGTCGAGGTACATATTGTAGATGTCAGCATCGTCAGTACCCAGGGTTGGCAATCTAACAGCCCGCTATCGGATAGACGGAGGTGTGTGGCGCCAACCACGGGGTCACAGCTACAGAAAGACCGCGGGTGGCATCCACCACGAATGGAAGATCGATCCCGTGTCGGTTAACGCCAAAACACTTACAATTGCGATCATGCCCAAGGTCAACCCAGGCGATCCCGACAAGGCACCCTGGGCGTGGACACTGGACCTCAGGGAGAACAATTAATGCTGGAGAGAATGAGGTGCCAAATCCAGGCTGTTCTGGAGCGACATTTGCCATACCATCGGCGACGCCGAGTGAGTGTGCTGGGTAGAATGAAGTATAGATGCCGCGAAGGCATGCGTGAACTTACGGTTGTCAAGGACGGCATACACGCCTCAGACTCAACAAGCCCATGGACTGGCTGCGTTCCCACGGCACTGAAATTAGCGTGCAAGAAAATACGGCAAAATGTTGCATCCGACCAACCTCTCCCTACCTGAGTCATCCCCTTAAACCTGACAACCTCGCCCCGATATGCAACAATATCTCGGAGAAGGTGTTGCGATAAAAACTCTATATCGCACGACACTCTGCATGGACTGTTGGCGACAGGACTTTTGCTTCGGCTGGACCGAGGGCCGCCGCCTCATTTGGCGCTGCGGCGATTGCTCGGATAGGCAAGAAGCTAAACTGCAACTATATGCACCACAACCGCAACTCAGAGGTCAGCATGGCAGGGAGGCATTATGAAAGACGTTCCTTCATCAGAAGCCAACCGACACCGCGGAGAGCGACGGCGACGCTCGAAGTCGCCAGACAAACGGCAGATTTTCAGCAAGCGCCCTGAATACCTCAAAGCCGACTCGTGGAGCATCCTATTCAGGGCAACTCCCGGTCCGACCGCAAACCGGCTGATAATCGAGAAGTGGCGTGCCGACGTGCCGAGTATTTGAATCTCTCGTCGTTGAAGCGAAATCATCCCTAGTATAGACCAAGACCATCCGCGTGAACGCCACCGTGGGTGTCGCAACCGGCGCATAAGTGCAACTTCGAGGTCAGCATGGTAGCAGAACCAACCACCGCAATCGCCCGACGGCGCAGGCCCCGCGGCCA
The DNA here is from genome assembly GCA_002238855.1 of SAR202 cluster bacterium bin90. Lineage (GTDB taxonomy): Bacteria > Chloroflexota > Dehalococcoidia > Lucifugimonadales > JADFKI01 > Bin90. The sequence goes on from MPND01000022.1 coordinate 61,885, forward strand.
GCATCCCAAGAGGACTGAGCAGGACAGGGAACTTGCGCCCAAGCATTTACCACAATACCTCGAAGCCCACGAGGTCAACGCCATCATCAGAGCGGCAGACGACCCCAGGGCGCGGCTTTTGATGCTTGAACAGTGGAGAGCCGGCCTGCGAGTCTCCGAAGCCCTGGCGCTTGAGGTCGCGGACCTGTCGCTCGATGTTGAGCTGCCAACGCTTCGCGTGCGATCTGGCAAGGGCAGGAAGGCAAGAGTCGTGCCGGTGCATCCGGAGTTGGGCGCTGCGTTTCAGACGGCGCTAGCGTACGGCACCGTCGCAGAGGGGCGCATCATAGACGCGCACCGGACGACAGCCTGGCGCTGGGTGCAGAAGGCGCACGCAAGAGCAGAGCAGCTCGGGGCGATACCGCCGGGCCGCGAGGTCGGCACTCACACATTCCGCCACAGCTACGCCCGGCATCTATTGATGAACGGAATACCGATCAACTACCTGTCACGCTGGCTGGGGCACTCGTCGATTCAGACGACACTCATCTACCTGGAGCTTGTGCCGGATCCGACGGGTAGCCTGGCGATGGTGCCATGATTGGCGCATAGTCAGTAGCAGTCACAAAATGTCGAAACTCCGCCATTGTCGGCAACATACGCGGTCTACACTGCTTCCGAACCGGACACCCGGATTCGCCCAATTGACTGGAAAGCCCTGCTGGCAGGGAGAAATCAGAGATTGCTGGAGCGAGCCAAGTGCACTACGCTGGCAACCGCTGCCTCGGGCGTGCGCTGGCTGATCTGCGGCCTCGGTGACTATGGGCGGTGGGATCTGCACCACGATCCCGGTAATCTGTCGGCATGCGTGATCCGTGGCGTGAACTCACTGCCATCAAGTCGGTCGCCTGATCCAACAGCCCCGCCGGCAGGCTGTTCAAGGCCCGGAGCCTTGCCTGTTCTTTCGAAGTCAATGTCACATTGACAAGGCGCCCTGTAAAACCGGACCATAACAAGTTGATAACGTGGTTATGACAAGTAAAGGAATCGAAATGTGGCTTCGTACAAGTTGTGCTATTACCTTTGATGTGAGCGTCCCTACGCCTTTTATCCTGATGCTCCGCCCTCGAAGCGGAGCACATCAGCGGGTGGCGCATGAAGACTGCGCGTTGATGCCAAGTGTACCGATCACAGAGTATGCGGACAGTTACGGTAACTTGTGCGAGCGCTTGATAGCACCCTCAGGTGAGTTTTCTATCCGTAGATCTGCGGACGTTTCAATCGAAGACGGCATTGACGTGTCGCCTGGCGCACCATTTGACGAGGTGCCCAATCTGCCGGATGAGGTTCTAACCTATCTTTTCCCCAGCCGTTATTGCGAGTCCGATCGGTTTATAGACATCGGTAGGGAACTCGTAGACGGCGTCGAGCCCGGCTACGATCAAGTGGCTAGAATTGTGGAATGGATCCGCAAGACTGTGCGCTTCAATCCAAATTCCAGCAATTTTCAGATGTCGGCAGTCGAGGTCAATCAGCAGCGCGAGGGCGTATGCCGCGAGCTCGCTCATTTGGGCATCGCGTTATCCCGCAGTCTCTGTATCCCAGCGCGTATCGTTGTAGGCTATCAGCACGAACTCGAGCCGATGGATTTTCACGCTTGGTTCGAAGCGTACGTAGGTGGCCGTTGGTACACCTTCGATGCAACGCAGGCCGTTCCACGTGGAGGGCGAGTTGCCGTCGCTTATGGGCGCGATGCAGCCGACGTGGCGATATTCAACCAGTTTGGCCCGGCGCTAT
>MPND01000126.1 GCA_002238855.1 SAR202 cluster bacterium bin90
CAAGACTTCAGCGACCTGGTAATGAAGTCGTTCACCACGCTTGCGCCGCCGAGCCTGTCGGGCGTGAGTATAGGCGGTGTCACACAGACATCGGCCGTCGCCACCGTGAGCATTGCCAACGCCGGCACCGAGCAGAAGACGGTGCTTATGCAGTACCGCAAGTTTGGAGAAAGCGCCTGGGGCGATACAGAGAGCAAGACGGTCAGCGAATCGAGTGCCACGTTCAATCTCACGGGCCTGGAGTCCAGAACAGCCTATGAGGTAAAGGCATACATGGAAGCCACCCCTGACGCGCCCGAGTATGCGGTATTCACGACACTGTCGCCCGATACCAGCTTATCCGGGATCAGCGTGGGCAGTATTACGCAGACCACTGCGGTCGCCAACGTGAGCATTGCCTACCCAGGGACGGCGCAGAAGACCGTACACCTGCGTTACCGCAAGTTCGGGGAGAGTGAGTGGAGTGACGCGGAGAGCAAGACCACCGATGGCGCGAGTGTCTCCTTCGATCTGGCCGGCCTGAGTCCGAAGATGAAGTACGAGGTGGAGGCTTCACTCAAGAGTGATTTCTCTGGTTCCAAGTCAGCTACCTTTACGACGCTGGCGCTCGAGCCCGTCGTGTCAGGTGTAAAGGTGAACGATATAGCGCAGACCAGTGCGCGGGCGGTAGTGGAGATCGCAAACGCGAATGGTGAGCAGCAGACCGTTCGCCTGCGCTATCGAACGACCACCCCGAGGGGTGAATGGAGCGACACTCAGGAGACAATAAGCAGCGCCGCGACTACCGCTACCAGTATGTCCGACCTTGCTGCCGATACTAAATACGAGGTCGAGGCTTCGCTTGACGCCGACTTCGGCAGAGCAATGTCGGAGACCTTCACGACGCTGCGTTATCCCAGCATCTCGAGCCTTGAGGTCGAAGACGAGACGAAGAGTGGCGCCACTGCGGTGATCACGATAGCGGACCCGGACGGCAGCAGCCAGACGGTGCATCTGCGCTATCGCGCGACAGCGCCACAAGGCTCCTGGAGTGACACTCAGAAAATAACCACCAGCACCTCGACCGCCGGCATAGTGTTGACAGGATTGGCAACTGATACTGAATACGAGGCAGAGGCGTCACTGACTTCGGACTTCACCGTAGTAGTCTCGGACACGTTCACGACCCTGCCTCCGGACCCTGTGGTCTCCGATGTGAACGTGAGCGGCATCACGCAGACTACTGCCACAGCGAATATCGACATCGCCAACGCACACGGCAGCAGCCGGACAGTCGACCTGCGCTACCGCACGACCACGGCAAGGGGAGACTGGAGCAGCACTCTCACGACAACGAGCAGCACTGACGGCGCCAGCATCGATCTTGCAGGTCTGACGCCGGGCACAGAATACGACGTACAGGCTTCTCTCGACGGCACATTCCCAGCAGCGCGCACGAAGTACGACTCGTTCACCACGCTGCGCTACCCCTCCATAGCCTCGCTAGAAGCTGAGAACATCGGCAGGAACGGTGCGACGGTAAGCGCCACGATAGCGGACTCGCAGGGTGAGTCGCAGACGGTATATGTGCGACACCGCCAGTCACGCCACTTCGCCTGGAGGACCACGCAGCATACGGACTCGGTCGATGACATCGCGAGCCTCAGGCTCAGGGGCCTGTCCTCGGGAACCGAGTATGTCGCCGAATCATCCCTGGACAGCACGTTCCCTGATGGGGAGACCAGGTCTGTCACCTTCACGACGAAGGAGCGCAGGGATGACGACGACGATGCGGGCGGAGGCGGAGTCGTGGCGCAGCCGGCGCACGCCCGGGACGCGCCTCTGCCGGGACACTCTCCGCTGACGCTGCGCTTCATCGCGGTCGAGGGTGGGGACAACCCGGCTCCACAGACCTTCTCAGTCTGGAACAGGGTCTATGGGACGATGGACTTCGTCCTGTCGAATCACGAAGAATGGCTCACGCAAGAGCCGGTGTCGGGTGTGTCCAGTGGACCGGGCGATCCTGTGACTATTACGGCATCAGTTGACTCTTCGGAGTTGGCGGCCGGGCAGTATGTGGACGTCATAAACATAAAGGTGAGCTCCTCCGGCAGTTCTCCCGGACAGGTCATCGTGGTGCTGGACGTGTTGCCGCCAGACTATATCAGGCAGTTCGTATCGCGTGTCGATGGCGGTGTTGTCATGCTCCCTGGTGGCGCTGTGAAGATCGTGGTTCCGCCTCTGGCACCGCCGAAGGATGTGGACATAGAGCTGATGAAGCTGAACCTGATGGCCCACGGTATCCCGCCGGGAGGGCGGGAGCGTGTGGTAGTCGCTGTCGACTCGAACACATACCCGCCGGGTGGTGACACACCTGAGGATGTGGCCTACTCCCTGAATGTGGAGCTATGGGTCATGCTGCCCGCCGGCGAATCAGACTCATGCCTTGAGGGCAGGATCAGGGTATATTCGGTGCAGCCCGGGGACTGGAGTCTCGTTGAGCATCGGTGCGAGACAGACGAAGCGGGTAATGTGTGGGCAGTGGCGGACATTGAACGGCTGGGCGCATTCGCGCTCGTGATCGACGATTCTCCCGCGATACCAACTCCCACCCCTGCAGCGTCAGCGCTGGCGCCACCTGTCACCCCTGCGGTCGCAAATGCGTCTTCAGCAACGGTTCGCACGTCGTTGCCTGCTCAGCCGCCTACTCCGGTGCCGTCTGTGGTTCCCACACCAATGCCGGTGCCGGTCAGACAGCCTGCTGTCGTCCCGGAGATTATGCCGACTCCAACCCCAACTGCAGTGCCGCAGAGTGAAGAGCCTCCCGCTCCGGCGTTGCAGGCGACTGTCGAGACGCGGGATTCAGGTGGTGGCTTCAACGGCCTGATTCTCGGTGCGCTGGGCCTGCCTCTGCTGATTGGCGGTGGTGTTATTACGTTCGTCTTCTATAGAAAGAGGCGACAAAACGGCGTTGAATTGGGCAGAAGGGCCTGATGAACGTGGTAGCGACCGGCCTGGCTCTCTGCGTGGTGCGCCGCGAGCGTGACTGGATCACGTCTCAGCGGAAATGTGAAGGCAGTCACGTAAGCGTCTGTCCTCGGAAACTCAAGGGAATTATATACTTGGTGATCCAAGCTATGTTTCTGCCTGACGGCTAAGTCGCCAGACCGGGCGATATTCCCACGCCCGTTGCGGAAAGCCCGCGCCTGAGGATGTTGATCGCCGCATTGGTGTCGGCGTCCATTCCCAACCCGCAGGCTCCGCAATTGTAAAGCTTGTCCTGTCTGTTCTCCGAAGCAACAACACCACAACCAGAACACATCTGGCTGGTATATTCTGAATCTACCCTGACGAACTCTCTGCCGTACCATTGGCACTTGTAGCTGAGCTGCGAGATGATGATGCCCCAGGATTACTCCAACACATTCCTGTTCAGACCTGACTTCGCCGACACGTTCCACCCGGGCCTCTCGGCCGTTCCGCGGGCAGAGCGTGTCATATCAGCTATACGCAGGTCCTCAACCGCTATGAGGTCGTGACTGCGAACAATCTGGGTGGTTATCTTGTGGCATTCATTGCGATTTCGCACGGAGTCTCGGTGTCGCAGCATCGCAAGTTGGCGATACAGCTTGCGCTGATTGCTGGAGTCGCGTCTGCACCGGGCAATACGCCTCTGAAGCGTCGCCATTTTGTCGTTTCCGACCTGTCTGCGGTCGGCGAAAGAGCCGTCTGAGAGCGCGATACGAGAGCGCACACCCATATCCAAGCCAACGGACCGACCCACCTTCGGAAGCGCCTCCCTTTCAACCTCATAGCCTAGACTGACGTACACACCTGTGGGCTTGCGGGTTATGGTCAGGGTCTTCAGACTTCTAGGGTCCGGCAGCTCACGCCGGGGCTTGATGACGAGAATGGGCAGACCTTTTACCTTCACAACCCACTTACCGCGCCTGTTCGTGACCATCGATGCGATGGGCTGCTCTATCTCGATCGTCTTTCCAGCGCCTGCCGGAACGAAACCGTGGGTATCCGGCTTTCTCGCCGGACTTGCAGCGTCGGTAGAAGGCCTGCCTCGCGCGGTCCAGTCTGCGAAGAACTCCGCGGCCAACCTGAACACCTACTTCACTCCAGTAAGCGTCATCGTGACGAATGGCAGTCAGTTCTCCGTACTGTTCATACAGCGAGACCGAGTGCCCGTGCTTCCAGGCTATTTTCCAGTGCTCCAGTGCGGCGTTATAGAGCTTGGCGCACTCGCGGAAGGCTTCGTCCAAACGGCGGTGACCGCCGCGTCGCAGATAGCTTCGTTCTTGGAAGGTGACATGAGCAGTTGCCATGCCATCATTATACCAGAACGATTGTACGTCTTACCGTACGCTGGATCATCTTGTATGTAATTCCCAAACTCAACGATGAACAACATTCATCAACGACTTTTTATCGGAAGAAAGCTGGCGCGATGTGGACTGATTACTCCGCCACATTGAACATCCCGCTGGTGGCGTCAGCCCAACTCTTGAGCAGCACCCTGTCGGCATGAGCGCCCCAGGCCACGACATCGAGGGATACGCCGTTGTCACTGTACTGGCTCAACGTCGAGCCCTGCACTTCCACCGAACTGATGCCGTCGGAGATCAGCACCACGCGCTTGTTTTCTGCCGACACATCGGAGATGGTCGCATAAGCTTCACGCAGCGCGTTGTCAATATCCGTGCTGCCGGTAACACCTAGATAAAGTAACGCAATAGTGTCGGGCTCGGGTCCGCCTATGCGGGCATGTACCTTGTACTTAGGAACAAATAGCGCGAAAAGCGTGTTCTGGCTCAGGATTGTTTCTCCGAGGAATCCCGCCATGCCAATCTGAGCATCGGTAATCTCCTCATCCGCAGCGGCAGTCCACGCTGCACTCAACGCCGAAGTAAGCTCAGATTCCTGGCTGAACAAGAAAAGCCCTTTCATCGAAAAAGAAGTGTCGACCAGGAACAAGGTCGCTGTGTTGGAGGCGACCGATTCCCGCAGTATTGCTGGCATAGCCCTTGGCGTCACCGCGGGATCATTGGTTGTTCCCTGTGGCGGTTTGGGCACCGCTCGATACGATCCTCCTGTCTCAGCGGCTATCCTCTGAAGAACTGTGAAATGGCCTGAGAATTGATCGCCAAATGCCACCGTGTCAACTACTATGCTTGAGGCTCTGATCGCCTCCATCGCATCAGTTGGATAAGAGGCCTGAGCGTCTGTGAAAAAGACGATCTTCTTATTATCGGCGTTGTCTGCGTCCAGCAGCGCTTTCGCGCTTCGCAGTGGTGCGGCGTTGAAAGTTCCTCCCAATTTCCCGCCAAAAGAGCCGATGTGTTCATTCCATGGCGCTTCCGAATGCTCCGTGAGTTCGAACAGTGTCTTGGTATTCGTTCCGAATGCGATCAGGGCAACCTTGGTGCTCGCCATAGTAGCATCGCGAACTTCTTCGAGTGCGGCACGCACTTCCCGGAAGTCCCCGTCCATCGAACCGGAGTCGTCGACGACATATACGATACTGGTAGAGACCGGCGTCTGTTGTGCGAGAATCGCCGTCGGCTCAGCTTCACCCCACGACACTTTGATTGGGGCGTATGTGGCAGAAAGGCCCTCGCCGTAGTCCTCGGTTGCGCTGAAAGCCTGAGTCTCCGCTCCGGAGCCTGCGTATGTGAATGAGGGGCGTGTCCAATGAGTGACCCACCTGCCGTCCGAAGGCTCAATCTCCCAACTATATGAAGTCGAAGGACTGCCACCAACGGGCATATTGACAGTGACCGATTTCAATGTCACCGGTTCTCCGGCGTCTGGCTTTACAGAGTCGCGCTCGCTGAAGTTCTGTAATCCTGCCTGCTCCTCTCCACTATCGGCGGCTACCTGTCCTAAGGTGGAGAATCCGCCTATCAGCAGCGCGGCTATAAAAGTAAGAATCAGTCCTAACCGCACGACGCTTTTCGTTCCCATTCAGTTGCCTCCAATGCCAGCATCGATTATGTGCAATTTATGACGACTTATAGATACCGAGGTTACGTCAATGTGGATATAAACACAAGAAACGATCTCGAGGGCACGTCAACATGCGTGTAACCGTGCTCAGGAGGCTACTTACTGCAACAAAAAGAAGCCCCTCCTCCAAGCTCTCGGAAGAGGGGCTCCATTCTTTTCAATTTACTATTCGTTTTCGTAAGTGCTGTTATTTCCGTCAGGTTAACTGCCTCCCCGGCCATTTCCGACCGGGGAAGCCTTGTTTACCTTCTAGTCACTTCCGCCGCCACTGATGTATCCGCTAGGTACGAGGCTGGCTGCCTCCCTGACGAATATCCAGTAACCGGAGCCTACCGTCAACGTGTTGTTCATCTGCATATCCGGATCCAGTACCGTGTACCACTGGTTTCTGATGGTGTCGAATCCGAGCACCCTAGCCAGGTCCAGACCGTCATCCAGGTTCTGCAGGTAAACATCCGCGCTTACCGTGTCTCCACCAGAGCCATTGCCACTGATGTCCGTCACAGGTATCAGGTTCCAGCCGGCGTACAGCGCGATCACAGGCGGCTGTATCGGGGTACCGGTTCCGGCAGCTCCACCGGCCAGTCTCGGGATGCTAACTTCCCAATCCTGGATGG
>MPND01000127.1 GCA_002238855.1 SAR202 cluster bacterium bin90
CAAGGGTAACCAGGAATGTCTGGTCATCCGTGGTCTTCACGCTGTCGGTCATGTCCACGCCGTCAAGCTCGAACATGGTGATCACGATATCGTCGAAGTTATCCTCAGCGTATTCGCTGTTCTCGTTCATGCAGTTCGCCAGTACGTTGTCGTTGTCGTCCTCGCCTCTGCAGTCAACAGAACTCCAGTGGTTCGCCGTGAAGTCAATCTCCACGAACAGCGGGGACCTGTACTCTATGTCCGGCTCGTTGTCGGTGATCACGTTGCCGCTCACCCTTACGTTCGGGTTCGCGAGGTTGATGTCACCTTCCCAGAACACTGCGTCGTCCGTGTTCACATCACCGTCCGAGTCGAAGAAGTCGGTCACGATGCTGTCCGCTGCGATACCTTCGCTGCCAGGGTTCTCCTGCGGCGAGCGGTCAACACCGCTGATCCGGAAGCTGTAGTAACCAGTATCCTTAGGCTCTGTTACGGTCACGATCCACTCTGTGTTGGAGACCTTCTCCACACTATTGTTAAGCGTTCCGCCCTTGGCGGCAGAGCTGTCCTGGCAGTAGTCTGTCAGTACGATCTCGCCCCTGTCACGGCTGCCGTTCGTGTCCTTGTCGACCTTGCAGGACATCGTGCCCTTCGTGTCAACGCTGCCTGCTGGCGCGTTCACGTAGGTGACCACAACGGTCGGGCGCGTCGCGTCCAGGCGCTCGTCAGCTGTCACTACCAGTGTAACTTCATCGCCGTCGCCCGCAAGGACCTCGTCCTGCGCCGTCTCTAGCGTCGAGGTTATCGACACCACAGTGAACTTCGGCGAAATCCAGTCGTCTGCCTCGTGGTCTCCGTCGTCCTGCTCGTTGCCGGCTCCGTCCTCAACACCGTTCGGCACTATCGTGACGTCAGGAGTCTCGTCCGCTAGCAGCTCGTCTGCAAGCTCGAGGAACACCGCGTTCTCAAGGTCGCGATAGCGATCGATGTAGCGCAGGTTCCTATGTCCTTCCTTGGCATACCTGCCGCTGTCACCCCAGTTGACATCGTCGTCATCAGGGTTCTCATAGACAGTCACGCTCTCAATTGTGTGACCCTCGACCACGAAGTCGTCAACCTCAACCGTCGCCGGGTTCAGCGTCGTCAGGTCATTGAAGATAACCTGGATGTAATTGCGGTCGTCGTCATACTCGTTGTCGGTCGAGTCCCAGTTCAGGCCTGTGCGGGCCTCAACGAAGACCGGGTCCAGCGTGTCGACCGTGATCTCCGCCAACTCTTCGTCGTCATCGTTTCCGTCGGGATCGTGGTAGGCGCAGTTACCTGCGTTGTCGCACACGATGAAGGTCACATAGTATGTATCGTTTTCGGTCAGGACTATCGTCGTCTCGACATCGTAACCGTTGTCGATCTCGTCGAAGTCCTTGTCGTCCCTGATCGGGGCGAAGCCGAAGCCGCCCTCGCTCGCGACGTACTCGCCTTCCTGCTCAGTACCCGGGCAGTACAGCGTGTCATCCTCGTGGATGTGCGCCGCGAAATTCAGAACAACGTCCGTGTCCTTAGGTGCCGTCTTCGCAACCGAGCACTGTCCCGCGCCGCCCTCGCTCTTGCTTATCAGAGCTACGACAGGTGTGTAGTTCTCGTCGCCGTCATTGTCCGGCAGATCCTCAGGCTCCGGCAGACCGGAATGGTCGTCCATAATTGTGAACGTGTAGTCAACATCGGCATCGTCGAACGCGCGCTCGTGCTCAGGAGCGAAGTTGCTCACCTCAGGAGCCTCGTTCTCGACATCAATGGTGTCACGCAGGTTACCAAATTCAACTTCTACTTCGTCTTCTTCGTCAACCTTGAGCGCTGCAACTCCGCCCTTAACGCCGCTGTAAACCGCTGCGTCGCCAGGTGTCGCGTCGCCGCTCAGCTCGACCAGCATCAGCGCTGCCACGAAGTGGTTCTCCCTGGAGGCCGAGCCTGCCGGAGTGTCCACCCTGTAAGCCTCAAGCTTCAGAGAGTCGTCAGCCGAGTCACTGTTGACATTTACTACCACGCACTGGTTGCCGTTGCCGCAGCTCGCGTCAGGCGCTTCCGCCGTAACCTCGATCCGCAGTACCGTGCCCCAGTTCGCCCACGCCGTCTCCACAAAGTTCAACGGGGAGCTTCCATAAGTGGCAGGCAGGTCGTACGGGCTCTCAGCGGGCGCATTCATGTCTAGCGCATCGCTAACCGTCTTCTTCGCCGAGTCACTCAGGCCGTCCCACATGTGGCAGTATGCTGCCCTATTGACGGCGTTGTCGCTCGCGCCTACCAGGTCTAGCATGCCCGCGCAGTCCAGCTGGTTCCAAAGATACTCGTCCCCGCCGGTCTTCGCGTTCGAAAGCGCGCTCATCGGGTTGCCCATCTCAGTTCCGGGCACCGGGTTCGCCTTGCTTACGTCAAGCGTGCTCACCGAGTCCTCAACGGCCGTAACCGTAATGCGGACATTGGCAGTCGCCGTCAGTGTTCCATCAGACGCCACAACCGTCACCGTGCAGCCGGCAACGCCGCAAGGTACCTGCCGGTCGGCGTCCAGCGACTCGAGAGTCATCAGGTTGCCGCTGGAGTCGATGCTGAAGGAACCGGCATCGCCACCGCTCAGCGAGTAGCTGACGGCATCGCCATCAGCGTCCGTCGCCGAGTAGTTATCGAGTGTCGTGCCGCGCACTGTGTTCTCCGGAACGCTCAGCTGAGTAGCAGGCGCGCTGTCGAACATCGGCTCGTTGTCGTTTACATTGCTCAGGTTGACCGTCAGCAGCAGCGTCGCGTTCAGACCCTCAGGGTCGTTCGCCTCGACGTGTACTCTCGGGTCGTACGTGGCATCTTCATAGTCCAGCGTCACGCCAGGCTTCACATGAAGCTCACCGCTCCATACTTCCATGCCGCCCGACATCTCGCTCTTCACATTCTCAACTACGAACAGGTCCCTGGACTGACCCTCACGCAAGGTGAAGCTAAGGTCGTCTCCGTCCTCGTCAGTCGCCGTGAAGGTGAATATGATCACGCTGTTGGGCGTATTCTCAGGAATCGTCGTGACCGCCGCGTCACCCGTAGGACTCGTGAATATCGGAGTCTCGTTGGCGTTCAGCACATGGACGGTGATGTCCCTCGAATGGCTGTTGCCCGCCGGGTCGGCTGCCATAACCGTGAAGCTGTGGCTACCGGCCATCTCCGTATCGAGAGCCGCGCTCACAGTCAGTGCACCAGTGCTCGCGTCTACTGCGAACGGGACACTGCCGGAGCTGCTTATTGAGTAAGTAATCTGCGCGTTCTCGGGGTCGTTCGCCGAAAGCATTATCGGCAGGTCGGTACTTGCAGGACCGGCCTGATCAGCTGGCTTCTCGACCACAGGGTCGCCTATCTGCGCTGTCTCATACACCCAGGGCGTGCCATCTATCGCGGCGAGCACCGGGTCTTCGTCAACGTCTGTAACCGTCACGCGCACCGAAATCAGTCCGGCGAGCCCTTCGGCATTGTTTGCGTTCACCAAGAAGGCCGGGCTCAGCCTGTCTTCATAGTTAGGCGCAACATCAACTGAGATTTCACCAGTAGAAGTATCTATGCTGTAGTCAGTGTTGCCGGTCTGCACTCCACTCTCAATGCTGTAGGAAGTGGCGCTACTTACAACACCCGCAACCGAGCAGGCGCCGTCTGTACCGTCATCCATCACACGTACACAAGATGTACTTCCCTCCGCGACCTTAATGTCCACGAAGTTAGAGGTGATCGGATCCGGCTCCAGCTCTGTTACCGAAACTGTGATCGTGAGTGTCTGGTCAGGATCGGCGTTGAAGCCGTCGCTCACGGCGACCGTTATGTCGTCCATGCGAGGACCAGGCTTCGCTCCGCCCGGAATGTAAGTCAGCCGCAAGACATCATTTCCGTCTTCGTCTTTGTCGTGAACGACATGCGGCGGGTTGCCCGAAACCGTGAAAGTGAGGTCGTCGCCGTCAGCGTCGTTCACCTTTTCTACAAGGTTGACAAGCTCCTGCGGCACATCCCCTGCGGTTACTTCCCGCGAAATGTCAAGGGTGCCATCGGTGGCATCACCAACGAGCTCCACAGGCGAGTTAGCGTCCACCGTAACGGTGGCGCTGATGGGCCGGTTATTCGCGGTTATTCCGTCAGAAACCGTAATCATGAAGTTGTAGATGACGTCGCCTCCATCCGCGGAATCCGGAATGTCAGCATCACCAACCGTTATCATGCCGTAACCGTCAATGTCGAATACGGCGTCGCCGGCGTCGTCCAGGGAGTAAGTCAGTCTGTCGCTGTCATTAGAGCTGACACCCACGCTGGCATCCCCAACTGGGGTTCCAGCCTCAACAAGGCCGGTGCCGGTCAAGTTTTCCTCTATCGTCGCTGCGAAATCCGCAGGCACCGTCGGCGCCATGTTCGACGCGGTGACGTTTATAGTCACATCACTGATGACTGTCCTGTTGGCAAGACCCGCGTCGCCGCTTACGGTCAGCCTAAGGTCGTAGGACCCAACCGCTAGGGTGCCACCCTCGTACGAGAGCGTCATGTCGTCATCGTTGACCGAAAACATGTCGCTGCCGGTACCGGTCAAGATGCCGTCCAGGTATTCACCCGAAATGCCACCACTGACATCGAAGGCACCTATCAGAGTGTCGGCACTGATTCCCTGCGGTATCGTGAAAGGACCCGCAGATGTGATAGCGAGGGCTTCCTGAGAAGTTATGACACCCATCAGCGTAGAGATGCGTTCCTCGCCGGCATCATTGGTATAAGGCAAATCAACACTGATTGACTGCGAGCCACCCGAGGGAGCTGCCCCGGACTCGTTCACGAAGAGACCGAACTCGCCGCTGCCAGTCTCCCTGACCTCGAAATCACCGACTGCGCCATCGAAGTCGCCAAGCGTCATGTCGGTGTCGGCGACAACCCACTTCAACGGATTGCTGTCAATCGAATTGCCCACACCCGACACCCTGGCGTCCTTCACTGCCTTGGATGGCACGATGTCGAATGCAAGGTTATTTGTCGTAACTGCCGGTCCTGTCTGGGGTGGAGTAGTTGAGACGGTTATTGTAGTAGCTGCAATGGTATGCGTTATATCCGCCGCATCCGTCAGGCCACCTTCAATATCATAAGAGCCATCCGCGGCAGCTGTGACCTGGTAGCTAAACGAGTCTCCGGCTATTCCGCCCAAGCTGAACAGATTGAATCGAAGGACCCCGCCTGGTATGTCAGACTGCTCGCTGAGGCTGGCTCCGTTAACGGAACCAGGCACGTAAGCAAGCCCGCTGTCCAATCTCTCGGTGACTCTGGCCAGACGGCCCTCATAGCCATCGGCAAGAGTGATCGTCACCGTCACTGCCTCGTCCGGTTCTACGTTTGAAGAATCCACGGACCGAGCGGCAAGGTGATCTTGCGCTGCCAGAGGAGACGAACTCGACATAAGTGTCAAGCCGCCAATCACACTTAGCATTAATGCCGCCAAAATTAGTAATTTAGTCACAAAGCCTATCTCCTTTAGCTTGGTTTAATAGCGCCGTCTATTGGCTGAATAGCTCCGTAGATCCGTCGCTTCTGCGGACTCGCACTTTGCCTCGGCCACAATTGAAGCAAACGGATCTACTGTACTCTTCTTGGTCCTTCTTCCTACTCGAAGAATAGGTCTATGACGATGTTCACTTGGACTAATGTAATTTCATTGTCGAAGAAGTCATCAATCGCGCGGTTGACCTCATCGATCTGGATGCCCTCGGTGCCATTCGTATCGTATTGGGCAAGCAGCCTGCTTCGCGGATCCACCACCTCCGTGACGGCATCGGTTGCCATGCTGTAGGCCATCATGCCGGAACGGTACTTATCAGTGTACATAGCCGTCGCTCGCAGAGAGTAGCCTTCGTCCATCGTCTCCGGAGTGTAGCTCATTGTCGTGGCTCCCACTCCCGTGGCGGCCACCCAAGACGCCATGTCCGTGGGTGTCATGGACTTCTGCCACTCCCAAACATGGTCGGATAACGGAGTGTCAGCGTCCATCAGGGTCGCGGTTATCGCCACGCCGACCATGGGTGTCCGCGTTGACAGGGTTACTGTTCCCATCTGGTCTGCTGGGCCACCAAGCCTGACAGAGGCAGAATACGGACCCCTGTTGGTCCTGTTGACTTCGCCGGCGGCGTCGGTCGCCGCAACCCGATAGTACAGCGTAATCCCCTGACCAACTGTAGCTGTAGTTGTGGTGGCTGCAGCTGAGGGTTGGGCTCCAGGACAGTCGTCATCATTTTCGGCAAGATTGTTCCAAGGCTGCTTGCCACTCGTTGAACACTGAACAATGTAGCCAGCAGCATTGGGGCTGCCTGACGGGGCAGTCCAGTCTAGTCTGAGGTTCGTGAAATCTTGCGGCGTTATCGTCAGGCCCGTCGGCGCGCCCGGCTGCTTGTTCGCAACCGGAAGGATCGCACCGTTGGCACTTACGGCGTAGGGACCCGTGCCGATGCCGTTGATGGCCGCGACCCGGTAGAGGG
>MPND01000128.1 GCA_002238855.1 SAR202 cluster bacterium bin90
GCAAGCTACTCATGCAACTTAACGCCGTAGCGCGCCGAGGCACTCCCTGGATGAAACAGTACGAGAGCAACTGCCCTTCTTATCAGGCCGGATCGGCTTGACTGCCAACACGGATACTGTTTCGATAAGGATTATCCCCTACATGTCAAGATACAAAGAGCATCACATTTGCAGGTCAAATACAAGATGCAAGTTGCGGCTGTGGAGGTGAGGGCGCCCAGGGTGAGGGATGTTCCGGTTGAAGTGTCTAGGGATGGCTTTGAGTCGAAGATGGTGAAGCGGTATGAGAGAACGAGTGGACAGACGCAGGACCCGTTGTTACGCGTCAACATCCCAATCTACGACGGACGGCTGCGCATTGCTCCGGTCACGCATCATACTCGACATCTGCGTTTTCAGGTCCGGCGGAGCGGAACATACGGTATCGTATCAGGCAGGAGCACGCGAACTCCGGACTTCCAGCCGCTTTCTATCGGGACAGTATCCGTGTTTGGCTTCAAGCATTTCCGAGGGTTTGAGAGGTAGTCTGCAGGCGACCGCTCGCGGGCCTGAGCCTACATCCTTCGGATATTCTTGATTCCCGCTCCTATGGAACGGTGATACTTCCCCAGCAGATAACCACGCCGTCGTTGCGGAGGGCGCAGGTGTGATTGTCCCCACTGCTGAGTGAGGTGAATACGCCGGTCGCCGGCCGATCAGAGACCTGACCGTGGCTGTCGCCATCCTCGTTCCCCCAGCACATTATCGAGCCGTTGCCACGGAGGGCGCAGACGTGGTTCGCGCCACTGCTTATTTCTGT
Source organism: SAR202 cluster bacterium bin90 (assembly GCA_002238855.1). Classification (GTDB taxonomy): domain Bacteria; phylum Chloroflexota; class Dehalococcoidia; order Lucifugimonadales; family JADFKI01; genus Bin90. The sequence goes on from MPND01000128.1 coordinate 800, forward strand.
GTACACCGCTTGAGGCGTCGGAGTAGGACTCGGTGTCGGAGTGGGGGCCGGTGGCTCGATTGTGGACCCTATCTCAACAGTTAGCGTGAAGCTGCCGGACCTATCGGGGTAGTATGTGGTCGCCTCGATCGTGTAGTCACCGGAAGCCAATTGCCTGGGACCTATGCGCGAGTTCAGATTGCTTCCCTGAGCTATGTCATCGTTCTCGTCAATCTGCTCACCTGCCCTGCCGATGTCTTCCATCAGGTAAAGGAAGGTGTCCTGGTCTGAAGCCAGGGAGATGGTGATGGTCGAGGTGTCGCCAAGCGTAAATGCGAAGTAGCGCGAGTAGTAGTCGCTGCCGTCCAGCCCACCATCGGACTGATCCTGGGGCCTGTTTTCGGAGAGACATTCGCTGTTCCAGTTTCCGGTGAACGTGCCGGCGCCTTCGACCTGCCGGATGCAATCGTCAGGATGTGGCGTAGCGGTGGATGTGGGGGTTGGAGACGGCGGCGCGGCTGTCGGCACTGGCGAAACAATAACTACGGGCGGGATTATTGGCGGCTCTTCGGACTGGCATTCGGGAAGGTCGAGGAATGAGAGGTCGTTGAGTCCAACATCATCCAGTCCAAGAGGTATGCAGCCTGTCAAGCGGTTGCCGGAGAGGTAGAGTTCGTCGAGATTGTCCAATCTGCCGAGGCCGGAAGGTATCTGGCCGGTGAGGTCGTTGTTCTTGAGGTCGAGTACTTCCAAGCCTGTCAGGAGCTGAATTATGGGGGGTATTGTGCCTCTCAAGACTTTATGGGGGAGCGAGAGGCCGGTTACGCGCTGCGGGGAGCCGCCTATTGTAATGCCCTCCCAGTCAGAGATTGGAGTGTCGAGCGCCCAGTTCAGCTGCACGGTTCTAGTGAGCGTGTCCTTGGCAGTGTAGAGCGCCTCGCAGTCCAGCACGAGGTCGGGGTTGTCTGCGCCGTCCGGCACTGCGCCCTGGGAAGTACACAGGCTGGTTGGCTCGGTTTCGTCCTCGCCTTCCTCGACGATATTGGTGACGAGTACGATGACAGACATGGCGGCGTCGATCGTGTGGTCGTCGGCTTCGTGGTCCTGGCCGCTGTCGTGGACTGCTATGACGATGGAGTAGCTGCGCTTGGTCTCGTAGTCCAGCGGCGCCTTCGTGCGGAGCTGTCCGGTGGTGGAGTCGATGTCGAAAGAATCGGCATTAAGCTTGTCGAGGATAAGGTAGGTCAGGGTGTGGCCGTCTTCATCTGTGGCAGTGAAGGGGTCGCCGATGTCGGTGCCAGGTGCGGTGTTCTCGGCTATTCTGCGGACTCCGGTTTCGGTGCTGGAGAAGACGGGGGAGTGGTTGGTCTGCGCGTGGGCGGCGAACTGCGCCTGCAAGAGCAGGAACAGCGCGGCAGCAACAGCAACAGCCAGGACTGCAATCAAGGTGAGGACTTTTTGTGACTTCTGAAGCAACGGACTCTCCCTGAACTCTGGCTGATTAGAACGCCGCGCCTGCAAAGAGAGCGGGCGCGGCGCAATGGCTTATTCGGCGGCGACTTACTATTCGGAGACATCGGTTACGGTTACCTGCACATCCAGGAAGCCGTAGTAGTTGCCGGTCCAGTAACCGATGCGCTGATCGACTTCATAGCCCTGTATCTTTGTGTGGTAGACGTTGTTCTGGTACTCGGCGCTGGTCGTATCTTCGGGATCACCATCGGTGGGGGTCTCGAAGTCGGGCGAAGAGGCGAATGACAACACGCCATCACCGCCATAATTTGCAGGCAATGTGAAGTCGTCTATGTCGTCCTCTTCTCCGTCTCCCGTCCTCGCTCTCAGCTTCCAGGAGAAGTCCCTGTCAGGGGTGGCGATGGTATATGTGCCGACAGCGGCGGTGCCGTTCTCGGCATAGTTGACCTCGGTCGAGCCGGCAATCTTGGTCCTGCGCTGCACGAACCATACGTAGTGATGACCGGTGTCGTAGTCTCCCCGGCTCACGCTCATAAGGAACATGTCGGTGCCATTGGGGTCGTTGTCGTCGAATTCGAACTGGAAGTCGTCCTCCATATCGTCGGCGTCGGAGATGTCCACCGTGCCGTTGATATACCAAGTTGCGTACCTTCCAATTTCGACTTCGCTCTTGGTGATTGAATACAGAGACTTGGTAGAACCGTGGAAGGTTACGGAGTAACCGTCATTCAAGACGGCTTTGATTGTTTTTTCGCTCGCATCGCCAACGTTCCAAATATAAATGTATTCTTCATGAGTCTTATAGGGATCAAATGCTGCTACGATTGTACCGTCAATCTGCAACTCCGTAATTCCTGGAGTGCTCGAATAAGTGCCCGGTGTGGGTCTGAGCGTTGTCCCGTCGACAGGTAGCTCATAGCTCTCTACCTTGCGGCCTGTGTCGTCGTCGCCGCAGTAAATCCAGAGGGAGATGTGATCGCCGCCGGAGACGGCTTTCACCGTAGAGAATGTTGCGACCTTCTGGAGGGGGTCGGTGGTCGCGGCGACGGAGCCGAGGTCAACGCGACCGGAAGTCGAGTCCTGGGTCGCGCCGGTGGGCAGGCCAACACCGTTCGAATCGATGTTGTCGATATAGAGATTGTAGTTGCCAGTGCAGTCATCGGCGTCAACCCAGGTAATGGTGAATGTCGATCCGGTTGTGCCGCTGTCGGCGATGGTCGTTGATATGGAACTGTGAGTTCCCCCGTCGCCGCTCGTGAGAACGGATCTGAAAGCCTTCGGCTCCCCACCGTTGCCATCACTGAGTTCTTTTCGTATTGAATCAAAGTCGAACTCGTAGCTAAAGTCGCCGGTCAGTATGTTGCCCCTTCTGTCGGCCAGGAGAAGATCAGTCCAACCTGCGCTGGTATCGCCGAGCGCCGGCAGGAAGCCATTGGACTGAATGCCCCCAAATACAAGCCCGTTGGTATATGTGCCTGGCACGGGCCTGCCACTATCCGTCTCAACAGCCACATCGCTTGCGCTTGCGACCAGGCGACCGGTGCCGTCGTCTGTTCCGCAGAATACAGATACGGTTAGACTGCCGGTGCCGCTTGCTGCGATGATCGTGTCGAAAGAGGTTGAGACACCCGCCAGACTAGAATCAGCAGAGCCCGCGTGTATGGCGCCCTCACTTGTTCCGTAGATATAGACGTTGAAGTCGGCGCTGCATTCCTGCGAGTCGTTCCACACGACATTGAATGTTGAGCCGATATCCCCGTTGTCCATCACTATTACGGTAATGCTGCTATCTCCGGCACTGTTGCCTATTGTCTGGGCGTGAGCCGGGCGCGAATTAGCGAGCGAACCAATGAACACCACTATAATCACCAGTGCTATTGGCCAAGTCCTGAGAAATGTATTCATAGTGCCTGCACCTCGCACTGCATAGTGGCGCTGGGGCATTTGTGCCACCATTGTACCTCTTCTAATCTTTAGCATGACCAATAATATCTAGGCTGTTCAATAATATCGTCGTGATTATGTACATACTAAGAGAATACACCTATTTTTATATCACGGTTAAGAACCATTGTGGTACTGACTTCAGGTCCGTCCATCGCTTTGGCAGGAAGTCGCACTCAGGCACGAGATGGTCAATTCTCGCTGGTAGACAATTATAACGCATTTGGAAAGAGCTGAAAACGAACGTTTACGCCCGTTGTTTACACTATGTGTTTGCGCTGCGCTCACGACTGGCAACGCCCCGAATTCAAAGCAGACGTTTACGCTCCCCAATGCTCCTTCATCCTTCAGGAACTGCGCCGACTCGGGCTTCTCTCGGCAAATAGAGAAGAACTTGTTTACGCTGACGGACTCCCCTGTCGACATATCTGTTTACGCTCAGGCGACCTCTGTTTGCGTTAGCTGTTCACGTGACCGCTTACGTAAACATTTTCCGGTGAGGCAACAGGTCGGCAAATCTCATTGTCGCGTATCATCAGGTAGGGGTGTAGCGTCAAGATGCAAGGAAATACCCTATTTCCTGGCACCGGGATTAAGAGGGGAATTGGGGGCGCGAGTCACTCGACAAAGATGGCGCGCTCGCCGAAGATGCTGTGCAATTGGCGGAAGGTCCTACTCGCCACGGAGCCGGCGGAGCTCCTCTTCCAGTTCCGCCATGCGAGCCTCGGCAGCCAGACGAGCCGCCTCTTCCTCTCTGGCGCGAGCTTCAGCCGCCATGCGAGCGGCTCGCTCTTCTTCCGCACGAACCTCGGCATCTCCGGCGCGACCTATGTCTTCCTCATGCGAACGAAGGTAGCTCTCCGCGACGGGGTCGAAGAACCGCAGCATCCCGTCCTCCCAGCACACGTACAGCCCCAGCGCCTCGCTGTATCCCCGAAGACGACCTTCACCCAAATCCTCTATCGCTATCGGCTCGTACACGCCGTCAACCAGCAGGTCTCCGGCAAGCGCCGCATCGTGGTACTCTCCGCCACTCGGGTCGAAGCGCCAGTATTCCCCAATGCCGAACCGCTCGTAGTCCCGACGCTTGTCCGTGTAGTCAACCTCGCCCGTACTTCTTGACGCCACCTCAAGCACGAAGTCAGGCGCCTTGCCCTGGCTTTCTATCACATAACCGTTCTGCTCTCTCAGGAGCGCAAGGTCACTGTCGAACGATACCAGCAGGTCCGGTATCCGGACATCCGTGCCGCGTGGCTGGCTGGGCGTCACGGGGACCTCGCTCACGACGATGGCGTTCGGCAAGTGGATTGCGAGGGCTGAGCCGACGGCGGATTCGTGGATGTAGAACCAGTTCTGCATATCGTCCCTGGGCGGAAAGTCAGGGAAGCGTTCCAGGTCTTCCCTGACCTGTGTAAGTGCTGTCGTCTTGCTGGTCATCGCGGGCCTCTCATTGCTGACCGGGTTGAGCGGTTGCCGACTGATGGCATTATACCACCTGATACGGATAGGACATCCGAGCCTGTCGCATCATGAGTCAGGTCCGATCCCGGATGACCTGCCGGGCTGAATGACGCCGCCTTCCCGTCCTCACGTCGAAGAACACCTCTTGCTGGGAAGCATGTCACAGACGCTCCACGTCGGTGGGATAGGCGGTCGCCCGGAGGTTCGGTTCCCTGGACATTCCCCCACTGTTCACCTCCCCGGGAGTATTGGCTTGGTCGGCCTTGAAAGGACGTGTTTGGGTCAATTCCAGCAAATTGGCCTGAACTTCACCATTACTTTACTAAACTGGAAGTTGCCTTTACCCACACTTTATTCATAAATCCCTATAATCCTCTGACCAATGTATGTGGATTCTCTCAGCCCGCCCAACGTCCGACAAAGGGTGGGCAACTAGTCGGAACCGCTGGGTCAGGGAGGTAGCGATGTTGCAAGGGAATTGGGCTAGGGTTATGGGTTTGGCGGGAGCGTCGTCGCTGGCGGCGCTGCTGTTGATGGTGGCGCTGGCGGGTCTGGCGCAGGCGCAGGAAGAGAAGCCGCCGCCGGTGGAGAACCTGAAGTGCGAGATCGAGTCGGACCGGGTGCGGTTCTCCTGGGACATACCCCAGTGGTCCGGGGGAGAGATCAAATATTAC
>MPND01000129.1 GCA_002238855.1 SAR202 cluster bacterium bin90
GATTGCCTTGTTGAGTGTCAAAACAAGGATCCCTGAGTTTATATTCAAGAGCACGACCTCGTACTCGACGCTGTCATACGTGAAGTTGTCGTCCGTGAGCACGGCAGTTGTACTGCAGGCGGCGCTACTAACGGAATTGTCGCAACCGGCATTATTCTGGCCGACAAAAATATCCCCCGCCGTGAGCGTGGCGGACCAGACGGTGGTGGTCTGGGCATGGGCGGGCTGTGCGCCGGGCGCAACGAAGGCCGCCAGCGCGACGGCCAGCAGGAGGAGCGGGGAGCGTGGGAGGAAGGAGGCGCGCATCATGCCGCACCTCCCGAAGATACTAGAACGTAAGTTTCGGGGGGGGGGGAGGGGGGGGGGGCAGGGGGCCGCCCCCACGCCCCCCCCCCCGAAAATACTAGAACGTAAGTTTGGGGGGGGGGGTAAAGGGCATGACCGCCCTCATCCGGCGGCCCGCTTTTCTCATACTGGTGCCGACATCGAACATGACGCTTCGGTCTCCTTTCAACTGCGTTCCGCCCTCCCGTCCGGTCCCACAAGACAAAACCGCGGCGGCGCTGTTACTGCTCCGGTTGGGCGGGCTGTGTCTGCCCGCATCGGGTCCGGCTCAACGATACGGAAGCCACATGAGCCCACCAGAAAGTATAGCGATTTCTGAATAAAGTGTGGGTAAACGCCTTCTCGTGGTTGGTAAAGTAAAGATAAACTTCAGCCCAATTTGCTAAGATAGCCCCAATCAGGCCGCTTTCAACCCGATTCAACCTGAAGCTCCAGAGGTGAAAATAGGAATGCCGCCCGGGGAACCACCCCACAGGGAGACCGCCTGAGCCAAGCAAACCTGCGCACCATATAGAATCTGGACATCGACGACGCGGGACAGGTGGACGACCACCTGGTCATGACTTCGATCCCGCCGACGTGGAGCGTCTGTGGCTGGCTTCCCAGCAAGAGGCGTTCTTCGACGTGAGGACGGGAGAGCGGCGTCATTCAGCCCGGCAGGTCATCCGGGACCGGGTCTGCTCGTGATGCGACCGGCTCGGATGTCTCGTCCGTATCAGGTGATATAATGGCGACAGTCGGCAACCGCTCTACTCGGTCAGTAATGAGAGGCCCGCGATGACCAGCAAGACGACAGCACTCACACGGATCAGGGAAGAACTTGAACGCTTCCCTGACTTTCCGCCGCGAGACGACATGCAGAACTGGCTCTACATCTACGACACCTCTGTTATTACCTCGCTCGCCATTCACTATGCCGACCAGCCGAATGTCACGGTGGCGAGCGAAGTTCCGGTGGGACCCAGCCTGCCCGTGCGCAATGACGCTCGGATACCCGACCTGTTGATTGTGCGCGACGGAGACCGCGCGCTCATGGAGGAGCAGCGGGGCTATGCGATAGACCGGCAGGGCAAGGCTCCTGACTTCGTGCTCGAGGTGGCGTCTCCCACGACTGGTAAAGTGGACTACACGGACAAGCGTGAGGACTACGAGCGCTTTGGCGTGGGTGAATACTGGCGCTTCGACCCGAGTGGCGGGGAGTACCATGATGCGGCGCTTGCGGGAGATCTGCTGGTTGACGGCGTGTATGAGCCGATTGAGATAGAGGACTTGGGAGAAGGTCGTCTTCGGGGATACAGCGAGGCGCTGGGGCTGTACGTCTGCTGGGAGGACGGGATGCTGCGGTTCTTCGACCCTGCTACGGAGAGCTATCTTGACACTCACGAGGAGGAGCGAGCCGGTCGTCTGGATGCTCAGGCCCGCGCTGGAGCTGCCGAGGCCCGCGCTAGAGAGGAAGAGGCGGCTCGCCTGGCCGCCGAGGCTCGTGCTCAGGAGGAAGCGGCTGCACGTGGAACTGCCGAAGCTCGCGCCAGAGAGGAAGAGGCGGCACGTCTTGCCGCCGAGGCTCGTATGGCAGAGCTGGAAGAAGAGCTTCGCCGACTCCGCGGCGAGTAGGACCTTCCGTCAATTGGCGATTCCCCGGCGACCAGGTCATCTTGTCGAGCGTCTAACGCCGCCCAAAATCCCCCTCAAGGCTGATGCAAGGAAATACTATAAAAGATTGCATCCGCGCCCCCGCTCCGTAGCTGAGCCTTCCCCTTAAATTGGACAACCTACCGCCAATATGCAAGGATGTATCGGATTTACTCTTGCACGGCGAATCTACAGTCGAAGATCGCATACATACCAGCGCAAGAAGGGCCGGTTTAGGTGTAGTGAAATGACCAGTCGGCAGGTTAGCCAACCGAAGTACTTCGGAACGTGTCTGCATTGTCGCAGTCGGATTGAGGCTCGCACAACAGCAGAGTGCCGCAAGTTAGTTCGCGGTCCATGTCCGCGTTGTGGTCGCTCGGGTTGGTGAAATGACCACAGGACTTATGGAGTGAAGATATGCCACTGATGAATTACTCCACCAGGGTCGAAACCCACAGAACCGTATCCCAGATTATGGAGATACTGGTGCGACACGGCGCAAGTCGGATTGTGCAGGATTTTGACGGTAGCGGGAATGTCGTCGCCCTGAAGTGGAGCCTCGACGGACGGTATGGGAACCTCGGCTACGCAATACCAGTGAACTATGAGGCGGTCTATGATGTGCTCACCGACGAGGGACTGATTTTCAAGAGAGACGCCGAACGACGCAGGGAGCAGGCCCGTCGCGTCGCCTGGCGGATACTGAAAGATTGGATCGAGGCGCAGATCGCGTTGCTCGAATCCGGGATGGTCGAAATGGAAGAGATATTCCTGCCGTACATGATTGCCGGAGCAGGAGACAGGACTCTCTACAGAGCGCTGGTGGATGGGCAGTTCCGGGATCTCCACTTGATCACGAACGACGCCATAGCACTACCGCAAGCGAGAAACCAGGAGCCGGCGTAGCTGTATGCGACCAATCCTCACGGTCCGCGATGGAAACGTCTCTAAATGCCTTCAGGACCTGCGCCAGCCGACGCGACGGTGGGTCGAGCGGGGGCCCACGAGCGACAGGTCCTGCACGCTCCTGGAGCGCCTGACATCACGAATGATGATAATCACGAATTGCCGGCAATGCTTATAGCGTGACTGCGCCGCCGTCGAAAAGGAACCTGTATGACTACTGAATCTTCGACCGCAATGTCCCGCCGGCGCAGGCCCCGCGGACGTTATCCGAAGACGCCCGATGGTGCAGCTCCCAAACGCCAGAAGCGCATACCGGAGTACCTCGAAGCAGACGAGGTGAACGCCATCATCAGAGCCGCGCCCAACCCGAAGGCGAAGCTGCTGATGCTGGAACAGTGGCGGGCGGGCCTGCGAGTATCCGAGGCCCTCGACCTCGAAGTGCGGGACCTGTCGCTTGATACGGCCACTCCCACACTCAGAGTGCGCTCAGGCAAGGGCGGCAAGACACGGCTGGTGCCGGTGCATCCGGAGCTGCACGGGGCACTCGGCAGCGCCCTTACCTACGGGGACATTAATCAGGGCAGAATCGTCGAGGCTCATCCCGCAACTGCCTGGCGCTGGGTGCAGGCGGCGGTGAAGCGTGCCGAGGGGCTGGGCGCGCTCTCGCCGGGTAAGCGAGTCGGCACACACACACTGCGCCACAGTTACGCCCGGCACCTGCTGATGAACGGAATACCGATCAACTACCTCTCACGCTGGCTCGGCCATAGCTCGATCCAGACCACGCTGATCTACCTAGAGCTTGTGCCGGATCCGACCGGGAGTCTGGCGATGGTACCTTGAATTTAGACAGAAGCATCAAGAAATGACACGCGAGATTAAACATCGGACAGTTGTCCGATGAATCAAGGTGACAGATACATGACGATGAACCTTGTCAACTGGAACGTGCAGTGGCCCACCCCCAGATCTAAACGGACTCCTGAAATACTCAGACGGATCGAAGAGTACACCCCCGACGTCATCTGCCTGACCGAAAGCAACATAGATTTGCTGTCACCAAATGGGTATGTGATCTGCTCGCAGCCAGATTACGGATACAAAACCGCCGAGAACAGACGAAAGGTAATGCTGTGGTCCCGTGAGCCATGGGATCGTGTCGATGACCTGGGTCATGAGTCCATGCCCCCCGGGAGGTACGTCTCTGGAATAACGAAGACTCCGTCAGGTGAGTTGACAGTGGTCGGAGTCTGCATCCCGTGGCACGGGTCTCGGACCGAGGAGCGGCAAGGGTTGGGACGGAAGAAAATCTGGGAGGACCATGAGAGCTTTCTGAATTCTCTCTCCGGTGTTTTGTCAGGATTGCAGGACAGACCGTTGGTGATAGCGGGGGACTTCAACCAGAGGATAGGGCAAAGGGGGTATTCCTCGCGGAAGCTGCAGTCAGTACTGCATGACACGATGCCGGAGCGCGTGACCATTGCCACGTCCGCGCTTGGGCGTGCCGGTCGGCGGAGTATCGATCACATAGCGTTGAGCGAGGACCTCGTGGCCGAGTCCTTGAGCGTGATCAGCAATATCTCCGGCGATAGCAAGTTGTCGGACCATTTCGGCGTCGCTGCCAAGCTATCTATCCGGCGCTAAAGTCCCTGAGCTGATTAGCCATACTGGTTCTATTTCAGGTTACCTAGTGACGCAGATCGATGTTGTCGTGTCGCTTGTGATCAGCAATTGGCGCTGCCAAGGGCGGCGGGAAATCATGCCCTCCCAATGCTATATAACGGCGATTATCCAGCATCTGGATGCGGTCTGTACCCCGACTATTACTGCTCGCCAGGGCGATTGCATAGAGGACTGACTAGTGAGGACGCATCTCGCATCAAACGCTTCGGCACAGCCATGTCCGGCATCTACTGATGATCGGCATTCCCATCAACTCTCTGAGTCGACGGCTGTGTCACCACTCCATCCAGACTACGCTCATCTATCTGGAGCTCGTGCCTGACCCGATGATGAGTTTGGCGATGATGTCGGCATATAAGGGTGTCCAGTTGACACTAAGGACCGTACCCCATAAAATCTTTATGTGTTATTAATAAGAATGTCAAGCAAGGACTGCCTGATACAGGAAGGTCAACTCGGCCGCCGGGAACAGGCGAGAGAGTGCCGCTGTGCCAAGCCTGAAACATGATACATTCTTTCGACGGCATCCGGTATTCACTTCGGAAGAACTGTCCGAGCACCTGTCCGCGAATGCGCAGGTGGGTAGTAGAGCGCGGGAATCACTCCTTTCCTACTACACGAAAACGGGACGACTGATCAGGATACGACGCGGACTGTATGCCGTGGTACCACCCGACTCCGACCTTCAGTCGCATCCGGTCGATCCCTACCTGATAGTCTCCAAGCTGACTCCCGATGCCGTGTTGTCACACCATACGGCACTTCAGTTCTTTGGGCGCGCCTACTCCATATGGCAGGAGTTCAACTACCAGTCCGAGCGACCAGTCAGGAAGATGACGTTCCGCGGGCACGCATTTAAGGGTACGAGATTCCCCATGGCTCTCGTCCGCTCCGGCAACCAGCATTTCGGTGTTCCGGCAGTGCCGTACTCTGGCATGCTCTTGAAGGTGACCAGCCTGGAGAGGACACTTGTTGATCTATTGCACCGCCCGTGGCTGTCGGGTGGCTGGGAGGAGGTGTGGCGCTCACTCGAATCAGTTGAGTTCTTTGACCTTGACGTGGTCGTAGAGTACTGCCTACTCCTTGAAAATGCTTCTATAACGTCGAGGGTCGGATTCTACCTCGAGCAGCACCGAGAAGAGTTGATGGTTGAAGAGCGTCACCTGAAAGAACTTAGAGTACACCGGCCCCGCCAGCCGCACTACCTCGACAGGAGCAGACGGAATTCCGGCAGGCTATTTCGGGACTGGAATCTGGTGGTGCCGGCGGAGGTTGTCGAGCGTTCGTGGAGCGACGTGCTATGAGAATGCCGCTTGACAGCCTTATTGCCGAGGCAGAAGAAACCGGCTTTCAGGTCTCTATGCTCGAAAAGTCCTACCGTCTGCTCGGTTTGCTCGACGCGCTCAATAGCCACCCGTTCCTTAAAGGGAAGCTCGCTCTCAAAGGAGGAACAGCGCTCAACCTCTTCATATTCAATGTGCCCAGGCTGTCTGTCGACATTGACCTGAACTATGTAGGCGCGACGGACAGACAATCGATGCTGGCTGAAAGGAGCGGACTGGAGCGCGCGATAAGTGCTGTCTTTGGGCGTGAGGGATATGGTATACGTCGTAGTCCACAAGAACACGCCGGTGGCAAGTGGAATCTGCGCTACGCTTCGGCTTCTGGTCAAGGCGGCGGAATCGATGTGGACATCAACTACATGTACCGTG
>MPND01000130.1 GCA_002238855.1 SAR202 cluster bacterium bin90
TCAGTGTCACTCATTGTGGTAATTGCTCCTTCTGGTTTTTGGTATTCGTGCCAGTTGAGTTCAAGTCACCGACCGTCACGCGCCATTCAGCCTAGCCCATTTCATGCCCTTGCGCCGGTCCTTGTATTTTGTCCGTTCCTTCTCAGCGTCGAAACCTAACGGTTCCTGCTTGCCGCATTTATTGCACATTAGCGTATCGCGCCTCGCTCCCCTTCCCACAAGTCGCCAGCAGTGTATGTGGCTGGGAGCCAGGCGTGGTCTTACCAGACGCCAAGATGGATTGAAGCAAGCGACGTTTGTCTCCATGTGTAGCTCCTGTCCAGCCGATTTCTTGGAGTATCCATAATTGAGCTTTCCAGCGCAACCCTACGGCGCACCGCTAACTCTTTTGTGTCATAAGTAAAGCGAATTGGTATAAGATCACATGAGCATCTAGTCGACGGAGGCGAGCGGTGAGCAAGACATATCTTCCCTATGATCCCTACCGGCAGTTGCTGCGGCGCGCGCAGGAGGTTGATGATGATGAAGACCGTAGGTACGGAGAGGGAAAGCGTGGGGACGAGTTGCCACAGGAGTTGTCCTTTCGAGAGGGACGGTTGGAGAATATCAGGAAGGCGATGGCTGAGTTGGAGGTTGAAGCTCAGGCGGCAGCGGAGCAGGCGGATGCGGAGGGTAAAGAGAATACGAGGCGTACCATAGTGCCCGAGGACAAGGCGCAGCGCAACTTCACCGATGCCGAGTCGCGGATCATGCCCGCTCCCGGCGACAGAAACTTTGTGCAAGCCTACAATTGCCAGGCGGTGGTGGATCAGGAGTATCAGGTGATCGTGGCGGCCCAAGCCACCAACCGGAGTTCTGACAAACAGCAGGAACTGCCGGAAAAGACCCGCCACGGGAGGTCGGTCCCGCCCGCGCCCCGGGGACGCATACCCAGTCATTTATCTGCCAGAGACCGGATGTGGCGGAAGCTTCAGACCAAGCGTGGTCGGCAAGGTTACGCGCTGCGGATGCAGACGGTGGAGCCGGTCTTCGGCCAGATCAAGCAGGGCCGTGGCTTCCGGCAGTTCCTGCTGCGGGGGCTGGAGAAGGTGGACGGCGAGTGGTCGTTGATCTGCACCGGTCACAACCTGTTCAAGCTCTTCCGCTTCGGTAGGCGAGTTGATGCGATGGTTGGCAACCCTTCACCCAGGCCAACGAACTATTGCAAGGACGCTATGCAGTCAGCGGGACGGCTTGACCGGCCCAACTCACCAGAATGCATCAGGCCCAGACAGCTATCCTCAGACAGGCTGCTAGTGCGGCATATTTGCGGCCCGGCCTTTACTCTACGTTAATCATCTTAGAATAGGCATATAAGTACGACATTCGTATCCACTTTTGGGACTGAATAATCATTGCATCGCCATTGACAACCAGCGCACGTAGCGACCCACAGTCCACTTAATTGTACTGGCGGTCTGGTTCCAATCACGGTAAAAGACAAACCTGCGTTTGGAAGGAAGTCGTTCCCGACATTACATCGCAGAGAGAAAAGAAGGGTGAACGGAATTGTGACTTCGGGCAACTGTTCAAAAAACTGCAGAAACGGGCGAAGAGTCCCGTGTCTTGGATTACAGAAAACCCTCGCTGCTAGCCAGCACCTACCTCTTCGTGATCTTTGGCCCCACATATACAATGTATAATGGCTCTTCTGCCCGGATTGGCCACGAGAAATGAACTCGTAGTTGTGGAGTTTTGACCTTGGCGTGCCAAGTGCAAAATATCCACTCTTCGGCCTCAGCGGGATGAGCGAAAGTGAGGTCCGACTCATACCTTGCCTTTTCAGTGTCGGAGGAGTCTGAGAACCAAGCTTTTTCGCCGGTAAAGTGCTTCTGGTAAAGAGCGTGGCCCTCGGGAGTCCGTTCTCCCCGCTCATCAAAGCAATTCTTCAGGACTTGCAAAATACTGAGCCGTAGAAGGAGGCGTTCGGCCACACCCTTACCGAATGGGTATCCTCTTAGTGGATCGAAACTATTGCTCGCAAATGTCAAATCCGGACACCTGACCCGGGCGACATCTTCTAGATCCTTCCAAGCTCCAAGTTGAATGGGGGCAGATTCAAGGGCGACTTCACCTCCTCCAGATCCCAGTAGTTAAGGACTTCTACGCTCGTAACACGTTCGTTGTCGTGCCATGTGACAACTAGGGGAGAGAATAGCCAAGATGAGGGGTTTAGACTCACGAGACTCCGGCCGATTCCATGGATAAGACAATAGGCGGCCTCCCCGACAGCGGTATTGGTAACCATCTCGCCGTTGTATTCCAGCAGGTCTTCTTCGCTATGCTCCCTGATATCTTCCCAGAAAGGCCCGTGGCGTGTTATCCATTGCATCAGAGCTCTGCGCTCTTCACTTCCCAACGATTGAACCGCTTGGGGCATTGTCAGGTCGCGCGTAACCTGCGCATTGACAACATCTTGGTGGCACTGCAGGTCCCTGCCGAAACGCCGTGCGGTTTCCCTTATGGTCATCACGTGCCCAATAGCGTCGCGAAAGGCTCCAAGGTTTGTGAACTGCCCTTGTATAGAGCAGTCATTGAAGATCAACTCCAACTCAGACCTCAGCCCAACCCGCAAAGTAGTTTGCGTCCTTGTCAAACTGATCGAAGAATCCTTCAGGCCAGTCGTCAATGTTGCCCGAATCATCCAACGTGGGACTCAGAACTTGAGAAGTATCGTTTCCAGGAGACCTGAAGTAATGGATGGCGACCTGTTCCGATTGCAGTCGGCAACCCCTGACCGCACGGCGAACGCCGTTAAGCACATGGTCGCTGTGCGTCTCAACGACCACCTGTATTCCCGCACGGGCCACATCAGCCAGGAACTGGCCCATCAACGACTGCCCAGCAGGGTGAAGATGAACCTCCGGGTTTTCCAGCAGTATGATGTCGCCCCTGCTCGCGGACAGGGCCGCCACCACTATGGGTAGAACCTGGGTAAGACCGAAGCCCGTGTGAACGGGACTATGAAAGTCCGTAGCTTTCGACGTGCGCAGTCCCAGCGTTACTGCATTTGCCCGAGGTGCCTGTTGCAGATCTAGCTCGCAGCCTGGAAATAATGTGCTCATGCGCCTCTGTACCTGGTGAAGCCGAATCGCAGGTACATCCTGAAGTGCGAGATCTTCGATGACCGGTTCGTCCCGGCCCCAGTAAAGAACGCTCACGGCATGTTCGCCGCGGGGACCTACGACACTTACGAGTTGAGGGTCTTCGAGAGGATACGCTTCCTGGGGAGCTATCCGTTCCGCAGTAATGTATGTCAGATTCCGCAGGGGACCGGTAATCTGTGAGGCGGCTTCGGCCTCACCCAGTGGAAGCAGAAATCGCAACTCTTGGGGTATGTCGAATGTTCTGTCGTCTACGGCAACAAGCCGAACCTCCATTGACATATCCTGCCGGGCACCTCCGAATTCCCAGCGGTAGACACCATCGTCGTCCCCCAGGGCGACCTCGAAACCTGTTCTGCCGGCCACGTCAGACGCTGCACCCAAACGGACGCCCGACCCGTTGAGTACAAGCCGGGTCGACCACTCGTGCTCGCGCATGGTTTGATGGAGTAACACTATCGCCTGCAGTACCGAAGACTTGCCCGAGGCGTTGAGCCCCGTGAGCAATGTCAGTGGTGCAATTGGTAGCCGCAGGAGGTCAAAGCACTTGAAGTAGCGTAGTTCAACCCTGGTAAGCACCGAGCACATCCTTGAGCATGGCCTGCGTCATTGCGAAACGATTCCTTACCTGACGCACTGCGCTGGTGCCGTAGGTAATGGAGTCGGCGAAGTTCTCATCCTCTAACAGTTGGTAGAAACCCTCTCTCACGTCTGTGGACCGTTTCTCGACAATTCGACTCGGATATCGTGAAAGTCCAGTGGACATCACGTCCCAGAGCGAGGCGTTGATTACGTTGCGATAGTCTTGGTCCGGCTCATGCTTTCGGAAGGCATGTCTTCCGAACAAGTGAAGGTTATTGTCAAGCGTGGTCTTCAGTTGCTCAGATAGGGGTGGTAGTAACTCGGGTTCAGAGTTCATCTTTTTCAGGCCACTCGCAAGAAAGTCATCCATGTCTCTGTAGCCTTCAAGTCTGAGTATCTGGAAGGCGCAGAACCTGTTGATGAACTCTCTATCCCTCATTGTGGCGGTTCTCAGACTTCTGCCAGTGGCGTCCAAGAAGAGCTTGGTTTTCGATTGTTTCCGCAGGAATCGTGTGGCCTCTCCCATGTACAGGCAGTTGCGCATTTGTTGCCGGGTCAGAGGAACGCCACTGTTGACTCGCTCGAAGATGTCCAGGCGGGTCTGGTCGGGGGCCTTTGCGTCAATGACATAGAGCGTGAGACTGAAGTCTCCAAAACGGTCCTGAAGCTTGGGGTCGAGGTCTTCGTATCGTTTGCGGTGCAGGTCACAACGGTCGGGCAGATTGAGTCGAAGTTCGTTCTCCGCAAACCGCCGGAATGTGGACAGGCGCTGCAAACCGTCTACTACGATGCGTCGTCCTTGGGCGTCTTCAGCGAGATAGAAGACTGGGAGAGGAATCCGCATAAGGACGGATTCGACCAACTTACTCTGTTTGGTCTCGTCCCAGATGAAGTCGCGCTGGAAGTCAGGGTCCATAACATATCGACCCTGCTGTATCCGGCCTAAGACTTGCTCAATAGGTGGGCTCTCGTTCCGGATGAGCAACTCGTCGATAGGGTAGTCACCCCAGGATGTATCCTGATCGTCGTCAAGACCTTCGATTTCTTCCGGTAATGTGTCGGTCTGCGTCGTCATCTGTTCCTCGACAAGTGTTGTATCCACCATTTGACGTGACCATAAAGATACTCTACGCATACTATTCTAGCAAGATGGCATCTGTATAGTACAACTCATTCAAGGCCATGACGCTACGCTGACTATGTTTGGATATGCTGCAAATTGGAGTGTCGCCTGCCGTTCCGAACCTTGCCCGCAGAAGGATTTAGAGTTATTTCAGATCGACCTGAATTATTTGGCGATTACGACTTGCGGTAAAGGATGTTAAAGACCACAGCGAATTTCGTAAGAAAGAAACTGGTCTGAAAAACCTTTAACCGATGGCTTCTGTCCAATATTCAAGTGATTTTTGCCATTGGGTAACATGGGGTGGACCCCACAGTTAGGACAGCGAAGGGGCCAAGTTAAGAGAGACTCCCGCTGTAAGGTCTGACACTGCCTCACGAGATGATAAGGCTAATGCCTGGTCTGGTAAACACCCGAGCGGACTTCCCGACGCGAACACCTGGGCTGGAGTTCGATAGTCCAGGGACTGGTGTGGCCGCTCCCGATTGTAAAAGTCCAGATAAGCGTCAATTCCTCTCCTCGCTTCACTTCCGTTGCGATAAGCTTTCAGATATACCTCCTCGTACTTCACGCTCCGCCACAATCGCTCCACAAAGATATTGTCCAGGTATCTGCCCTTGCCATCCATGCTGACCTTGATCCCGCGCTCCAGCAGCAGCCCGCTGAATGCATCACTGGTGAACTGGCTTCCCTGGTCGGTGTTGAAGATCTCCGGCTGTCCTTTGCTCAAAGCCTCTTTCAGGGCATCGATGCAGAAGTCCGCATCCATAGTATTGGAGAGCTTCCAGGCCAGCACATAGCGGCTGTGCCAGTCCATAATGGCCACCAGGTATAGGAACCCCCGGGACATGGGCAGATAGGTGATGTCCGCCGCCCAGACCTGATTGACCCGATCGACTGCCACTCCCTTCAGCAGGTAAGGGTATATCCTGTGCTCCGGCGCAGGCTTGCTGGTATTGGGCTTGCGGTAGATGGCTTCCAGCCCCATTGCCCGCATCAGCCTCTGTACCCGCTTGCGGTTGACCTGATGTCCCTGAGTCCGGAGCCAGGCCGTCATCCTGCGAGAACCATAATAGGGTGTCTTCAGATACTGCCGGTCCATCCCGGCCATCAGGTTCAGATCCGCAGGCTTAGCCGGCTTCGGCCGGTAGTACACCGCGGAACGGCTGAGCCGCAACAGACGACATTGCTTCACTACAGAGAGCTTCGGGTGTCCTCGATCCACCATAGCCAGACGCCTGCGCCGACTCATAGCCCGGACTTCCCCGACAGAAAATCCCGCTCCACCTTGAGCTGACCAATCTGCTGGTACAGATGCGCAGTCAGCGCTTCCTGATCCCTGTCCGCCTTTGC
>MPND01000131.1 GCA_002238855.1 SAR202 cluster bacterium bin90
CCGCCTCACGCCGCAAGGGTCTGCGGTAGATTGTTTCACGGGCTGTGAGGGGCTTTTGCGGGCGAGGAAGCGTGTCCGGCTGACGATGGACGGGAGAAGGAACGATCCTACTCGCCCTCGCCGCGCAAGCGTCGAAGCTCTGCCTCAAGCTCCGCAAGACGCGACTCTGCCGCCAGGCGACCGGTCCGCTCTTCTTCAGCGCGGGCCTGAGCGGCCAGACGAGCGGTCCGCTCTTCCTCAGCGCGGGCCTGAGCGGCCAGACGAGCGGTCCGCTCTTCCTCAGCGCGAACTTCGGCACTTGTGGCGCGAGCCGTATCCTCATCGTGAGAGCGCAGATAGCTCTCGGTCAGAGGATCGAAGAACCGCAGCATCCCGTCCTCCCAGCACACGTACAGCCCCAGCACGTCGCTGTATCCTCGAAGACGACCTTCTCCCAAGTCCTCTATCGCTATCGGCTCATAGCTGCCGTCAACCAGCAGATCTCCCGCAAGCGCCGCATCGTGGTACTCCCCGCCACTCGGGTCGAAGCGCCAGTATTCCCCAATGCCGAACCGCTCGTAGTCCCGACGCTTGTCCGTGTAGTCAACTTCGCCCGTACTTCGTGACGCTACCTCAAGCACGAAGTCAGGCGCCTTCCCCTGACGGTCTATCGCATATCCGCCCTGCTCGTCCACAAGCGCAATGTCGCAGTCGTACACCACGATGAGGTCCGGTATTCGATAGGCACCCCAGGGATCAAGCGTCGGAGCGACAGGAACTTCTCCATGCACCAGGGTCGTCTCCGGATTGCCGATGTGTATGGCAAGGGCGGTCAGAATCGAGCGACGGTGAAGATGGGACGTGTTCTGCATGTCTTCCCGCGGTGGGAAGTCGGGGAAGCGTTCGAGCTTGCCCTCTTCCTGTATGAGTGTAGTCGTCCTGCTGGTCATCGCGGACATCTCCGAGTCTGAGTGAGTTGAGCGATTGCCGACTGTCGCCATTATACCACCTGATACGGACGAGACATCCGAGCCTGTCGCATCACGAGTCAGATTTGGTCCCGGATGACCTGCCGGGCTGAAGGACGCCGCCTTCCCGTCCTCGCGTCGACGAACGCCTCTCGCTGGGAAGCCTGTCACAGACGCTCCACGTCGGCGGTGTCGATGTCCAGATTCTCTATGATGCGCAGGCTTGCCTGGCTGAAGCGGGACAGGCGGTCTCCTGGCGGTGCGGTTCAATGGGCGCCATCCATATTGTCACCTCTGGTGCCTCTGGTTGAATCGGGTTGAAAGCGGCCTGTTCGCGTCTATCTTAGCAAATTGGGCTGAACTTTACCTTTACTTTACCAAGCTGGAGAAGGAGTTTACCCACAATTTATTCAGAAATCCCTATAATTTCTGGTGGGTTCATGTGGCTTCCGTATCGTTGAGCCGGACCCGGTGCGGGCAGGCACAGCCCGCCCAACCAGAGCAACGCCGCCGCCGTAGCTCCTGTCTTGTGGAACCGGACGGAAGGCGCAACGCAGTTGAGAGGAGAGCAGAGAGCCATGTTCGACGAAAGCAGCAATATCAGGAAAGCGGGCCGCGTGCTGAGGGCGGCCTTGCCCGTTACTTTTGCAAGCCGATTGAGCTTGTTTATCGGTTTGGCAGTTATGGCCAGTTGGTTAGGCATGACGGCAGTGGCCCAAGCCCAGTCTTACAATAACGCTTTGCCGCCCTATAACCCCAACACACCCGCCAAGCAAACAAACATCACTATTGTGGATGATGCGCTCAGGGTTGATTTGCGGAGGACCAAAATAGGCCGGTACAGCGCCGGAGACCTTAGGGCTTTGGATTATGCTGGCGGCAGCCCTCATCATGTCCAGGTCGGGGTTTTCGCCAAGAGCGGGACCACGAATACCAAGCTTGCGCTCCACTCGCGCGATGCGGCTGGAAACAACAAACAGACATACCTGGTCTACACCTTCATGGACAGAGCCAGTGAGTGCAAGGTCACCAATTGGCCCACCGGCGTTGTTACTGATGGCAGAATCCATGGCGGTCGTCCGTGGTTTACCCAAGCAGTGCGGACACACCCAAATCCCGTTCTAGAGGAATCCCTACCGCTGCAAGGCGGCTGGGTGACATTGAGCAACCACACCGCCCAGCAGGCAACCGGCAAATACCTGTGCGTCGGGCTTAGATTTCACCACGAGCGGGATAGCACAGGCCAGAACGAATTACGTGCGTTCAGCTATTACATGGATGACGCGACCCCCACCCTGGCCGGGGACATGAGCGGCAACACCCTGACTCTGACCGCAACCGACGAGTCCCGGATTTTCCAATACCGGTACATCAAGAAGAGCTGCGCTGCGGCCAGTCCGAACGAAAACGGCTGGACATCCCTTTTCTGGATCGACGCCGGCGACGGGGCAACCAGCAAGCGGCTGGTCAGCAACAAACAGGTCGAAATAGTCTTCCCGGACGGGGTCAACAATGCTTTCTGCTTCGGCGCTATTGATATGCAAAAGAATGTTGACCAGATAACTTTCCACGTCGATACCCGACCGCCGGGGGTGACGCTGAACCGGGAGACAGTGTCGGTGCCGGAGGGTTCGTCGGCGACTTACACGGTCGTCTTGGATTCCCCGCCGGACGCGCCGGTGACGGTCACTCCGGTATCGGGCGCCCCGGCGCAGGCAACGGTGTCACCGGCCTCGCGGACATTCACGCCGTCGAACTGGGACACGGCGCAGTCCTTCACTGTGGCTGGCGTGAAAGCGGGCAAGTATGTAATCACCCACGCCGCGACCAGCGACGACACCGGCTATTCGATCTCGGAGGCGGGGACGGTAACCGCCTGGGTGAACACCGTTGACAACGACGAGCCGCCGGAAGGGCCGGAGCCGTGGAACATCCAGGTGGTGCCGGGGAACGGCACGCTGACGGTGACCTGGAACGTCTCC
This sequence comes from SAR202 cluster bacterium bin90, assembly GCA_002238855.1. Classification (GTDB taxonomy): domain Bacteria; phylum Chloroflexota; class Dehalococcoidia; order Lucifugimonadales; family JADFKI01; genus Bin90. The sequence continues at coordinate 2,930 of MPND01000131.1, forward strand.
TCCCGCGACGGGGTCGAGGACTCGGAGATCTGGCACGTTCTGCGCTGGAGCCAGGAGTCCGGCGTGTGGGCCAATCCCCGCGACCCCAGGGCGGTGGGCAAGAACGACGGACTCTCGGTGGACCCCGGGTTGACCAGCTACACGATCACGGGCCTCGAGAACGACGTCGCGACGGGCGTGTTCATTCGCTCGATGGTCGGGCACCGCAACAACATGAGCGAGAAGGACGCGAAATCCAGCAAGTGGGTGCGGACCAAGGGCGAACACACCACGCCCCGCGCCCGCATCGGCGGGCTGTAGATGCAGGCGACCAAGGACGTGTCCCTGTCGGGGGTGTTCAGCGACGCCGACGGCGACAGCGTCCACGAGCACTTCCTGGCGCTGGTCTATGTCTCCTCCACCACCAGCACGAGCTCGCCCGAACCTTCCCTCGGCGTGTACGTGACCGTCACGGACGGCTCCGATGACGGCAGCCAGCACGGGGCATGTAGATAATGAGCATCGCGGGAATGACCGGCACGGTGCGCCGTGACGTTGGCGGCCTTTAAGAAGGAGATGTGATGAACAACATGAGGGCAAGCATTCATTCAGCCCATCGGCGGATTGCGGCGCACGTCTCTCTTGCGGTGATGGCGCTCGTCACGCTGCTCCCAGTCTCCCTGCTGCTTGCCGGCCCACAGCCCGCTTCCGCGCAGTTGACCGAAGTCGCCATCTGGTCCGCCACGCTGACGGCGGGCGACCTTATGGGAGAGAAAGGCGACGGCTGCGACAGCACCGCGTCTCAAGAGGAGCTCCATTGCGTTCCGGGCCAATTGCTCACCAGCAACTCGTTCAAGTATATGGGCACGGAGGACCGCATCGTAGGAGTCCGCGTACTGTATGGCAATCTTCGCCTCACTTTTTACTCGCCCATTGACGAGTTCTACCTTGAAACGCTGACGCTGCACGTGGACGGCCAGGCGTACGCCTTGTCCGACGCGACCGTCAGAAGACACGCCCTGGCCGGCGTCAACCGGGGGGCAGTCTGGTTCAACACCGGTCTCAATTGGGCGCCCGGCGACACGGTGGATCTGAGACTGACGACGAGCATCTGCGACGTCACGAAAGAAGTGTCCGGCGAGGATATCACCATAACGTGGAACCCCATCCGGACCAGGGCAGGGAGCCTCTGGCTCTACCGCAACCTGGTACAGGGTGAATATGGCTTTGCCCGCGCCGATCTGGATGCGGGAACGATCACCGCCTCTGCCCCCTTCGTGTGGACCGCCGGCGGGACGGCTCCCTACCACGACAGTTCGGCAGCGGGGACCAGCCGGGAGGACGTGATTAAGTACGTGAAGGAGAAGAATCCGGAGGACTCCGAAGAGCGCTGGTGGGTGCGGGGGCCGGACACGAGCGACACAGCGGGCCTCTCTCGCAACGGCGCGCTCAGGCTCCTGGGCGCAGGGGGAGAGGAGCGGGTGAACGTCCAAGTCAGGCTGTGGGGCTCTGAGACATGCTCCAACGGGGGCTTCACCATTCCGGTGACGAGGCAGACGCAGCCGATACCGGGGGCAACCGGCGGATTGTAGAGCCGAAAAGACTGGGGGGATGTTTTGGGGTGGATGGGCCGGGGCTGCGGTGGACCGAAAAGGGCCTGTCTGGGTCAATTCCAGCAATTTGAGCCAAACTTTACACTGAGCCCGCCGTCCAACACCGCCAAGGACGAGAACGGCGCCTACGCGGCGGGAGACACCACAATGGTCAGCAGGTCTGGAGGGATCCAGCGCCTACGCGTACCCAACTAGATTGGAAATTCAACAAACGATAGAGGGACTGATATGACGATTCGCGGTATATTCCACGTGGCTCTGCTGGGGGCGCTCCTGCTGCTGGCGTCACTGCTGCTCGCCGCCTGCGGAGGGGGTGACGCCGGGCTGACGCGCGCCGAGGTGCAGGAGGTCGTGCGGGCGGAGATGGCAGCCGCGCCGCTCATTAACGCATCCTCCGCCTCAGTGGAGGGGACGGTCGACAACGACACAGCCGCAACGCCCGCATCCGCTCCGGGCCTGAGCAGAAGCGAGGTCGAGGAGATGGTCGCCGCCGCAGTCGCCTCCATCCCCGAGCCCCGGCCCGGACTCACCGCCGACGAGGCCGAGCGCATAGCCCGCGCGGCCGTCGCCGACATCCCGCCCAGGTCGGCTCCCGACGAGTACACCAAGTTCTTCGTGGAGAGCGCAATCGCCCTCTACGAGACACGGGGCCTCGACGCCACCCTAGCGCACTACAACCGCGAGGAGAGCGTGGACGGCCAGTGGTACGTCTTCATCATCGACGAGAACGACACCGTGATAGCCCATCCTGACCCCGACCGGCTGGGGTTGGACCTGAAGGGCTGGGTGGGCACCGACGCCAACGGCTACGAGTTCGGTCCTGAGATGCTCTCGGCCACCGAGGACGGCAAGTGGGTGTCTTACGTCTACCAGAACCCGGAAGGCGGCAGAATGAGTCCGGACAACCTGAGCGACGTGGACCTGAAGAACGCGTGGGTCGTGAGACACGACGGTCTGCTGTTCGCCTCCGGCTGGTATGTGGACGTCGACCGGTTCACCGTGGACGTTGTCGCCGCCGTCGTTGACCTGTTCAGTGCGGAAGGGCTGGAAGGGACGGTCGAATCCCTGAGCGCCAACCCCGGGAGCATACTGGGGGGAGTGGCGGAGTCCGCCGTGTCCTATAACTCCTCCGGCGCCGTGGAGGGAGAGTGGTCGATATTCATAGCCGACGAGAGCGGCACTGTGGTCTTGCACTTCAACCCCGCGATGATCGGGAAGCGTGTTGAAGACCTGCTCGGAGCGGATACGTCGGACATCGACGAAGAGGGCGCCTGGCTGACCTCGGAATCCATGCGTATCTGGGTGGTCAGGTCCGACGGCTGGGTGTTCGGGGCGGGCTGGCGCAGCGACGAGCCGGGGAGCTGACTGCGCTGATGAAGATCAGAACGCCGCGCGCGAACAATATGCCTGCAAAGACAAGTGAGTGGAGCGGTCCCCGCAGTCAGGACGGCGAAGTGTCTCGATGAGGGCCCTGTCCCGCTTCTACTCCGGCTTCT
>MPND01000132.1 GCA_002238855.1 SAR202 cluster bacterium bin90
TATGCTGGGAGGACGGGATGCTGCGGTTCTTCAACCCTGTTACGGAGAGCTACCTTCGATCCCATCAGGAAGCGCGCGCCGCTCGCTTGGCGGCGGAGGCTCGCGCTAGAGAGGAAGAGGCGGCTCGTCTGGCCGCCGAGGCTCGTATGACAGAGCTGGAAGAGGAGCTTCGTCGCCTGCGCGGCGAGTAGGACGCATTCCTCTCGTCCGTCGTCCACCGGACACGCTCCCTCGTCAGAAAATCCCCCTCACGACCCGTGCAAGGAAATACGGCAATCTGATGCAGGCGCGTCACTTCGATCCAGTCGCCGTGGCCGCGACTATCCTGCTCATGCCCGGATCCCTTCAGTCGGTGTCGGCAAGGAGAGCGCTTCAGCGTCCGCAGAGAATGCCAGCATCTTGCCGACTCCATAGCCCGACGGTGATATAATGGGCTGAACCACTTCAACCCATTGAGGATTTCAGTGAGCGAGCATCACGGAGAGTCCAGTTATGACGACTCAAACCACTCTGGCGCAGCCGCACTCAGAAGACTACTCGCGCATACAGCCGCTCCCCGACCCGCCGCGGGAGCCTGATATGGTGCAGCGCAAGAGTCTCTCCACAATCGACGGCACGCTGGGCCCTCACTTCGTCGCACTCGACGACGTTCTGCTCACCGGAGAGATGTATGTGCGCATCGATGAGGAGGACGCGCGGGCGCTGGCTCCCGACTTCATCTTCGCAAGGCAGGTCAGTGACCCCGAGAGGGTGATCCGGCGCAACGGATACGTGATAAGTGAGGTGGGCAAGCCGCCCGATCTGGTGTTGGAGGTGGGTTCGCGCAACACGGGCAGACGCGACTATACCGTAAAGCGCGAGGGATACGCCGCTCTCGGCATTCGGGAATACTGGCGTTTCGACCCGTCGGGTGGCGAGTATCACGACAGGCCTCTTGCCGGTGACACGCTGCTCGATGGCGAGTACGTCCCCGTAGAGATTGTCGTTGAGGCAGATGGAAGGCATCGGGGATACAGCGAGATACTGGAGCTGGAACTCTGGTGGGAAGAAGGGACGCTGCGCTTCCGAGACCCTGCGAGCGGGCAATTCCTGCTGACTCCCGAAGAGCTGGAAGCCGACAGGTTTGCAGAGCGCGCGGCACGTGAAGCTGCGGAAGCTCGCGCTCAGGAAGAAGAGGCGGCTCGCGGAACTGCCGAAGCTCGCGCCGGCGCTGCGGAATCTCGCGCCAGAGAGGAAGAGGCGGCTCGCCTGGCCGCCGAGGCTCGTATGGCGGAGCTGGAAGATGAACTTCGCCGCCTGCGCGGCGAGTAGAGCGCTACCTCCGCCGGCCTCGCCCGTAAAATCCCCCCAGATTACCGTGCAAGGAAATACCGCAATCTGTTGCGTTGAGAGCGGGCTGCCGAAAGGCTTATAATCTTCCTGAGCCAGCAGAAATAGAGTGGAGCGCCAACTGCGAGTGTCCCTGCCTTCCCCTTCTGGGATTCGAAGACCAGTACTCGTAGTTGCCTCGTACTGTCATTCTGTCTGTGCCGTTAGGTATAACGCAGTCCGCTGACAGTCAATTGATGTACCAGAGCCTGGGTAAGTCGCAAGGGAAAACAGCATGCACGAAACCGACTCCAACACTCGCCACGATTTCTTCATCAACGACAGAGCGCGCGAGGCCGGCCTCACTCAACGCTTCTGGAACCAAGCCTACCTGATGTTTCTGAAGGAGGCGGACGGAGATACAAGCGTGCCGGTATTCGACAGGTACGACATCGCTCGCATCGCCAGAGTTCCCTTTGGCCAGAGACGTTTCGACGTACTCGTGCGGTGTCAGCCGGACCCGAGGGAGCACAGGATATATCGACTCACGGCGTTTGCGACCGGTGATGAACGACAACATCTTGAAGTATCCGAGGCATACGATCGACTTAGGGAGGATCGTGCCACGCTGGTAGAAGCCGTCGTGCTGGATAGCAACCGCCGATGGTAGTGAGCGTGCCAGCCTTCACTCTTGAGTTGAAGTCCCCTCATCGCACATTTCGTCTGTGGTAGAATCGAGCTGAGCAAGGAGGAGCCTATGACAACCCGATCCGCTCCCGCCATAGTCTATCCCGAATCGGACGGTATGCCATTGCCTGACGGAGAGTACCAAGCGCCGATCTACCGCAGGATAGTCCGCGACCTTGATGACCACTTCAGGGACGTCGCGGGCGTCAATGTGAACGGCGACACGTTCATCTACTACGTCGAGGGCAACCCCCGCCGCTCGTTCTCGCCTGATTGCTACGTGGTATTCGGGCTGACGGATGCTGCTCTCCATTCACTGTCGCTTCAGGGGAACAACACCTATCTGCTGTGGGAGGTTGGCAAGGCACCTGACTTCATCCTGGAGATAGGTTCTCCGAGCACGGCTGCGACTGACATGGGTAGAAAGCGGGAGTTGTACGCCGAGCTTGGCGTATCAGAATACTGGCGCTTCGACGCGACTGGTGGCGAATTCTATGGCGAGGCTCTGGTAGGTGAGCAGTTGGTGGACGGAGAGTACCGCCGGCTGGAGATGCGCCGTGAGAGTGACGGTCGGGTGTGGGCGCGCAGTGAGGCGCTGAACCTGGACTTGTGGTGGACGGACGGAGACCTTCGCTTCTGGGACCCTGCTGCGGAGAGCTGGCTTTTGAGGCGAGAAGAAGAGCGTGCAAGGGCGGAGGAGGAAAGTCTCAGGGCCGAGGAAGAGCGGACCGGTCGTCTAGCAGCTCAGGCCCGTGCCGAGACCGCCGAGGCTCGCCTGACTGAGCTGGAAGAGGAGCTTCGCCGGCTCCGTGGCGAGTAGGACATTCCGCCAATTGGCGATTCCCCGGCGACCAGGTCATCTTGTCGAGCGTCTAACGCCGCCTGCCCCCCTCACAGCCCGTGCAAGGAAATACCGCAGACTTTTGCGGCGTGAGGCGGCACTCTGGACTTAAATGGGAAGGAGCGGGCAGCCGGACGCCCGCGTCAACGGTTTGAACTCGACGCCTCCCCGTCAGACCAACTGGGTATGTCCCAGAAGAACCGCACCATGTCGGTCTTGGCAAGGCACCCCAGATTCTCCACCTGAGGCGGCCCGTCATTCTGACCCTGCGCCCGGACCGGCCCCGCCGGCCACAGAAGGGCGCCCACACCCACTGCCAGCAGTCCCAGCAACAGCAGTGGCAGCGCCGACCGGAATCCCATGGTCCAGGCCAAGTTCCGTCTCAACATCGCTGCACCTCTTCGCGCTGTAGTTCCGTCTCGCCGTCGCTCCTGGAGTATCCTCCGGCGTCTTCATTCGTCCCCGGGACAACTGTTAACGCCGGTGTTGCCGCCGGCGCTAACAACCACACTCCGGCCTCAGCCGCCCCGCTTTACCGTCAGGGTGTATATGCGCTCCACGCCGCCTTCCCTGACCACAATGGATTCCACCTTCGTCTTGCCCCGGCCCGGTCTGGGAACATTCACCGTCCCGCCGCTGGCTACTGCACTGCCGTTCACCGTGATGGTGGACGTCCCCGGCCGCTGGGCAGTGGGTCGCAGCGTCAGGTACAGGTCGTCATTCGACAGCTCTATCTCGTATTCGGTTACTGCCGGGTCCGAGATCAGGTTCGTCCCGGCCACCGTCCCGAGACCGAGTCTCTGCCGGATCACTATCAGCGAACTCAGCGCGGCGGGCAGCGGCAGCGTTATCTCGCTCTCCGCCCACTCGCTCTCGCCGCCGTCGTTTGCCGCGCGAACGCCTACCGTGTAAGTCGCGCCGGCCTCCAGTCCGTCGAAGACGGCGCGGCGGGTGTCCGCGCCCAGCCGGAGCTCCTCCGCGCCGCCATCGGCGTCCCGCAGCCGCGCGACGTAGCGCGAGGGACCGTCTCCGCTCGTCGGAGCCTGCCAGGTGATGGTGATCGCGTCAGCAGAGGAGTCTACCCGCGCGTTCTGCGGCGGGCCGGGGCGGAGCGGCCGCGCGCGGTTCACCGTAACCGTGTAGCTCTTTGTGGCGACGCCGTCCGGCGCGGTAACCACCACCGCGATGACGTTCGCGCCGTAGTTCAGCGACACTGCCGCAGCCGGGTCGCCTCCGTCAACCGTCACAGTGGCATCCGTGTGGGAAGTGGCTGGCGTCAGAGTTACGCTGCTCACACTGTGCCCCACATTCACCGTGTAGGCGGTCGTTGTGCGGTCGAAGGTGAGAGAGCCGTCAGAGATGGTCAGATCGGCAAGGTCGGTGACCTCCGCCAGCGTAATCCGCGTCTCCACCGTAACTCGGAAAGCGACGCTTTCCATATCGGAGCCTATCAGGCTGAGGTTGCCGTTCCTGCCCATGACCACGATCGTCGCCGTGCCCTGCGCCACGCCGGTGACGGTCAGGCTGGAGTAGTCGGCGGACACCGACACCGTTGCCACTTTTTTGTCTGACGATACGGCGGCGACGAACAGGCTGTCGCGGTCGGCGACGCTGAACACCCCCGGCAGGGAGATGTCCCGCGTGTCCCCGGCGACGAGGCCGGATACATCGGCGATGGGCGGGACCGTCGTGGATTCAGACTGCGCCGTGCCGCCCTCGCCGGGATCGCCCCGCGTCACCTCCAGCGTGTACACAGCCTTGCGGTCCGACCAGCCAGGCACACGCCCGGAGATATCATACGTATGCCCAACTCGAGTTTTATACACTCCAACTCCAATCACCGTAGTCGCGTCCGGCGGCAGCGCGATCGTGTGCGCGCCTCTACCGCCGAGGTGGCTGTTGGCTATAGTCATCCCCTCTATTAAATAGGCGTCCCCTCTGTTGACGTGTCGATTCAGTGGCCCCTCGTAAACTGCCAAGTCTCCCGCCACGAGTACGGCGAATGCCTTTATCTCTTGCTCGTCTTTCCTTATCAGTGGCAGTGGGTTGAAGTCCCCCGCGAAAGCCAGACGTTCCATCTCGGCGGGCACGGTCAGCCGGTAACTGTGGTGATCTGACTGGAACTCGGGAACCATGGTCACTCCATGCGGCAGCGACAGGCTGCGCAGGGCCGCGTCATCGTAGCCTTCCGCGGTGGGATCATAGGTGGCGACGATGTTGATTTGCGGGGAAGGCTGCAACCGCGTAACCGTCACCGTGTAAGTCTTCGTGGTCACGCCGTCTGCTGCGATAACTTTCACGGAGATGACGTTTTTGCCGTAGTCCAGTTCCACCGGCGTTGCCGGGTCCTTGTCGTCCACGGTTACCGTGGCGTCGGGACTGCTGGGGGAGGGCGTGAGGGTCACGCTGTCCACCGAGTGTCGCACCACCACCGCGTAGGCGGTCTTCGCGGGATCAAAGTTCAGGGAGCCTTTGGAAATGGTCAAGGCGCGCAGCGTGGCGTCGTCTTCGCGGGGGGTGCCCCGGACCACTGCCAACGTATAAGACTTCTTGAAAATAAGCCCTGCGTACGTCTCCCCGGGCCGTGACTTGCGCATCTCGATGCTGATCATCGTGACCGCGTCCGGCGCCAACTCGATCCGGTTGGGATTGCCCTCTCTACTGTTGGTAGCAATGGTTATGCTATACCCGGACTCTTCAGTGTTGCCGGTAAATGCATCATACTGTCCCACGAGCCCCGCCACGAGGATAGTGCCGGCGAGTTCATCAATATTGCTCCCCCATAGTTCCGAGGTGAATCTGCCCGTAAAGGTCAGATGATCCAGTTCCGCTGGCACGGTCAGACGGTAGCTGTAATTCTTGGAGCTGAACTCAGGGTCTATGGTCACTCCCTCGGGCAGCGACAAGGACAGCACGGCCATGTCGTCGGCCCCAGCCACCCTGGCGTTGACACACGCGGTTACGTGGACGCGGGACACCCCGAAGAGACTTTCGTCGTAAGGGGGGCGGCCAAACCCGAAGTGCCACCTGTCGTCGTAGTCGTCGTTGACCGGGTCCGG
>MPND01000133.1 GCA_002238855.1 SAR202 cluster bacterium bin90
GAATCTCCAGCCATTACGCATCCCGTATTTCTCACATTATGGATGCTATTGATGTGTTCCAACTCGTCCTACAAGGATACCACGCTGAATGAAGGAGATATCCAAGACTAACTTAGACGTTGGAACAGTGGGTCAGGCGGCCCGCGTCAACCGCTTTTGCCCGATCCCCTACCTCAGCAGAATATGTTCTTGACAGTTTCTCTAAGGCGACTGGCATATACCCGAACCAACTGCAAACGAAACTTCCCCGCCGTAGAGTGGCATCGAGCAGGGGCAAACGGTCAGTGTATGTTAAACAAGCCACTGCAGCGCCTCAAGCGGCATATCTGAGACATAGAGAGCCCAAACACCGGCTCGTCATTGTCGACCACATCGGAGTCCTATCGTAGCCGCTTCAGGGCTGTCAGTGTATCAGGCGCGATCACCACGTATGATCCCTCGCCCGCCTGGTCGGTTTTCGACCGCTCGATGTACACCAACCCGGCACCATTCTCGGCATCAAGGACGTCCCGCCACCTGAGACTGGCAGCCTCGGAGATCCGCAGGCCCGCGCGAGACAGAACCGACGCCAGCGCGATGTCCAGCCGGCCGCGCCTAAGGGCAATCTCTTCCGACTCAAGCGAGCCGCCCTCGACTTTCTCGGATTCAGTGCGGTCTCCCTGATTGCGGCCAGCGGCCTCGCCTGCTTTTGTCCGACGCCTATTCGTCTGGACAGATCCCTCATAGTCTTGCTGGTTCCGTCAGTATGTGGAGATTCCATGCTCACACGCCTGTGCGCGTCAACGATAACCACGACCGCGAGCCGGACAGTTGACATGCTCTTGCTGTCGTCGACCAGCTCTGCGGCATAGGCTGCCACGACTTCGGGCGACGCCGGAAGCGCGATCTGCTCCTCACGTTCACACCATGCGCGGAACTTGCGGTACTGACCGGCATAGTTCCGGCGGGTGTTTTCAGACTGTGCGCTCTCGAGAGCGTCCGCCACTCGCCGGCGTTGTTCATTGGTCAGAATTGCCGGCGCATTTTCTGATGTCGGTTGCTGTGTCTGAAGGGTCATTCTGGGCACGTTCTAAGTGCGATATAAGGGTAATTATCGCGTATCAATAATACAAACAGATCCGATTTCCAAATAATGAATCTCGCAGTTAGGATCGGCTTTCTCGAGCGAGACGTTATCACGGATACCCAGGTTTTCAGGCGAGGTATCTCCCAATGTGAAGGCAAATCTCCGAGCCAGTTGATGACGGAAGTTTCGTAGTCAGAGTAAGAGGGAATGGTTCACTTCCTATCTCCTCACCATACTCTGGTAGAAGTCAATCAGTCCCGCCACATACCCGATAGTGTTGCTTGAGATATTGTAGTCTGGCCTGTTCAAGTTACTTTGCATCTCCTCTATCAGCCCGTCAATCCTATCGCCATCTGACTGCCGGGTTTTCTTGGAAATGTAAATGGGAGGAGTCAATTCTTCTGAATGAGGGTCTCTTGCGAGCTTCAACTGAGCTAATGCAGGTGATGTGTTTTCTCCGTAAGCTGCATAGCGCTTGTCAGTGAGATACAAATTTGTTTCGACCACGTCCAACACACCGTATAGCGAATCGTTCCTGTCTTGAAGAGGGACTAATTCATCAACGTAATTCATGACTTCGCTTCCAGTGCATTCGCCGCGCGTAAATCTCCGGTAAAGAGTTGGATTCTTGAATTTCAAAGGTATCAACAACCCTAGCAGGGCGGGGTGCATGTATTGTCCTGGCCCCAGATTCTTACCAACAAGAGCAACAAGCCTAACGCAGTAATCTATGTCCCGAAGCGATAGATTGAAACGAGCCCAGAGTTTGACCATGTGTTCAGAAAGGTCCCGAAAATCCTTGTGATGTATTTGGTGACGAGTTTCTTGACTGAGTCCTAGAAAGAACTGCGGCAGCTCAAATTTCTCGAAGAGATGGCGACAAAAAGCTCCTGCATCAGCCTCAGGTAGCGAGAATTCCATGTCAAAGAATCGACGGAGATAGACATCAGCCTCAATCTCGCCATAGACTGACCGAATGGATTTGCAGAGTTCATCTCGGTTGATGCCGAACACGAACACAAGGTTTGGAACATCAAATATATGCTTGACCCTTTCCAGAAGTTCGATGGCAAAGGTCGGTCGGCACCTGTCAAGTTCGTCAATGATGAAGACCAAGGGATGCCCGGTCTCATCGCGGACTTCTTCGGACACCCTCTGCAGGCATTTCTTCATCTCATCTTTCGTCGCTCTCTGGGCGATGTACTCATCTATGAAATCTCTGTCTCCTCGCTCACTTCCTTCAATCCGGAGTGTTACTCCCAAATTTTGTTTGAGGATACCCAGCGCATTCTGGCGGAGTAGAGGCAAGGCAGATTGTCGGAGTCGAGCAGCTAATTCTTTGAGCCTGCCTTCCTTGAAGGATTCGGACAGCTGACCAAGTATTGCAAGTAGAGAGTCATCGCAGAAGTCATCCTCCCATGCGTTAAAATAGATTGCCTTAAAGCCCGAGTCCTCTAAGTCTTTTTGCCACCGCTCCAACATGAAAGTCTTGCCTGTACCCCAGTAGCCATCAATACTAACCACGAAAGGCACCGACTGAGTTCGGATCAGGTTCGTCAGACGAGCGGCAATCTGCGCCCGGTTGAGCACATCATCATCCCAGGGGCTTCCCTCCACGACTACGGGCTCCGGCAGTTTCAGTATCAGTGAATCCTTCGGCTTCGCAACTTCAATGGTCTCTTCTGCCATATCTTTCCTTCACAACTAGTTTAAGCAACAAAGTGTCACCAGGTTGCACCCATAATCCTAATGTTTGATAACAACGACTGAAACATTAGGTGAGCCCTCAAGGTCTTGGCGAAATTCAATCTCGTCTCGAATGTACCCCAGGTCGTAAACTACAAAAAGGCTCTCGCGATATTCTTTTGAGTAAGCGGCTATGTCGGCGCTGATCTCGTCCACAATTTTGCCGATACGCTGAGTGTCCTTGATTAATTTAACCTCAATTGCAAGGGAGACGTTTAGCATATTGAAGTCTGGCACGGATTCTTTCGCCGAGTATTTCACTCGCCCACGCTCTCTATCGTAGTCGCGTCCTTTCTGCATCCCTCGACCGATGAGCAGTTGCTCAATCGTGTTTTGAATGTCTTTCTCATTTTCGGGAGTTTCAAATATGGCGCTTCGCAGCCTAGCCTCAAGAAAATCGCGAATCGCAATGATTTCTTGGTCATCAACACCGAGGTCTGCGCCAAGATATGTCTCAAGCAAGGACAGATTCGTATACACACTCTCAAAGATTGTCTGTTGTTGATTCGGCACTAAGGAGATGTTTGACATATTTTCTACATCGTAAGTGTCGAAGATATCTGGTAGTTCGGTGGTCTCCTTGGCCAGGATCAGAAGTTGCATGTACTTACACGCGAGCATCTTGAATGAGTGAAAACTCCAAGCTCTGTCCGGATGTTCGCCTGACGCCAGCGCTTCCATCGTCCGTTTGAGCGAGGAAACTAACGTTAAATGCACACGCAGGTTTTTCCTGTCACGATCTTTCACCGTCACTCCTTAGATTTCCCCGTAAATGCCCGCAGCAGACCTTCACTTTCCTGCTCGGCAATGCTGATGCCGTCAAGCCTTTCTTCATGTCTGGCACCTGCTGCCTACTACCCTCAAGCTCGGCATCCATTCGTCTGATGACGGTCATGGACAGGATGATATCGCTGGGTTTGCCTTGCACATACCGACCAAGGAGTATATCGTTGGCGATGTTCCAGATAGAGATTGAGACACTGCTCAGTTGCGGCGCTTGGAACCTAAATCTGTCATCACCGTAATGCTTTGCATTTCATCTTATCAAAATCGCAGAGAATACAATGGAGAAAACATGTGCCGTGGATGCGGCATTTGTGCGTAGATCACCGTGATTGGCGTCTGGTCGACGACAACTATTTCGGCCGATCCTGTTACCTCATCGCAGTTATCCAAAAACACAGGACGGCGCAACCCCCAAACGCCAGAAGCGCTTACCTGAATACCTCGAAGCCGACGAGGTGAACGCCATCATCAAAGCAGCGCCAAACCCGAAGGCGAAACTGCTGATGCTGGAGCAGTGGCGTGCCGGCCTTCGTGTGTCCGAGGCGCTCGACCTCGAAGTACGAGACCTGTCGCTCGATACGGCCACTCCCACGCTCAGAGTACGTTCGGGAAAGGGTGGCAAGACGCGGCTGGTGCCAGTGCATCCGGATCTGCACGGCGCTCTGGGCAGCGCCCTGTCTTATGGGGACATCAGCCAGGGAAGAATCGTAGAGGCGCATCCCGCGACTGCCTGGCGCTGGGTGCAGGCGGCGGTGAAGCGTGCCGAAGAGTTGGGAGCGATTGCGCCGGGGAAACGGGTTGGCACCCATACGCTACGGCACAGCTACGCCCGGCACTTGCTGATGAACGGCATCCCCATCACCTACTTGTCGCGCTGGCTGGGGCACTCGTCGATTCAGACGCCGCACATCTACCTAGAACTTGTGCCGGACCCGACGGGGAGTCTGGCGATGGTGCTGTGAATTGCACAGATCAGATACTCGAGCCAAGTGCGGGCGCAGATTTGAGAAGATGTTCGACATGAGACTTCTGGGCCGACTGTCCCTGCCAATATTGTTCATTTTGGCTGTCGTCGCGCTGACCGTCCTGATATACGCCTACTGGATAGCTGGCATAATGCCAAGCGACAGCCTGAGTTGGTCAATGTTGGGGCTTACGGGCGCGTGTGTCGCGGGAATGGTGGTATTAGCGGTGGCGACCAAGAATATGGTTACTCGCTGGCTGTCAGCGGGACTGATAGGATTGGTGGCTCTCGAGTTCGCTGCGCTAGCAATCGCCAGTATTGGGATCCTCATAGCGCCGTTAGCTCTTGCCTTGATCATCATATCCTGCTTTATGCTGGTTCGGGAGATGCTATCCAAAGCGAACGCCAACAGGCGGTGACCAACGTCTGGGCAACTTTCCCCGGACACCGGCACATCAAGAGTAAGTCATCGGCAGGGAGCTCTCGGTAGCTTAACCCGAATCCACCGAAGAGTGGAGTTATATTCGCTGGAGCGTGAGTGAAGGACGCGGCAAGGTGGCAGTCCGTGTATGATGCCTGCGTTGGAGCGTTCTGAAGGGGTCCAGTCGTGATACTGGACGCCAATGAAGGCTCACAGTGGCGGTTCCGGGTGAAGTTTACGGATGGGTGGGCAGCAGGGGATACTCGCGGTCCGGCTAGAGTCTGGGGATGTGATGGGTTGTGAGGTGTACGGTGGGCAGTCGCCGCCGTCAGCTCGGTAACGGAATGGTACGCAGTCTGGCCAGCGCATTGCCGAACTGTGTTCCCCAGGGCCAGCCCTGCGGAAGATGCAGAGTGAGGCGTCGTGCCGAGCGTGTGAGACGTCCGGCCAGGGCGAAGAAGCGTCGTCTGAGGGTCTTTGTGGTCACCACCTGCTCGGCCAGACCGATGCGGGCGGTCCAGCGGGCAAGGTTGTGTGCCATCACTTGCACGGCCATCCAGGCAGCGTTGGCTGCGAAGCGACCCGATGGCAAGTGGTTCAGTCCCACACCGTACTTGAGGTCTCGTATGGCGTTCTCGATCTCGGCGTGTCGGCGGTGATCGGCCTCCAGCTGGAGAGTGTCGCCCTCGCGGTCGGTGATGAAGGCGTGATAGCTGTAGTTGGCAAACAGCGCCAGTTGGGAACCGGGCGTGGGCCTGACCCTGCGGACGATCAGTCGCACCGGCGCTGCGTCAGGCTCACCTCCGAAGGGAGTGTAGGTCGTCTCGGCAACGTCGGCTGCGCCCTCCATCCAGTAGGGTATGG
>MPND01000134.1 GCA_002238855.1 SAR202 cluster bacterium bin90
TGCAGTCTGTATATCCTGGTCTCGACGGTCTTGACCATTCCTCTGTCCTCTGTGAATGTTCCTGTCTTATTATAGAACATCCGTAAGAACAAATCCCCATACGCGTGCAACAAATATGTCATTACCTTTGCAGATATGGGGAAAGCATCTCTGGGACGTGGCAGAAGGTTCCCGATTACAGAGGCAAGTTTTGCTCCTGCTTCCGCCCAGGCGATAGCGGATCTCGATCAGAGTTTCTTCCTTGTCCGGTGCCGTATGCAGCATCGAATGTGGCTTGCCGTCGCTGCATCGGATATGATTCAGCTTGAGTTCATCATCCGTGCGCTGGAGCGGACGATAGACGAAGCTCTGTCGGCGCATGGCGATTGAGAGAATGCCTTTCTTACTGAAAACATCTTGAAAGTAAGAGCGTAAAACATTAAAACATTTTACAATGCTTAATGCAGGTGAGTGCCTGAGGTAAAGAGGATGCTGCTGTCGTTGTTTAATTCTCCCAAACACGCCTTAAGTAAGCGAGTTTTCCGGGCTCAAAGATGCGAAACTTCCTAGTGTCAAGACGAACTGTATTGGTTGCAGTTTCGCTAGTTGCAATGGCTCTGCTGGGCGGCGTTCTGCTATTCAGAGCACTTAGCCTGCCGCAGTCCGAATGCGTGTTGCCCCTTGAATCTTACAGTATAAGCGGCACATGGAACGATAGTTGCCTCTCCACCAGTCCCGCTCCTCACGTCGGCGGAGATAGATATGCACGACTCTACACTTTTACACTGGCCAGAGAGATGTCTCTGGAGATCAACCTGGCCTCAACCGAAGATACGTACCTGTACGTGCTGCGAGGGCACGGGGCCCACGGAACGATCATCTATGAAAATAACGATATGGAGCGCTCCGGAAGCACTAACTCGATGGTATCAGGAATATTTCAACCTGGAGACTACACAATAGAGGCGACCACTCTCCACCCGGTCGCGACGGGCGAGTTCTACCTGACCGTCCACAGATTGCCCGAATCCACACCCACTCCGCACACCCCGGAAGCAACTCCGGAGCCTAATACCCCAGTACCTTCACCAGAGCCCAGTACACCTGAGCCGGTTCCTACCGAATTACCGACGGCCGTACCGGTGCCAACTGAAGTGCCTCCGGTGTCAATGCTGGTCGGCGCCTCACACCACACCTGTGCCATATTGGCCAGCGGCAGAATTGACTGCTGGGGAGACGACGCGTTTGGACAAGTTTCCGGACATCCGTCTTCGGGTCGATACATTGCCTTGAGTCTGGGAGGGAGGCATTCCTGTGCCCTGAACCAGGACGGGGGTATCGTTTGTTGGGGGGCGAATGATAAAGGGCAGTCTTCTCCGCCTTCACGGCAAGCGTACCTAATGATGGTGAGTGGTGACAGCTATACATGTGCTCTGCACTCTAGCGACGAGGTCGACTGCTGGGGTAGTTCCACTCGCGAGCCTGTGGCTACTCCGACAACACCTCCTTCGAGACGTGTGCGAACGCCTCTTCCTCCAACACCTGTCCCAACGCCTCTTCCTCCGACGCCCGAGTCAATTCCGGATCCGACAGCTACACCTGTGCCGACACCACTTCCCCCGACGCCAGAACCAACGCCTCTTCCTACGGCTACACCTGAACCCGATCCTACGGCTGTTCTGACTTCCGTTTCGCCATGCACCATGATAGTGCCCGGTGCGGACCTCCGAAAGTGCCAGTTTGACAATAAGAACTTCAACGATTTCAATCTCACGGAAGCAGACTTTTCGGGTGCACACCTTGTGGGAACTCAGTTCAGAGGAGCGATTCTGATCGGCGCCAAATTTACAGGGGCAAATCTCACAGGCGCAGACCTGATCGACGCAGATCTTGAAGGCACGGACTTGAGAGATACTGATCTCAGACAGGCCAACTTGAGTGGCGCAGATCTGAGCGGAGCCGATCTGAATGGAGCCGACCTCAGACACGCTGAACTCTCTAATGCAATCCTAGATCGCGTTACGGTAGTCGGTACAACTTTCAGATCAGGGAATAGGAGAGACGACAACGCTATGTTCCGAGGCGCAATTCTGACGAATGTTGTTTTCGACTCAAAAATCAAGCTCGTAGAAATCGGGTTCATCAACGCAGACCTATCAAACGCCAAGTTTGTAGGAGTTGATCTTCACCAAGCGGATTTCAGAGGCGCCACGCTATCTGAAACCGACTTCAGCGGTGCGGACCTGACCGGATCTAATTTCAGAGGGGCAAATCTCAAACCGGCAATTATTGACGCCAGAACTCAATTCAGGGGATCAGATCTACGCAGGGCAGATCTTTCCGATAAGGATGCCCCTGACTGCAACTTCCGGGAGGTTGACTTCGAGCACGCGAATCTCTCTGGAGGGACTTTCACTGACTGTGATTTCAGGGAGGCTGATTTCACGGAAGCCAACCTGGCAGATGCGGACTTCACAGAGTCCGAACTCGATGAGGCCGACTTTGAGAGAGCAGACGTTGAGGACGCCGACTTTGAGGGAGCGGACCTCACTGACGCAAAGAATCTGCATAAAGCGGAGAACATCCATGATGCCGATTTCGATGAGGCAAAATGTCCTGACGGCACCGACAGTGACGATACCGTAAGTGGCAGTTGCTACCCGAACAATCTCATGCCTTAAGGCGTGTCTACCTGCAGGTTTACAGATGGGACTTACATACTTTAGTAGACACGACAGTGTGACCTGACATATCAGTACAAGGTGCACATCAAGCGCAGGGACTACTCTGGGCTCGACGAGGCGCTGCGCCATTGCGCCACGCTCTACAACGCCGCGCTTGAAGAGAGAACTCAGGCGTATCGCATGCAGCGCAAGTCCGTCACTCTGTACGACCAGACGAGACAACTCAAGCTAATCAGGCAGGACATGCCCCAATGGAACGCATATCACTACAAGCTGGGCGCGGGTGTCCTCGTTCGTGTCGACCGCGCTATGAACGCTTTCTTCTCCCGCGTGCGAAAGGGCGAGAAGCCCGGCTATCCCCGCTACCGGTCCAGGCATCGTTATCAGACGCTGGAGGTGTCTGAGGTGACGACCGGCATGCTCAAGCGCTCGCAGGACGGGCGCAGAGCCTACGTCAGGATAAAGGGATTGCCCACGCTGACTCTGAGGACGAAGCGACCGCTGCCTGAAGGCAAGCCCAAGACGCTGATGATTTCGCGCAGGGCTACCGGCTATGTGGTGAGCATGGCGTTTGCGGTGGATTATCCTGTGCTTCCAAAGTCCGATGCCAAAGTCGGAATAGATATGGGCGTGAACGAGCGGCTGACGCTATCGACAGGCGAGACGGTGGAGCGCCGGAATCATGATAGACGGCGTGAGAGCCGGCTTCGCAGGAAAGTGGCAAGGACAAGGAAAGGTTCGGTGTCCAGACGCAAGAAGGAGCGGTCAGAATAAATGTCGTTGACCAGGGTGTAGCAAGTAGCCGTTTCGAGAATACGAGATACGAGATCTGCTCGCCTCTGAAGGTAGGGGCTTGTTGTATGTCGGGACGACGGGACCCTGACTTACATATTGTTGGCGCACAGCCGCCAGAAGCGGCCCAGGGCCATCAATGGCCAGTAGTTCCTGTAGAGATCGTATCTGATCATGAATCCGGCAGATAGTTCACTTCCCTGCTGACGAACATTTTCGTCCTTATCTCCAGTTCCATAACCGGGGAATCCGGTACCGGTGTACCACTTTTCCTCCCAAGTGCCGTCGTCTCGCTGAGTTTTGGTCAGATACTTGATGCCGCTTCTTATCGCGTCTCTTTTCGTTTCATCCGCAGCCATAAGCGCGATCAAGGCCCAAGCTGTCTGCGACGGAGTGCTGTGTCCCTTGCCTGCTAAGGCGGGATCCGCATAGCTCGCGCAGCTCTCACCCCAGCCCCCGTCCGCGTTCTGATGTGTCGTCAGCCAATCTACTGCTCGCCGCACTTGCTCGCTCCGCGTGTCCGCTCCCGCGGCCTCAAGCGATGGGAGTACGGCTCCCGTGCCGTAAATGTAGTTGACACCCCATCGACCGAACCAGGAACCGTCGGGCTCTTGCTCGCTTATCAGGTACTGCACGGCGCGGCTGAGTGGCGGAGCGTCCAATGGGTAGCCGATTTGAACCAGGGCTTCTACGGCATGTGCAGTCACGTCCGCACTTGGCGGATCGATCATTTCACCGAAATCGGCAAAGGGCATTTTCGCGACTGCGCGACGGGTGTTATCTTTATCGAAGGCCCCCCAACCGCCGCTTTTGCTCTGTACGCCAAGCAACCACTCGGCCCCTCGTCTGATCGCTTCATTCTTTCCGCAGACGTCCCGCAATTTCACTTTATCAAGAGCGATTAGCGCCTCTGCAGTATCATCAATGTCAGGATACGCGCAATTGGAAAACTCGAAAGACCATCCCCCAGGGGAGGCGTGTCGCGCTTTGATCTGCCAGTCCCCTCCATCTGAGACCTGCGCCCTCATGAGCCACTCCCCCGCCCGCTGCAACATGGGGCTGTCCGGAGGAATGCTCGAATCAGAAAGTGCGATCATAGCAAGGCATGTGTCCCAAACCGGGGACACGCATGCCTGCATGCGCAAGGAGTCATTCTCCTCAATTGCAAAATTCTTGAAACCTTTGATGCCTTTGCGCATTACTGGGTGCCGGACGTCGTATCCCAGGATACTGAGCGCGATGAGTGAGTATACCCAGGGCGGCTGTATGCCGCCCCAGGAGCCATCCTCCTCTTGGTGCTCTATTATCCACCTCTCGGCCTTGCTAATGGCAAGTCTGCGCAACGGCTGCCAGGGGAGAGAGTTGTATCGGCGAAGTAGCCAGTCTACGAGATGGAATGCCGCCTGCGCCCTCGCTAACTTGCTGATCCCCGGTATATCGTTGGCTTTGTTGCTTCCTCTCGGCACAAGTTCCGGAACAACAGCGTACTCTGGTATTGGGCGCACGGGCCTGTGAGTGAGCACGATGCTCAGAGGCAGAATGGTGCCCCTGGCCCAGCTGGAAAAGTCATACAGATTCATTGGCACCCACGACGGAAGCAGTATCATCTCAGGCGGGAGGGCCGGAATTGCATCCCAACTCCACTGCCCGAAGAGGGCAAGCCATATCTTGGTGAATACGCGCGCCTTGGGGATGCCACCCCTGGATACAATGAATACGCGCGCCTTCGCCATACGAGGATCGTTGAGAGAAGCACCGGCCAGTTTCAGGGCAAAGTAACACTCAATGGTAGTGCTGAGGTCGCCTGGCGAGCCATAATATTGCCCCCAGGTACCGTCGGCTCGCTGCGTTTCGAAAATGTGATTTGCTAACTTTCGCCATGTGTCCGCATCGCCGACTCCAAGAAAGTGGGTAAGCAGCAGGTATTCGGCCTCCATTGTGGAATTAGATTCCAGCTCGCCCCACCAGTAGCCTTCAGGTGATTGCGTACGAGCAAAGTAGTCCTGAGACCGCTTCATCGCCCGTATAACCGAATGTTTCAATTCCGGTGATATGACAGTTGTAACTGCTTCTGTCGGGTGTCTTATTGTTGCCATAGTTGGGAATGATATACCTAATTAGACAAGTGTAATGAGACATATATTTACGCGGCATCAAGTGCCGCAGCGGGAAGATTCCCACCCGCCATAGCTCGTTTCAGGATGTTGATCGAGGCATTTAGGTCCGCGTCCAGTTCCACGCCACAGGCACGGCAGAGGAAGTCCTTCCCGTTACGGGAAGCCGGGTCCACAACCTCACA
>MPND01000135.1 GCA_002238855.1 SAR202 cluster bacterium bin90
CAGGAGCCGTCTCCGGAAGCGCAGCCTGGATCGACGCCGCAAGGGCAATACTCTTCCTTAGAACTATCTCCAACAAGAGAAGGCTTCTGACCGCTCTCAAAGCGAATTACGGCACGCGGGGCTGGGGTGCCCAGCTTTCAGAAGTCTTTAGCCCACCAAATGATACATTTGGTGGATTCCAGTTGGATGGACCAGTCCTTGATGAAGACGAAGTAGAGACCCTATTGCTTCGCCTGTCGAACGAATACAGGCCACGCAAGTCATCCTCTTCGCGTTCGAGTAACGGGAGACAGGAGGAAAACATCTATGAAGACGCGGTCTAAATGGTGGAACGACCTGGCTAGTGCTTGCTGGGCGAAGGTGAATTCAGGTACCGACGACAACCCGCGCATTCCGACGCCCGAGCAGGTGGTCACCGACCTGGACGCGGAATACATGGCGGCGGCGCGCCTTGACTACAGGACGCACTTCGAGCGGGCAGCCATTCTGGTGTACCCACAGTTGGACGGGGAGTTGGGGGAGCAAATCGGCAACGAAGAGCATCCTCAGCAGGCGGGTGTCAAAGAGTTGCCTGCGGCTTCGAGAGTCGAAGAAGTGGTCGAGAATACCGATCTTGACGGAGTGAACGCCATCTGGCGAGCGGCCAGAGAGATAAGCAGTGAGTTGCTCATTCACCCCATTGCCCCGCTCATTGCAGCTTGGCAATCCCGCACTGAACCTGAGCCTCGCAAGACTGGCATCTATCCTTCAAGCTTCTCAGTCGCCAGGACCTCGGTGTTCCCGCTATGGGCCGACATCGACGTTCACGCCGGTGAAACTCCAACCAACAACCTTATACCAACAACCGCGTATCTGCCGGGTTTACAGCCACCTGAGCCCCAACTGATGGCTTACCCTGCACTGCGAAGGTACGATCCGTCGTCAGGGCAGTTGAAAGCGTATCGCAGGACACGAGGCAACAGCCCGGCACCAATGCATGAGAGATTGTTCCTCGAGATGATTCTCAGCGTCAAACGCGAGGACCGCGCGAAGTCTATACATCACGAAGTGACAGTGAGGGACCTCAGAAACTGGCTGTATCCCAACGGATGGGCAAAGGGAAGAAACTGGCCTTCAATATATGAGGCTCTCAGGGAACTCCCACTGGCGGGCTTTGAACTCGGGGAAAGAATCTTCTTCCCAATTCAGGGAATCGTTTGGTTGCCCAAAGGAGTCCCAAAACTGGAAGCAAAGGTAGTGCTCGCCATGTCCTTCCCTGAACAGTCGGCGAACGGTCCACTGATGTTTCGACCGGCCACGCAGGCCCTCGGGCTCAAGTCGGACTCTCTCTGGAGGACCTTCGTCCAGCTACAGGCTCAGTGGGCGGTCGGCGCGTATCCCGCTCACAGAAAGAGGGGAGGACAGAAAATTCCGGCAGGCTACGTGCGTGCCGACTCCAAGGCAAGGGTGCGCTATCGCGTTTTCGAAGTAGACGAACTAGTGCGTATGTGGTATGGAGCCGAGTTGCCGATCGTAATGAACCCTAACACAATGCGTTCCTGGCGCCAGAGGGCCAGGGAATCTTTCGAGACGCTTGAAAGGCTAGGACTCTGCCAGATCGAGAAAGACGCAGTCGATCGCGACGGCAGAAAAGGCTGGCGTATCATGCCGCCTGCTGGCTGGGGCGCCAACTTCGACATAAACATGCGAGAGGCCCTCAGGCAGATCACCGCCGGACGAACAAATTAAGGCAATACTCGAATATCAGCGAAACTAAGCGTAGGATCAACCTGGCGACTAAGAAGGTTGTCCGAATGCAACGCACGCGTTCACAGCTTGGGATATAGCCGTACACGAACTTGTTCAAATGCAACGAAGCGCTCCTCGAAGAGCCTTCCGGAACTCCGATCTAACTGGATTTGAGCGTTGTCAGAGACCAAATCCAGCCGTATTTGTAGGCTTTCCGAAACAAATCAACTGGAAATTACAGTTTCAAGTGATTCGTGACCCTTATTGTTGGTCAAATGCAACGCTCGTTGGGGGAATGCGACAACTAATCACCCTCTATGTTGGTCAAATGCAACGGTGGGGCAAAATCCCTCGAATTCCTCTTGGATATGTTGTCCAAATGCAACGGATAGCAACTGAAATGCGAGGAAAGTTCGACTGAAGCGTGTCTCCATAAAGTTGCGCTTGATCAGATAAGCACGAATAACGGCCCTTCAAGCCATTCATCCAGCTCATTTCGACTCTTTATGTCCCGCCGGCTATGAATTCTTCGGTATTAAGGCGACACAATTGAACAGATTGTTCATTTGCACCGGCTAAGACTGCCAGGTCTAGAGAAAGGACATGCACTACCCACAATGTATCTTGCTCAAATGCAACGCGGCGCATGCTGATGGCTCTTGAACGGGGCTGGGGTACGACCTCAGTGATACCAGTAAGGCAGAGTTGGAGCACTATGTCCTGTGTCAATTGGCAAGAATCGGCAATATGAGGGACCTGCCACTTTCGACGCCTGAGCGGAGCCATTCAAACAGCGGCTCGCCGAAAAGTCTGACCTGCTGGCTGGCGGAATGCAACGCTTTTGTCGTCCCAATGCAACGAAACCTCTGGGCAGATGCAACACACGAGGTGATGGAATGCAACGCCAGACCTGCTGGAATGCAACGTAATGGAGCCAGTTCAAGTAGCAATCGGGCGTTTCCTATATGGGCCGACACTATACCCTATACCTATACCTATAAGGGTAGGGATAGGGGTAGGTGATGGATACTGCGGCTCAGGCCGCAGATCCACACCCCATCTCACTACCACTCCTTCTACATATCATCTTGCCAAGGATCATGATGCACCATCCGGCACTTCAACGGCGTTGCATTTGAACACCCTCAAAGTTGGACTAGCGCTCTTTGGCGACACTTCGCAAATTTCATTGATTCGCAGGCGTCCAGCATCGATAGACTCGCCTGGAGCAGGTAAGAGACCGTAATATGGAGTCGGTTGCGTCGTCGTTTCCGACTCGACAGAATGATGGCATCAACATGGACCGTTCGATTTGTAGCCAAGCAGCAGCATTCACTTGGTACCGACTTCGCACCATTCATTCGTGGCACCCTCTTCAAGAAGCGTCACCGGCAGACCTCGCACGGAATCTTCCGCCGGCCTAGTCTGCTCTGTTCTGTTCCGGCATTCACGCCGTAGTCTGGGTCAGTCGATTTGATAAATCATTCACGTCGTGAATGACCATCATTCAAAGCCTGCCGCCGTTGCATTCGAACAGCCTCTCCCAGTCTGGTTCGCAAAGTGCCGACTAATCATGACACTGATATCTCCATCGGTCACATTGTCACTTTCGCCAATGGGCCAATTATGACCGATAAGGCTATATTCACCAGTTTCGTTCCGCCGCGAAGCGGCTTGATGCCTTTCCGGGGTCTTGCAGCCATATTCCGATGTGAAACCGTACGCCGAGCGCGGCCACTTCGCACACGGCAACCGCGGCGCTCTGCGCTAAGTTGCACTGCATCGTATGCGTCGAATGTCTGCTAAAATATACGAAAATGTTGCGGAGAAACTACATTCACCAACAAGCCCACTGGCCGCGCTTTCACTGGAACTGGGAAAGGGTGTCCCCGCTGCTAGCGTCGGTCAGGCACCACCAGGGCCTCCTTCTGGGCAGGGTGGATTCGCTCGGGTCTGACACAGTTCAGAATATGACGGTCGAATCGCTTACTACAAGCGTTGTGTCGAGCAGCCGAATTGAGGGTGAAATTCTCGACGTAGATCAGGTACGATCCTCCGTGGCCAGACAGTTAGGCTTCGGGACGCCAGGGTTAGTGAGCGGAGACCGAAATGTTGACGGTGTGGTCGAGGTGATGCTTGACGCAACGGAGCGATGCCGCGAGCCGCTTACGACTGAGAGAATCAAGAACTGGCATATGGCTCTGTTTCCGACAGGCTTCAACAACATGGGTCCGTTAACCGTCGGAGACTGGAGAGATGATACGTCCGGCCCAATGCGAGTCGTGTCGGGGCCAATAGGGCGGCAGATAGTGCACTTCGAAGCCCCTCCTGCTGAATTGGTCGACGCTGAGATGGAAGCGTTTATCAGTTGGTTCGAGGCACAGGCTGACACTGATCTGGTTGTCAGGGCGGCCGTTGCTCACCTCTGGTTCGTGACGATTCATCCTCTTGACGACGGCAACGGAAGGATAGCCAGGGCAATAACGGATATGATGCTGGCGCGCTCCGATAGCAGTTCTCGGCGAGCTTACAGCATGTCCGAGCAGATTCTGAGCGAGAGAAGCGCCTACTATCGCGTCCTCGAGCAGACCCAGAGGAGCACGCTTGACATCACTGACTGGATGGTCTGGTTCCTTGAATGCCTCAACCGTTCCATCGCCAGCTCTGAAGAGAAGCTCTCGGCAGTCTTGTCAAAGTCTCGGTTCTGGCAGGCGCACCAGCTTATACAACTCAACTCCAGACAGCGGAATATAATCAATCGACTCTTAGAGGGTTTCGAAGGAAACCTCACGACTGCACGCTGGGCAAGGATGAGCAGATGCTCGCACGACACGGCGCTCCGCGACATAACAGACCTGATTGATAAAGGCATCCTGGCTCGCAATCCAGGAGCCGGGCGTCGCACAAGTTATCGGCTAAACGACGCTTGGCAATAGGTAATGGTCACAAGGACCAACCCCCAACGGTCTCGGAGCGGATCATCCTAGCTTTGGTGGCTTCCCACCGCCGGCGAACCTACTCGCCGAAATTTCTTAGCTTCCGCAGCAGTACGAGATTTAAGCTCGCTTTCAACCGTCAATGAAAATTGCGCCGAAACCTGCTGTCAGCATCATAGCCTGTCGCTCGTCCAGCATTCGGACTTTCTCGATGTCCACGGGACATCCAGTTCATCGCCGGCAGGAACAGTACACGGAGCCTGCGTAGCAGTTAATTCAATCAGAGGATCACTGGAAGCCTGCTTCAGTGTGACAAAGGCCTGAATGTCGGGTTAAATGATTGATTAAACTCGATCTGCTGCGGTCGGCGCATCTACTCGGTGGTAGAGAGAGCTTGAAGGCGACTCAACCAGGCCCCATCTCAAATCGATTTAGCGTGAAAATGGCCAGCACAACCTTCAATTTGCACTTCAAAACATCAAGGTCAGTGTAGTGGACGCGGCGCATCAAGTTGCAGCGCTCCTTCAAAGCCAATTGGCTTCCGATTTTCGCGAACCAGTAGTTATGCCGATCAATGAGCCGGAGCGACTTCACATACTTCGACTCCTGGAGACACCGTGCGACGAGCGAAATCCTTGGCGGCCGTCTTTAGGGTCTCTCGTGATTCGACCAGGAGAGCGTTCGGTTCTCTCCGCGCGCCGGAAATCGTCAGTCGCGCCTTCTCTATCACCAAGTTGCAGTTGCACCTTCCCTCTGTTCCTGAGTGCTTCGACATTTGCCGGATCAAGGCTGATTGCCTTATTCAGGTCTGTCAGGGCTTGCGGGAACAAACCGGCATTCATATGAGCTTCGCCCCTGTTGGCGTATGCCAGCGCATAACGAGGATTCAGCTCGATGGCTGATTCGAAGTCCTCCATCATGGCGTCGAAGTTTCCCTTGAAGTAGTAGGCTATGCCCCTGCTGTTGAAGTAATGCTCATCCTTTGGGTTGAGCCTGATGGCCTCGTTATAATCGGAGATCGCGCTGTCCATATCGCCCTCGTTACCGTAGGCGAG
>MPND01000136.1 GCA_002238855.1 SAR202 cluster bacterium bin90
TTTCGTCGTCTATGGCGCGATGAACCGGAGAGACTGGCGCAAGGTCACTCTCTCTGACATAACATTCGACTCCAGGGAATTGCAGAGGCAACTCCTGCCTGCTCTGCGTGCCGTCAATGTCAGTGAGTTTGACCCAATCCAGTACGGTGAGAAGCTTGTAAGAGATTGCCAAGATTCGTTGCAAATACTCCTGCCCTTCACCGAAGCAGAGCGGGCCTTTCTCGACCTACTGCTCGATGACGGTATCATCAAAGCCGAATTGCTGACCTCAGATCAAGGTCTCCAAGAGAGAATTCAGGCACAGCCAATGCTGAGATGGAAGGCTCAGAATGTCAGGGAATACAGACAACTAAACTGAATGACAATGTGAGACGAGCAATCGCCGCAAGGTGTAATACGTCGAACCACACGCTGCGCGACACTGTGCCCATCACTTGCTTAATGACGGTATCTCCATCAGCTACCTATCGCGCTAGATGAGTTATTCGTCGATCCGGAGGACGCGCCATCTACCCGGCACTTGTGCCGGACCCGACGAGTAGCCTGGCGATGGTGCCTTGAGTACGTTGTTGAAACCTCCGACTGCGGATGTAAGTTCCGAATGGTCAGGTACCCAAGGTCAGGCCGAGTTCCCGGGATGGAGTATGCGACGGCGTCGACGTTCAAATTCCGGGGACCGAATGTGCCGCGGAACTATTGAAGGACGTCAGATTGGGGGGCAAACTGCAAGGCACTAGGAATAGAAGCGATCCAGAAGAAGGGCTCAGCCTGATCACGCTTAGACGCATTTAACGCAGCCTCGACTTTGGCTTGCCCGCAAACGGTATCAGTATGTTGATGCCGAACTCCAAGCCAGTAACAGCAAAGCCCACGCGGAATAAAATCCTATAATTGCAAAGCATGCTGCGGTTAAGGCTCCGATCTGTAATAGAACATTCGGGCATGATGATGCAGTCATCTCGGCTTGTATGCACCTAGTCTGTTTACGCCAACTGTGCCAATTTGCGCCAAGCGAGGCTATCAAGCCAACCAGTGCACCCCCTGCATGGCCGCTATTCCCATAGAACCATTCGGTTGTTCCCGTGACTTCGCTATGGAGCAAAACTGCGTATAGCAGCAGGGGAAGCAACAAATACCTTGTGCTCTGTACCATTCGCAACCAAGTGCTTCGGCGTTGCCTTAATTCCCAATACTGAACCTGACTAAGAAAGGCCTTGAGACCCACCGCAGGCAATGTCACGATCAATCCAAAGACCGCCGCCGCTATCAGAACCTTGGGCAACTCAGTGACCATGGCATTGATGGAGACTCCACCCAGGGTAGCTATGACAAGAAACCATGTAACTGATTTCTCAATCCAAGAGCGCCGATCACCGATGGAACTCTCGGCCACTCTGGCCTGCATGATAGCGTTAATTCCGGCGATTAGGAGTGCCAGTCCAACGGCGCTGGCGCCTACCGCTGGTTCATCATTGAGTTCGCCTCTCCAGAGATAGAATAGGAGTGCCCCAAGAGCTCCTAAGACAATCGAAATTCCAACAATTCCCGAGAACACTTTCTTTCCATAACGGGATTCAACCGGCATTCCAAAAAGAAGCATGACCGAATTCCCCACGATGTGCTCCATGTCCTTATGGGCAAAGGCATACGAGATATACGTCCAGGGTTCGGATGACTGAAAGCCCATCACCTCATTGAAGTTCATTTTGCTGTCGACTGCGAATCTGGCGAAGACTTCCACAGACCAGATTAGCAGCAGAAATAACAAGGTGAGTGGACTCTGACTAATCTTAAGCACTACTTCCTGAGCGACTCTGGAGGTTATTGTCTGAACTGAATCAATCAATTGTCATATCTCCATTCCTGGGAATTTAACAAAGAAGAGAATGTCCCGCCCCGGTGCCTTACGTTCCATGCCATGTCAACCCAATTGCATGAACTCGTGCCGCACCATCTAAAGTAATCGACGTGCGGGGTAGACGGTTGTCGCGCCAATTACAGATTGTTGTGCCCACGCATCGTGGAATCGGCAGTCAGGATGACGAACACCATCGATGCGTGAGCAAAGTAGGTTAACGCAGAACGTCTCTGAAAGGTAATTTCATTGATCATCGCAATACCCTAGATAGCTAGCGTGCTATTGCGAATCGTTCTCCACTTTACTGACCTCGCACTCCGTCATTCTCAGCACAATCGTATTCAGCCTATTTAGTTTCGCCTCGGCTGTCTTCCCAACTACATCAACGGTATCGCCGTTGCTGATCTGCCTCACAGGGTCGGCGCTGGCAAAAGAGCACTCCACAGTCAGGCCCTTCCCGAGCGTCATGAAGCGGCCCCCAGTCCTGTAAGTCAAAGTGTTGTCCCCCACCCTTATGTCGGGCAGCCTAAGTCTGAATTGCTCCCTGTCTTGCACCCAGTCCTTTATGCGGTATTCGTTTTCTTGCATCTGCTTGTAAAAATGTGCCACAAACTGCTCGGGCGTGTATGTGCCTTCCGGTGGTGTAGGTACGGGGCTAAAGGGTATATTGCACGCCACACCTGTCATCATTAATGCAGATGCCGTGATAGCCAGAAGAATTGCACTGGTTCTTATCATCATGCTCTTTCGCCTTTCAGTAGAATTTCGGACGTCAACGTGAGCAACGCACCGAAGTGGATCGAACTGATTGAAAATAGGGCTGACGATTCGTGAGGGCGGACGCCTATAAGGTCTTGAACACGCGAAAGTAGAAACACAGACGCAATGACTAACCTATGCTGAGGTCGGAGGGATAACTGCCAAGTCGACAACGTTCATCGTGACTCAGATATTGTCTGAATCGACATTTCATAGTGGACGACTAGGCTGAGAGACCGGCTCGACTAACGACCATAGCCATGCGTGGCAAGTATAGACCTCACGAAGTGTGGGGCGGTCTCATTGATAAACTACTAGAGGGTGGGTACCGGGAGACCATTTTGCCGTGAGAGGCCTGTGCAGTTGGTCGAGAATAGGCAACCGCTGCGGCTTGAAGAGGCGAGTTCCTTGCTTGGAATAGAGACGAGAGAATTGGTACTGCAGCTCCGCCATGCCCTGTCCAACAGCGACCAGGCGAGCCTTGGTGATATAGTATCCGCATATGGATACCGCACGCCCGTGGTCGAGTGCCTGGGCCGGTGGAACAGCAAGTAAATACAGATACCAGTACAGCAACCACGAGCCAGTGCCTACTGCAATGAGGGGATCCAGAACTGGGAAGATTGCCGTAAGGAATAGCGCTGTGGCTTCAAAGACACCCATCCCTAACGAGAGTGCCAATATCAGGGAAAGGGCGTAGGCGACGCTGAA
The DNA here is from genome assembly GCA_002238855.1 of SAR202 cluster bacterium bin90. Taxonomy (GTDB): domain Bacteria; phylum Chloroflexota; class Dehalococcoidia; order Lucifugimonadales; family JADFKI01; genus Bin90. Next base: position 3,329 of record MPND01000136.1, read on the forward strand.
TGCGATCACTAACGGTCCGGCTAATAGAAGACCCCATGCCAACCAGGGGCGGGATACTTCCAGAATTTTCTTTGAGAATTTTCTACGCATATTGAATATCAGACTACGAGAGCCGAAAAGCGCTGTCAAGACCGCTAGTGGCCAGAGCAGCCCACTATTAGTCGCAGATGTCTATGCCGGTGCTTGTGACTACGAACATAAGGGAGAGGTGGTGGTGAAGCAGCGGAACGACGCCCGGCAGTCAACGTATCGCTCGTCCGATGGCTGGTGGCCGACCAGTTTCCCCAATGGGCAAATCTCAAGGTCTGGCGGGTGGAGCAAGAAGGACACGACAACTCGACATTCCACCTGGGAGATGATTCTAGCGCGCCCATGCCGGGCCGCAGCCTAGACGCAGACTGTAAACGGCGGAGTAATAATGTGCCATGTAGGCGGCTCGACGGCCTGATATCGGTGTTGCTGCTTAGCGATTCCGTCCACACTAACTGCTGAGCGAAAATGTCCACATGATGGAGCATGTGAGATTGACGCAGCAAGAACAGGCAAAACTTCAGGTACTCAACAACTTACTGGCTGGATATATGACGACGGAGCAGGCAGCGATACTGATGGGAGTGAGCACACGCCACACCAGGCGCATACTGGCGGCATACAGGGAGAAGGGAGCATCCGCAATAGCTCACGGCAACAGAGGTCGCAGGCCTGCCAATTGTACACCGAGCACACTGGCGATCGAAGCGGTACGTCTGGCACGGACGCGATACGCCGGAGTCAACCATACGCACCTGAGCGAGTTGCTGAGGGAACGGGAGGGCATAGACATCGGTCGCGACACGCTACGCACGATACTGACTAACGCCGGAGTGAACAATCCCCGTCGGCGTCGGCCTCCGAAACACCGGGTTCGGAGGCAGCGGATGCCACGTGAGGGTATGCTGATCCAGGTAGACGGCAGCTACCACAGATGGCTTGGGAAAGACGGACCGCAGTTCACGCTGCTGCTGGCGATTGACGACGCCACGGGTCCGTCGTCAATGCCCTGTTCTGCGAACTGGAGAACACCCACGGCTACTTCTCACTCCTCGATGGACTTATACGGCGCTGCGGCATACCCCTCGCGCTCTATGCGGACCGGCACGCCGTCTTCAAGTACACTCCACCGTCGGAATCTGCCGGTGCTCCAACCCAGTTCAGTCGCGCGATGGACGAGCTTGGTGTGCAGCTGATCTTCGCTCAATCACCCCAGGCCAAGGGTCGTGTAGAGCGCGCCGCGGGAACGTTCCAGGACAGGCTCGTCAGCGAGCTTCGGCTTGCGGGCGCAGCCACGATCGACGACGCCAACTGTGTACTGGAAGACTTCCTTCCACGCTTCAACGGCCGCTTCAAGGTGCCTGCGCGGGAATCAGAAGTCGCCTATCGTGCCGTGACCGAAGGTGTGTGTCTGGAGAAGATCCTGTGCTTCAAGTACAGGCGCAGAGTCGCCAGGGACAACACGGTCAGATACCGCTGGCGCACCATTCAACTGCTGCCCGGCACGGAAAGGCCGAGCTACACCGGGGCTGCCGTGTATGTGCTCGAAGGACTGGACGATAGTCTGACGGTGCAGCACGAGGGGCGCGACATCCCATCTCAGGAGGCGCCGCCGCGTCCGAGTGTCCTCCGGGGCTTCGCCAGAAGAACCACACACTCACCCATAGTCCATGACCCTATCATTGGTCTGGATAGCAAATAGGTGGCCAGACTGGCGACCTTGGACGACAATCACGATGCCGAGCAGCCCGTTGCCACCTCCGGTCGCAACGGGACGAGTTCGCAAAATTGTGGGTCCACGGCGCAGGAAGCCCACGCCGTTGCAGACAGCCAGGTGGAAGGCGGTGCAGAAGGCGAAGCGCAGGGGGCTGTCCATGCGTGGGATCGCCCGGGAGTTGGGTATACACAGAGACACGGTGAAAAAGTACATTAATGCCGAGAGCCCACCTATGTCGCCATCTCGACTGACATCAACGTTATCGTAGTCTGGTAGTATGGCAAGTTACAAAGGACATTTTCCCTTCGCATTAAAGCGGACAAAATCCCTCAGCAACGACATCCCAGTGGCATGTTTTTCCGCCGCCCTTGACAGCCTGTCCTCAGTCTACTGTACCAAGTACCTCCATAAGGGTCGGCAGGGCGTCCTCGAGTCCCGCCTCGCTTAAGTGGCCGACAGTCTCTGCCGCCAGAGTAGGTAGCTTGGGCTCCCTGTACAATTCCTTGATGCGTTCCCGCACAGCGCTTGGACTCACTGCTCCCATAGATCAACTGTCAGACGGCCATCCGCATAGCGGCACGAGCGATTCCCCAAGCCCGCTCGCGGTTGGCGTCCTCATATTTCAACTGTC
>MPND01000137.1 GCA_002238855.1 SAR202 cluster bacterium bin90
ACACGGAATACGAGGCGGAGTACTGGTACTGGCTGGACATAGAGGACACGATGCTTACGAAGCCCGGAGAGCCCACGAACCTGGAGAGGAACGTCATGACCGGTCGCGTGATGAGGTGGACCGAGCGTTACGAGGAAGACCGCAGGAAGCTGAACGAACTCTACGAGTGGCTGGGCATCGCACAGGACACGCCGATTGCCCAGGTCATAGGCGCGACGAGCGGGATAACGCTCACAGGCAACCGGGAGAACTCCTCTCCGAAGAGCAGCCCGGCCCTCCTGTCGTATATCGGCGTCTGAAAGCGGATGTCATCGGGCTATTCCCGGTACCGTGCGGCACACGCCCGGGATCACGCCTGCGAGGAAGAAGCAGCGGATCGGGGCAGCCCCGGACACTTAACCGGCCTGCCCCGGTGCAGAGAGGGTGCGGGATTTTCTACATCCCGCACCCTTTCCAAATTATCACAGAAAGGAAACCTGAAAAATGAAGAAGAGAGAGTTCACGGACTTCGAGAGAGTCACACACAAGGGCAAGTACGCCGTCGTGTACGACGTTGCTCACGACAGGGATGGCGGACTGTACTACCTGAGCATGGCGGGCAGCCGGCAGATGACCGAGGGCATCGCGGCGGCATTGCTCGACAGCGGGCACCGCAACAGGAACGATGTATACCTGAACACGCCGCTCAATGGAGAGAACGGGCTGTGGAACAGGTCCACGAGAGTAAGCATCGCCACGCACACGATAGGCGCGATGCGCCGCATCACCAGGAAGGTGCAGGGAACGCGCGTGTTCCAGGTCGTTCTGGTGTCCAGTCTGCTCAGATGGAATTACAACTACGCCCACATCCAGACAAAGGCGGTGATCGACGAGAGGGACGAGTCGGACTACGCAAAGGCGCAGAAGGAGCTTGCGCAGCGGCGCTTCATCCTGATGGCGGACGATGAAGAGGACGATACGGTGACGGCGCAGCGCTGGTTCGGCTACCTGCCCGGGCGCGTGAGCGAGCCGATGCTGGCTGAGTGGGCGCAGCCCCTGTGGGACTACTGCGTACTCGCCAGGAAGGGCATCGAGCCCCTGACGCGGCAACGGGGCAAGGCGTTGCTGTGCGAGCCGTCGAGCGAGGTGCTGAGAGACGCCATCGGCTACCTCGGCAGGTCAGGCAAGCTGCCCTTGCCGGAAGGGTTCCCGGACGCTGCGCAGCCGGTCGGGTACGAGATGGCCGCCGACTAGAAGCCGGTAAGAAGAGGGGAGTCAGGGCCGAGGCGGAGAGGGAAAGCGCGAGGGGCTGCCAGCTCTGGGCTGGCGACTTCTACGCGCTGTAGTTATGGGTGGTTCGGCATCGCGCTCGCCGGCCGGTAACGCCCGGGCACAGAAGCAGAGGGGAGGTCGTAGCTGACGCGACGGCCTCCTCCGGCATCCGAAAATGGGGCATTCTTGCGTTTGGGGCCTCTGCGTTCGCAGCTCAATCCGCTCTCACTCCATCCCGGTGTCGGTCTCAGAAGGCGCGAGGAAAGGAACTCACAGCTCGCGGGCCGCCGGGTTTCACCTGCCAGCGTCAACGCCTGCACCGGATGGAGCGCCAGCCGTCGCGATCGTAGCGAAAACACCGCGCTGAAACCGACTTATTGGCCCATTCTAAATGCGTTACAATTGTGTGCCCTAAGATTGGCCGGACATATCGAAACGATACTGCCTGAAGGGATGGCACCGAGCGATTCAAGCAGGAAGGATAATGACACCTTTGCAAGTAGGGCCACTAGGAGTCACATTAATTTTCATCCTTATCGGATTATTCCCAATCATTGGAGGTAGCGTGTGTGCCTACCTCGCATCGCGTAGGGGGCAGAACCGCCCTTAAGGGGGCCGTCATTGGAGCAGCACTCAGCCTATTCGGGTTGGTACTGCCGATAATAGGGGGGATAATAGGGGTCGTAGCCGGAGTAGCCATAATCTTGATGATGCCGAACAGAAGAAAGGTACGCTAGGAAACCGAAAGCCACGAAAGCGCACAGTCAGATTCTGATTAACTTGGAACATGATATGGCGGTCCACCTAATATCAATTCGCTTTACTTATGTCATGAAAGAGATGGCTTGAATCACATGACACGGACCACGCAGACTATTGTACGAGCGCCAGTCCCCGTCATATCAATGAGCGTTTTCTTTATACTGATGACATTAGCATGCGGCGCCCGTGATGAAATGCTAGTCAGTAAAGGATTAGAAGATACTGCATTCTGGCAGACAGCTAAAACGGAAGATATGCAGACCGTGATGGATGAATGGCTAGTTGGTGGAGAGGGAGGCGTAGCACCCTTACACTACTCGATACTACTTGGAGCAACTCCCGAACTTGTTGAAGGTCTGCTGTATGCCGGCGCGGATGTAAATGACGCTGTGAACAACCCTGAACTACCGTTGGTTGCTGGTGGCCCGCTGTTAGAAGGCTATTCAGAAGACTCATTAGTGCGCCATTTGTCGGAAACAAGCGGAACCTTGGATGGCTGGTCCCCTCTCCATATAGCCGCTTTCCGTGGAGACGAGCTACTCGTCAGCTTGCTTTTGGATGCGGGTGCGCGAATCAAGGAGAAGGACAAGGAAGGCGCAACACCACTACATATAGCGGCTATTTACGGGAACACGGCAGTGGCGGAAGTGCTTCTCAAGCACGATCCGAACCTCCATGCGGAGAGGGACTTTCAAGGAAGAACTCCTCTACACATGGCGGTAGACCAGTATCACTTTAATGTTCTGGGTGAGTTTCCCGTTTCGTACCCATTCTTGTCCATCACATCCTTGGAGCACGGCGATGCCATCATTGCTCGCAAACCATCCGTGGTGAAGGTACTACTGGAGCATGGGGCGGATGTCGAAGTTGGAGATAATACAGACAATACGCCGTTGATGAAAGCGGTACGTGTTCTCGGTAAAAGCGAAATACAACGACGTGCGGCCTATGACAACGCGAATCTGCTGTTACAGTATGGCGCGGATGTAAATGTCGTAGTAGGAGTGGAGAGGTACGGAGGTCTTTTTGCTGCTACCCCTTTAATTGAAGCCGTAACGTCTTCCCTGGGCGTTGAAACAGTCGCATTGCTCCTCGATTACGGGGCAAATGTCAACTTCGGTTGGCAAACCGGACGCACGGCAATCCGCTACGCGGCTGGACAAGCGGACCACGATACATTGAAACTTTTACTTGAGAGTGGTGCTGATACCCACATAAATACATGCGACGACTTTGCAATGACTCCTTTCTCTGAAGTCGTATGGCGCGGCACGCTTGAGGCCGTGAAGTTGTTCGTCCAACACGGCGCTGACGTGGACCATTACTGCGACACAGAAGTAACAGGTGGGCGTATTGGCGGTCCGAATTTGCCAGCCCGGAGCTTCCCAATTTCTACCGCTACTTATAATCCAGATCCTGAAGTGTCCCGACTGCTACTAGAACTCGGAGCCGACCCAAATGCTAAAGGCATTATTGATTTTCAGACACCGCTCTTCCGACCGGCAAACCCTGATGTCGCTGAGGTATTCCTGAAGTACGGCGCAGACATTAAGGCCCGTGACTCTTACGGCAGAACGCCACTGTTATTCCATGCCTATGCTGATGTATTTGACGATGAAGGGGATCGCGTGAAGGTAGTTAACCTCCTTCTTGCTCATGGCGCTAATGTAACTGCCCGGGCAAACGGCGGCTACAATGCACTTCACCATCTTGCAGTGAAGTTGGGCGCCCATGGTCCAGAAGACATCCACTTAGCCAAGCTATTCTTGGAGCGTGGCGTCAATCCTGATGAACGATCCAACAATGGACAAACACCTTGCCTCCTTTTGGAAGAGGGAGGTTGGCCTGGTGACTACAAGGAAGAGGTGCAGGACCTGTTATGCCAATAGGGGATGTCCTGGATAGGTGATGGAACGCCATAAGAAGTCAACGTTTTATACCAATTCGCTTTACTTATGACACAAAAGGAACTGACTTTTTGCTCGAAAAATCTGAATGTCAACACGCCTTGCTAGAATATACATGCAAGCAACTCTAAACATCATCCGGAAAGTTGAGTAAATGAAACTCTTTATAGTGAGTCGCGATTCGTATTTGTTGCCCACTCTGCGGAAACGTCGTGTAGATATGCCACCTTACGCCACCCTTGAAATCATCAGCAAAGATGCCCCACGTTATGAAGATACCGTCTTCAACTTTTATTTTCAATGTATTGTCGGTGACGATCGTCCGCTGGGGAAAAACGAGTTAAATGCGCTTACAATTCAGAAGCCAATATTCCGTAATTTACCTGTAAGCTCCAGCAGTCTTGGTCCTGTGAAGTTGGAAGACATCAAAGAGATAGTTGCATGCGAGATGTCCAACGATCTTGACGGAAATTACGATGACGAAAGTAAAGTCGAAGTATGGGTGTTGTTCGACCCATCTAAAGAATTCGGCATCAAAGAAGACCTGATAAGTGCGACCTACAATCTGCTTCAATTACCAACACACAGAACATACCCGAACTCAGATTATCGTGGGAATATCTTCATTCATGAGAAATCTCTATGTCCTCCGCTGTATCTTTACGAGGAGCTGGGGCTAGGTAAAGGCGTAGTGGTATATGTCCGAGGCAATCACTCTGCCATAAGTGTGAACATTCCAGAAGAAATGGCACCTCTTTTGGAGTGGCCTGAAAATGCCTTTGAAACTATACCGAAGGATATGAGTGCAGTTGAGAAGGTCGTGATGGAGCAATTTAGGCAGAAGTATCTCCCTAGACTTTCGCCTCTTTTCTTAAAGCACGAGCCGAATGGAAAGACGACCTTTCCTGACTACATCATAGATGACTATCCGGCATATTTTGAGATTACGACATTCCGTGACATCTTCCAAGACAGAAAGATGGATTTAGATAAAGGAAGTCATCATTTAGACAAGATGAATCTCACATACGGTAAGTCTGAGGCTAAAAGAACGCTAAACAAGGCAGTCAACACGAAGGCGGAAATGGTTCAAAAGGTTCCAAAGAATCATGCCTATGTACTCATTTTGGTGTCGGAATTCTATCCTCTACACAGTAATTACAGCATTTGGAAAGGTTTAGATCTTAGCCCGTTCACTGCGGTCTTCATTGCCAACAGAAAGATAGGTAGCAAAGACTATGAGTTCGAATACGAGCGGGTTTCAAAATAGGCCTCCGCCTCTTTTATGACGTAAGTAAAGCGAATTGGTATAAAACCCATCGAGTATCACATCTACGTCCGCGCTTCTACCAATCTTTGTGACGGCAGATCCCAAGTCCAGTCGACATATCGTCGAGGATATTTTCAAGCTGCGAGACGCCCGCAGGGACGCGACTCTCTGCCCGGACTGCCAGGACGAAGTGCATCCGAGAGACGTCAGGTCCGACCTCTACGGCATGGGCAGACACTCGACGGCGCATCTATACTCAGTGCCGGTGCTCGAAGGATTCGACGCGGTGCGGAACTGCTTGCACAGCAGGCGGAGTACCGATGACGACAGAAGGGCTTGGTGCAAGCCCCAGAAGGCTGTGGCCGTTCTCAGGCAGGAGTGCCGGCGGTACGTGAAGGGTGTGGACGAGCTGCTCGCCGCGATCAGTGGCCGG
>MPND01000138.1 GCA_002238855.1 SAR202 cluster bacterium bin90
CGCCCAGTTCCTCACGCTCGAGCTGCCGCGCCACGACCGCCGATATGAACGAAATCAGCCGGGGAGCCGAGTTGTGTCCACCATCCTGCCAACCCGGGTCGTACATCAGGGTGTAGTGAAGCTCGTCGGCAAGCCAGCCCGCGGTGTCGTCCGGCGGCGCGCGTCCCGCACGCTCGATATACGAGCTCACGCTGTCATAGACGGACGGAATTGGTCCGTTGCGGCTTCTTGGTTTCTCCTGCAAGTGCATAGGTCTCAGACCGGTCAGGCCGCTTCGTCTGGCGCACTGACCGATGAACATCTCTGTCCACTCCACCAGCGTGCTGGCATGCTTGCTTTGTAGTTTCTTATTTTGATTTCCTTCCTTATACGATGCGAAACTTGTCCGGTTTTCGGACAGGTCTTGACGAGACTCGTCTGATTTTCGGACAGGTTTCGTATCCTGTCCGCTTACGAGACTTGTCCGGTTTTCGGACAGGTCTTGACGAATCCCGTCCGGTTTTCGGACAAGTTTCGTATCTTCCGGGTCTTGTCCGGTTGAACTACGAGACTTGTCCGATTCTGGGACGGGACCCGAATCTTGGTGTCCCTGCCCATTGTCGCTCCGAGACCTGTCCCAGTCTTCAAATAGCGATGGCAGCTCTTCCGCCGGTGTCATCAGGACGAGCAGAGGCATGCGGTACTGGTACGGAAGGTCGGGCGTTATGCCGGGCGCATCGATGAAATACTGGGTGAAGCCGGCGCGGCCCCGGCGACGGCGTCCGCGACCGTTGCGTGGGCCCGCGCCCTGGTGGACTTTACGAATATACCCAGCGTCAAGGATCCCTGATATGTGGTTGCGCAGAGTCGAGTTCGACCTGATGTGAGGAAGGTGTTCGGCTCTGAAACGGTCGGCATCCATCCAGAAGAAGCCGTGCCGGTCGTCCGTGACCTTGCACATAGCAGCGAACACGACTCGCTGCTGCCCTGTCAGACCTTCGGCCATCTCGGCGAACTCAGAGAGTTTATAACCCATCACCGCCACCTCCACGAGAAAGCGCCCGGAGACGGCAATAAGCCGACCAGGGCGCAAGGGTGCGGATCTCGTGCGGGACAGGAACGCAGGCGGCAGTATCCGCCTTCGGATGGGGTATTCTGCCCTTGACAGAGAGGGCATGGGATAGTAAGTTTAGTGGACACGAAAACACCTGTGCTCTGGTGGGGCGTGTACTTTTTTGAGGCTGTTCGTCGGTCAACGAACGGCCTCTATTCTTTTGTCGGCTAACCTCAGTTAGCCGGTCGTTTTACAGATGAGTTGCCTACATGGCGCTCACAACCTCTTTGTTTTGTTGCCCGGCAGATTCGACTATCGGGTCCGATGCTTCTGTTGCCTTCACGTACAGTTTCTTCCCGACCGCTCCTAATGCGGCGTCCATCTTATCCATGTGCGAGCCGGTTTTCAGGTCTAGAACTCGGTCGACCTGCGGCAAATACCAACCTGTGCGTCTGGCAAGTTCTGCTTTACCAACGCCTTGCTCTCTCATTTCCTGGTACAGCATTACTTTCACCGAGACCAGTGTTGGCAATGTCACGAACGTGTCGCCCCCGGACGGCGTAGGGATATCCTTGCGGTCGTGGATACGGGCTGCAATCGCCTCTTCCAGTGCTTCAACGACGTGAGCGATTGTCTCCTCACGGTCGCTTCCCATAATGGCCGCCACTTCGGGAAAGTCCGGAGAAGTCGCGATCAAAGCGTAACCGTCTTCTTCGAGCGTTATAGGATATGCAAGCATAAGCTCAATCCCCTGTCATTCATCGCCACAAGTTCCGGTTTCAAATGCCTAACTTCATAGCCAGCGTCGAATGTCTCCTCACATGATGCACAACGCATTTGTTGATGTCAATAGTCGAGATAATTTCACGGAAAACGATCAGTCCTGACCTGGGAAGAATGTAAGCGCCATTTGAGTACGCTCATAACTGCCATCGACCGCATAGATAATCGCGAGCGAGCTGAAGCTCTCTCGCAAGAACCTCACCTCTCGCTTGCTTAAAGTCGATTCCTCAATATCTCCGAGACCCGCCAAACACTGCAAATCCAGATAAATATGAGCGTACTGCTCTCCTTCCAGGTGTTCGTGAACGCGACGATACTCAGCATCCTCCGTCAAACTATCACCTTCTCCATTCTGCAATCGCACAATTCGCTCCAGCATCCAGCTAGTGGTAGCCACCGTCAGATACCCGTCGTGCAACACATAGCCAGGCGAATAAGGAGAATCACTCAGTTCCACGACCGTCGCATCACCTTGACCACCCACATCAATTTCATCAAGGTCCAAGTGTATTAACGATTCCAGCCAGTCCAGAAAGTCTTCGGCCGTTTCAGAAAGAACCCCTTCCCTATCTTCCTTGTACGCCAACAATGCCGCCGCATCAACCACGTTTTCCTCCGGGTCATCGACCACCGCTCCGTAGTCAAACTCCAAGACCCCCACTATCATCTCTCCTTCGAGATGTGCAAAAAACTCACGCTCCAGGTCAATACCTGTAAAAAGGTCGAAGCCCAGCAGACCAATATCCAACAGGTGAGCCACATTCAAGTTCGCCGGATCAAATTCAAACTCATCTGAAAGTGCATACAGATCCTCCAACTCATCCATCCCTCCTGCATCTTCCATAAACTCAGAGAAGTCATACTCCTCAAGCACCTCCCGCCAGTTCTCCAGGTTCGGGTCAAAACTGAAAGCCAGCATCGCCACGGTGTCGGCCGGCATCACACTGGCAGGATCAGAGAGCGGCCGTGAAAGCAAGATGGATTCAGTTACTTCACCTGAATACCCACTCACCACATCGAGGAGAAGTCCGTCTTCAACCCAACCAGCAGAAACTACCAGCCAGTCTGGAACCTCATCATAGAAAGATGACTCAATGTAATCACTAAATTCACTATCTTCGAGGATCGCACTTGCTCTTTGTCCACCCACGTATATCGACGAAAATCTCCTGGAGAGCATCTTTGCCTGAGCAGCCTCGAAATACTCGTCCTGATCCAAACCACCGTCCCTATCTCCCTCAACTCTCTCCACGATCGCGTCCAGAAAGCGCTCTTCACTCGCGACGATTAGGAGCTGGTCAGAGATCGCGTATGAAGGACTACCCCTCCTGTCATTAACCCAGAGAGTGAACTCATCCGTCGAACTTCGATCGAAGTCTGCTCCATATTCTTCAATTTGGCGATCGAGTAAATCAGTCAGAAATTCTTTAGCGGCATCCGGGTCACGCACATCAACCGTCATCGCTATTTCATACTCTTCTTTCATCAGGTCAATATCTCTTACGGCAAACGAGATTTCCGGACCAATCCAAACCAGAACATCATCCTCAAGGTCAACGCCATACTCATCAAGAATCGAATCCTCAGCGTCATCTGTCCAGTTTCGGAATGCCGAATGGTCACTGAACCCTGCCCAGATATTCTCCATCTGCTCGCGCTGGCCATCGCCAGGGTTAAGAGTCACCCACCCGTAGAGCAGTGTGTCGTCAGGATAGTATCTGGCAGAATACTCAGCCGGTCTCGTCAACAGCACCAGGTTTGAGAGCCATCCGGAAAAGTACGCGACAGTTAAGACAACCACCACCAATAAAGCGACGCCACCAAGAATGCTCAACACCCAGCGCACGCCAGACCTTCCCCGCCGTTCATTTCCACTTATTCTCATACTCAGAACTCCATCTACACGACCAGGGCTCTCAAAACCGAACCATCCATGTAGTCTAATACTGCAGTGGCGAAAAGTGCCCCTTTTTGGAGCACTCTCTGTAGAGTCGTTTCCAAGCAGTTCCGGAGTGGCCTGATTTCCGCTGGAACTGGAAATGAGTTGTGGATGACCTGATCCGAGCCAGCATCCCGGCAAAACAGCATCATAGGCTCCTGGTGGTGCAGCATGCTGGTATTCCAGTTTGCCAGTATTGCAGTGACCCAGCCGTCTGGGAAGCCAGCATCCCTGAATTTCGGGAATACGGAACTACAAACTACTGGCATGCCGTATTCCCATGTCCCTAGACTCGAAGCAATCCAGAGTGAAAAGGGGGCCTACAATGATAATCGCGGTGATTGGCCAGAAAGGCGGCTGCGGCAAAAGTACGATTGCCGTCCACTTGGCAGGCTGGCGCACCAATATCGGCAAGGACGTGTTACTCATCGACTCGGACCGACAGGGTACTGCCCGGCACTGGTCGCTGACGAGAAACGACGAGAACTTGCCGACTCCTGAAACCATCCAGCTCTTCGACCGGAGCATCGGTCGCTCAGCGGTCAATTTTTCAAGACGCTTTGACGACATCATCATCGACGTGGCCGGTGGCGACGAGCTTGCGATAGCGACAAGCCTCCGGATCGCCGATATGGGAATAGTGCCGTTTCAGCCTAACGAGCTTGACGTGTGGACGGGCGGATACCTGGAAGACATGGTGATGCCGGCGCAGGCCCTCAACAATAAGCTGCGCGTTCTGGCCGTAATGAACCGGGCGCCCACCCATCATGCCAGCACCGATGTGAGAAGAGCCGTGGAGGCCCTGTCCGAGCTTGAGTGCATCGAGTGGACAGGCCACATCGTCAAGGAGCGGTCTGCGCTCAGACGTTGCGTTCCGGCGGGGGCACTGATAGACGAGTGGGACCAGCCGAACGACCGAAACGCGATTGACGAGATGGTCGGTGTGTACCAGTTGATGTTCGCAGAATCCGCGCGTGGGCTTGCAGTGTCTGGAGCAGCGTAGGGGAGGGATAGAAAATGGGAACTCCAAAAGAGAAGCCGATGAGCCTTCGGCGAGACCCCGGGCGTGATATGCGCGACTCGATACACAACCCGCAGCTCGCGGCCCAGACACAGATCGGCGGCAAGCCACGGCTCATCGATATATCGGAGACGGGTGAATATAAGAAGGTGACGATCGCGCTGTCGCCCAGGCTGAAAAAGCGCCTCGATTTTGCCGTAGCTCAGGAAGACACAACTCAAGTTGAGTTCATCATCTCCGCCATCGAGCCAAAGATCAACGCTGCCTTGGAGAACTTCTCGCTCGATTGATGCGAGCGCCAGAGTGCTTCGAAGGTGGTGCCACAGTTTGATGTTACGCCCCAAACCTGGTTTATGTCCTCTCAGGCGACGTTTTGGGCTATCTCTGAGAGAGTCACCGTGGAGTTACAGGCATGGAGAGGCCTCAAATCACCCTCGTAACATCAAACTGTAGTGGTTCTTGCCGAATCCCAAATGACTGATTCGTTCAAAGGCGTCCAAGCCGAACTCGTTGCCAGAGTTACAGAAGTCCAGCTTCCCAGTGATACAGCGAGCCAGCTCGCTGTAATCCCAGACCTGGACTTCATGAAGCTGCGATCTGCATATCCTCAGCGGCTGCCCTGGAGAACTTCAGCCTAAGGCGTCTGACATATCAGGAAACAATGTTACGAATCGGTATCGTCTTGTCCCTGCATCAGGTCAGGCTGTTTTGTCCCAGCGCAGGCTCGAAGCTGCACGGCAGAGCAAATGACAACGCCCACTTGCGGTTCTGCCTTAGCAGCCGTTGAGCACCG
>MPND01000139.1 GCA_002238855.1 SAR202 cluster bacterium bin90
GAATCTCCAGCCATTACGCATCCCGTATTTCTCACATTATGGATGCTATTGATGTGTTCCAACTCGTCCTACAAGGATACCACGCTGAATGAAGGAGATATCCAAGACTAACTTAGACGTTGGAACAATGGATCAGGCGGCCCGCGTCAACCACTTTTGCCCGGTCCCCTACCTCAGCAGAATATGTTCTTGACAGTTTCTCTAAGGCGACTGGCATATACCCGAACCAACTGCAAACGAGACTTCCCCGCCGTAGAGTGGTATCGAGCAGGGGCAAGCGGTCAGTGTATCAGGCGTGATCGCCACGTATGATCCCTCGCCCGTCTGGTCGGTTTTCGACCGCTCGATGTACACCAACCCGGCACCATTCTCGGCATCGAGGACGTCCCGCCACCTGAGACTGGCAGCCTCCGAGATGCGCAGGCCCGCGTGAGACAGAACCGACGCCAGCGCGATGTCCAGCCGGCCGCGCCTGAGGGCAATCTCTTCCGACTCAAGCGAGCCGCCCTCGACTTTCTCGGATTCAGTGCGGTCGCCCTGATTGCGGCCAGAGCGTCAGCGTCCAGCGTTCTCGAGAGCGTCCGAGACACGCCGGAGCGTCAACAGTGTGCTGTGTCTGGAGTGTCATGGAGCGCCCCCTTTAAGTGCGTGATAAAGGTAATTTTCTACCAACACTCACATCTCAGAGCGCACAGCTTCTCCTCGCGATCTCCGGGTTTGGACCCTTCAACCAGGCAGGTTTCCACCTAGAATGCGGGCATGTATGCTAAGAGCATTGTGAGGATCCTTGTCGTCGACTGTCCCCTTCCCCCCTTGGCACAGTGATGCTTACCCATAGGAGTACAAGCCGTTAACTTTGAATGGGCATGCTCCCGGGATCGGGCTCCCTGTCTTTCTGAGGCGTATGCGGCACTTCTTCGCTTGTAGCGACTATCTCAACCCCGCAGCACATTGATCACACAGTTCTCCCTCAGTACTCGCCAAGGTTCCGGCGGAATGAAACATGTACACAGATCTGCTGTTGCGCCAGTTAGGCGGCCTCTCAAGAAAAAACGCTACGACCGAACCAGATCCAATTGCAGCCCTTACGCCGAATTGGTTCATAGTGTTTGTGGCCGCATTTGCCAGATCTCCAGTAGACCCTGGCGTCGCTTCCTTACATTGTTCCACCAACCGGTTCGGGGGTTCTACGCTGGAAACAGCTTTCCAACAGTGGACCTTCTCTCTCCCCGTCCAATCTCGTCAGGATGCGCCATTGTGGGAATATCCCAAATGAAACTGTATTCTGGATCACCCACTAGCAATGCAGCTCTTCGCCCCTTCAATTGGTATCTTATGTCTTTTTTCCAGTCGCCGGGTTCGCAATGAACATGGTTGTCACAAGGTCGGACATAATACATTGGGAGAAAGGGATTACCCGACTTGCCTTTGGGTTCATAAATATCTCCGAACTTATCCAGATTCGAGACCTTCGCCAACTTAGTTTCTTCAGGAATATCGTCTGATTCCCAGAACTCACGGTGAGACTCAAACGCCTGGTTAACCCTCATTAGGTAAAATAGCCAATTCCCTCCTAAATTTGTCGAGCCAGTATAACCTGCGACCCAGACTTCTCTCCAAGAGTCAGCTGCTCGATAGGTTCGCATCTTGTGCTTGCAGGAACAAAGGGTAACAAGCCCACCTTGAAAATTTGGGCCACTACCAGTCTGATAGAGACGACCCTCTTCCCATTCCAGCGTGTCCACAACGTATGAGTACACGATGCTCTCACTGAACGAGGCTAGTCGCTCCGCCAATTCCTGCGGAGCCAGGTTGAGATTCTTGGCCAGATTTCCGTTCATCGGTAGGGACTGATAGGCTCCGATATTCATTCTCATTGCTCCACGTTGAAGTTTACTAGACCTAATATACCACGTGTAAGCAGACTCTCACTGTCTGTTGGCTCCGTCATTTAATAGTGGGGTGGACTCCACAGTTAGGACAGCGAAGGGGCCAAGATAAGAGAGACTCCCACTGTAAAGTCTGTCACCGCCCTGTTCTGTGATCTGGAGAACACCCACGGCTACTTCTCACTCCTCGATGGACTTATACGGCGCTGCGGCATACCCCTCGCGCTCTATGCGGACCGGCACGCCGTCTTCAAGTGCACTCCACCGCCGGAAGCTGCCGGTGCTCCAACCCAGTTCAGTCGCGCGATGGACGAGATTGGTGTACAGCTGATCTTCGCTCAATCACCCCAGGCCAAGGGTCGTGTAGAGCGCGCCGCGGGAACGTTCCAGGACAGGCTCGTCATCGAGCTTCGGCTTGCGGGCGCAACCACCATCGATGACGCCAACTATGTACTGGAAGACTTCCTTCCACGCTTCAACGGCCGCTTCAAGGTGCCTGCGCGGGAATCAGAAGTCGCCTATCGCGCCGTGGACGAAGGTGTGTCTGAAAAAGATCCTGTGCTTCAAGTACAGGCGCAGAATTGCCAGGGACAACACGCTCAGATATCGCTGGCGCACCCTGCAACTGCTGCCCGGCACTGACAGGCCGAGCTACGCCGGGGCTGCCGTGTATGTGCTCGAAGGACTGGACGATAGTCTGACGGTGCAGCACGAGGGGCGCGACATCCCATCTCAGGAGGCGCCGCCGCGTCCGAGTGTTCTCCGGGCTTCGCCAGAAGAACCACACACTCACCCATAGTCCATGACCCTATCAATGGTCTGGGTAGCAAATGGGTGGCCAGACTGGCGATCCTGGACGCCAATCACGATGCCAAGGATACCATCGCCACCTCCGGTCGCAAGGGGCTGTCCATGCGTGGGATGGCCCGGGAGCTCGGCATACACAGAGACACGGTGAAAAAGTACATGAACACCGAGAGTCCACCTACGCCGCCATCTCAACTTATGTCAACGTTATCGTAGTCTGGTAGTATGGCAAGTTACAGGAAGACATTTTCCATTCGCACTTAAGCGGACATAATCCCTAAGCAACGACACCGCGCTTGCATGTCTCTGCTCTTGCCCTTGACAGGCGCAGATGTAACTGCGAAGAATGGCGTTTGGACTGACAACGTAGACGCCCGGCGAATCTCATCATATAAGCGGAGATTTGCCCTCGGCCGTTGGCTACGGTGCGACTTCAATGCTAGTTGCTTCGCGGCAGGGATTAGTTGAGGAAGCGGATTGGTGTACGTGGCGTTCAGGTCGGTTGCCTCGCACAGACGGGCAATGTTTGCGGCTAGTGACATAGGTTACGGGCAGTACGTGAATGAAGTGGAAACGTAGAAGGCATACGAGAAGAGAAAATGTGGGATGAACAACAGGTGGGTTGCGTCTGGGATAAACTGGGCTACAAATGGCAAATCTTGAAGGAAATCGATTCAATAACAACAGATTGGTGGATACATTCATTTAAGATGGTGGGAGCGTCTGTCACAACACGCGAGATCATCGATAAGTCATTGCCACGGAGTCATATCGTCAGCGAGAGGGACACTCGCCAACTGCCAATGGCGTTGCTTCGAGATATAAGAGTGCATCCGTCACTAGAAAACAGAGGTCTCGGGACTCTGCTACTACAAGCCATTGTTAGAGACTGCAAGCAACACGGGCACAATGGATTAGAAGGAGACCTCAGCGAAACTGACCGAGACCACTTCGATAAATTGGCCTATTGGTATCCAAAGAACGGGTTCTCGATTGAGTTTTACGATGAGGAAAAAACCAAGACCATCAACAAGCCCGGCAGGGTGTGGATGAAATTCGACCAAGATTGAGAGTCACCTGAAGTCGTGGTGGAAAGTTCGCGTGTGCAAGACATCGGACTCTTACGAATCAGTGGCTGCTCCCGGCTGCTGTCTCTGTGGGCAGAGCCTCCCAAAAGCCCATGATGAAATGGATGCGCAGGAGGAGATAAATGACCATTGACGAACTAGCCCGAGAACTGCGCAGAAGGCACCGGACCCCACCTCATGGAGAAAAGGGCACGATGCCCATTCTGTTTGGCATCATGTACGCGGATGAGTTGCTGAAAGTCAGACGTAGTGGATCAAGCGTGGCAGAAGTCGTCAGAAGGGCGAAACTGAAAGGTGTGAGTCAAAAGAGCTACGCTAGGGAAGTAAATTCCGGCCTCATATTGGCGAAATATGTTCAGCCCAAGGAAGTACAATGAACAGCATGAAGGTTAGGACCAAGGTGCTGGAAGAGTACAGGAAAGTCGTCTGGGCAAAACGCACATGGAGGATTAAGCGTGAGTGTAATTGAACCTGACGAGATAATCGGTCGTGTCAGCATTAGAATGGATGAAAATGCTGACGAAGATCAGGTAATGGCAGAAGCGGAACGTATAATGGCAGAAATCAAGATAGAGATGCTTAGCGAAAACATCACTCCTGACGTGCTTTTTAAGTATCGTAAAGAAATTGGTAAGCGTATCGCGGACTTACCCGGCGTGATTGAAGTGCAAACAACTGCGCTTACGACTGGCAACCCTCCAACTGTTCGTCTGTCCTTCAGAACTGACTTAGAGACAGGAGAGACAACTGTGGTTGACGAGGAAGTGATAGAAGGCAAGCCCGTTCCTAGGCCTCTCTGGGCTGAGAAAAGGCAGGCCGATGATGAAACTTAACGACGCGGTGATCGAACTCTGCAAAGAAGATACGAAGAAGCGCCTCACGGTGAGATAAACGTGAACATCAATCCATCCGGTATAGAGTACACCGATGACGTACGGCTTGCAAAGGCGGCGGCGTCCAACCTTGAACGGGATGTTTCGCGTCAACCTAATTTGCCGGTTGCGTCAATGGATTTTGCCGTTTCCACTCCTTGTCTGACTGTTGATTCCGCGCTATGTTGACGCGACAAGCTGTAATTGTTGCGACGATAAGTTTTGCCGGTTTGTCTCGTTCTCGGTCTGCCGATTCTGCGCCGCATGGGTTCTGTAGCTGGGCAGGTCGAACTCCAGGATTACCGAGTGATGCACGATCCTGTCTATCGCGGCCACTCTTGCCCTTGGGTCGGCGGATATCTCTTCCCACTTCGAGAATGCCTGCTTCGCGTTGACACCTTGGATTCGCTCGCACTATGCGGTAGGTCGCCTATCATCAACATGCCGGTAAACAACACAGCCTCCAGAGTAGTTGATAGAGTTTGAGGGAGAACTATCGGGCGAACTCTCGCAGCTGTCAGCGGCGACGTAATTGTACGTGGTAAGCACAGTTATGTAGAACTGGGACGACAATTACGGTGCCCTATTCCGTTGAGGCAACAGGCGCGGCCATTACGAATGCCGTTGTTCAAGCACACTTGCCGAAAGACCGGAAGGCGCGGCCACGACTGCACAGGGGCGCTTAGCCGTCACGCGGTGACCTGGTAGGCCCAGATTCGGTGAACTACATCGGGCTCTCCCTTGGGCAGGGGGTAGAAGGGTTCGGACAGTTCAGCAAGCCTCCACTTGCCGGCTTGTTCCAAGCCCGCCTGATATTCCTTGAACCCGCCCTCTTCATACAGGTCCACTCGCAGACTGAACACTATGAACCCACCCGGTT
>MPND01000140.1 GCA_002238855.1 SAR202 cluster bacterium bin90
ACACGGAATACGAGGCGGAGTACTGGTACTGGCTGGACATAGAGGACACGATGCTTACGAAGCCCGGAGAGCCCACGAACCTGGAGAGGAACGTCATGACCGGTCGCGTGATGAGGTGGACCGAGCGCTATGAGGAAGACCGCAGGAAGCTGAACGAACTCTATGAGTGGTTCGGCATCGCACAGGACACGCCGATTGCCCAGGTCATAGGCGTGACGAGCGGGATAACGCTCACGGGCAACCGGGAGAACTCCTCTCCGAAGAGCAGCCCGGCCCTCCTATCGTATATCGGCGTCTGATAGCGGATGCCATCGGGCTTTTCCCAGTGCCGTGCGGCGCACGCCCGGGATCACGCCCGCGAAGAAGAAGCAACAGATCGGGGCAGACCGAGATGACGAAAAGCTGCCCCGATGCAGAGAGGGTGCGGGATGTAGAAAACCCCGCACCCTTTTCAAATTATCACAGAAAGGAAACCTGAAAATGGAGAAGAGAGAGTTCACGGACTTCGAGAGGATCACACACAAGGGCAAGTACGCCGTCGTGTACGATAGCGCCCACGACAGGGACGGCGGGTTGTACTACCTGAGCATGGCGGGCAGCCGGCAGATGTCCGAGGGCATCGCGGCCGCGCTGCTCGACAGCGGGCACCGCAACAGGAACGATGTATACCTGAACACGCCGCTCAACGGAGAGAACGGGCTATGGAACAGGTCCACCAGGATAAGCATAGCCACGCACACGATAGGCGCGATGCGCCGGATCACCAGGAAGGTGCAGGGAACGCGCGTGTTCCAGGTCGTGCTGGTGTCCAGTCTGCTGCGGTGGAACTACAACTACGCCCACATCGAGACGAAGGCGGTGATCGACGAGAGGGATGAGTCGGACTACGCAAAGGCGCAGAAGGAGCTTGCGCAGAGGCGCTTCATCCTGATGGCGGACGATGAAGAGGACGAGGCGGTGACGGCGCAGCGCTGGTTCGGCTACCTGCCCGGGCGCGTGAGCGAGCCGATGCTGGCTGAGTGGGCGCAGCCCCTTTGGGACTACTGCGCTCTGGTGAAGAAAGGCATAGATCCCCTGACGCGGCAACGGGGCAAGGCGTGGCTGTGCGAACCGTCGAGCGAGGTGCTGAGAGACGCAATCGGCTATCTGGGACGCTCAGGCAAGCTGCCGTTGCCGGAAGGGTTCCCGGACGCTGCGCAGCCGGTCGAGTACGATATGGCCGCCGACTAGAAACCGGTAAGAGACGTGAGTCACTGGCAACGACGATACAGGGGCCGAAGAAGACACGAGGGCGGAAGGATCAGAGGGCCGGCTTGTAACGCCCGGGCCCGGAAGCAGGGGAGGTCGCAGCTAACCCCCAATCCACCGAAGATATTGACAGGATGAAGATGTCGAAGACGTGAAAAGTGCTCCGTTGACTGTGGGATAATGGTTTGTGGACACAAAACCGACCGCAGAGCAGGAGCACTCAATAGATGATACCACGCAACGCCTCCGACCGCATTCACGTGGCCTTCGACGACCACCGCCTGGTGGCCAATGCCGGACTGCTGTTGCCGGTTACCCTGGCCGGACGACTGGGTCTTGGCGAACTTGCAGACAGTCACCTTGACCTGGGTGACGCGCCGGGTCGGGCGAACGTCGGAGACAAGATGCTGACCCTGGTGGCATCGACTCTGGCCAGCGGCGATTGCATTGACGACGCTGACGCGCTGCGGTCCGGCGGGACAGGGAGAGTGCTGGGATGCGCGGTCAAGGCGCCATCCACGCTGGGGACATTCCTGCGCAGCTTCCGCTGGGGACACGTGCGACAACTGGACCGTGTGAGCCGGGAGTTGCTGGCGCGAGCCTGGTCCGCAGGGGCAGGACCCGGTGACTCGCCCCTGACGATCGACCTGGACTCCACCGTCTGCGAGACCTACGGACTGGCGAAGGAGGGGGCTCGCCATCACAACTACGCCGGTCAGCGGGGCTATCACCCGCTGCTGGCAGTCGCCGCGGGAACAGGAGACGTGCTGATGGCACGACTGCGCAAGGGCCGAGCCAACACCGTACGGGGGGCAGCCAACTTCCTGCGCGAGACGCTGAGTCGAGTACGCCACGCAGGAGCCACAGGAGCGCTCACGGTACGGGCTGACAGCGGCTTCTACGCCCACGACATCGTCAGCGTCTGCCGCGACAACGATGTGCGCTTCTCCATCACCGTCCGACAGCATCGGAGCTTGCACAATCTCATAGAGGACATACCCGAGACTGACTGGACGCCCATACCCTACTGGATGGAGGGTGCAGCCGACGTTGCCGAGACGACCTACACTCCCTTCGGAGGTGAGCCTGACGCAGCGCCTGCGCGACTCATCGTCCGCAGAGTCAGGCCCACGCCCGGTTCCCAACTGGCGCTGTTTGCCAGCTACAGCTATCACGGCTTCATCACCGACCGAGAGGGCGACACCCTCCAACTGGAAGCCGATCACCGCCGACACGCCGAGATCGAGAACGCCATACGAGACCTGAAGTACGGTGTGGGACTCAATCATCTGCCGTCGGGTCGCTTCGCCGCCAACGCAGCCTGGATGGCCGTGCAAGTGATGGCACACAACCTTGCCCGCTGGAGTGCGCGCATCGGTATGGGGGAGCAGGTGGTGACCACAAAGACCCTCAGACGGCGCTTCTTCTCTCTTGTCGGACGTCTCACACGCTCGGCGCGCCTTCTCACTCTGCACCTTCCGCAGGACTGGCCCTGGGGGACACAGTTCGGTGAAGCCCTGCGGCGACTGCGCTCCCTGCCACACCCTGTCTGACGGCGACAATCGCTCCTTCAGACCCATCCTCATCCGCCAGCCAGTCCCTGGTCTGCTCAACTCGCTCCGGACGGACCGGCGAAGCTCCCCTGCTGCCTCCGGACCATCCGTAAGCACCTCTTCACCGCTGCCGGAGGCTTATCGGCAGACCGCCAGTGGCACCATCTACCCCATTTCCGTCCTTACGATCTCATCCCCGGTTCTCCTGTCCGTTTACGGCGCAGTTACAGCTTACTCCGGTGGATTCGGGCTAACGCTACGGCTTTCCCCGTCATCCGAAAATGGGGCCTTTTTTGCGTTTGGGGCCTCTGCGTTCGCAGGTCAATCCGCTCTCACTCCATCCCGGTGTCGGTCTCGAATGGCGCGAGAAAAGGAACTCATAGCCCGCGGCCCGCCCGCCGGGTTGCACCTGTCAGCGTAAACACCTGCAACGGCGGGAGTGTTGGGTGCCTCAATCGTAGCGAAAGCCCCCGCCAAGAGCCGCATTCTGAGGCATTTCTAAGTACGTTATAACGGATTTATACGGCATTTACCCTTGGCATGGTATCCTGTTCGGTGCGCCCGTAGCTCAGCGGAAGAGCAGCCACCTGTCACGTGGGAAGGTCGCAGGTTCAACTCCTGTCGGGCGCACTCCGCTAACTCTTACATCAGCCAGGCTTTACAAAGGGTTGCACAACCCTTTAAGATTGGATTGTGACAGGTGGTTGATGCTTGACCAAGAGCTCGACTAACCAAAAGAGGCCGTCTGGTAAGGGCAGTGATCTAAACCGGATGGCCTTCTCTTTTGCCTGATCCGGCAATCCCCAAATAGCCTTGTTACCATTCGTAACACCCCTAAATGTCCGTTAACTCACATTATCGTGCATTTATGAAAAGAGGAACGCCGAAGTGACGGGCTAGCCCGTATTAGACTGCCTCTTGCGTTCGCTCAATTCGCCCTGTTACTATCCGTAACATGCCGAGAAGAAAAGGACCAGCTCACTATCATATCTGGGCCATACTGCAGCCCGGGGGCGGCACGGGTGTGCTTAGTCTCGGCATGATCGCGCCCGATAATGTGATAGGGGTCCGCTCGGTCAAGACATTCCGACATCGCGTCCAGGCGATGCGCGAAGCGAAACTAAGAAGGAGAAGGGGAGTAGAAGGGGTGAATAGTTGGCAAACAGCCATCTGCTACGACCGGACATGCCCGTCTCCGGAGTCTGGCGAGCGTGGAAGTCATAACTTCTGACTCGATTTGTTACGGATGGTAACGTGCAACAATTTACACCAATCTGTTGCATCTGCCGTTCCTTGCGCGCGGGTGGCAATCCGGACATAGGCAGACGTTTTTCGGGAGCGAAACACCCGTCAGAGGCCGCTTTTTGGGCTATTCTATACGCGTTATAATCGCATTTATACTGCATTTAGGATGAGCCAAAATGACTCTTCGGACACAGCAACCGACATCAGAAAACACACCGGCGATTTTGACAGAAGAACAACGCCGGCGAGTGGCGGACGCACTCGAGAGCGCCTAGTCTGAAGACACCCGCAGAAACTGCGCCAGCCGGTTCGGGAAATTCAGGTCCTGATGCGAGCAGGAAGGTTACGCTCCTCTCCCGGCCCAGCCTGAAGGGCTGCCGGCGATGCCCGCCGGGACGGTCCGCGGCGTCTGTGTCGCCTCCATGGCGCTTTCCGCTCTCTGCGTTGCGTTCATCATCGTGGCATACGTCACCGGACTGACGCAGGGTAGCGCAACGGGAGTATGGTGGTCGGGCATGTTCCACGCGGCGATTCTTCTGTAGGGGCCGGCGGCGACGTGGAGATCTTGGCGGTGGCTGCGCCGTCCGTCCGGTTGTAAGAAGGGCGGGCATCCGCCCGCAGCCCTCGGCGCAGTCAAGCGCTTGAACACCGGACGGGGCGTCCGAACCCGCCGGACGCCCCGCCTTCAGTTTGGCTTGCCCAGGGGATTATTGACCCGCCTGCCCGTCCTCCGCAGCGGGGATGGTGATGCTGGCATGGACCCGCTCACCCTTGCCCGCCTCGTTCTCGGCCCGTACCCACACCTTGTAGGTCCGGCCCGCCTCCAGGTTGTCGAAACTTACCTTCGTCTTCTTGGCCTTGGGCGTCTTGGTCCTGCCCTTGCCGCCGTCCTCCGGACTCAGATGCACGATGTAGCGCCGGGGCGCGTCCCCGCTCTCCGGGGCCTGCCAGCTCACGATGATGCCGTTATCCGTGGCCGTCAGCTGGAGATTGACTACCGGCCCGGGCAGTTCCACCGGCTCGGGTTCCAGCTCCGGGGTCCGGACCACCGTTACGCCGAAGGCGTCGCTGACGGTGTTGCCGTCGGCGTCCCGTGCCGTGACTGTGACCGTCGCAGTGCCTTCGGCCACTCCGGTGACCGTCAGCTTGGAGCCGTCGGATGCCACCGAAACCGTGGCTGTGGCCTCATTCGACGATGCGGCGCTGATGGTCAGACTGTCCCCGTCTGCGTCTCTGAACACGCCGGACAGGGACACCTCCTGCGTCGCTTCGACCTTCAACTCACTG
>MPND01000141.1 GCA_002238855.1 SAR202 cluster bacterium bin90
GTCGAGTGCGGATGGAAGAGGCAGAACGCTCGTTGGCGCCTTTATGTGAAAACGCGAAGGAGCATTCTATCGTCTCTATCCGCATCTGGGATTCTGTGAGCCTCGGGCTTTTTGTGCATGCTTAATCCGCCGTCAACTATGTATGATGGGCGGAGGCAGTGCGGTCCGTACAGCGCAAACCTTCTATGACGATAAAGCTGCTTTAAGTGACGACCGGGACTATTCGTGCAAAGCCCAAGAACTAACGAATTCTGCACAGAAAGTTCGGCAGCAGATATTTCTGCTGCCTTCCAAAGAAAACGGTGATTAACAAGGTAGAGATGACAAGCGAGATGTCATCGGGTGGAAAATACAAAGAGCCCGCCGGGCATGGCGGACCTGAAGGTACGGCACGAATTCTTATCAGAGGCGAATCTTCTTTGCGAAGTTGTCAGCCCGCAGGCGTCGGGTGCAATGATTGTTCCTCGTGTTTGCAAAAGAAGAAGCCCTGCCGTTTAGTGCAGGGCTTCTGTCCGAGTCTAACCAACTCTCCGTTGTGGCGGCCCAACCAGCCCATGAATTGCGCGGAGCGGGACATCATGCTCTTCAAAGGCGAAGACTTTGGCCTCACTGACGTAGAGCAGGCATAAGAGGCACTACCCTCCACTACCTCTTGCTAAAAGCCGTCACTCTCGCGACTGAATATGTTCTGCACCGGGGCACGCTCGGGGAATATGTGCTCGTAGACTGCGACTGCGCCCCTGGGAGTTCTGCGCGGCGTCAGTTCGGACAGCTCGTATCCGGCTCCCCAGTCATACGACCAGTTGCCATGACTGGATAGCTCGATGGAATCGCCGAGATGGTGCTTCAGGGCAATCATCGACATCTTCACCAACTTGTCGTAGGGCTTGCGCTTAGTCTTGCAGTCAAACCAGTATCGGTCCTTGCAGAATCCGATGTATGATTCGCTTGTAAGATCAATAATGAAGGGTTGTGCATGGCCTCCAAATGACCCGAAGGGTGAGCACTCCGGCGGGCAATAGTCGTCCAGGTCGCTTTCGCCGCAGACACACTTCTGGTTGATTCCGTTAAATTCGATTAAGTTCTCTTCTACGACCGGCAGGGACAAGGGCCTGCCATAGGACCCAACAACCTTGACCTCGGAACGACTTATCAGAGTCCTAATGTCTTTCGCCGCAGCCGCAAACGCAGCGCGGTCGAAGTTCTTATCGAGAAGGATGTCGTGACAGTATGACATCTTCACCTCACCCGGGTTTCCAATCAAATGCCTGACGCCAACACCAACTAATTATAGCGCAAGATCGCCTTTGTGCAGAATTGGCGAGTGGTTGGCGGTGTCAGAATGCGCTTCGTTGCGTAGGAGCAGGCTCCAGGCTGCAAGGCAGCATGAATGTCAGCGCCCACCTGCGATGTTCTCTGAGTAACTGTCGAGCGCTATACCAGTCTAGTGGGCACGCATCCAGGAACTTCGCCAGCCTGCGGTCCTGCCGCGTCTTGCGCCGCTGGCAGGATCTGCACAGCCAGCGCAGGTTATCTGGCGTGAATGCTCTGAGCATCGCGGCTAGGCCGAGGGCACGTGCTACATTTATCGCAAGGCGATGGTCCATCTCGTCGGAAGGATCGCCGCACATCTCGCAGAGCGTATGCTGTATCTCCTCCGGATGCTGCCCCGAAGCGACGCGGTAGGCGTTCAGGCAGTAGGGGTGCCAGCACCCCCTGATGTGCGCCGTCGGCTCATAGCACCAGCGGCAGATGCCGTTGACCGGCGGCTCTTTCCAACTGGCCGTCCGGTTCACAAGGCGTCTGGAATGCTCTGCCGGGTGGCGCCTGTGGTGCAGCACGAGGCCCCGGAGTTGGCGCTGTCTGATGTGAGTCTTCATGTGCTGCTTCGACTCTTGATGAAATCTACTCGATAGCGATAGATTAACTACATAGGCTGGTTACTGCGTAGCGGGGGCTGGCCTTTTCTGTCGCCTCTGCATTCAGGCATCTTCTTTAACTCGGATCCAGTACAGACACGCCCGTTGGCTCGAAGTGACGCACGTTTCGGGTAACTACGGTCAGGCCGTGCTCAAGGGCCGTGGCCGCTATGAGAAGGTCCGCGCTGTCATTGCCGATCTCCGCGGACAACTGCCCCCACCTGCGTGCGGTCGCAGCATATACGGGCAGGATGCGGTCACCGTACCAGCCCAGCACCCGGTCCAGCCAGGCAGACAACTCCCGTGCGAAGTCCGGGTTATGTCTCTGCTGCTGCGTGATGCCACGCTCTATCTCTCCAACCGTGACAACGCTTATGTGCAGGTCCGCCGTCCTCTGGCTTTCAACCCAGCGGACTATAGCGGGATGGCGCTCACGCCTGCGTAGCGCCGACAGTACATCGGTGTCGATTATAAACATCACAGGTCAAGAGAACGGGCGGGAATCGACATCCGCTCGAAATCCTGGTCGTCCTGGGGGACCTCCAAAAGCAACTCGCCCAGTGTGGGGGCATCGGCCTTTTCGAGCCGGAGCAGCCGCTCATACTCATGAACTGCCAGGACCACCACGGCGGGTTCTCCCCGGCGGGTGACATGCTGAGGCTCGCCCGCGAGCGCAGCGTTCACCAGGGCGCTGAACTTGTTCTTGGCATCCTGCAACGGCCACTCTGTCAATTTACACCTCCTTACTAGCTAGCCCTACTGGCTAGATAATACAGGAGAGGCAGTCTGGAATCAAGCGCAGTTCCGGCCACCTGCGCCTTTCGCGCCTGCTCACGGATGAGTTCCTGGAGGCGCTGGACGGTGAGCAGTTCGCATTCTGATTGAATCATCTCGGTCTCCTGACGCTCCGGAAATGAGAAGAACCTCCGTAGGTGTCTATTCTGCGGAGGTTCTTGGTGTAGGTCCTGCATTATTAGGGTTCGCCGCCGGGGAATGGTGATACGCGACAATGAGATCTGCCGGTCACGACAATAGAATTTGCCGGTTGTAGTAGGGCAATATCATCCACCAGGAGGTGGAATATTGCTCACCGATCGACAGGTAGTATTGATGAGGCAGAAGCTGATGAAAGGCAAGACACAGCAGGCCGCGGCGGCGGCATCGGACATGAGCGAGAGGTCGGTGCGGAACTGGAATAAGGGACCGCTGCCGTCGGAGAAGAAGGACAGTAGAAGGAAGAGTACGAGGCCGGACCCGTTCGCCGGCGTGTGGGTGGAGGAAGTGGAGTCATTGCTCGAGGCGGACGTGGACAGGATACTCGCAGCGCCGACAGTTCTGGAGTGGCTGGACGAGCGTCATCCGGGCAGGTTCAACGCAACGCACCTGCGGACGCTGCAGAGGCGAATAAGGGACTGGCGCGCGCTGCACGGGCCGGATCGCGAGGTGTACTTCGAGCAGAAGCATCCTCCGGGGCGTGAGGCGCAGATGGACTTCACGCACTGCGACAGTCTGAAGGTGACGATAGGCGGAGAGCAGTTCGATCATATGGTGTTCGAGTTCATCCTGAGCCACTCGGGCTGGCGGTATGCGCGGATATGCTACAGCGAGACTTTCGTGGCGTTGAGGAGCGGACTGCAGGGAGCGCTGTGGGAGTTGGGTGCAGTGCCGGAGGTGGTCAGAAGCGACAACCTGGGTGCAGCGACGCACAAGCTGAAGGACGGCAAGGGCCGGGACTTCAACGAGCGCTACAAGGAGATACTGGACCATTACGGACTGAAGGCTACCAAGACCAACTCGTACAGTGCGCACGAGAACGGAGTGGCGGAACAGGGACATCGCAGGTTGAAGGACTCCTTAGCGCAGGCGCTGGTTCTCAGGGGCAGTTCGGACTTCGAGTCGGTGGAGCAGTATGCGAAGTTCGTCAGGAGCATAGTGGACAAGCGCAACAGGCTTGTCAGGGAGAAGCTGGCAGGTGAGTACCCGCACCTGCGGGCGCTGCCACCGGCTCCTGTTCCCGAGTACGCAAGCTACACTGCCAGGGTGCTCAAGTGGAGCACGATCAGGGTGGACAGCAGGACATACTCCGTGCCGTCGCGCCTGATAGGCGTGATGGTTGACGTGCGGCTGTACGCCGACCACGTGGAGGTGTACTACAAGGGGCACCTCGTGGAGAGCATGGAGCGGATACGGGGTAAGGGCGAGGCGCGCATAGACTACCGCCACATCATAGGGTCTCTGGTGCGCAAGCCAGGGGCGTTCGCGCGCTACCACTTCAGGGAGCAGTTGTACCCGACCCACACCTTCCGTCTGGCGTACGACGCGATGTGGGGCTGGAAGGGAGAGCGGGCCAACGTAGACTACGTGCGCATCCTGCACCTTGCCGCGACGACGATGGAATGCGAGGTCGAGAGGGCGCTGAAGAGGTTGCTACAGTCGCAGGTGAGGTTCGACTACGCGGTGGTGAGGGAGCTGGCCGCGCCGGTGTCTCCTGAGATACCGGCACTTGAGCTGTCCGGCGAGGTGGACCTGGGCGTGTACGACGGGCTGCTCGCGGGAGGTGCGCGATGACGACTGACGCTTATGCACCGAGCGCTGTGGGAGAGCGGATCAGGGAGCTGTGCCGGGAGTTCAAGCTGCCGACGCTTGCGACTGAGACAGTGGACCGCTTCAGTGATGCAGGACACGCTGAGGCCTTGCCGACACTGATGCAGGTACTGGAGCAGGAGGCAGAGGACAGGCGGATACGCAGGGTGGACAGGCTGAGGCGGGCGTCCAAGCTGCCAGCCGGCAAGACGTGGGACACCTTCGAGCACGAGCGGGCTCCGGTGAAGCTCAGGCAGCAGCTCGTCAGGCTTGCAGAGGGCGACTTCGTGGACAGGGGCGTCAACGTACTGGCCTTCGGGATGCCCGGCACGGGCAAGACGCACGCGATATGCGCCATAGGGCACAGGCTGGTGCAGTCCGGACGCTCCGTGCTGTTCATCCCGGCGTACAGGCTCGTGCAGGATATGCTCGCCGCGAGGCGTGACCTCGATCTGCCGCGGATGCTCAGGAAGCTCGATAACTTCGACCTGCTGGTCATAGACGACCTGGGATACCTGCCGCAGGGTGCGGAGGAGTCGGAGGTGCTGTTCACCCTGATAGCCGAGCGTTACGAGCGCCGCTCCCTCGGCATCACCTCAAACCTGGTCTTCTCGGAGTGGGAGAAGATCTTCGCCAACCCGATGGCGACTGCAGCGGCGATAGACAGGATCGTGCATCACTCGGTCATATTGGAGTTCGACCTGCCGAGCTACCGGACCAGCGAGGCGCAGAATCGGCAGGCGGAGAATGAGGCAGACCGGCAAAACTAATTGTCGCGTCAATGAACGGGCTGTCGCGTCAACTTACTAGTTGTCGCAG
>MPND01000142.1 GCA_002238855.1 SAR202 cluster bacterium bin90
TAGGGCGGGAAGGCCTGTACAAATCTCTGTCGGCAGAAGGAAACCCTGAGTTCTCCACTGTGCTGAAGGTGGTACGCGCCTTGGGACTACGACTTCAAGCAACCGCCTCGGCAGAAGGAACCAGCGAATAATGTGAGGACAATAATACCATAGCGTACCTGTGTTCTGCCGTATTACAGGCGTTCCTGTGGTATAATAGACAGGCGACAGGCTCCAGTAAAACCGCCATTTCAGCGGTCGAGGCAGCACATGAAGACTCACATCAGGCAACGCCAACTCCGGGGCCTCGTGCTGCACCACAGACGCCATCGGGCAGACCACCCCAGACGCCTTGTGAACCGGACGGCCAGTTGGAAAGAACCGCCGGTCAACGGCATCTGTCGCTGGTGCTATGAGCCGACGGCGCATATCAGGACGCGCTGGCACCCCTACTGCCTGAACGCTTACCGCGTTGCTTCGGGTCAACATCCGGAGGAGATACAGCACACGCTCTGCGAGATGTGCGGCGAGCCGTCTGACGAGATGGACCATCGGCTCGCGATAAATGTAGCCCGCGCCCTCGGCCCAGCCGCGATGCTCAGGGCATTCACACCGGACAACCTACGCTGGCTGTGCCGGTCCTGTCACCGGCGCAAGACACGGCAGGACCGAAAACTCGCGAAGTTTCTGGCCGCATGTTCGCTGGACTGGTACAGAGCACGACAACTACTCGGGCGGCATCGCAGGTGGGCGCTGGCGTTCACGCTGCCGTGCAGCCTGGAGCCTGCTCCGCGGTAGGGCTTATACCAACTCGCTTTACTTATGACACAAAAGAGGTGACGGAATGCCCTGCGTCGCAAAATGAAGAACCCACGCCGTCACAGCGACAGCGTGTAATACCAATTCGTTTTACTTATGACACAAAAACGTAGGTTTGGACAAGAGTTTGGTTTTGGACAAATCGCGAACGAGTCGGACGGGGCATTGGAAGCGATTTATGCATATGGTCAGTCTCATTGAGCAGAACCACCGGTGCCGCTCCTATGAACATCAACAGCTCACCCAGGCGTGTCAGCACCCATCCCGCACACCAGCAGACACATGCTCCACACGCCATGAGGATGCACAGTACGACACCCAATACGGCACCGTGCCCAATTACATCAGCTACCTCGTTCAAAGCCATGCTGTTGATATTCTTTCTTGAGTAATGCCTAGGTCGTTTTGCACAGAAAGTCCGCTCTTAGTCGGCTAGGGATGCCAGTTCGATGTTTAGCACAATGAGTCCCATGTTAAGGGCGGAGCAAAATATGCAAGTGTCAACTTTCTGTGAACTGGTGGCATCAATGCGGCGGCGAGTAGTGAAAAGGGCCTAACTGAGACATCTTGTCCTATCTGTTGCCGTCTTGGGCGCGGTTTCTCGACAAACGAAAAGGTTCTAATGATTGCAGAATGTCGCTTAGCGGTAAAGAAGAAACTTTCCTTGTCCCACATTGTGTTT
This sequence comes from SAR202 cluster bacterium bin90, assembly GCA_002238855.1. Lineage (GTDB taxonomy): Bacteria > Chloroflexota > Dehalococcoidia > Lucifugimonadales > JADFKI01 > Bin90. The sequence goes on from MPND01000142.1 coordinate 1,481, forward strand.
CGACAAGTACGTTAGTGAACTTCTCTTTCTTCCATTCCATCCATAATTTGTCGGCGATAGGATATTTCCGCTCATACATTTCGCGTGATTCCAACCGAAAGGGCAGTGGGTATTTGCGTTCTGTACAGCGATGGCTAATCACGTCTCTTGTCCCTGAATCTAATATATGTGACATTGACAACATAACTGGAAAGCCACTTAAATTGACTACCTCTATACGGAGTAACTCCTGAGTTGGCAATTCTTTCTTTCTTTCGATCTCCCGCATAAAATCAACATTCTCAACTTGCTTCACTCGATTCAATGGCACAGCAATTTTTGTCCCGTCGGCAAAGATCAGTTCTACGCTTTCCGAAACTTTTAGTCGAACCCTCCCTTTCTCCCAATTTTGCCATGTGTTGAACGCCCCTAATAGGGAGCCAATAATTCCGGTGATAAGAGCGACTAAGGTGACAATTCCAGTGATAAGAGCAACATCCATATCCATGACCTATACTCCTAGACGTTTGAATACGCGATTCCCTCTTCCCTACTTCCCGCAGAAGACTAACAGAATCATTAAGTCAAATTCGGCGTCACCATAGTAATCACCTCCAATTAGCACAGCAATTTCACGAAACTACGGTGTGTTACAATCCACTCCGGTCGGCCTGGTGTCACTGAATTATAACCCGCAAGGGAAACGCCTTCGCCCGACAGAACCGGGTGCGGTGTATTTTCACGTTCTAGAAGTGAAAATGGGAGGCAAAAAACTATGAAACGAGTGTCAATAACAGGATTTCTCGGCGTCGCGGCCGCCGCGTTTCTGTGGGTTGCGCTAGCGGCAAGCGGAGAGACTACCGGCGCGTTCGCGCAAAGCAATCTTGGAACAAGAGAAAATCCTGTTCCAATGAACCAGTATTTCCGAGCGCCGAGTTCGCCTTGGGAGCTGAAGGTGCTATCGGTGGACTGGGATGCTTGGCCCGAAATACAAGCAGTGAATCAATTCGCAAGTCCCCCCGATACGGGAAATCGATATATCACAATAGAGATTTCTGTTCGTAATAGAGGTTCATCGCCAGCCGAATTTCACACTCGTGTCACGAATAAGATAGGAACAGTTGGGAATTCTTTGGTAGCACAAGATACTACGGATGCTAACGGTTCTTGCAGAAACAATGGTTTGCCAGACAGATGGGATAATGCAAGGGATATATTCCCAGGCGGGGCCTTAACCGGCAAAGTGTGTTTTGAAGTCTTAATCTCAGACCTTGACTCGCTTCTTCTTTACGGAGATTACAGTGCTCTCGACTTAACCGATCGCACTCACATCAATGGATTGTGGTACTGGTCGTTGCGAGCAACAGCAGTACCGACGCCGACTATAGAGCCGACTGTAACTCCCGTCCCGACCGTGGAGCCAACTGCAACGCCGCAATCAACAGCAGTCCCAACGGCGACGCCTGCGCCCGACAACACGGAACTCCAAGACGCGGTTCGGCGCATAACCGCGCTCGAGAGCGCAATAACAGCACTGAGAAATCTCGTAACTGGGCTCACAAACAGCGTCAATGCGCTGACGTTAAGAGTTGCCTCGTTGGAATCATCTACCGAAACAACCCCGGTTCCCACCTCGACACCTGCGCCATCAACCCCTGTTCCGACACCGACCATTCCCCCAACAGCAACCCCACCACCTGACAGCACGCCTATGCCAAGCGCAACGCCCCTGCCGACCGTCGAACCGACGGCAACACCGACGCCAAGCCCGTGCGAACTCATCACAGAAGAGACATTCACATTCCCAATCACCAAGAATTCATCCTGGATAACGAATACGGAGTGCCTAGTCGATTGGAACCTGAACAATTTCAACGACGCTTCGTATCCACTCGGGAACAGATACGTTAGAAGCGCGACATTCTTCCCGTTCTCCAACACAACCATAACCGCGCAGACAGACTCGGAAACGGACACCATCCTGCTTCTGCTGGAATGGAACGCACAGGAAGAAGAGTGGGAGACGGTCAACATCAACGATGACATTGAGGACGGGAACACCAACTCAAGCCTGCGCTGGGACGCATCCGCCAACCAGTTCTACAGCGTAATCATAACCACTTACCGAACGGAAACGCTCGGTGACTTCACGTTAACAATCACATCCAGCAACGCAACCACGCAGTCTATGGGGCAGTCAGCCAAAACTCTGGCACCCTCTAGTCAAATGAAAGTAGATTGAACCGAAATGGACTTATGAAACTAAACCGCCACGCTCGATTCTAGCGAGCGTGGCGGCGGCTGAGAATGGATGAGGATCTTGCCGACAGAATAGTCAGGGCGGTTCCCAATTTGATCAACAAGAATGAAGCGTACAAGGATGCGAAGCGGGATGCCGACCCTGAGAATGCCGGGGTGGAGTTACAGGAAGCGATTAAAGACGCTATTCTCAATCTTGCTGACTGTGGCGCAGAGGCCTTTGGTCAATTTTATAGTGACTCCGATTTTCGTGACTGGTTCACCCGCGACATTTCGCGGGTCGTGTAATGTGGCGATGCTTCACTTCAGTCGCCTTAACAGACTGTATACTCCAGGCGTCGTGTATCTCACGCCGCACTGCGTCTAGATGTAGTCCCTGACATCCTTCGCCGTGCTGAGGCAGTCCGGTTCCACTTCCACCCCAGGAGAGTACTCTCGTCGCCGTCCAGGTACGACTTCCTGCCGCTGCCTCAGTTGACAAGCTACTCCTTCGGGACCAGTTATAGCAATGGCAACTGCCCTTCCTCTATCTGATAGCGCTTCCCGGTTATCGACGGCTCGCGGACGAGGTGCGAGCGTATACGGTGGATCAATTCTTCGCTTATGTCGAGAGCTTCGCATACGGCGCGGTCTATGGCACGCCGCACTGAGCAATTTCCCGATTCGGGCAGCGGCGACAGTTCACACTCGCCAAGCTCGTCGAACGCCGCTGCCAGACCCTCCAGTGCGCCATCTATTTTCACAAAATCCGGTACAGGCAGTCCTAGTAGGTCAGTTTCCGTTGATTCGAGTCGGAACAGCAGTCCCATGCGCTTGAAGCTGCCAAGCATCGACAGTACCCCAATCGTTGAGTTCAGATACACGCACAGCGCCTTTTCATGATCAGCTTCTTTGCCATCCTTCAATCTGGCTCTCGCGTTCGTCCACATGGAGCCGATGGTCGGCTCGTCAAGTCTCACCGCCATTGACCTCGCTCCAGGGAGATACGGCGCAACCGGAAACAGCAAATTGCTCTTCTTGCCCCAGTGTTTCGTGGCGTTCACGCTTCCTTTTATACCAATTCGCTATACTTATGACACAAAAGAGGCTGGCCTTTTGCCCGGAAAAGTTGAATGCAATTGTTACCCAGACTTTAAGAGATCTAAATCTGAGACGGCAAATCCGACGCACGCATATTCTGCCGGCTCGGTCGGGCTAGGGCCTTTAGGGGTTTTCACAATTCGGTGGCAGAATGAGCAATGTCCTATATTCATACGCCCTCGACTCAGAGGGCATCCGGCAAAGCATCAACAATCGCGACGCGCCAAAGCCATACCGGTGTGGGGATTGTGAAGGTGAGATGGTCGCACGTAGGGGAGAGGTGAGGACATGGCACTATGCTCATAAGGCCCAGGTTGTATGTGAACCTAAGCCCGACCCGGATAATGAGGTGGACCCAATAATTCGGACAGGTGGCTAAGAGAGAGTCTGACTCCTAGAATGTACGAAAAGAGAGGAGCAGGCAAATGAAGCAGAGCAGGAAGAAGCACAGTCCGGGGTTCAAGGCCAAGGTGGCGTTGGCCGCGCTCCG
>MPND01000143.1 GCA_002238855.1 SAR202 cluster bacterium bin90
AGCTCGTGCTGGAACCGCTGAAGCTCGCGCTGGGGCTGCCGAGGCTCGTGCTCAGGAGGAAGCGGCAGCTCGTGGAACTGCCGAAGTCCGTGCCGAAGAGGAAGAGGCGGCTCGCCTGGCCGCCGAGTCTCGTATGGCGGAGCTGGAAAAGGAACTTCGTCGCCTGCGCGGCGAGTAGGAATTTTCACCCATTGACGAAACGACCGAAATTGATCCGCACCTATCGCACACGTGCGTACCTGAGCAGGACAGGGCACATCCGGTTCGATGAGGTGCTGATGCAGCAATGTCTCCTCTACAACGCCGCGCTCGAGGAGCGAACCACGGCCTGGAAAGGGCATCGAAAGAAAATCCGCTACGTCGACCAGAGCCGATCGCTTACTGAGGTCCGCAAGGACTTCCCTGAAATCGAGGGCGCGCTCAACAGGCGCGTGCAGATCGGCACTCTCAAAAGGCTTGACAGGGCGTTCGAGTCATTTTATCGCCGTATCCGGGCAGGTGAAGCGCCGGGTTACCCACGCTTCAAGTCGTCCAGGCGCTGGAAGACGGTGGAGCTCTATGCCGGCGACAGCCGCGACGTGCGCGTCGATGCCAGCACCGGCAAAGGTGTGGTGAGAATCAAGGGCCTGCCCCTGCTGCGTTTCAAGGACAGCCGAGTGCCGGTGGATGTGCAGCCGGTCGAAATTCGCATCAGCCGAAGGCCCAATGGTGTATATCTATACCTTGTCTTCAACCATCTCGAGGCAGCCCCTCCGATCGCGCAGCCGAATAACCCTGTCGGCATGAACGCAGGTCTCAGCCGGGTGCGCTGGGGACTTTCGGACGGCACGACGATAGAGCGCCGGCGCGTGGACAACAAGAGACGTCGCAGACTGCAGCGCAAGGCCGCGAGACAGAAGATGGGCTCGAGGTCCAGAGAGAAGGTCGCCGCGCAGCTGCGAAGGCACAGCAACCGAGAGCAAGTTCGGAATCGCAACGAGCTGCATCGCATAACTACACAGCTGCTGAAGAAGTACGACTGCTTCGCGGTCGAGGACCTGGAGGTCCAGAAACTGACTGCAAGCGCACGCGGCGTTCCGGACATGTCCGGCGTTGCCGTCTACGTAAAGACAGCGTCAAATCGCTCTATGCTCGAGCAGACGTGGGGAGAGCTGGCACAGATACTCGCATACAAGGCGGAGGGAGCCGGTATGCAGTTTGTGCGCGTCGACCCAGCCCTCACCTCCCGAACATGCAGCATTTGCGGAGTTGTTCGTGAGGCTGAAACGGCTGACGAGGGCAGAAGAGTGCGTTTTTCATGCGAGTCGTGCGGCGCTGACTTGAACAGGAGTATAAATGCAGCAAGGAACATACTGACGAGGGGAATGGCGCAGCTGCTCCCCTCCGCGGGAGAATCGGACATCGCGGGGCGCGTCAGTGTGGAATAATGCAACGGCGTAAGTACTCGCCGTGCGCCCGGAAAACCGCGCGCATACGCGGACGATTCAGTAGCGTTCTTAATTCTTAGATGATACGCGACGGCTTTGTACAGGCCGGCAAAAAAGGTTGACGTGTACCAACAGCCGCGACGTGCGCGTCGATGCCAGCACCGGCAAAGGTGTGGTGAAACTCAAGGGCCTGCCCCTGCTGCGTTTCAAGGACACACGCGTGCCGGTGGATGTGCAGCCAGTCGAGATTCGCATCAGCCGCAGGCCCAATGCGTTGTAACAGATAGCTTGTTATGTTAGTATATGTATATGGATGTACGCAAACGAATGAGACTCACGGACTGGGGCAGACTGTATGGCCTGAACCGGATCTCCACGTGGCGGATGTACAACGAAGGGCGGCTACCTCCCGACCTGAATGTGGAGAAGGTGGGCGGCATACTGTACGTGATAGTGCCGGAGGACAAGCAACTTCTTACAGTCGGTTATGCACGGGTATCTTCCTCTGACAGAAAGCATCTTCTGGAAGGCCAGTCCTCAAGGCTCTGGAAGTACGCCGGAGAGAACGGGATTGTGATGGACAGGGTGGTCGAGGAAGTGGCGAGTGGTCTGAACGACAGGCGGAAGAAGTTGCTGTCACTGTTGTCTGACCCTGACGTGGGCTGGCTTGTGGTGGAACACAGAGACAGACTGGCACGGTTCGGAGTCGGGATGGTGGACGCCATGTTGAGGGCCAGGGGCGGCGGACTGATCGTAGTGGACGAGACCGAGGTGGACGCCGACCTTGTACGAGACATGACCGAGATAATGACATCGTTCTGTGCTCGTCTCTACGGTGGTCGCTCCGCTCGCAACCGTGCCAGGCGTGCATTGGAGGCTGCGGGTGATTAGGTCGGGACTGGTGGTACCGGTACACCTGACTGTCCGGCAGGAGCGGTACGCCGGCAGGTGCATCGGGATAAGCAGAGCCGTCTACAACATCCACGTTGCTGCCAGCCGAATGGCCCGAACACAATTGGGCCGCTGGCCGTCCGGTTACGAGCTTGCCAGGGAGCTGAACAAGTTGAAGCACGACACTGACGAGTTCAGGTTCATCGCCGAGGTGAGCAAGTTCGTGGCGGAGGGAGCGCGTGACAACTTCCGTGCCGCGATGGACAAATGGTTCAGGGGAGAGGCAGGCAGACCCGGGTTCCACGCGCGACGCGCGACAGGCTCGGGGTCGTTCCTCGCGGCCTCCGGTGTGGACAGGATCAGGTACGACGGGCATCGCAGGTTGCGGTTGCCGTACATCGGGTCCGTGAGGCTCAGACACGGGTTGCCAGGCGACGCGGTGGTCTCGAAGGTGACGCTCAAGAGGCTCAATGGCCGGTGGTACGCGAGTCTGGGCCTGAGAGTGCCGGACAAGGCACGGGAGCGGAAGCGTCAGTCGTGCGGCGGCCTGGACGTGGGTATCAGTCCGCTTGCTATGGAATCTGACGGAACGGAGCACGAGAACCCGCGGGCCCTGAGACGCAGCCTGGGGAAGTTGCGACGCTGGCAGAGAGCGCAGTCTCGCAGGAAGACCGGTTCGCGTGGCTGGCATGAAGCGCAGGGCCGTATAGACAGTTGCCAGCGTCGCATCACCGGACTTAGGAACAACGCTCATCACCACGTATCGCGGGCCGTCACACGGAAGTACCGCGTGCTCGCGGTCGAGACACTGAACGTGTCCGGGATGGACAAGCTCAGGTGGCAGGCACAGGCCATCAGGGATGCGGCCATCGGCGGACTGCTCAGGAAGGTGGAGTACAAGTGTAGATGGTACGGGACGGAGCTGGTACAGGCCCCTGCCTTCTATCCTTCGAGCAAGACGTGCTATGCCTGTGGAGAGGTGAATGCCGAACTTCGCAGGGAGCCCATCTGGCGCTGCGGTGCCTGTGGAGTGACTCATGACCGAAACCTGAACGCGGCTCGCAACCTGCAAAAGCTTGCGCTAGGGGCGGTTGGCCCCGACGTAATGCGCCCGGACTTGAAGGCTCTGGTTCGTCTGACGACGAGCGAAACCATCGGGGATGAAGGGCGAACTGGACCGTTGGCAACTGTTCATCCCGCTGCGGACTGAAACAGTTACTAACACCCCAAGCAACCGTAAATGCCGCAAGGAACATACTGACGAGGGGAATGGCGCAGCTGCTCTCCTCCGCGGGAGAATCGGACATCGCGGGGCGCGTCAGTATGGAATAAGCAACGGCGGAGTACCCGCCGTGCGCCCGGAAAGCCGCGCGCATACGCGGACGGTTCAACCGTTCTTAAACCTTAGATGATACGCGACGGCTTTCACACGCGGCGTTCCGGATATGTCCGGCGTTACTTCCTGTACAATCGCTTGGCTTTCAATATTCTCGCTGGTTTATCGCCTCCCGCTGTAATACTCGCGTAATAGAACTCCTATAGTGTTGACCCTGCGTGCCTGTGTGTGAGGCGTGTCTATTCTATTGCGCAGGAAGTAATCTGGCAGGCATCTGGGAATAAATTAAGAATGTGTTCAGCACAAAACCTTGAAAAGGTAAGATGGGCGCGATACAGTTTTTAGCCATACGAATGAGCAATCGCGCTTTTGCGACATCAGCGTGGACTTCAGGATTGCTTCGACAAGGCGAGAAGATCCAGCCGCAAATTGGTGGTCGTGGCCCCAGGAGTAAGAACCATGCAGTCCAGTATCCAAACATGAGCGGCGGGAATGGATTTTAAGGAGACATTTCCTCAATCACTGAATGAAAGGATGTATTGAATACATGAGAAGTACTTATCTCTTAACCCCTCGTTTTATTCTGCCCTTTTTTGCCCTTCTGGCTTTCGGCTTGCTGCTCGCAGCCCAGCCAGTCTTCGCGCAAGAGGTTACCCCGCAGCCACAAGCTATTACCCCGCCTGCCGCACCGGCTTGGGCAGATACCGGTCCGGTGTTGGCGGTGGGAACGCAGACGGTTGAACTCGACTGGACGGCGCCCGCCGGCACGATCGTGGGCTACAAGATTCAGCGCTCGATCGACGCCGGCACAACGTGGGTAGATGTGATTGCCAACACCCGCAACGATAAGACGTACTACTCCGACACCCACAGTTCCCTGGCCGGTAAGTCAGTGGTCTATCGGGTGGCGGCCATCAACAGCGTTGGCTTGGGCATCTACTCTGCCAACAGCTCGACCGCCCCCGTGGCCCTTCCGAAGGCGGGCACGCAGCCGAGCGCGCCCCGGGCGCTCAAGGCGACTGTGAGTGATACAGTTTTCACCACGGTCAATCTTGCCTGGGACGCTCCGTCGTCGCAGGGCGAATCCGCGATCACTGGCTACACGGTTCAGTGTTCAGCGAATGGCGAGCACACTTGGACCGATCTTCCAACCGACGATAGCTGTCCTGGAACCGCAGCCGTCGAGACCGCCACCACCGCCATATCTACAGTTACTGAGGGGATTACGCGGCACTATCGAGTTGCGGCCACTAATGATGAAGGCACAGGCCCGTATTCTACTGTCGTCAGCGTGACCACTTCACCGGTAGGGGTGCCTTCCCCAGCACCGGCTTGGGCAGATACCGATCCGGCGTTGGCGGTGGGAACGCAGACGGTTGAACTCGCCTGGACGGTGCCCACCGGCGACACGGTTGTGGGCTACAGCACGATTGAGGGCTACAAGATTCAGCGCTCGACCGACGCCGGCACAACGTGGGTAGATGTGATTGCCAACACCCGCAACGATAAGACGTACTACTCCGACACCCACAGTTCCCTGGCCGGTAAGTCAGTGGTCTATCGGGTGGCGGCCATCAACAGCGTT
>MPND01000023.1 GCA_002238855.1 SAR202 cluster bacterium bin90
GCGACGACAATCTACGAGTTCGCCGATGGGCCGGTGGCGTATTTCGCCCCGGAAGCGCCCGACTTTGGAGAAGCCAGAGAACTGAAGGATGATGACCTTGCGGCGGCCCGGCGAATCCTAGAAGAAAAGGGAGAGTCGGAAAGGCACGAGCAAAAGCCCTCTCTCACTCGCACACAATGTTGAGATTTCGCGCCTCAGCGTAGGTGACCCTGCCGTTGTTGTTGTCGTACATCGAGCGCGGAAATGATAGACTTTCGTGACTTTACGATATTCTTGGTTCCACTACTCAAAAAGTAGGACGCTATGCAAAGAAATGCCGTAAATCCATTCATCAAACCTTCACCACAAAGGGGCATCTTCCTTGAGCTTCACATCGAAAACCACACTGGTATCATTTCTTGCTGTTGCCGTATTGAGCCTGCTGCTCTTGGCATCCCCTGAGCCGCGCACCGTCATCGCGCAGCAGCCCGACTACACCACACAATGCTCCAACGGCATCGCCGTGCCGAACCCGCAGAGCAATCCCGGCCTGGTCGCAGACTGCGCCGCGCTCCTCGCCGTGAGAGACGCCTTCGCCGCTGACCCGCCCCTCAACTGGTCTCCCGACACCTCAATACATGACTGGGAAGGCATAACCTCAGAGTCAACACTGGTAGGCTCTTACTTTCGGAATAGGGTAGTCAGATTGCGTCTACATAACGATGGGCTAACCGGCAGCGTCCCGCCTGAACTGAGCAACCTTGCCAATCTGGATGAGTTGGATCTTAGTAGGAATCAACTGACAGGCAGCATACCGCCCGAACTGGGCAACCTTGCCAATCTGGATGAGTTGGATCTTAGTAGGAATCAACTGACAGGCAGCATACCGCCCGAACTGGGCAACCTTGCCAATCTGAGGAAGTTGTATCTTAATGAGAATCAACTGACAGGCAGCATACCGCCCGAACTAGGCAACCTTGCCAATCTGTGGATATTGTATCTTAATGAGAATCAACTGACAGGCAGCATACCGCCCGAACTGGGCAACCTTGCCAATCTGTGGATATTGATGCTAAGTGGCAACCAGTTGACGGGATGCATACCCGTGGCCTTGCGTGATGTCGGCGATCACGACTTCGGCTCGCTAGGCTTGCCCCTCTGCGACGCGGCAGACACTACACCTAATCCCACACCGCCACCACATCCCACCGCCACGCCACCGCCTATCGCCACTCCAACACCCACCGCCACGCCCATACCGCCTACCGTTCCCGATGATGTTCTCAACAGACTGGGCGTGATCGAAAGTCTGCTGGCGACGCTACAAGGACTTATCTCCGCACTGGAGAGCAGAATAGCCGCATTGGAAACGGATGCATCGAGCCCCACGCCGACGCCCGTACCAGTGGTTCCCACACCGACACCCATGCAAGGGGAACCTACGCATACACCTGTCGTGCCCACACCGACACCCAACGACAGGTGCATCGATGAGGTCACCAATTCCGCCAGCAATGATGGCAGCTGGGATGCAGACTGCGAATCGGTCACCAGCCGCCACATGCTTATCGACAGTGGCAGAGGCAACGGCCCTCACTACGCCCTGTATTACACTTTCACGCTCACCGCACCTGCCAATGTGACGGTCACACTCGATTCCGATGACCAGGACACATTCCTATACCTGCTGGAGGGCAAGGGAACGAATGTCGCCGAGATAGGGGCGCTGGATATGCGCCACTATAACGACGACCACGGCAACCATCAAGACACCGACGCTTGCGCCAACGACGGCACCCTCGAAGAGTACGACTCATGCATAACCAAGTCACTCGCGGCCGGCGACTACACTTTAGAGGCGACTACTTACAATTCACGCGCCACGGGCAGTTTCACACTCACGGTGAGTGGCATAAGATAACGGCCTGTTCCCTCTCATTCTGGGAGAGGGTTATGGGTGAGGGCGAGGTGAACGAATTGAGCCACCATAAGTTCTTCTCTCTGTTCGCTCTGCCAAGACAGAAGAGTATCCCCTTTCCAAACTCCACAGGCTTCTATCGATCGCCACCCCACTGCTTGGACGCTACGAGCAAAAAGCGTTTCGCAACACAAAGCCGAATGCAAGAAAATACGGCAATCTGTTGCGTTGAGATCAGGTTGCCGCAAGGCTTATAATCGTCTTGAGCCAGCAGTAATATAGTAGAGCGCCAACTACGAGCGTCCCCGCCTTCCCTTCTGGGATTCTAAGGCCAGCCATCGTAGTCGCCACGTACTGTCATCCTGTGCTACGAGGTGGAATGCAGTCCACTGACAGTCAATTAACGTACCAGAGCCTGGGTAAGTCGCAAGGGAAAACAGCATGCCCGAAACCGACTCCAACACTCGCCACGATTTCTTCATCAACGACATCGCGCGCGAGGCCGGCCTCACTCAACGCTTCTGGAACCAAGCCTACTTGAGATTTCTGAAGGAGGCGGAAGGGGATACAAGCGTGCCAGTATTCGATAGGTACGACATCGCTCGCATCGTCCGAGTCCCCTTCGGCCCCGGAGGCTTTGATGTACTCGTGCGGTGTCAGCCGGACCCGAGGGAGCACAGGATATATCGACTTACGGCGTTTGCGACCGGTGGTGAGCGACAACCTCTTGAAGTATCCGAGGCATACGATCAACTCAGGGAGGATCGTGCCGCGCTGGTAGAAGCCGTCCTGCTGGATAGCAACCGCCGATGGTAGTGAGCGTGCCAGCCTTCACTCTTGAGTTGAAGTCCCCTCATCGCATATTTCGTCTGTGGTAGAATCGGACTGAGCAAGGAGAAGTTCATGACTACCAGGTCCGCTCCCGCCATAGTCTATCCCGAAACGGACGGTATGCCATTGCCTGACGGAGAGTACCAAGCGCCGATCTACCGCAGGATAGTGCGCGACCTTGACGACCATTTCAGCGAAGTCCCGGGCGTCAACGTGAACGGCGACACCTTCATCTACTACGTCGAGGGCAACCCCCGCCGCTCGTTCTCTCCTGACTGCTACGTGGTGTTCGGGCTGACGGAGGCCGCTCTCCATTCGCTGTCGCTTCAGGGGAACAACACTTATCTGCTGTGGGAGGTTGGCAAGGCACCTGACTTCATCCTGGAGATAGGTTCTCCGAGCACGGCTGCGACTGATATGGGTAGAAAGCGCGAGTTGTACGCCGAGCTTGGCGTTGCGGAGTACTGGCGGTTTGACGCCACGGGTGGAGAGTTCTACGGCGAGCCTCTGGTGGGTGAGCGCCTGGTGGACGGAGAGTACCGCCGTCTGGAGATGCGCCGTGAGGATGATGGTCGGGTGTGGACGCACAGTGAGGCACTGAGCCTGGACTTGTGGTGGACGGACGGAGACTTGCGCTTCTGGGACCCTGCTGCGGAGAGCTGGCTTCTGAGGCGAGAGGAGGAGCGTGCAAGGGCGGAGGAAGAGCGGGGCGGTCGTCTGGCTGCTCAGGCCCGTGCCGAAGAAGAGCGGAGCGGCCGTCTGGCTGCTGAGAGTCGCGCCGAAGAGGAAGAAACTGCTCGCCTGGCTGCCGAGGCTCGTATGGCCGAGCTTGAGGCCGAGCTTCGACGCCTGTGTGGCGAGTAGGACTCTTCCCTCTCTCGCCTATAGTCCGTTGGACACGCTTCCTCGCCCGCAAAATTCCTCTCAAACCTGATGCAAGGAAATACACGAAAAGCTTGCATCCACGGCCACCCTCCCTACCTGGCACACCCCCTTAAGTTGGACAACCTACCACTGATTTGCAAGGATGTATCGGTATAAGTCTTGCGTCAAAAGTCCGGCTGCCCGAATGACCACCAGAACCGCCGTGATAAAATCCTAGTGTGAGTCTTTTACGATACCGGTGAGGAAGTTCGGCTTTGCTCAGATTGACGGTGACGGGAATCATGCTGGCCCTGGTGGGCTTGTCTATCATGTCGGGGTTTATGCAGTCCCTAATCGACCGGCCGGCGAATCTGTTCATCTTCAGTGGAATTGCGGCGGCGGTGGTCGGCGGATCTCCCATGATCTTTGGAGACCTGGTGGGCAGGGTAATCGGAGTGGCGCTGCTGACAACGGGAATTGCCGTTGCCGTGATGGGTGTCGTGATGAAGGTCGTCCCTCTCCTGTGGTTTTTGCACTGGCTCATCTGGTCTGGTGGAACGGTGATGTTGGTCATTGGGATAATCATGGCCGTCATCGGATTGCTTGGGATCGTCAAGGGGAGTGGCAGGCGACGATACATCAAGTACGGCAGGGGTAAGTACATCTACTACTAGATGAGTAAGCGCCGAATTACGAAATCAGGCTATTGCCGGGCCTCCGCTTCTGGAGAGAATGTTGCGCTGAATCAAGGTGTTATCCGGATGACCACACAAGCCGTGGCCCGCCATCGCAGATTCCACAGCAGGGCACGGTTATGAAACGCCAGACAAGACGAATCACCGACTGCTCGGACTGCCGCAAGCGCGGATGGTGTTTCCAATTCTTCGAGCAGCGGCCGGATGGAACGCCTCGTGGTATCTGGCTCTGCAGCGATTGTATCGACAAGCGCCCCGCAGCGTTGCATTAGAGCAACTTATGCGATGGGCATGACTTGCAACTGGCGTCAGCGGCGATTATCACGATTTGTGATGGGAAAGAGCCTGAAAATACCGAGGACCTGCGCCGACCTGCGCGACGGCGGGCCGAGGTGGGCCTACGAATGACAGGTCCTGCGCGCTGCAGGAGCGTACGGCATCACAAACGATGATAATCACGAATGCGGGCAACACATTCGACGTGACTACTGAATCTTCTGCCGCAATCCCCCGCCGGCGTAGGCCCCGCGGGCGCTATCCCAAGACGCCCGATGGTGCAGATCCCAAGCGCCAGAAGCGCATACCGGAGTACCTCGAACCCGACGAGGTGAACGCCATCATCAGAGCAGCGCCAAACCCAAAGGCGAAGCTGTTGATGCTGGAGCAGTGGCGGGCCGGTCTCCGTGTGTCGGAGGCATTGGTTCTCGAAGTGCGGGACCTGCCCCTCGACACGCCCAGTCCGACAATCAGGGTGCGATCTGGGAAGGGCGGCAAGACGCGGATGGTGCCGGTGCATCCGGAGCTGCACGGCGCACTGGGCAGCGCACTGGCCTACGGGGACATCAGCCAGGGAATAATCGTAGACGCTCACCCGGCGACAGCCTGGCGCTGGGTGCAGGCCGCGGTGAAGCGTGCCGAGGAACTGGGCGCGATTGTGCCGGGGAAGCGGGTCGGGACGCACACGCTGCGTCATAGCTACGCCCGTCACCTGCTGATGAACGGCATTCCGATCAATTACCTCTCCCGCTGGTTGGGACACTCGTCGATCCAGACGACATTGATCTACTTGGAGCTTGTGCCAGATCCGACGGGGAGCTTGGCGATGGTGCCCTGAGTCTTAGAGGATGCTACTGCCAAGCCAGACACATCACTGTCAAAGTGGCCTGCATAGAAGACAATTGAAGGCAAAAGCAAGGTCCAGTGCCGCGTAAAGGAATACCTTGGGATGGACACAGACTGGGATGGACACAGACTATGTAGCCTGCTTCCCAATGTTTCAGGAAAGACTGTCACCAACGCAGTCGCTTCTGGTATTTGTCCCTAAGGAGTCGGAAAGTTTGCCTTTCCCGCTAGAACGATCCATTATTCTGACGGGCCCTCTATCACCTTCATTGAAAGTGGAGTTGTTAACTGGGGAACTTTGAAAGGGGACGGAATAATGTACGCTCTGTCTGGCCTCGGAGGAAATGACATCCCCATATGCTCTTGAATCAATTTCTCGTACGCTTCGTTGTCAATCCGAAACTGCGGCAAGAGATTCAGGACTCGGTTGGCTTCCGCTTCAGCCTCTTCCTGATTGGGGTGGAACCGTTTGTAGTCGGGAAACGGAAACATCTGTCCCCAGCCCTCAAATCCTATTGTAAATTCTATTGATGAAATTGAAAGGCTCCTACCGTTTATCGTTCAATCGACGCGGTTGACTTTCCGCGGAGTTAAGGTCAATACGAGCATGCAACCATATAGAGGACTAGAGAAGAAGGCCGAGGCATCATAAGCACCGCGGTACACCGTCTTCTTATGAGTGTCGGCGTGGATTATCAAATACTAGTCGCTAGGCAAGTCCAATTCATTCACGAATGGGCTTATTGCGGCTCCCGTTTTTGTCAACATGATAACTCGTTGCTGTGCCCTTGTGAAAGCCACATAAAACAATCGCCTTTCTTCCTCAATTCCCCTCTCGCTTTTTGCTTTGCGGTAGTCAGGCCAGACATCTTGAACCGTATCGAGCAATATAACTGTCTCAAATTCCTTTCCTTTTGCTCGCCAAGCCGTCATTAGATGTAGTGGCCTTTCCCAAACGCGCAGTGTCGAATTATCCTGAGCGCCCTCCTCCAAGTCTCGATACTCTTGGATCTGTGCCTTAGCAGTCTCAATTCTGTCGATCAAGTCGTCTGCGTCATACCCCTCGGTCTCCGCAATCTCTGCAAGTTGGCGTAGAGGCGGATCAGTGTGCCAGATACTTTCCTCTTGTTTATCTAGGTCGAAACGAAGTCCGGCGAATTCTTTGTCAATCACCTCGATAGCCTGCTTGAGATCATCTGCACTCAGAAACGCCTGTGCAGTTTTGTGGAGGTCGGTATGGCTCTTCCCACTCAAAGAAGTTCCCGTATAGTCCGCAATAGCTTGGACTGCTTCGTACGTAGTCCTTGGACGTTCTCGTTGTAGATGTCTCGTCAAATTGGGAGAGTCTCTCCTATTCAATGGAAATCTCTTAATGAGATTGCAGATTGCTAATGCGTCATTCACCGCTTGCCCTGGACGAGTCCTGTCAGCAGATCGACTCCAGACACCTAGAAGGTCCGTGAAATCGTCAAACGCTTTGGCGCTGAAGATGTCCAAATCGGCGGCAGTCTTGAAAGGAGCGCCATCAGACGCGAAGTAAATCTCGTATGGAATCAGATGACTGCGTCTGTGCCCAATCACAGCGACTTTGCCAGGGTATTCTGTGTTCCGCACAATGTCAGTCACATATCGCAAACGGTCGCTAATGCTGTCAATCGCCATGACACTGATCTCAGCAGTGCCGGCGTTTTCGGCAGCTTTCACTTTCTTGATGACTCGATTCTTGTTGTGCGAGATCAGATTTTGGGAATGATTGACTATGTTCGTCGGGGACCTGTAGTTTGTCTCAAGTTGATAGTCTTTGAATTGAGCACCGAAGTATTGTTGCGGTTGTAGTATGTACTCCGGACTTGCGCCGCGCCACTCATATATGGCCTGGTCATCATCCCCAACGATTGTAAGGGTCGATTGATTGCGCTCAACTATGACCTTGATTAACGCCAAATCCAAAGGGTTGATGTCTTGAAACTCGTCAACCAATATGTGGTCATATCGAGCAGCGCCATAGATGTACGGTTTGGATTTTCCGTCAGGCCCAGGAGACCTAAGGTCCAGGTATGACCAATACTTCTGGTCCTCGAAGGTAAAGGTCGACTGCGCTAATAGGCTAGATGTGGCTTCGCGCCAGAATGTGAAGAATCTGTTGTAGAAGGCTCGATTATCTCCTGATGTCCGACGATTATCGACTCGGTCATGAGCGTCTAGAATTCCCATTCCGGTGAGTAGTTCGAATTGTTCGTCTATCCGCCAAGATGCGCCCTGCATCTCCAAGTTTCGGATTCGCTCTAAGAACTTGTCCATATTAGTGTCAAGGGTATGATCGAAGCCCATTGATTTCAGATTATCCATAACGTCCAAGAGTGTTCGGGCATTCCGTCCACGTGTTGTAACAACTGGTTCTATATGCGATTTACCGATCCACACTGGACGCAGCTGGTTGAGTACTGCAAAGTGCCGCTTCGTCCCATTAGTAAGCAATTCGGCATTACTTACGCGGTTACTGTTACGAATGCGACGCCAACCGTAGGCATTTAGTGTATTAACCGTGACTCTATCTCGGAGACACTCAAAATCGGGGTCGTTCACTTGACGGTCCTTGATCTCCTCAGCAGCCGCGTTTGTGAATGTGATCATTAGGAAGCGCGGATTGCCTGATGCTTGAGATACAAGGCTACGGCAACGATGAAGCAATGAAATGGTCTTGCCACAGCCCGCGGGTGCCAATAACCTTATGTTGCTTTCAGTAGATTCACAGAATTGCGATTGCGACATGTCTAATGAGCTCATAGTTCGGTGGTTCCTTCCTTTTTAGTTTAGAGATTGCTCATATAGCGGTTAGTACAGAATGCCACCATGAAGTACTCACTTCTTAGCCCTATCAAAAAGCTAACCTATGACGACGTTCCCCTCGGTTTCGGTGAAGCACAGCCTGAGCCCCAATCCACCGAAAAGATTGTGAGGATGGCGAGGACGCAAGAAAGTGCTCCGTTGCCTGTGGGATAATAGTTTGGAATACAACAGGCCGACCCCAAACAAGGGGCACCAAAAAGATGCTACCATGCAACGACCTCGACCGCATCCACAAAGCCTTCGACGATCCCTGCCTGGTGGCCAATGCCGGGCTGATCCTACCGGTCGCCCTTTCGCGCGAATGGGCCTTGGTGAATTGGCCAATAGCCGCCTTTACCTGAGGGATGCGCCGGGTCGGGCGAGCCCCGGGGACAATATGCTGACCTTTGTGGCATCGGCGCTAGCCGGCGGAGACTGCATCGATGATGCCGACTCACTGCATTGTAGCGGAACCGCACGAGTGCTGGGCTGTACGGTTAAGGCACCGTCCACCCTAGGGACATCCCTGCGCATCTTCCGGTGGGGACATGCAGGCCAGGTGAACCGGGAACTTCTGTCGCGAGCGTGTTCCGAGGATGCACGCCTCAGTGAGACGCGCCGAGGAGCTGGACGCACTTGCGCGAGGGAAACGAGTCGGGACGCATACGCTGCGTCACAGCTACGCACGGCACCTGCTGATGAACGGCATCTCCATCAACTACTTTGTATGTTGATAAAGAGCTGCAGAGATGTCATTTTGGAGTTTCGGGGAGAGGGGCGAGTCGCAACTATCTGGAGCTTGTGCCGGACCCGACGGGGAGTCTCGCGGCGGTACTGTGACTTGCAAAAGAAAATTCAACCAAGCCTCGCTTTCACAGCTAACACCATTCTGATCGGTTCGTTCCTTCTTGCTCTTACCTACCTTACACTCAGAAGCGATGCCCTTCTAAAATTTCATTCGCATTGGAGCCAAAGCATCGCGGGACAGCACCTAATGAAATACTTCTTTAGCCTATTCTGCGGGGTTCTTGCCCCTTGATTAGCGTCCGCCGCGTATGACGATTTAGGTTAATTCCAATCTTTCCATCTCTTTCCACAAGCTTTCAAATGCCTTGAAAGGCACAAGGCGGTAATGGGCTATCTCATTGCGCAACGTCCTACTCAATGACACGATTCCCAACAGGTCGGACTTGTTTCTAAATTTCTGTTCGTATTTCAACAGGTATTCGATATGTCCAAATTCGGCGCCTCGGGGATTGTCCGCCACAGCTTTAAGTTCGTAGTCTGTCTGAGGGCTCTGAGGGTTTATCGGCCAGTCTTTCCCAAAACTCTCCGTCAATATGTCGCATATTCTGATTCTGACGTAATTCAGAATAGGCAACAGCAATTCAGATTGACCCCGCCAGAGTCTTTGTTCAACATCGATTCTACGCCCGGAGTGCGCGAGTAAGGCCGGGTGATACTCGGCACCGTACTCAGGAGTAGACAAAATATTCCCACTACCCCATTGCTCTCGGATAGTTGATGGAGGAGACGATGACGAACGTGGCACGTTGAATTCATACATCTGTTGGTCGGGTGGCGAAGACAAGCCCTTAAGAAGAGCATACTCTTCCAAAGTTCGAATCACTTCATCCGTAGATTCTAAAACGGAATCCCAAAGGTGTTCAGCCAGATCAAAATCCGTGCCGACGATAGCCGGCAATACCTGTTCACGCCATCTGTTCGCGGCTTCGTCAGCAGCAACTTTCTGGCCATCAAATCTACACGCCAATCTCACCTCCAGAGATGAAGGGAAGCCCCACCACCAGTAAATCGATAACCCGTCCCGTTCTTCAGGCGGCTTGAAATCGAAGTCCCTCAATTTAGCGACGAGACACAGTTTAGGTACAGACCCGGCGGCGAGACCTGCGTCGTTTCTGCTTTCCTCAATCCATTCTTGAATGAGGCCCAGCCAACGTAGGCGTGATGCCGCGTTTCTGGTGTCTCTAGTGCTGAAGTCACGAATATGAAGGAGGTCAGGCAAATCTTCACATCGCAAAAGGTTGCGAACGTTTCTAACAGCAAGCGGCGACGGCCATTGAATGTCCAATTGATCAGCAATCGACAATGCCGGAAATTGCTCTCCCGCGTACCGAATATCTCTCCAAGCCCCATTTGCAGGTCTTCGCAGGACCTCAAGCCTATTGGAAATTAGCCTGGCAACCATGACTCGACTTATCGTATCGGGTATCAGCGCCACAACTGATCTGGTTCGAGAGGCGTTACAGATGTCGTCTATGAATCGACGCACCGATGGCAGCGCCAAGACTGTATCTTCTATCCTCATTACATTGAGCCTTCAGGATTCGTTACCGACCCTCTGAAATCTTCACTATCTCATCAATGACATCTTCAGAACGTCCGAAAACTCGCGCAATTCTTTGGCTGCGCACGCGATACCCCGTACCGTGCTTTACAAGAATGCCCAAGCCAACGAGTTCATTGAGCAACGATTCCAATTCTACGTCGCTGAGTTTACTTTCGTCGAAATTGTCCCATATCTGGTCATTTTGTATTAGATCACGCACCAGATCTCTGACGGCGCTAACAGATAGTGGTTCAAGAGCCGGGGACTCAGGACCATGATAGTGATGTATCATGGACAGACTAATGGCCCGATAACGTTCATCCAATTCAAAAGTTACTTCATACCTGCGGCGAATCCCTTTGCGAATATGCTCGCTATTCGCAACTTCGTCCACGTGATTTTGCCGGATTGAGTATGGCGGAGTATCCAAGATCCCGCTCTCTCGCAATAACGCCACAAGGCGATGACAGAAGAACTGAATTTCCGCAGGATGGCATTCCGTGTGCGTCAGAATTGTATCTACAAGAAGAGGACTTTCAAACTCTATCCCTATCGCTCGCATGGGTTCGACGACAAGCCGTTGTGCTTCGTCGTATTTGAAAGGGCCAAGACCGCCACGCCTTGGAGTGCTAGGATCAAATCCGAAGCTATAGAAGGGTGTATTCTCTCGACGCGTGAGTGCGAACCTTTGAACCCTGTGAAGTCCGGCGAATACGACCTTGAAGCGATCATTCGTATCCCTCATCAGAGATCTCATAGCTTCGACGACTCGTGAGCCTGAGTCCATATCTAATTCCAGGAATCTGTCGGATTCATCAAGCAGAATAAGCACTCTAAACCTGCCATCCTGTTGAATAGTCCCTCCCAAGAGCCCAGGAATAGATTCTGAAGGTACTTCTGACGGATCCTCTCCTAACAAGCCGTCTTCCTTGAAGAGTCGGAGCAACATCTCCCACACGGCCATCGGATCTTTGTCAGGGGCTCCAGATATATATCCTTCGGCCTTTAGGTCAATAAACCAAGTGAAGCGCCTCCCTTCACGATCGTTCCCCCGTCGACGAATATGCCGCAATAGAGCCGTTTTGCCCACTTGGCGCCCACCAAAGAGAAAATGCGTGCTTCCGTACTCAATACCAGCAGCAATGCTCTCCCTGCCATAGAACATTTCGGGAGGCACGGCTTCGCTCAATCTATCTTCAGGTATGTATGGATTGGGCGCCGAATATGCAAGCGCGCATTTGATGAAAGTTTCGAAGCGGGATTGCCTGTCGACAGTGGCTAGAAATTCGAAGAGTATCTCGTCCAACAAGGCAAAGGACAAATTATCCCTAATACAGTTTGTCCTTATCTCGTTTCGTGCGGGCTTCGTCAGACCGCCGAAGTAAAATACGATCAATGCGCGCTGACCGTTGCGTGCGCTTCTGGTTACTGTGCTGAGTGATGTAACCGCGTGAGGACTGTAATTCCATGTGCATACGACGTCATAAACGCCATTGGAGTCAGAGCCAAACTGCGGTGGGAAACCCCTCTGTGGAACTATTCCTTCTTGGTCCAATTCAACTGTGAGCTCCCTCCTGGCAGGACCGTTTCTTCTACTTCTAGTAGCATCTCCAGTAATTCCACGAGAATCGCACTGCAGTCCCACAAACCGCAGTATTTTGAGTATATTTTCAAGCGCAGGCCGCTGCTCACGATTATTCCACTGGGCATTTTTCAGTGATATCCACGCTTGGATAGCGTCGGCTACCTCAGCTTTCCCGGCTTCTGATTCAATTGAATGTTGACGTAGATTTACCATACTGAATGGGTCTCCTACTTAACTCAATCCTAGGTGCGACTGAAGTGAAACCAAGCCGCCGCTACCTTTGACGTATTCTTCAATGTCCCATTTGTCATCGACAAAATCGACAAATTCTGTGAGTAAGTCATGCTCAGCATCAATAGCGTCAGAAGCGGGAAGCGGTTCTCCTAGCGAATGGTCGTTCAAGCGTATCACGCACTCTTCCATCACTCTTATAATGCGATTATCTCGCGCTTCCTCGAACTTCTCTCTCCAGGCAAGCACTGCCGGAGCCTGATTCTCCGTAAGTCCAGAGAATGCATTGTTCCACTCCTCTTGAAGAGCATTCTGCCTTTCATATTCCTGGCGTTCTATCTCCTCTCGAACGTCCTGCAACTGAACCGACATCGACGCATAGTTGAGAATCCTATCTTCGGCATCTACAGTCTCTGCAACGTCCCCGATCACTAGGTCGTAGAGAATCCAGTTGTCATCGTCAATCTCGATAACGCCATCCCTGACCGCCTGAATAACCTTTCCCCGGACATCTTCTACGTGGCTCTTCAGCGTCACCAACGAGTCCTGTTGCGCAATCTCACATTGGTTTTTCAAGCTCTCCTTCTGTTCAGCAGGAAGGGGAGATTCCAACATTAATTCGAAGAACCTGAAATCTTGAATTGCGAATCGTTGTTGTATGGCTTTCTCCAAAGGTATTGTTTCTGAAA
This sequence comes from SAR202 cluster bacterium bin90, assembly GCA_002238855.1. Taxonomy (GTDB): domain Bacteria; phylum Chloroflexota; class Dehalococcoidia; order Lucifugimonadales; family JADFKI01; genus Bin90. Next base: position 13,094 of record MPND01000023.1, read on the forward strand.
TGCCTCTTGCCAGCGAGTGAATCACCTCTTCTAAAGATTGGCCTTCCCAAGTGCCGTCGTCTTTAAAGTTAACGGCATCGGTCCACAGCAATCGCCTCGCTACTGCGATTGAGAGTGTGTGGCTGGCGGAGCGACGATTGATGTCTTTCAATTCGTTGACTACGGAAGAGACAGGAGGAATGTCAATATCGATATTGATTTCTAGGGATTGCATAACTTCACGCATAGCACGAAGTGCGCATTGGGCTGCCGCAGCGATGTTCATCGGCTGGGAGTCGGCGGTCAATTGACTTAGTGCTTCGATCAATTGATGGGAGTGTTTTTGAACTTCACTGCGCAAGTTCGTTACCATATCAATTAGATAACTGTCGTTTATTCCTTTCCGCGCATCCCGCTCATTCTCCACTAACTCACACCAGCGTTCGGCCAAACTCTTGGCTTCGGTTATCCCATTCAAAAGCCAATTTCGGGCGCGCCCGGTTATCGCCGCCCAAGGGCCGTCTGCCAAGGAACGCCCAATTCTATCAATAAGATCGTCGGAGTCTTCTTCGATGAATTCTTTCACCGATTGAGCTCGCGTCCGATCATCATCTATGACTGGAGTAAGCATCTCACTAATCGCGCCACCGTCGCCAGTGAGATAAATCCATAAATTCGTAGCCGGTTGAAAAGTGCTGTATCTCCTGGCGGGCGCACTTTCAAGCCAAGACTTTGCGTCTTCACTTGCCGTGACTATGTCCTCCTGATAACGCATAGATTCGCCCATGCCTGCAATGTACTCCGGTCTCAACGCATGTCCATAGCGGGCGAATTCGCCAAATGTCGATTCGATGGATCCGGCGGACGAGCAGGCTTCAGGCGTCTTCAGTAATCCCCACATGTTCGAATGAGGAGCTATCAGAGACGAACGAAGAGAAGCGGCCAACTCCAGTAACTCTCGCGGGTTGTTGGCGTTAGCGCCGTCATATTCTTGGGTGAACTCGAAGAGTTCACTCACGTATCGATTGGAGTCAGGAACTAGCCACCTCGACCCCTGTATCGCCATCAAGAGTGACGAGGGGACGACATTATTGTAGTTCTGGTCAGACAGATGTCGAGCCACCCAATACGCCGCAGACAAGTCGTCCTCTGCGACAAGTGACCACATTAACGATTCAAGGTCGCGAAGCGAAGAAGTCTTCAAGTAGCGATTCGCCGCCGAATTGGAGTCCTCAATCCCCGTTCGTATTTTCTCCGGCTCTGGAGCGGATTCGTGTATTTCTTCGACCGCAAGCTCCGTGCCTTCACCCGGAGTTGCGGAATCCGTGCTTTCAGTCTTATCTGCAAATGTGACGGTCGATGCTTCAGACATTGGGTTGTCGTCGCCGGAATCATCTTTAGCACCCGCAACGTCTTCCAACGCATAATCGGTTTCCGGAGACACCTCATCAATGCCCTGCCCAGCGTTAGCAGGCTTAGGTCCCTGTATACTAGAACCCTGAAATAGCGGCGTTCCAGCATCCTCATCTTCGGAAGATTCGGGGCTGGTTACTACGCCATGTCGCAGACCGTCGTTTGTGACGACTTCCCCCGGAGCGTATTGCTCTCCGCCCTCAATTTGCTCCGCCGCTTTGTCCTCCGGTTCACTGGGGATGTCACCATTCTGTATTTCCAACTCTTCAGGAACTGATTCGGTGAAGGTGTTGGAAGGCTCATCTTCAGCTGCACCATCGTTTTGTTGGTCTTCGAAATGCGGTCTCTCTTCAATAAGGTCGTTCAACGCATCGTAGCGCGCCCTCGACAATGCGGCAGCTTGATCCAGTTTTGCTACGTTTCGGATCAGGACTTCGTGGTCTCCTGAATTAACGAGCGTTCTTCTTACTTCCTTGTAGTCGACGAGAGACGCCTTGAGGGATGCGATTACTTCCAAGACGCTCTCTAGATTGTCGTGCGCGTTTGCGATGGTCAGCGACGACAATCCCTCCTGCAGCTTCAGAAACTCTAATTCTTCAGAGAATTCGCAAGTTATGATACCGATGGCACCAACTACTTCCGCAAGTCGATTGCGCTCCATCTCTTTTTCCGCAACAATATGAGCCATTTCTTCAATGAACTGTTTTGCGAACTCCCACTGCGATGCGCCACTCGGCATCTCTCGCAGTTCATTGATCCACTCCCGAAAATCTACTGTACCCATCAAAAAAGCCCTATCTACTATTCGCCGCACATCAGACGACAACTGAAATAATACGGGAATGCTTCTGCTTGTCAAGCGCGGCCATCGCATCCCATTAGTTGCCTATCAAGGGCGAAGTGATGATGGACGGACACTGCGGAGTGGCATCCGTAGAAGACTCGACCTATTCATTCAAAAGGCGGAAACCGGGCTGGTACCGGTTTCGGTCAAGCATACGAAAGCCGCGCGACAAGCCTGGACGATGTTAACCAAGGGCAATCACCATAAGGGATCAAACTTAGGGGACTGCTTTACGCATGCGTCTGCAGAAACGACCGGTGGACCGTTTCTGAACAAAGGCGAGGGCTTGGCACTCAGAGACGTGCGTCTACATAGAAGCTTTAATTGCCAACATGCGAAAAAATGATAGAAACGGGATGGTGGTGGCGGCATTGACAGGCAGGCGTAGGCCCCGCGGCCGATTCCCGATGAGTGCCGCCGGCGATCCCCGGACGAGAATCAGGCCAATATAGGAGTACCTCTAAGTCGAAGAAGAGAACTCCATCATCAAGGTTGCACCAAGCACGATGTCACAGCTGCTTGACGCTCAAGCAGTGACGAACCGGGCTGCGTGCGCCGGATGTGTTGAATTTCGAGGTTCGGGAGCAATCGCTGCATGCGTCCAATCCGACAATCGGCGGAAGTTTCGACAAAGGCGGGAAATCTAGGCTGGATCAGTTGCATCCTGAGTTACATGGTGCTCCGACTAACGCACTCGCCTTCGATGCCATCGGCTAGGGTAGGATCTTCAAAGCGCAACCGCCACCCGCTGGGTCCAGGCAGGAGAACTGCAGCATAATGTGGCACGAACATCACAGATCGTAGGATGCACGCTTGGACTAGATTGACGTCACAAAGAATCTGGTCCCATCGCCTCAATATCTGTCGCCTCTATACTAGTGATCAGGCTATAAACCCTGCCCGCCTCCTTAGCGCCGTCTATGTAATCTTGGTATGCTTCCAAGGCATTGTGAATTAGGCTATCGTAAGTGACGACCCGTGAGTTGTAAGCTCGGAGCGCTTCACGCGAACGACTTTCACCGTCTGGTGTGTCATCCCAGCCCCGGAGTCGTTTGCCGATGACACAGATGATCTCCAGAGGCTCATTTTCTCTCTGCAAGTCCCTGAGGACGTTTGTAGCAGCTCCATGATACTTCGTCACTTGCGCTAGGAGGTCATTACTATCCACGACTCTTCCCGAGCGTTTGAGTTCGATGATCACGTGTTTGTTGGCAGTCGTAGAATAATAGACATCTAATCTGGCCTTCTCTTGTTCGGGCGTCAACGACTTGTTGATGCCATTAAGTGCCTTGTAGATCCGCGTCTCCATTCGCTCGGTGCTTGTGGCTCTTTCCCAAGACGGATCCAGTAGCCACAAATGCTTATGCAGGTGATCCTGCATCGCTTTCTCTTTGGCATTGTCGTCCGAAAGGTTCATTAGCATGCGAATGACTTCAAGGCGATCCTTGACGATTTGATAGTATGCACTAGCCTCAAGATCGTCCAGCTGCACGAAAACATCTGCCAGTACATCAAGGTTTTCGACCGAAACCTCATCAATGCGGTGTAGAAGTTTACGAAGCCTAAGGCTCTCGAAAGCTAAGACGCCACTTATCAACAGCTGGCGCTTATCCTTACGGGCGTCAATTGGCAATTCATTAATTCTGCCGAAGAGTTTTTCCGCAGATCTCTGATGGTCGAGACTCAATCCCTTGTACCATTCATCAATTTGTGGGAACTGCACCGCTTCATCACGGCCGGCAGTATTCCTCAGTTTTGTCCATTCGCTTTGGACAGTTTTCAACTCAGACTGCAATTTCTCCTTGAGAGCTTGGTATCGGGGATCCTCTTCGATGATACGCTGCCTCCCGGTGGTTGCGATGTCTTCTTCTTCATCGTGATCAAGAAAGTCAGCGTGGATTTCACCGATAATGTACTTGCTGTATAGTCCGCCTTCTCCAAACTCGTCGAGCATGTCCTCCTGCGCTAGTTTGCTGCGAACCATCACCACTAATCTGTTAATGCTTTCCGCAGTATCGGCATCCCGAAGTTGCCCCGCCTCCCTAGCTGTTCCAATCCAACCATCAATTTCATAAGTGTTTCCATTTACTGACCATTGGCCTTCGCAGGGCCTGGAGCGCTCAAGATTCTTCGCGGCAAGCGATGCTTCCTTCCCGCGATCACCGAAGGTCCAGACATACTGTAACTTGTCGTAATACTCGCGGTCTTCGATTGTGATCGATGTTCCGTTCAGTTCAATCTCAAAGTTGTGCGTTCCGCCGATGATACTGAATCTACGAGCAAGACGCCGCCTCAACCATCTGCTGGTCTGCTTAAGCTGACGCTTTAGATCTGTCAGGATAATCAGAGTTCCCTGATCTACAAGGAGTTCAGCGGGACTCAGTGGTTCCGGTAGATAATTTCCTTCCTTCCCTTCTTCGCTTCCTCGGATTGCTTCTTCGATTTTGTCGAGATCCATCCTGAACCCGTGCCGTTCTGCTGCTCTTGCTGTGTGGACTTCCACAGTCTTAGCGATAGAGAAGAGTGATAGTTTGCCGATGCCTTTTCGCCCCATTACGGATCTGCCGAACTTTGGGGACTCTGCGCCGTGATCTGACTTCCGTCGTTCGTAACCGACATATAGATAACGCCTGTTCGCGTCCTCCACAGTCATCCCATGTCCATCGTCTCTGATAATTATCCTATCGTCTTCAGGGCTGACATTGATGATGACGTGTTCCGCATCCGCGTCCCACGCATTCGCAACGACCTCCGACAGCACAGCAGGCACATTGCTGTAGAGTCCGATGCCTAGATGCCTTAGAACATTCAAGCCAAGTGTCATCTGATATTTCGGATCATGTTTATTCACTAGAACGCCTCTCAAGGTGTGAAATGATCGATATCCCTGTGGCTTTACCGAACTTCACCGGTATCGCGCTTTCAAGTAGTTCAACTATAGTCCAAATGTGTGTTAGGGGACCGGCTAGTTCGAAAGAACAATCTGCGAGACTATCCAGGCCAATTGCCCTTCCACATCCGGATCTGCTTATTCGGTGAGTAGATCTCCGACGCGAAGCTCGTTGAACTTCATAAGCAGTGTCGGGACGTCACCCGCAATTTGTAAAAAGCATTCAGCACAGGCGTCGTCAATCTCCACCAGTCTGTCGAGAGCTTTCGCGCATTCACTTAGAAACTGCCACCTCTTCTCGCTCCTCCTAGTGCGTAGCACATGGCGGTCTTCACGCTCGGAGTGAGATATAACTGATCATGATGCCAATTGGTTCTGACACTTTCCTGATTAAGCATATTTCCTGCCCACAATTCAGGCTCTTGTCCTAGACTTCAGAGTTCGGCCCAGGTTTGTCGGAAAAGGCTCTTATCGTCGTCTCGGTGAGACTATTTGGACGGGGAGACTGCTTGGTCAGAACAACGATAGATAATGGTTGGACGTTCCATTTTATTGAAGGAGCGATTCTACGAATGACGTTTCAAGGCTCAAGACTACCTCCTGACTGAAGAGACCCATCCTGCTTGAATTGTAATCTCCTCGCAACTACGCACATAGTGTTTGAAATTCTCGGCTTACCAGTTAAGAGAAGGACTTCAGTATCGTCCGCCAGAAGTAACAAGTACGTCAGCGTTACTCAGGCACCACATAGCTGTCAAGAAAGCCGTCCAGTATCTGGACCTGTTCTCCGACTACCAAGACGCCGAGCTCCAAGTTGCGGGCCTCTAGAGCAGCCGCTGTGAGATTGGCACTTCCCACATATGCAGTCTTTCCGTCCACGGTCATGACTTTCAAATGAGGGAACGGGACACCTACGAGAGGTTCCAAGACGGTCAAGAATCCTATGTCTCCATTCGCATGCACACTTTCGAGCAGGGCGGTCAACGCGTCCTCCTCTCTTTGCCCGGAAACCGATCTCACGATTTCTACATCAACCCGCCTCAACGTAGCTGCCACTAGGCTGTCCATCAAGTAGCCGAGACCTTGGACGTCCATGTAAGGAGCCGCCAAGCGAAGTTTCTTAGCGGCATGGTTCGCCAAACCGATGAGAGTCTCCGCAGTAATGCGTTCTAGCCCTTCCGGCAATTCCATATTGGACGGAATGCTGGCCACAGCTTCCCACGAATGTTCGATGGACGCGGATCTCCTTCCAAGAACCCAAGCGGCACCTAATGCGCTAGCGTGATCGATCTTGTGGGCGTCGGCGAGGTTCAGATTGCGCAGAGAATCGACGAGCAGAGGATCAAGCCCGGCCTCCGCCGCGATCCCGACGTCAGTTTGCGACGATTTCAGCAAATGGGCGAGAGTGCGAGCGGCGGCGGCAACGTCAGAGGCCGAATAGAGCACTCCGCCGAACAGTTCTGCGTCATTCATGGTGCGCGTTCGAGACGAACCCATTTTCTCCGAACAAAACTTCACGGTCCAGGAATCTGTTGAACCAACGACACGAAGGCTCCCCTAGGTGCAGGCAAGCCATGCACGCCCCGCCGCCGGCCCTGCATCCGGGGTCCAAAGGACACCTGGTCTCGCCCGCCACGAAAGATTCAAGGGAAAGATGCAACGCCGTCTCGAAGACCGATTGGAGACCGCCTAGCACGAAATCCCCCCTTGACGAGGCGTACACGATCAGAGACAGATGGTGAGGCAAGAGATATTCCGATAATTCGTCACGCTCGATTCCCGAATTGAACGCGAGATGGCGAATGAGGCGATGAGCGTAAGAATGCAAGAGTGTAATCACTGCTTCGCCTAGGCCTTGAGGCTCGTTCTCGCTAGGGTGCGGTATTCGTACCGTCTTCAGCAACTCGACCCTGGCGGATTTGGCATCGGGCGCATTCGGAAGACTGAAGCCCCGCTCTCTCAAGTGGCCAAGGACTTGGACGGGATCCAGCTGGAAGAGAAGCGCCTCGGTATGCGCCTGCAGTCCGTAAACCCTGATCGTCCCACGCTCTCTGTCTCGGAATGGAACGAGCGTCGTTTCAGCGGGATCTCTGCCGTCTCTCGTGAAACCGAATGCAAGAGTTGTAACGGGAAAATCGGTCAACAGCTCGACGTTGGCGAGACCGGCCCGCTTGATCTTGGGTGGATAGGACGACTCGTACAGCGCCTTGAGCGGAGGACCCGACCCATCGATCATGCCCTGCACCCTGAGACGCCCACGGTCCAATGCGGTCATGAGGTCTATCGCTTCCTCCTGCGCGAGTTCCCGAACGTCGTGCGGCAAGTCCACTCGACCCCCATCCGACCCTTCAGCCACTTCTCCTCTTTCCAAGGCGTTCTGAGCCATCTGTTTCGCGAATTCAGGAGTGAGACCGTTTTGTATGAGCATTTCCTCCAGACCCTGTACCGTCTGTTGGCCAGCTGACGGATCTTCGCCCGACAGTCCGTTCAACACCCAGTCAAGGGCCCTTGCGCCCCCTCCAGTGGAAATCAACCTTGCGGCTTCGGTCGGGTCGGGTGGATTCACCAATACGGTGTAGTGAGGACTGAAAACCACGCCTGAGCGATGAACGTTCAAGTCCATCCTCTCGTTGGTTCCGCAGTCGCAAGGCTTGTATGGAAAGCCCCTCGACAGTTCGCGATTGCATTCAGGACAATAAAAGTAGAGTTCCCTGGCGGCGGCAGTGCCGGGCAATCTGACAGCGACCTGCCCGTGCGTACGGCAGCGCCGCAATTGAGGCTCTTGAAGCCGGCCACATTTGTGATACGCCACGAATTGCATCTGGGCAAATCTCGTCGAGCCGCAGGTGCAGCGGCGATCTGACGCCGTCGTCAATCGATTGCACTGGCGACAGCGCCACTGCTTTGGAAACCGTTCGACGCTTACGCCCCGCAACTCGTTGACTCGAACGAGTTGCACTTCCTCTTGGGCGTACAATAAGGTGGAGATTCCGCTGTCGTCGCCGTGATCGGCCCAAGGTTTCACTGCCTGAAGCAAGGTGCGACGTAGCGTAGCCTGATCGATTGAAATCGGCACTGGATCTACCCAACGCGACACTCGCCAGACGCCGCCTTCCAAGTCGACGGTCTGGCTCGGCAACATGCCGAAGAGAATCTGAGACGCTCCTCTGTTCGCTCTCATTCTCCGCCTCTCGAATAAATGGGAATCTGCTTCTCCACGTCTCGAAGCGAGAGCATCGGGTCCTGACGAAATAGATCCGACGGCCATTCGGCATCGCTGGCAGGGTCATTCAGAGATCGGTAAAATTCTCTGAAGTACTTCGCGAGATCGTCGCGCAAGTTCGCGTCGAGAGGTCCTTCGTAGTCCAACGCGCTCACCAGCGCCTGCAGCTCGTCTTCTTCCTTGATTCCGAGAACGGTGAACGCCCGACGCAACGGCGCAGGCTTGGTCAATTGCCTTAGACCCCGATCTATCGCCTCCGGCTCGTGGATTCCCTGTATCCTGCTCATTTCCAGACCAGGGAACGTCAACTCCAGAACCCGACGGCTCTTGCCCGTAATGGGCACGGGATCCACCAGACGGTCCATGTGACGGATGAACGAAGGGAAGGTTCTGAACACCGCCGCGTCTCGCTCGCGTCCGATCTTGTGCATGACGAACACCAAGCCTGGATGGGTTCTCCCTACCCTAGCCGTCGTCTGAATGAACTCCGCGGTAGCCAGTGGGAGCCCCAGCATCACCATAACGTTGAGTCTATCCAGGTCGACTCCGTGAGACAGCATCGATGATGCGGCGATCATATGGATTCGATCCGCGAACCGCGCCTCAGGCTGCTTCACCCGTTCGATTATGCTCCTCACGTCGTCCAGCGGAGTCCTGCCGGTAAGCATATGAGAGTTCATGTCTTCGATCTGAATTTGGGACTCGAACGACCTCGCGGCAGCCTCCACGTCCTTCAAGGTGGAGCCGTAGGTCACGCCGACGCCGTAGGCCCATATCAAACCGTCGATTGCGCGTTCCGGTACGCCGGACTCCTTGGCGACCAACTTGGGATGGCCCAGCGCCTTTCTCAAGGCTTCCTGAACGGTAGTCGTCAATTGATCGTTGGCGTATTCGAGCGTGACCCCTCGTGGAGCGAGACCCACGTAGCGGCGAGCCAGCCGTTGGGAGTCCTGCGTCCAGAAGGATCTGTCCGCCCACGGGCCCGGAGTCGGAAAGGTCCGTCCCTTCCGACGATAAAGGGCGCGCACTTGCTCGGAGTGTCCGGCGAGGGTCGCGGATGAAGCGATTATCTTGGGAGGATTTCCCGCATGGTCCTGCAGGTCGTCCAGTATCGCCTCGTAATGAGAGTCGATTGCGCCCAAACTGCCCCTGAGAAGGTGCAACTCGTCCTGCATGCGAATCGACGGACCGAACAAGGATGCGTCTTGAGGGAGAGGAACGGTTTGTCGATTGCAGTCCGGAAAGAGGCATCCATAGCGTCTTCCTCCGCGTGGAGCGTAAGTGAAACCGTGGCCAGGCACCGGACACAGTCCCGAAGGGGGTCCGTAGAACCCTCTCATGGCCGCCTGTCGCGAGACGTTAGCCGCCTTGTCGAGAGTGCCCAAGACGACGGTCGGAAGCAATCGGTATATCTCCTCGTCCACGATATGGAATGGCAACGGCATTCGTCCCCAAGGACACTTGGGATTCATGCAAAGATGCTGGAGCCACCACGTCACTTGGTCGAAGCGAATGTCCAAATCGGTGGACGAGCAGAACGGACAATGGATGAGTATCCTGTATCTCGCCCTGGTCTCCGCATCATGCAGATCCGAATCCGAAACGTCGTAGGCACGCGCACGAGCGCTCTTGACGACTCTATTCGGACTGCCGCTGTTTCCGACGAAAAATCCAAGACCGAAGACGGTGCCCGGTATCATTTCGCGCCGTCTGATCAACTCGGCGGCGGCCAGCACGTCCGCGAATCTCTGAGTCTGCTGAAGAGAGAGCATTCTCAGAGGAAACCTGGCCCAAGAGGAAATTCCATATAATTTCCCTTGAAGTCGGTCCAGAAACGCAGCCGTCAAGGTGAAAAGTAGGTACGTCTCGGTCTTGCCGCCACCGGTGGCGAACCAGAGCGTATCCAGATATTCGCGCTCCTCAAGTGACGTCTCACGAGTCAGAGAGCCGATGTTCGCTAGCACGAAGCCGACTTGGAAGGGTCTCCAGGAATCGTAGTCGATCGTGACCGTGCGCTCGAACGCCTCGTTGGCAAGTGAAAACGCCCTGAGCAACATGGGGTGCGTATTGAGAAGCTCCAGTCCGGAGCGCAGTCGCCCTACTTCCGTCCGTGCGGTAAGTGCCTCCGTGCGAGCTTCTTCCTTCATGTCTTCCGACCAGTCTTCCCGAGAGGCCCGCTCCTTCAAAGTTTCAGAGCTCCAATTCTCACGCGTCCATCCATGAAAACTCTCGACGAGCACTTGGAGTTTCGGCAACGGATCCTGCGACAGATCGCCGAACGTCAACTTGGGGGCTGCAAATTGCGTCGCTTCGTCGGAATAATTCGGCCTGTGCCGCTCACCTTGCGCGTAATCCACGGTGGCGAAGACGGTCGTGTTCTTCTGGACGACTCCACCGTTGATCCCATATGCCGGCACCGTACGATCGTAACGAAACGAGTCCGCCAACGTATCCAGCCTAAAAGGCTGGGTGGGCCCTACGTCCACCTCAAGTTCCGTCTCGTAGAGATTCGTGTCGATGCCGTCAATCTCGGGCTGAGACACGTTGACCAAGGTGATCACCAGTTCAGGACCCAACTGGCCCATTTCGATTTCCGCTTGTATTTCGCCTGCGAGTCCGTCAGCCGAAGCGGCGGTCAGACTTGCCGAGATTTCTCTTCGTCCAGACCTTGTGGCTTCACCAGGCGCATCCGGACACCGCAAGTCGACTTCAACCTCTACGATATCGGTCTTCTCCCACTTATCGACGTCGGGTTCGTTCCCATGTCCGGGTATCTCCTTCCAAGCGACCATTTTTGCACGGCATTTGAGGTCCCGCCCGTCCAGGGCGGTGGGCCTGACACGGAAACCGGTGGCGCACGGGTCGAGACGCTCGGCGCGCTCTCCTAATGGACTGTCCTGCACCGACGCCTCAGGTGCCAGACGTCCAAGCCAGAATCTCCCTCTGGGCGCAACGCGTAGACGCTGGTAGCCGTCCCCTCTGGCTTCGCCAGTTACTCCGTCGGCGAGCCATTCCAAGAAGGCTTCCGCATGTGCCTGCTCAATTAGCATTCAAAGTCACTCCCGGCGCAAGAATCCCGTTTCGTTCAAGGGAACCGGTTCTGTGCATTTCAGAACCCTGACGACTTTCGCCTCAAGCACCAATTCTGTCAAGTCGCTTATCGAAAGTCCAGTTTCATCGTCGATGACGTCGTCCATGGAAGACACCGCCGTCTTGCGTGCGGCTTCCGCCAAGGAACGCCCGAGTGCGCGCCTAAACGTTCGTTCTCGTTGAACGGCCTGAAATGTTTGGCTGAGCGCGTTCCCGTCGTAGCCGAGATCCAGTACGGAGTTCAGCATTTTCAGATCCGAAAAGTCCCTGGGAGCGATCGGGCCGTCTTCTCTGACGTAACCCCGGGCGGCTTGATAGGTCTTGTCGAACCCAAGCCGAACAAGCCTCCTGTGCAGTTCCGCATATTCGAATCCCGAGCGTCTGAAGCCTTCTCGTGTCGTCGCCCCAAGATCCCTGATCAGTAGATTCACCACGTACAAGTCGGGTCTCTGAGCACGCATTCTCTCGGATACTGCGTTCAACAGTCCCGCGCTGCCCGCCTGTCGATTTAGGATGAGGAACATTCCGGGAGATAGTCTGTACGCGGGCAGCGACTCCAAGGAAGTACGAACGCGCGCATCCACTGCACGATTCTTCGGGAAGAGTATCGTGCCGGCGTCGGTGACTACTTCTACGGCGTCCACTTCCGCTCGCCAACGTCCGTCTTCACCCCTCTCCGCCAAGGTGTCGCTTGGCCCTTCTTCCGAAAACAGAGGACCCGGCATCAGCAGTGATTCGAACGCCTCGAAGGGATTGGGTTCTTCGATGAATCTCGCCGCTCCCACCATTTTGGGAGCGGATAAGTTCTTGCGCTCCATTCTTGGACGAGGTGGAGTCGACTCACCGATGACCTTTCGCCAGACTTGCGTCCGCCTGTCTGCACTCGACCATTTTTGCCGAGCGAACCAGAGACTCTCCAAGGATCGAACGCATGCCGAAGCTTCGTCGTCACCGAGCACCAGCAAGTGTAAGTCTCGGCATATACCCGAGTCGAGTCGATGCCATTCCCAACGCGGCGGCATCCCTATGACGAAAGCATTCTTCCAAGTACCAGATCTGTGGAGGGTGCGCACGGACACGAAGCGGCATGAACCTACGGCTCCCGTCCTTACGTCCCCGCCTAGTTCATCCACGAGCGCGCGCATCGCAGTCGCATTCTTGACGACGAACAACGGTTCGTTGAGTTGAAATCCCAGGTCGTGAACCATTTCCGATATCTCCGCTATGAACGGCGGCGAGGCTTCGAGAGCGACCCTCAGGTCCGCTATGTCGCCTGCGATGATCTCCGCCAATTCACCTATCTCGCCCCCCACCGAGCGAGCCCACGCACTCAACTCAGGCTCGTACGTGGAGGTGGGTCGCGCGGCTACGGGCGGCACTCCTGAGAAACGATCGAATTGAGAAGGCCGCACCGGCATGGCTTGGAGCGTGCGGTAATGATGCCAAGCCGCTCGCAGCCCTCTGAGCAACTGCGACTTCGGACTGCCGCCGGCCATCTGACGGATCGTGAGCAAATCGTCTTTGAGCGCTTTGGACGCTCGTTCCGCTTCTTCGTTGTGAGCGACGTGAATCGTTCTCGCGATGCCGTCCGCAACCGTGGAAAGCCTGTCGTTTGCCACCGAGAACGGCAGGCGCGAACCCCATTGACGGCCTTCGAAGCTCTGCAAAGTCCCCAAATCTGCAATGCCCCAGCTCCAAACCAAGGCACCGCGATTCGCGGAATCCTCCAAAGAGCTGTCGAATGGATCCGCGTATAGGTCGATGGTCGGTACCTGCGGCGACGAGCCGTCCACGAGTCCCCCGAGACGATCCCTTATCACGACGTCGACGGGCCAATCCGCGAAGCGACGCCCGACCATGACGCCCCTGAACGAACTTCTCGTCCGTTCGTACACGCCGTCAGGGCCCGTTCTCACGCAAGGAAATACGTCCGAAATCGGAGCGCGTCCGCCTGCGTTTCCGAACGTGATTTCATTCCACACTCGAGCGAGCGGCGTCACGTCGGCCGTCACGATCCCGACCGAAGGCGAGGGATGACGACTCAAGAGGCGTGATATGAGGATTTGGGCGGCTAGCAGCGCAGACACCTCGCCCGCCGCCGCCGGATAGACGAAAGATATGTCGTAACGTCGAGAGAGTGCCGCGTCGACGAGTGCCAACATAGATTCGTCGATCAGGTTCAGTTCGACTCGCGTGACCGTCCCTCCGACTCGACGTGACAGCCGACCCTCGCGCGCCACATTGACCAAGCTGCCTAACCCTTGCCCTTCAATGAGGGCGACTTCCCAAGGTAGGGCGGCTGGATGTTCGTCTTTCACTGGGACTTCCCCATTCCATGAATTAAATCGGCGGCAAAATTCGCCAAGCAGGCGAGACGCCGGGCACGCCAGGGACCGGCCACTATTGACATTCCACAGAGCGAAGGCTACCGATGAGTCAGACAGACCTCAAGCGGAGCGAACAGCGGAGAACTAACGGGAGAAGCGACGGCAGTGTATCTACAAAGACCGCCTCGAGAGCGAGGGTCGAGTCAATGATCGAGCCTAACCTGATGAGTATTCAGATGCGACACGATGGACTTGCCGATCACCTCGCCTAGCAAAACTGGCACGGCGTTGCCGATCATTCTTCCGACCGCGGTCATCGATATGACTTCGCCTTTCGGCGTGAACGAATAGTCCTTGGGGAAGGTCTGAAGCAGCGCGCCTTCTCTCAGAGACAAGGCACGATCTTGCTCGGGGTGACCGAACCTCCCGTTTCCGTATCCGTAAAATTGGGAAGTGATGGTGGGAGCGGGCTTGTCCCACTCCATTCGACCGTAAACGCTCCCATAGGACTTCCCACTGTCCTTCTTGTGACAGCTCGACACGAGAGACTCGTCCCAGTCACGCCAAGTGCCGCCAGGCACGGAGTTCTGAATCCGCTTTAGATTGTCTTCGCCCAGCGCGCTGGATCTATGAAGAGGATCCGTCTCGGACGGCTCGCCGGCTACCAGCTCGTCCAACGAATGAATCGTATCTTTTACCGTCTTGAATTTCTCCTTGGAATGGGTCGGCGGAATGAGTTCGATAGGGCCCAACTTTGAAGCCAGCAATACCAGGCGTCTTCTCGTCTGAGGGACGCCGTACTCGGCGCATCGAACGACCTTTACGCTACAGGAATAATCCTCCGACTCGAGACCCGTCAGGAAGTCGTCGAATATCCCGTCCCCTCTCAATAAAGGCACGTTCTCCATCGTGACGACCTCGGGCTGAAGTTCCGCTACCAACTCTCCGAATTTCTCGAGAGGGTTCCAGTCGTCCCGTTCGATCGACTTCCCGCGCGTGTAGGAAGAGTAAGGTTGACAAGGGGCACAGCCGGCCAGTATTTTCTGAGAACGATCACCGAACAACGACTTCACGAAGGCTGCCGAGACGTCGGATATGTCCTTCTCATGAAACGCCGCGCCGACATTCGTTTGATAGGGGTGCCGACAGAGAGAGTCGATGTCGATTCCGGCGAGGACGTCGATTCCGGCCTGCTGAAAACCGTAGGAGAGTCCCCCGACACCACAGAAGAGGTCGACCGCGACGGGGGTGTATGTCGAGCCTTCAGCGGTGGACATGTCGGACAAACACCAAGTTTTCAGCGTATTCGTAGTTCGACACCATAGTACCATATCGGTGCCATGCGTCAACTATCGTCAAGTCAGTCTCGGTGTTTATCGTCCTCGTCAGGAGGGTGACACGGACTCAGTCCAGGAATGAAATTAGACTGCCTGCAAGTGTCGGCAAGTCTTGCAGTTCGCACTCCCACACGGTCATCACTCCCCAGCCTCTGTCGGCCAACAGGGCGTAGTTGCGACGGTCTCGGTCTCGGTTCCTCTCGAACTTCGCCGACCAGAATTCGCGGTTAGTCGCTGGGACCGTCGCACGGACGCAGCCTGAATGCCTGTGCCAGAAGCAGCCGTTAACGAAGACGATCTTGCGCCGGGACGGGAACACTAAATCGGGACGCCCAGGCAAGTCTTGGCGATGCAGCCGATACCGATACCCCAAACCATGAAGCAGCCGACGCACCGTCATCTCCGGCTTGGTGTCCTTGGACTTCACTTGCGCCATGATACGACTGCGTATGTCGGGAGGCACCGTATCGACCATCTGTAGTCCCTACAATCCGGGAGAAACCGGGCTTTTCGCCCAACCCGAGCGCTCAAAGGGGGCGACCATGTCCTTGGGGCGAGTATACGAGACGCCCAATGCATCCAAGCGAGCTTCGACCGCCGCCACCTTGCAGTCCGGAAGGTTATGGACTATCGATCCATCGTCTTCGTCTATCAAGGCGCTACAGTCACTGCACTCCACGTAATCGGCACCGTAGTGGTACAGAGCCGACTCCACGAGGTCCTTGGCCAACGCTATGGCTTCCTGGTGACTGAATTCCATATCTCCTCCTCAGCCATTCATAGAGTCTCGCGACAAATAATCGCTTTCTTCATTCTAGCACTGGGTTCCATCGCGAACATCAGATATACCTCTTGCCGAGGACATCAGGCGCAGCGCGGAGAGCGCCTGTCCCCTCGCTTCATCCACCAACTGAACGATTCCCGGACTCGGCGACTTTGAGACTGTCTTCTCAGGCAATGACTCGGTTAGAAGTCGAAGCGTTCGACGGGCCGCCTCGATTGACTCTTCACGCCCACCCGTAGCATGCAGAGCGCAAAGCGAGAGCACGGCCGCATCTACGACGGTGGAGTCGGCTCGAAGTGACAATTGGTTGAGGATATCACCTTCGAGGCTTTGCCCATATCCATTGAGTGCAGATAATAGATCGGCGTGACATCTTAGTATCTTGATGATCACGCCGTCGACACGTTGGGGCAACGCGAGGCCCGCCATTGCGTCGTTGACTTCCTTGCCGTCGGTGTGGGAGAGTCCCATGTCAATCAGCAGCGCGGCGATTTTGAGGGCCGTCAGGCGGTCGACGCCCTCTGAAACCGGGCGTGCGAAGTGGGTCCGGAGTCCATCGCATATGGAATCCTCCACGAGGAGCCTGTCCACAGAGGCCGACAATCTGAACCCCCAAGTTCTCTTGGAGCGCCGAAGGCGGTCGTAGCTTACGATCGGCCAGCGCAGCAATCCCAATTCGTCCATCAGACGCAGCGCACGACCGTCTCTCGACGCTCTCAACGCGGAGAGAAAATGAGGTTTCCCTGATGCGAAGGGTCTGACGGTATGCGCGTTCCCCCGTATGTCCTCCCCCGCCTCCGGGTCTAGTTCGAAGTCGTACTGCACGGCCAAGCGTATGGTACGCATCATTCTGCTTGCGCCCAACCATTGCCCGGGCACTGCCTTTATGACTCTATCCTCCATATCCCGTATCCCACCGAATGGGTCCACGACCGACGGGCGCAACGTGTCGGGTTGCGCGAATAAGCTGGGATCGATATGAAGGGGAACGACCATGGCGTTTATCGTCAGGTCACTTCGGGCGAGGGATCGGTCAAGCTCGTACATCGCAGTCACGTCGAAGGACCGGGAGCCGTCCGATGGGGTGACCCGCACGACGTCGTATCCTTCGAGATGGTCGTGCCTCAGTAGGAGCGCCTTCCCTCCGACTACCCTTGCGAGGCATCCCGCGTATTCACGGACGTCGCCTTCCAGGGCGATGTCCCAGTCGTTGGGGATTCGACCGAGCAGAGGATCCCTGACCGCCCCGCCTACCCAATATATGGGCTGCATGTCACCGTGTCTGGAAGTTTGTACAGATGATCCTCGTACGCCGGACATGTGGCGAAACTCGACATCGGTCCAACTTTGCCATTGCCAGTTAAGCCAAGTGCTTGGTAATCGACTTCCCGTAAAAGGCTCAAATGGACACCCCGGCGTACATGGAGAGCATTCACTGTTGGAGGCGAGCCAGTCGATGCGCTAGAGGAATCAGGAGTTCCTCCGCTATCCAAGTGACCGCCGGTACGCACACGGCGTCACCGAAAGCGCTGAGGGACTGCCGTTCGGAATTCGCCACGATGGAGTAACTGTCGGGCACACCCTGCAGTCGAGCATATTCTCGCGCCGTCAGCGTCCTCATGCGAATCGTACCATCGCCGGCGGACACCATGAACTGCTTTCCGCTTCCACCCACTGCCGTCCTCAGGCAACCGGCTATGTCGTCGGATCGGACCTCCGCTCTTTGGCCGGCGGGACGCCTGCGACGGAAGAATGTCCTTTGACTTTCCTGGTCGCATTCCGCCATTGTCTCCACCGTCTTCCGATGCTTGGGAGACATCATAGCCAGATGCTTGTCGACCTTCTCCCGAGACCACCATCTGGAGCTGTCGACGGAAAGATCCTCGACTATATCGGAGGAAAAGCCGTGACTCAGATCGAGAGGTGGCTCCGAAATGTCTAGATGCATCCAGTCGATGTCGTCGGCTGCATGAATCAGCTCTTTCAGTTTGGTCGGCATGAGCCTCTTGCTTCTAGACCGGGCGGAGCGTTCCTTCCAGATTTCGCCCTTTGCCCCTATCATGAAGACTCGAGGCCTGCTCTGCGGGACGAACGATCGCGCGTTGATCGTGAATACGTCGCAGGCGTAGCCGAGGTCGTTCAAGGCTTTGGCGGTGGCGTAAAAATCTTCGCCCTCGTTGGAATACAGCCAACCGTGCACGTTTTCCAGCAAGACCATTGGAGGCGACGCCTCTCCTTGTTCTTCGAGCAGACCGCAAAACCCCCAAAAGGCTCCCGTGTGCTTGCCGTGAATTCCTTGCTGTTTCCCGGCGAGGGAAAGGTCTATGCAAGGGAAAGAACATGTAGCCAACGTCGCTTGAGGAATGGTGTCCGGCGATAGGGAAAACACGTCCCGCACTTCGTAGCTTTCGCCGAAAAATCCTTCATACATCTGAGCGCGTTCGGCACTCCAGTCGGTGGCGAAAACGACGCGCCATCCCGCGGCCTCGAGCCCCATTCGAAAAAGCCCGATGCCGGCGAAGTACTCGACGGCGGTCAATGCCAATCGCGACTCATCGGTCGACGAAGCCGACTGGCGGATTGGTGTCACGGTAGTGGTCATTCAGGACTCCAAGCCCGCGGGTATGTTGATCTGCAGCGACAGATCGGTTTCCACCTCTGACACCCTCTCGTTGTATTTCTCGAAAAGGCCCTTCAATCCTTGCGGCACTCTTGAACTTGCGAATTCGGACAATTCCTCTATGTTCTGAGAAACGAAAGATTCGATCGATTCCACAGACGCCTGCCCGCTGGTCAGTTGATTGGAGATGTTCCGCGTGCTGCCGACCATGTCGTCACGTACCAGAATGAAGACGCGGAATCCGTCGGATATGTTCCGCTGGCACTTTTCGTAGTGACCGTTGTTCGGTGCCACCGTTACGTGAAAGACGCTATCGTTTACCTGAAAGTCCCCCTGCTCGGCTGACTGAACATCCGCCGCGCTGGCAGCCGAATTCCTGATGTCATAATCGGGAAAGCGAACCGCAAGCTTCGCTCCCACCAAATACTCGGAGACCTCGCCCGCCTTGCCTCGCTCGTCCGCCGCATCCAATATGGCACGGATGATGTCGTGTGAGGCCATGTTCCGACTGTAATCGAACGACAGCTTTTCCGCTTCGAACTCATCCCTTGCTCTATCCGCAAGGAAAGATTGCATTCTGTCGAACTCCGCCTCCCGGTCTTCCTGACTGAGCGCTTCGAGTCCTGCCAGAGACAGGTTCTCCAGAAGAGGCGTAAGCCTGTTTACCAAGCCTCGACTGGTGCGTCCTCCTTCCTTGAGGAGGAGGCGGTTTTCGCCGAAACGCGCCAGAACGCTTTGAACGTTGGAGCGCGTGGCGTTTCTCAACTGATCGCTGTTGACGGCCTTGTGGGAGTCGACGTCGAAATCGAGCTCATCACCCATTTCCCGCAGATTTTCGACGAGAACGAGTCCTCCGGCTATGTGCCCGCGCGTCTGGGTTCCAAGCCGTTGCCACCAGTTCTCGATGATTGCCTGACAGGGTGTCTTGTC
Organism: SAR202 cluster bacterium bin90; assembly: GCA_002238855.1. Lineage (GTDB taxonomy): Bacteria > Chloroflexota > Dehalococcoidia > Lucifugimonadales > JADFKI01 > Bin90. Next base: position 32,531 of record MPND01000023.1, read on the forward strand.
CGTCACACCGCCGCTCCTTGGGCCGTCGGTCTTGATACGCATTCTTATCGTACCAGGTACACGTGTTTGCCGAAATCTTACGCTCTCGGCCAATGAGCGTCAACTTGGCGAACTGCCACGGCGGAGTTCCCGTTCGTCGTCAGGCAGAACTTTCGACAGGGCTTGACCCAGGGGGGCTCTCCTGGCCACCTGTCCGATCTATTGGGCCCACCCCACTCTGCTGATTTTCGAGTACTTCCAGAATGAGCCTGGCATCGAACTCCGGATCGCTGATGTGGCCGCGGCGCAGCTACCCGTCCTGATAATGTTTCGCGAGGTTGGGGCACTGTGGGAATGCCAGAGGATGAGCATGAGCGTGTCCACCGCGGGCGTCTTGAGCAGGCGAAGATGTGGGGCCGCAGTGCGAAAGCGGGGAAGGTCGAAGTGGATAAGGTTGTGACTCAGGACGAAGGCTTGCCCCCTGCCCGTTCGTCAAGACGCGCCAACGCCTGATTCAGGGAACCGTTCTTGTCGTCAAAGGTTAGGGTCTCACCCGAACCGGGCGCAACCGCGGCGAAGGACTGGATGCGCTAGTCGTCACGGCCGACTTCCAGGTCCAGGGACAGGCAGTCGAGCAGCGCGGAAGGAGACTCGGCGTGATTGCCTCGTCTCAGAATGCTGGCAATCCAGTTCATAGAGCCTATCGATCAGGTTGTGTGCGGCCGCCCGATACCCAAGGGGCTACAGAAAGACCACGGAGTTCACAAGAGGCAAAGACTATCGTCAGCGATAACTTCAGCTGCCGTGCAGCAACTTCACTTCGTAAGTCGACGGATCCGCGACAGAAACGGGGATGCGAAGCTGTCTGGCATACCTGGTCTCGAGGGTCACGCCTACACTGTCTTGCCATCCGTCCAGTCCGAGAATCCGCAACTCGTCGCAACGCGACAGCATCTGGAGTCCAAGAGCGTACCAGGCGCTGTTCGAGATGGCATCCTCATCTAGCGAAGCGCCAAAAGACAGCGGAGAGAAGACGAGGTTGTGTTGGCGGATCAGATATCCACAGTACCTGTTGACGCTGTCGAACCTCTCTTGCTGAACGGATGGGTCCGGATGCCCTAGCGGGGCGGCCAGGTAGATGAGAGGACCGTCGAATTTCCTAAATTCGTCCAGAGCGTCTACGGGCAGAAAACTCGGCAGGGGAACTGTGGTCATTGCTAACTCTCTAAATTAAGCGGAGGCATGCGATGGGGTGTTCACTTCCAGCTATGCGCGACACCGAGCAGCATGATGGGACGACGCGGCACTCATGGGCGTCCTGCGACGGACAAGCAGAGAGACGACACCCTCAAATTGTGGCGATTCCGACATCACAAGGCGAATCGCCCCTCCTCTATTTCCCTCAGTCTGTGAAGTGCTCGAAAGTCGACCTGGCGTCGTAGATGCCGGGGGTAGATTCCAGAGTCAGTTCGACGCCCAATTCGTAAAGTATCGGCAAGGCCAGCATCGCAGTCTCGACGGAGTCCCCCACCACAAGCGAAGGCAGAGCATCCGCACTCTCCAGCATCTCCACCAGCGCGTCTCGGCGCTCTTCATACGACGGCGATGCTCCAAGCAACTTCATTCCCACTATCAGCGTCGTGGAACGGTCGACCGCGAGCGCCATCGTCGGAAAATATGGGCGGCTTCCTCTCTCCTCCTGAACTGACGTGCGCACGTAGAAGACGCCAAGCTCCCAGACCGCCGACCCGTTGGGTATGGACAGGCTGAGGCGGCGGAGGCGCTCGGCGTCGTGATATTCGGGCGCAGGTGCGGGGGTCACCGGTTCAGGGAACTTCATCCATCGATCGACCCACGCCCCGTCATGAAAGACGCGCATCAACATGAGATCGGAGTTGTCTTCGCCGTATAACACCAGGTCTCCGGATAACACTCTCGATGCCACATCGATCATGTTGCCGAGCGCAACCGTGAGAAAGACGGCCTCATCCTCGTCCAGTCGCCACGGCAGGTATCCTGGCCGCAGGCTGCGGAAGATCGGCCACGTACCCCTGTCCCTGTAGCGGAGCCCCGCACGACGCATCGCCGCCCGCTCACTCTCGCTCAGACTCTCCCTGTCTCCGCGCACCGCAAGCAGCGCGTTCATCCTGTCAAAACCCTCCGGAGACTCCGGATCCACCTCGTCATTCACCAGGTCGAAGTATCCGGACAGTCCCTCATCACCTATGAACACCGCCAGCCCGTACTCCCTGAACGCAGAGCCCAGTACAGAGCAGTACCCGGTGTACCGACCCGAAGGGTGCTCGACTGCCACCACGTCCAGGTCATCGAGCACCTGCCAGGGTCCGGCGTCCCAGAACTCGCCAAATTTACCGTGCAGCTCTCGCAACTGCTCTCTCGTGGGATCTGCCATAATGTCTGTCCGCCGCTTCAATGCTATTGCCGGGCCATTTCACGGGGGTGTTCGCGCCGCCCATGGAGCGCCCTGTGCCCTGGGGTTCTCAAGGGGTTGACGGACATCCCGGCTCATTTCGGTCCCCCAAAGATGGATCAAGCCAGGGCCGGTGTCAATGCTGTGGGCTATTCCGTTTGTGGCCCCAGGTCTCTGGCCTCTCCTCCTCTGCTGCCCAGGAATGCACGGATGGCCTCAAGACCGGCGCGGGCTTGCTCGTATCCGGGGTCAACCCTAATGGCCTCCTCGTAGCACTCGACTGCCAGCTCGTACTCGGCGACCATTGCGTACGTGCTTCCCAGACAAGCGTGCGCCTTCGCGTGAGCGGGGGCACGAGCAACCGCGGCCCTGAAGTCTGAGATGGCCCTGTCGTACCGTTCCAGATGAATATACACCAGCCCACGCAGGTAGCGGTATTCGGCTTTGTCACCGTCCAGCCTGATCGCCCTGTTGAAACTCCTCGCGGCCCTCCCGTGTCGCCCGCGCCTGACATGCTCCATACCGCTCTCGTAACGCGCCTGGACTCTGCTCAGCCTATGCAGGTTCATTCGTGCCGGCCGATGCTCATTCATGGACTCTGCCCCGTCACAGTTCTCTTACAGTTGTATGGATAGATCAGGTAATGCGGGGCCGAAAGGAACCGCTCGCCCCGCAGATGCCTAGGCGCCGTTTCCAAGCCCGGCACACGCACACTTCTCGGCTGCTCGACAGATTAGCCCGTCTGTGTTGCCGCCGCAACATACGGGTAATTGTCGTTGACCGGGACCGCCTAGATCACTCTTGCCCAGTCAAAGTCTTTCGACCTGCTGGGTTGGCGAGGCTGCTTCTCGTCTTCGATAACGCTTACGCAGAACGTTCCACTCTCGTCTTTGGTCAACCGCAACCAGCACGACAGAGGCGGAGGACCATCCTTTTCGTCATCCCACGCCATCTTGAAAGTGGCCACCAACCCGTCATAAAGCGCGAACCCTCGGTACTGCGCAAACAGAAAGACCTCGCTCATCATCTCCTTTCCGACTTCGAGCCTGTCCAGTATGTTGCGGTCGCTTGCGGGTCGAACGCTGAATATCGCCGCTATCTCGGCTTCGATCTGCTCCATCTCCGTAACTGCCATCGGGTAGCTCCTTCGCTCCTTATATCTACAGCCTTTTCATTCAAAACCTGTCCCGATACATTTTCAAGCCAGTATCCACACCAGTTTAAGCCAATAGGTATTTCCACGATGGCTGTCAGGGTTCAATGCGTCCTCCATCCCTGCCACGAACTCCCCGCCCAGTTCAGGGATGCGCCACGCCTTGTTCCTCAAGGGCTTGAGTTAGTTTTCCCAAGCCCCGGCGCACCGTCTCCCTCGCTATGCTCTATACATAGCCCTATTCCACAGCCTTGTCCTCAGGCTGCTTCAGCGTCCAGCGCGTATGACCCTCGGGAGGGTCGCCGCACACTATAGCTACAAGGTGCGCTTCGGCTTTCCGGTTGTCGATCCGGCCTTCGTCAGTCCTGAGCAACGCCAGCAGCACTCGAGTGGCAGCCGCAATCGACTCGTGCTGTTGACCTAGCACTCAGTTATATGCTGAATCGTGTTGGCTTAAGCCGGTTCATCCTAGGTCAATTAGGCATCCTTGATTTTCTCGATCACCGATCTCGCCGCAACACCCGGGTTACGCCTACAAGAGGGCGCGTGCTGCGTCCTTGTCGCGCAAGGCGCTCCGCTGATTTTCGAATACATCCTGAGTTAGCCTGGCGTCGAGATCCGGATCTTCGATGCGGTCGCGGTGTCCAGCTGCATAAGTTCTACCGACGGGTGTGCGGATGCGCCGTCCGGAACTGGGGTCCAGTCAATCCAGCTCTCACTGGGTCGCACGGGGCCTTGCAGAACCATCCTTCCAACTCATTGGGGCTGTAGCCACTTTGCTGACATGCTGTTGTCACACCGGGATTTCGCTTCGAGGAAGGTGGGTTGGCGCAGGAACTCCCTCTCCCAGTTGAGCTAGGTATCCTGTGCCACGCTACACGGCGTGCATTGTGTCAGGAGTTTGTGTCTGTTAGCATCCCTGCATTCAGTCATAGACTTGGAGGTTGGGGATGCCTCTCGCATGGTTCTCGCGCGAGGAGTGCGATTTCTACCACATCAGCATAGATTGTTACTTCAACGAAAATATCCGACGCAAGGACCTGGCGATTATGTCGGTCCAGGACGTGGAAGACTTTACGGGCTTCGATATGTGTCCAGTGTGCGCTGAACTGTCGTATGAGGGTGATGATGGGCTTGAGGCTGAAGAGCCCGCTCTCATTAGCGATGAAATTCTGGATGTCGTATACGACAAGAGTCGGCGCCAGAGTTTTCGGGTATGGTTCCTGACTGCTCTGAACCGAGCTACTCGGTAGCATGCCTGCGCGGGAATCTCGGCCCACCGTAGTGAGTTACTGAGATTCATCCTTGCGATAATCACTTTTGCAAGCGTCATTACGGGCGCATATGGCAAGTATAATAGGAAGTACTCATTGGCCATACCCATTCAGACCCCACCGCACCGTGTCCAGTTGATGCAGCCATTCGCCCTCAATCAGCCCGTCATCTTCCGCGTCATAATATACCGACACCTGCGCGCTTGGGACATTCTGTGCGGCCATCACTCCAGGAAAAAGCCAAGCAGCCGAGCTGCCGTATTCGAGAGGATTCCCTTCAATATCAATCCGACGCCACGACATTTCCCTTTGTGAATAGAAGTCGGTTCTAATCGCGCCACATTCTACACTACCAATCGCCCCCTTCCCGTCCATTTGTGTCCGTCGCGAAGAACATCCACCGGAAGCTGGGAAAGACGGCAACAATCCCATCTACACCCTCAGCGTGCAGCGCGTCGTCTACCGGATGAAGAAGGGTGAAATAAAGAGGAGTAATGGTGTCGCCGGGATTATGTCTGCCTGGTCTCTTCTTCCGTATGAGCGTCTCTTGCTTTACTGCCGACCTTGCCTTTGAGGGGTGTGAGGGTCCTTTTGCGCTTCAGGCGATAGTTCTAAGCCACATACCCTCCCACCTCCGTGTGTACCGGGCTTTTCTGTTTGCCGGAAACTGGCGCAAAGCGGTAGAATGTCAAATGTAGATGCGGGCCATCCAAAAGGAGGACAAATGAGTGACGTGAAGACGCCGGCTCACGCGCGGGGGTTGGGAGCCGCAGGGCGTCCGCGCCGTCCTGGCAAGGAGACAACCCGCCTCGCCAAGGAGATATATGAGCGGGACATCCGGCGGCAGGTCGAAGACGCCCATCACGGAGAGATCATCTCCATAGACGTGGAAAGCGGCGATTGGGCCATCGGCGACAGCGTGATACACGCTACGGACCGCTTGCGGGAGCAGCGCCCGGATGCCAACGACGTATTCTCTTTGCGGATAGGATACGGTGTGCTGCGCCACTTCGGCGGCAGGCCTTGGCGGAGTGCCGAGTGATTGAAGGCATAGTCAACGCTTACTACGAACCGGTTGTCACTCTTTCCTTGCAGGGCCCTGACGGGCAGATACAGGAAGTCGAGGCAGTGGTGGATACCGGCTACAATGGCCTCCTGACCTTGCCCCCTTCGGTTGTATCGGATCTACGGCTGCCTTATACGAGCCGTGGCGAGGCGAGGCTCGCCGATGGCAGCGTAGCGGAGTTCGACATCTACGGCGTTACTGTGCTTTGGGACGGCCAGCCGAAACATATAGAGGCCGACGAAGCAAGCTCTATCCCCTTGGTGGGTATGATGTTGCTCGACAGGCACAACTTGAGCATCGACGTTGAGAACGGAGGCCGCGTCCTCATACAGGCCAAGGGCTGACTAGGCTCCGAACCTTCCGGTTCTTAATAGCCTCTAAATCCTCCGGCAGACAGGCGCATAATCATGGATCCAAAAGAGTAGCCGAAGCCCGCGTCCGCGAGTTGGAATATTTGCCCGGCGCTAAGGCCTGTGAGATGCGTTGCGCTGAGTGGAGTTGCATTAGTGTGACTATGCCCCTTCCCTCCTCCCTACATCGAGGCCTCCCAGCGAAAAGTTCGCAGTTCAGTACGCCTTGGCCCACTAATGGGGTCTCAAACCGCCCACCAGCCTCCACGAAGCATCTCCTTTTAGATAAGACAACATTCTACGTGCAGCGGAATCCTGTCGTTTTCCTCCCCCTGCAGCGCACTAGCAAAGTGTTGCACTTCGTTTGTGAGTTAAGGCAATCCGGTGAGACTGACGGCTTGTCCGGACTTAACCATCAGCGTGTTTAGATAACATGCGGCCAGACCTTTGCATGTCGAGGAATTGGGGTGCAATAAATCGTGCCCGCCCTCGCTAAATTGCCAGATAATTGGTAATCATAAGAAATTAGAACATACAACCCGATACCAGCTATTGACGCTGCGTGAAGGGCGCTCGTATCGTTGAATTATGACGCCCAAAATCACATCAGGCTTGCCTGTGCGTCAGTACGGCAGGTTGAGCGAACGCGGTAGGCAGCGCGGTCTGCTGTCGCCGCGACTCGAAGCCTACCGCGACTTCTTGGAACATGGAATCGAGCAGTCGGTTCGCGCGATGTCGGAGATTCGCGGCGATGGCCCGTGGCTCTACTCTCTCTGGCTGGACGCCCCCCAACTCGAACGGCCTGAACGGATTCCGGCGTACTGCGTGGCGAGCGGACTAACATACGACGCGAGAGTCACGGTCAAGGCTACGCTTACCGCCCAGGACAGTGGCGAGATAGTCGAGCAGCGCCTGCTGCTGTGCAGGATGCCACTGATGGACCACTCCGGCGGCTTCGTGATCAACGGAGTCCGCCGCACCGTCATCCACCAGATAGTTCGAGCGCCGGGTGTCTGGTTCGGTCTTGACCGCGAGCGTCTGACGGGGCGCAGGCTCGGCAGGGGACGCATAATCCCGGCAAGAGGCCCCTGGATAGGATTCGAGACCAGCGAGCGTGACGAGCTGCGAGTGAGGCTGAACGGGGGGAGTAGCCTGAGCGCGCTTGCTGTGCTTCGTCTCTTCGGGCTGGAGACCGACCTCGACTTGACGGATGCCTTCAGCGCGGTGGATACGGCTCCGGGCAGGCATTTCATCGAAAACACCCTAGCCGTCGGCGACTGCCTTAGCCGGGACGAGGCGCTCCTTCAGGTCTATGCGGAGATAGCGCCTGGAGCGCCGCCTAATAAAGGCAGCGCCGAAGAGCGTCTCAAGCGACTGTTCTTCAATCCCCGCAATTACAACCTATCAGTAGTGGGACGACACCTTCTGAACCGGCGCTTCTGCGCAAATGATGCAAGCCTCCTGTTGACGCGCGACGATATGGTTCGGATCGTGTCGCACGTGATCAGGGTGTCCCAGGGACACGAGGAGCCGGACGACTTAGACCACCTGGCGAATAGGCGCGTGCGCACGGCAGCCGAGTTGGTGCAGGCGGAGTTCGAGGCGGGGTTGTACGAGGTTGCCAGAGCCGCGCGTGAGCGACTGGAGATGCGCGGCGGTCGCCCGAAACTGCCGTCGGAGGTGCTGAACGCAACCCCTCTGATGAAGCGACTCGATGCGTTCTTCACCGGCTCGAAGCTGTGCCAGGTAACGGATGAGACGAACCCGATTGCTGAACTCACGCACAAGCGCCGCGTAACCTCTCTTGGACCCGGCGGGCTGAACCGGCAGAATGCAGGTGTGGACCCGCGGGACGTACACCACACGCACTACGGCAAGATCTGTCCTGTCGAGACGCCGGAGGGACAGAACATCGGACTGCTTTCGACGCTGACCACGGAGGCGCAGGTCGATGAGCACGGGTTTCTGACGACGCCAGTGCGCCGTGTGATAAAGACGATCGCAACCGACGACGAGGGAATGATTGGGCGCCAACTGGCGCAAGATGTATTAGTTGACGGTCTGCTGCTGGCGGAGGCCGGTCAGGTCGCTTCCGGCACGCTGCTGGGACAACTAGCCAAATGTCCGGCTCAGAACATTGCCGTGCGGCCGTATGTGTCGCAGGACATAGAAGGAATTGTATTCCTCAACGCCTTTGAGGAGCAGGAAGTAACGATAGCGCAGTGCAGCGCCGAACTGGACCGGCTGGGACAGTTCAGCGAGGAGAGTGTCAGTGCCAGGCGTGGGGATGAGTGGCTGAATGTCGCTCCCGAAGACGTGGACTACATCGACCTGAGGCCCCGGCAGGTGGTGAGCGCTTCGACGGCGCTCATCCCGTTTCTGGAACACGACGACGCCAATCGCGCCCTGATGGGCTGTAACATGCAGAGGCAGGCCGTGCCCCTGCTGCATCCACAGACAGCTCTTGTCGCCACCGGAATGGAAGTCGATGTGGCTCGCGACAGCGGCAACCAGGTCAGAGCGGTCACCAACGGCACGGTGATGTCAGTTTCCGCCGACCGCATCGAGGTGATGCCGGACGACGGTGGTGGAATGCAACGCTACGACTTACAGAGCGCGGTCCGGTCGAATGCCTTTACCTGGATTGGCCAGCGGCCAATCGTAAACCGATTCCAGCGCGTGGAGGCCGGGCAGCCCGTCGCAGACGGACCCGCTAGCAGCGAGGGCGAGCTCGCACTGGGTCAGCGTATCCTCGTCGCCTACATGAGCTGGGGCGGCTACAACTACGAGGACGCCATAATCGTTTCCGAGCGCGTGGCGCGTGAAGGCAAGTTCCGGTCGCGCCTCCTGAAGAAGTTCCGACTGGACGCGATGGACACCCCGCTAGGTCCGGAAGTCATCACGCAGAACGTTCCGGATGTCGCGGACTGGCGCAGGAACCTGCTGGACGAGGACGGGGTAGCTCCTGTCGGCAGTTACGTCAGACCAGGGCAGATTCTGATCGGGAAGGCGACGCCGAAGCCCATACCTGCGGAGTATCAGGACAGGGAACGCACCCCGGAGGAGAAGCTGCTGTTCAAGTTATTCGGAGAGACTTCGGACAACATACGCTACCAGGACAACTCGCGTGTGCTTCCGAAGGGTCAGCAGGGGCGCGTGGTGAGCGTAAAGATAATCCGGCGAAACGATGGCAGTGAAGCCGCAAGGTCGCTTCCTTCAGGCTGTCACACGCGCGTCGAGGTCGAGGCTGCGGGGACGCGCGACCTGCAGCCCGGCGACAAGATGTCGGGTCGCCACGGCAACAAGGGCTGCGTCTCGATTGTCGTGCCGCAGGAGGACATGCCGTTCCTGCCGGACGGAACGCCGGTGGATGTGATCCTGTCACCCCTCGGTGTGCCGTCGAGGATGAACCTGGGCCAGCTGATGGAAGTGCATCTGGGGTGGGCGGCGCACAGACTTGGCTTTCGCGCCAGGACTCCGGTATTCGACTCGGCCTCGTGGGCGCAGATCGAGCAGTGCCTCGCGCAGGCATGGCTCGTGGAACACGCCGGCGGTCTGCCTGCCGAGAGGCTGCCCGCCGATGATGTATGCAGCGTCGATTGGGAGCGGGTCAGGAAGTGGACGCTGAATCAAGGGTACGACTTCGAGCTTCTATTCGGAGATGGCGCCGAGGAAGGGACCGAGGCGGAACGCGTGTGCTTGGAGCTGTGGATGAAACAGGAGGGATTGGATCCCTCCCCCTTTACAGGGTACGGGGAACTGCGCCGTGAAGCTCTGCGGCTCGACCGCGAAGAGAATCTTGCCGCGCCGATAACGGGCAAGCAGACACTTTGCGACGGCAGGACAGGCGAGTTCTTCGACAGGCCGGTGACGGTTGGCTACAAGTACATGCTCAAGCTCATACACATGGTCGAGGACAAGATGCACGCGCGCTCGACGGGCACATACTCGATGATCACCCAGCAGCCTCTCGGCGGCAAGTCGGCTGGTGGCGGGCAGCGTCTGGGTGAAATGGAGGTCTGGGGGCTTGAGGCGCACAGCGCGGCTTATGTCCTCCAGGAAATGATGACGGTCAAGGCGGACGACGTGGAGGGGCGGGAGGCGCTGACCAGGGCGATTATGGTCGACGACGGCAACGGCCTGAGCGGGGGTACGGTCCTGAAACCGGGTCTGCCTGACAGCTTCGGGCTGCTGCTGTCCGAACTCAGGAGTCTGGGGCTTAACCCGGAGTTGATTTGGAATCAGTCGGAGAAACTGACGCAGCCGCTTCGGCGGCCGGAGGAAATGTATGGCGAAGTTGCAGCTGATACGGGTGACTAGCCGCTTTCTCGCGTTCACCCTCCTGACTGTGGCTATTGCGACGGCAGTGAGCTGCGGCGGTGACGATGAGGGCGCGTCAACTGATGGGAAGTTGGACAGCGAGCGCATCGCTGCGCTTGAAGCCCAGATGAAGTCTTTCCAGGACTACATCGTGGCTCAAGCTCAGAAGGAACGCTCCGGAGGCGGCTCGCTTGCGAGCGGGGAGGCCGCCGGGCCTCAGTACACGCTTGCAAAGAAAGACGCGAGCGAGAACGAACTTGAGATTGTGCGCTGGATGGCGGATTGCACCGCGCGAACTTACCTGAACCCCAATCTCCCCGAAGAGGTGTTCAACCGGGAAATAGAGGAGTCGGAGCGCAGGATGTGGGAGGCTCTGGAAGCGGGGCAGCACAACAGCTTCGAGGCCTTTATCGGCATGGCCTTCAGCTTCTGTCAGGCCAGGGTCGTGGAGGAGAACAAGGAATGACATTTGGCCGTAGGCGACGAGCGCAGCCCGGACTGCTCTGCGGGATGCTGCTCGCTGCGCTGGTCTTCGCGGCATCTTTGGGCTGTCAGACTATCAGCGAGTCTGATGGCGATGTTTCCGCGAGCGGCGATACCGTGACCGCGGAACATGCAGATGGCAGTAATGGGGCAGAGGCCCAAAGTGTGGGAGGCGATGAGGTCGCATCGATGGTTTCGACGGAAAGCCCGACTCGAACTCCCACACCTGAGCATACGACCACGCCTCGGCCGACGGCGACGCCATACGGGATAATCTGGGCGACGAGAACCAACACTCCAACCGTCACTCCCACGCCCACCGATACACCGACTGTGACTCCTACGGCAACGGCGACCCCGACATTTACGCCAACTGCCTCCAACACCGCAACTGCGACTAGAACTCCTACACCTACCGGGACGGCGACGCCGACGCCCACTGAGACGTCTACATCGACGCCCCTGCCCACGGCGACGGGCACTGCAACCGCGACGGGAACCGCTGCTGCTACGTACACGCCTACCATCACGCCGACACCCACGAAGACGCCACCACCTTGCACGCCCGCGCCGGGCGCTCTGCTGGTCGGCTGTGACTTCTCCGGGCGGGACCTGCGAAGGCTTGACCTGACCGGCGCGAACCTGGCGAACGCCGATCTCAGAAAGGCGAACCTGAAGGACGCAATTCTCAAGGATGTGTCTCTGTCGGGCGCTATCCTGGACCAGGTGAACCTGTCAAACGTGGACCTGAGCAGAACCGACCTGTCGCGGGTAGTCTCGTTCGACAGAGCGATCATGCACAACACGACCTGGCCGGCTGAAGCGCTGCTGCTGGATGTCAGCTTCTACGGTACGGACCTGTCCCGCAGCACGTTTGGCGAAGGCGCGGTCCTCGATGGAGCTTCCTTCGTCTCGGCCACTCTATATCGGGTCAACTTCAACGGAGCTTCCCTCCGGCGCGTGAACTTCGAGGACGCCAACCTCACCGACACGGACTTCACCGGAGCCAACTTGGGTGAGGCCAATCTGGAGGAAGCCAACATGACGCGAGTCGTCTTTGACAAGACGACCGACTTCAGCCAGGCGAACCTGCGGGAGACGATCTATACCGGCTTGACGCTCAGAAGCATCGACTTCACCCAGGCCAGGCTGGTTCGAGCGGAATTCACGGATGTTGTCCTGCTGGACGTACTGTTCGACGGCGCCGAACTGCAGCGGGCGGTGTTCGTCAGGGCGCGACTGGAGGATGCAAGGATTCGCAACGCCGACCTGCGCAACGCGGACTTTACCGACGCAAGGCTTGAAGACACTTTTCTCAACGGCTCGGAGGTGCGGAACGCGAAGTTCGTCAGGACAGACCTCACGGGCGCGGAGTTCGACAGGGTTTCGGGTACGCGCGACGCCGAGTGGCGCGATACGGTCTGTCCTGACGGAAGAAAGAGCGACGACTGCCCGGGTGACGGCGCGATGAATAGGCTGCCCTAAGCGGGGCGGTCTAGCGCTTCATGCGATAGTTGGGCGCGCTGATGCGGACGATAGTGGTCAATGAGCGATCGCATATCCTCGTGGCGATCGGGCCGGTTTCCAGCGGCATCTGCACCGTCGTGGTAACGACTGTGGGAAGACGCGCGTCGTGCCGGTGCGTAATGAGGTCCTGTAGTGTCGCCCTTGTCCAGTCACTATCCGACTCGGCGCCGAGGTCATCCAGGATGAGTAAGGGAGCGTCACTAACAGCTGCAAACAACCTGTCGAAGTTCAGGGAACTTTCCCGGGCGAACGTGCTACCTAGTTGGCGTATCAACTGCTGTGTCCTGACGTAGTATGGCTGGCGTCCCGCCTCTATTAGCCGTGCTGTGATGGCGACCGCGAGATGTGTCTTGCCAACGCCCGTAGGCCCGTACAGGAGGAGCCAACCTTCAGGGTTCGAGGCGAATGTCTCAGCCGCCTTCAGAGCGTCTTGAAGAGAGGCCCGCCCTTCACTGTCCGCTCTATTCCCTTCTCCTCTGAAGCTCTCGAAGGTCATGCGCGCGAGCATCGGCGGATGCGGCAGTCTGGACGGTCCTACGGAGTTCTGCGTGGGACTTGGAGCGGCAGTCGGCACCACACGAGAGAACCCGGAATGCTCCAGCCTTACTCGGATGTGGGGATCGAGGTCAGACAGGTTCGATGCCGTTGTAAAGACTGTGGGTAGCTCTGCATTGAACCGGTGGCTGATTAGCTGCTGGAGCTTCTCCTGCGCCCATGGTGTGGCGTGATGCGTGCCGAGGGCGTCAAGGATAAGAATCGGCGCTTCGGCGACTCGCTCGTAGATGTCGGAGTAGGCTATGTCGCTTGTCGGAGCGTATCCGGACCGGAGCTGGTCAAGTAAATCAGGCGCCGACATGAAGAGCACGATCTGGCGGCCTTCCATCAGGTGATTTGCGATGGACGCGGCTAGATGCGTCTTGCCGGAGCCGGGCGGGCCATTTAGCACGAGCCATCCTTCGGGCTTCTCCGCGAAAGCCGCAGCTGCGCGACAAGCGTCTCTGAAGAGCGCAAGGTTTGCTTCTCCACCCGCAACATTGTCCTCCCTGAGAGTGCCAAACGTGAAGCGGCGCAGATGGCCGAGGTTGCTGTAAAGTTGAAGTCGCTCTATTAGCCCGGCCTCGAAGTGTGGCTGCTGGCACTTGCAGGGGACATACTTGGGATATTTGTCCGGGCGGCGATCGTTGGGGTCAGCCTCCAGCAGGCCGTGTCCATGGCAGTCAGGGCAGCTTGCCGAGGTAGCATCTGCAGGAGGGTCAGGCGCGGGTTCGCCTGCCGCCTGTAAACGAGCTTCACGTTGTGACATTATGCGCTGTAGGATGGAGGAAAGGGATTCGGCGGTCATAGAAGATGCCTACGTCGTTGCACTAGTCCAGCCCATGTTCACGATAGACTCGCTCAACTTCGGGTATCAGCGGGCGTAGGACGAATTCTCTTATGGAGACCTTCTCCAGAGCGGCCGCGACTCTAATTTGGTCGAACAACTCCTCAGAGACGGAGACGCCGAGCTTTCGATATATATCTCCGTCGCTATCGATAGTCCGTGTGGGCCCTTTCCTCGCCGGGAAGCCGCTTGCCCTTCGATCTCGCCTGCGGTCTCTGCCGCCAGGCGGCCTCATATTTATCTCATTCATCGTTTCGTTCCTTATGAGTTGGGTGCGTCAAGCGGATTGGAAGACTATCTGAAAACATACTCGAAGACTGCACGAAGCTCTCCGATGCCCTTCGGGTCGAGCGGTCTATACTCGTCAATAAGCAGTCCGAACGGCACTGCTCTTCTTATGGAGGTTCGCTCTCTTATCACGAGTTCTGAGTGCTTGACGTCTCTAAACCTTAGTAGTTCTCGTTGTGCTGCGAGCAAATCCTTGCTTGCATGGTGTGTGGATGCACGATTGATGACGGAGCAGACAGTTAGTTCACGGTTTACGTCCAGGGCATCGCAAGCCATTTCATCCAGGAGGTCGATGGTCCAGACATCCATGCCGTTCGGCTGCACCGGGACTAAAACGAAGTGAGCCACTCGCATCACCGCCTCTATCGCCGCGCCGTCACCGGAGCCTATGTCCACCACTACGTCCTCGTAGCGTCTTGCGAGGTCTCTGACGGCACGTCTTAGTCCCGTGTCGAATTGCCTGACTGTCGATGGAGCTGGCAACTTCCGTTCCACCCTGGAATCCACCCACATGCTGGCGCTGCCTTGGCGGTCGGCGTCCACGAGCATCACGTCTCTACCGGCACACATGCGCCAGCCTGAGAGATGCACGGCGAGTGATGTCTTGCCACAGCCCCCTTTTTCTCCTGCAACGGCAACTATCATGAGTATTCACCTGACATCGAACAAAACATCCAAGGTTAACTAAGCAACTAGAAACTTTATATATTATCTACCTTATTAACTAAAATACTAGGTGTCAAGTTACATAGAGGACTATTTCTGATAATTGAACGCTGACTGAGGGTGATCTACGTCGCATTGGTTGACAATGTCACCTGTATCACGTGGCTTCTATATGTATAACTCGTGTATTTGTCAGAATAGCTGCCAGATATAATGACATATACTCCTGATACCCACAGTGTTATCTTGGATTACTCGTAAGTTAATCAATCATGCCTGCTACCAAACACGAAGCCTTCTTCCGACGGCATCAGGTGTTTACCGGCGGGGAGCTGGCTGCACATCTGTCTTCAAAGGGTGAGGTGGGAACGCGGACGCAAGAATCCCTCGTGAGCTACCACACGAAGGCGGAACGCCTCGTCCGAGTGCGCCGTGGGTTGTTCGCAGTCATCCCACCAGGAGAAACTTGCGACACTTACCCGGTGGACCCTTACCTGGTTGCCGCCAAGCTGACTGGAGATGCCGTCCTGTCTCACCATACGGCCTTAGAGTTCCACGGTCGAGCCTACTCGGTCTGGCAACATGTCAGCTACATGTCGTCGCGGCCGTTGAAGACACTGGCGTTTCGTTCCCACGTATTCCGCGGAACCAAATTCCCAGAGGCGCTTCTCCGCGCCGGAAAGGAACATTTCGACGTGCTGACTCGTGAGAGAGCCGGGATGTCTATCAAGGTCGCCAGCCTTGAGCGCACTCTGGTGGATGTCCTGGACCGCCCGCACTTCTCGGGAGGATGGGAAGAAGTATGGCGCTCACTGGAGTCGGTGGAGTTCTTCGACCTGGATCGAGTCGTAGAGTACACGCTGCTGCTGGACAATGCTACAACGGCCTCGAAAGTGGGGGTCTTCCTTGAGCAGCACCGCGGAGAACTGATGGTTGACGAGCGCTATATCCAGGCGCTTCGTGAAAGGCGTCCGAAGCGACCTCATTATCTGGACCGGAACCGGCGAGTGTCAGGCATCCTTATGTCCGACTGGAACCTGATAGTACCGGTGGAAGTAGCCGAGCGATCTTGGTCGGAGGTGATATGAAAATATCCCTGGAAAAGCTGGAAGCCGAAGCGGAGTCGACAGGATTCCGCCCAGATGTGCTGGAGAGGGTCGCTCATCCTCTGGCCTTGCTGGGAAACCTCGACAGCCACCCCTTTCTGCGCGGAAAGCTCGTCCTCAAAGGCGGAACGGCATTAAACCTGTTCCTGTTCGACGTGCCAAGACTGTCGGCGAATATCGACCTGAATTACGTGGGGTCCGAGTCCAGGGACGGCATGCTTGAGGAGCGTCCGCAAATTGAGGAATCGATGCGGGCCAAATTTGGACGGGAGGACTTTGAGGTGGGGGAAGCCCCAAGAGAGCATGCGGGAGGTAAGTGGCATCTGCGGTACGCAACGTCCTCCGGGCAGAGGAGTGGAATCGACGTGGATCTGAACTATATGCTTCGGGTACCACTGTGGCCCATAACCCGAATGGACTCGCATTCTTGGCAGGGTGGCAGGCGAAAGCGATACCCGTAGTGGATATTCATGAACTGTCGGCGCAAAAAATTGGCTGCGCTGCTGGTCCGCCGCAAAGCCAGGGACTTGTTTGACGGCAGTTTGGTATTTTCCATCGACGGACTGGACATACAGCGACTCAGAACTGTCTTTGCTGTATATGGTGCGATTGACCGGAAAGATTGGCGTACCGTCTCAGCGACGGACGTAGTGTTGGACGAAGCGGAATTGTACAATCAACTCCTCCCGGCACTCCAAATCGGGCAGGTGACTGGTGCAGACGCGATCAAATATGGGAATTACTTGGTGGACGAGTGCCGGAACGTGCTGGCGGCGTTGCTGCCTTTCAACGACGCCGAACGAGATATTCTCAACCTCCTGCTTGATAAAGGAGAAGTCGACGCAACGGTCTTGACCGACGATATCGAACTGCACCGACGAATCCAGGTCCAACCTCTCTTGGAGTGGAAGGCACAGCATGTGCGGAGGTTCAAAGGACTGCATGACTAACGACCTACAGCCGCCAACGCCAAGAACGCCCTATGCTCGCAGCCAAGTTGAGTAGGGGTCTGGGAGGAGTTATGAGCATTCTCAGCGAATGGCGGTTGTTCCCCGTTCTCCATTCGGCTACACTTCGGCGGCGCCACCCGTCAACTAAATAAGTTGCGGTTGATCCCCGTTCTCCATTCGGCTACACTTCGCCTCAGCCGGATGACGGCCGCCTGGTAGTTGCGGTTGTTCCCCGTTCTCCATTCGGCTACACTCTGGCTCTGTCGTGGGGCGAACCAGCAGGTGTTGCGGTTGTTCCCCGTTCTCCATTCGGCTACACTCGCGGCGGAGGGACTGCTCGGCCTGAATACGGTTGCGGTTGTTCCCCGTTCTCCATTCGGCTACACTGTCACGGTCGAGACGCCCGGCAGCGTGGAGTTGCGGTTATTCCCCGTTCTCCATTCGGCTACACTTGCCGGGCTGCACTCCCATCTGTTCGTACAGTTGCGGTTGTTCCCCGTTCTCCATTCGGCTACACTTGCCGGGCTGCACTCCCATCTGTTCGTACAGTTGCGGTTGTTCCCCGTTCTCCATTCGGCTACACTCGCACGGATCGCGCGTTGCAGTCATCAGTGTTGCGGTTGTTCCCCGTTCTCCATTCGGCTACACTGTATCTGCACTGCCCGTCTGGCTGCATCATGTTGCGGTTGTTCCCCGTTCTCCATTCGGCTACACTCGCAGACGCGACGCACCAAGCCCCCCCTGTGTTGCGGTTGTTCCCCGTTCTCCATTCGGCTACACTTGGATTGCGGACGGCCAGGCCATTAACAAGTTGCGGTTGTTCCCCGTTCTCCATTCGGCTACACTGCGTAGCCTGGCACGGCCCCCAGCGTCTTGGTTGCGGTTGTTCCCCGTTCTCCATTCGGCTACACTCGGGGCGAAGACGAGGTGGTTGCCGATGCCGTTGCGGTTGTTCCCCGTTCTCCATTCGGCTACACTATTGACGGGCACGGCGGACCACTTAGGCGTGTTGCGGTTGTTCCCCGTTCTCCATTCGGCTACACTCTGCCCAGCCGCTCCAGTAGGTGGTTATCAGGCGCATTTGGGAGGCAAAATAGGAAAAACGCGAGATTTGGTTGTCAGAATAGCGTGAACTGCTCCGGATTTCTGTTTGGAGAATTTCGCCTAGGGCCACTGAAACTGACTATATTCTCATACTGTTTGTCAGTTATGTATATAATCTGCACATTGCCGGACGGCGGGAGCGCGGATTGTACTCGCCGTGTATAGACTTGCGTCTGTTCCTTCCCGGCGCAGAAGCGCATGTAAACTGAGAACTGGCACATGTCGAATCCCTGGTCCTGCAAGAACTTGCGGAACTTGTTGGCGTTCTTGCGCTCCGTCTTGGTGACGACTGGAAGGTCAAAGAGCACTAACATCCACATTAGCTTGTAGCCGCTCAACATCGTGCGTCCTCAGGATTCCACCACTGGGATTGAAGGGAAGACGAGAGAAGGCTTTTTGTCCTCGAAAGATTGAGCAAGCGACTGAGCGGCGCGTTCGATGCACAATTGTACAGGTGAAACTCCTCTATCCGTGTTCATGTCAATCGCAAGCACTCCAACCAACGTGCTCTTGGCTTCGTTATCCACTTCCTGAGTTCCCAGTTGCAGCAGTTTGGCAACAGTGTAGTCCACTAGCGGACGGAAGGGCTCAATGAGGTCGTCCGCGAGGCACATGGGGTTGCCGCGATTGTGGTGATGGATGCCGATAGACGGATGCAATCCGCAGGACACGATTGCTCTTGCGACCTCTGCCCTGAGCACGGTGTAACCGTAGTTGAGCAGCGGGTTGGGCATGGGTCCGAAGCGCTCTCGCTTGAAGTCGCCGCCAAATATGAGCTGCCAATACAGTCGCGCCGCACGCCCTTCGACGTTGCTTGGGTC
The DNA here is from genome assembly GCA_002238855.1 of SAR202 cluster bacterium bin90. Taxonomy (GTDB): domain Bacteria; phylum Chloroflexota; class Dehalococcoidia; order Lucifugimonadales; family JADFKI01; genus Bin90. The sequence goes on from MPND01000023.1 coordinate 51,430, forward strand.
TCCCGACCGAACTTGACGGCCGAGGGATTTTAGGCTGCCACTCGGTATCTTGAGCATTTCCAGCGTAATGCTCTGCTGCTTGACTTTCTCTTTGACTATGGCCTGCCACAGCCTTTTGCACAGGGGCTTTGACGCCTCTAGTTGGCAACGCATACGCAGCGTCTGACGATGATTGCCTTCAATGGGCCATATCCATGCGACCGGCAAGTAGTGGGAACCGCATAGGACTACGGCGACGCCGCGCTTGGAAAGTTCGGTAATCAATCCGTTGGAGTAGGTAAGCCCGCGCGCGCTGCAAAGAAGGACGGCGATGTCGTCCAGCGGCACGCGCCCTAACTCATTACCGTCGCTCGATACCGTCATAAAGCCACGCGAGCGCGCCAGATGCCGCCCATCATTCGCAATTTCTATTACTCTGCCTATCACGATGACTTGGGTCCTGGGTCGCGGACGCGCCCGATTTCGTCCACATGTATCTTGCGGAAGCCAAACCTGCGGAGTTTTGAAGCAGGGTACACTTCCTCTTTCATGCCGATGTCTATGCCAGAATCCTTTCTAATGCGAGCATCCCGTGTTACGCGCTCGGGGACATTGGCCTCATTATGGTCATCCAACACTACCAGCCCACCTTGCCGAGCATTGTTTGTGATCTTCCTGACCCGCACGATTCGGCGTTCCGTGCCTTCGCCTAACGCTCCCATGTCGTCTATTTGAAGCCGCATCAGTCGCTTTGCCGCCGGGTCGGGCTTCCCTTTGTACTGGCCTCTAGACGTAGTGGGGCGGAACTTTTCTATATCAAAATCAGGCTGATTCGCATCGAAAGTCGGCACGACTACCAGCGTCCAACTTCCGTCTCGCATCTGCCACACATCCGCGAATTCATTGCCGCCGGGCAGATAGCCTTTATACGCATTCCCAACTCTGTCCCTAATCGGAATAATTCGGAGGTTTCCTTTCACGCGAACACTTCGCACTTTTTGCCGGCGTCCATTCACCTCAACGCCTTCTGACCAAGCTCTTTCGGCAAATCGCGCCTTGTTACCGCCAACCTCGTCCCAGAGATTTATGAGCGCGGCTCTTAGATGAGTGTCTCGGACATCGTTTAACGCTTTCCGGCTGATTGACGAAAGAGGCTTGCGAACCACTATCGCGGATTGCCCATCTTCAACCAGTTCGACGATGCCATAGGCGGTATCGTTGTGCAGTTGTCCGGTGGTTGCGCCCCGAGCCTCTGCGCCGCGTGTACCGTGGTCGGGCCTGTATGATACGACGATATTGTCGAGGAGTTGCTTCAGTTCGTTTATGTCGAATCCGTTCCATGGAGGTGGTATCAAACTAGCAAGTCTTTCCTCAGCGTTCTGATATGAGGAACCAGCGGCGCGGGAAAATTCTTGAAACAGTCCTTGCGTGGTATTGGCGACTACGAAGGCGTCTATGGCATGATGGCGATGGTCGTCGCGCTGCTTTCGGACTGGTTCGCCGTCCGGATTGTCGCTAAGCATGCCTTCCAACCCCCAGCCGCGTCTGAGCAAAGCGGTCATGTGCCCGGGAATTACTCTAACACGCTGCTTGCCCTCACCTCTTTGGTCGTAGAGGTACGCCACATAGGTTCGCGCCGTCCTGGACAGGTAGCGAGTTTCGCTGAGCTGGCGGCCAAGGAAGTCGTTCTCGCCCTCGAAGCGATTCATCGCGTCCGGCTGGAAGCGCCATCGTTTGTTATGGGGGAAGTTGGCGACATTCTCCTTTATCCGCTCATAGTCGTACCCGGGCGGGTTGTCTCCGAATGCTCTGTAAGGCGTCCTGTTGCCCTTCGCTCGGTTTGCTGCGGCGATGCACACGACCTTATTTGCCATTGAGTCATCAAGGGTGCGTGAGAACGGCAGAATATGGTCAATCTCAGTTTGTGCGGAAACTGCCATCTCAAAAGATATGTTCCTGCCAGTATATGGGCAGATGTGGAGCGAGCCTTTCTTTTGCTCGTCCCATAGGCGGAGTTTGCGAAGGATTTCCCCTGATACGGATTGTTCGGCGGATTTTAGCATCTCGGTGAGGCGCTCATTGCGGTCTACGCCTTCTCTTCGACGCTGGTCATCCCGCCGTTTCTGCTCGCGGTTCGTCTTAAGGTCTCGCGCCAATTCCACGACAATGTCTTCAGGCTTGCCATAGGTTTTGATGAGAGCGTTGACCACGCGACGCAGCTGGTTCAAGCCTATATGAACGGTGGGGTTGGCGATGCGCCCGTAGTGTGCCGCTTCGCCGTCGCTTTTCGGGTCTTTATCTGGGTTCGCGCCTACTACGGCTCGAGGGAGAATCTCGCCATAGTAAGGGAGATTATCGTGAGCCTCTTCGCTGCGAAAGTCGGAGTGATGGTCATAACCGGCGGCTTGTACGGCCTCGGAGTATCCCTTCCCTATTTCTAGGTGAGGTAGGATCTTGCGAATAGCCTTTTCGCTCAGGTTTCCGTATCCACTCGTGAGCGACACATTAGACACGGCGACCGCTTGTTCTTCGGTCAAACCCCATTCTACGACGGCTTTCTCGCGGACGACTTCAGGGTCGTCAGTTTTAATCAGGAACTTCACTATGTCGTTGCGCTCTTCGAGCGAAAGGACAAGCCATTTTCTGTCGAACATTTCCGGTTTCCTGAGCTTGGCCGTAGTTTCGTCTCCCTTCAAGATTGTACGGATGCCGGCGACGAGGTTGAAGTTGGTGTCGGACGGAAATCCGAGAGTATTCTTTATTCTCTTATGTTTATCAGCATCGAGATTGAGGTCATCACCTGCCTGAAGCCGTTCCAAGGTGCAAGCTCTCTGTTTATCACTCAAGCGACGTTCAGATTCCGCGCCGACATGTAGAGTGAGATTGGCGAGTTCCTGAAGCATGCGGAACTCTTGGAATAGCGGCAAGGCGCGCGCCGCCCGATGCTCTCCTTCCTCAAAAGTACACCATCCTGGCTTGACGGGTTTCAAGGGGCGCTGGCAGAAGATGGTTTCGCGCAAGTTCTCCCACTGCACATCATTCATGGCATGGTGAAGTTGCTGCACAGCACGGATAGCATCGAACTCCTGCTCATACAGGGCGCGGTCCGGATATAGCCCCAAGTCAGGACGAGCCCGCACCGGCTTGCGTTTCTTGCGCCTTCGGTGGAGATACTCTCCTAACGTCCTTGATCTGCTTTCTTCAATGCGGCGATGCAATTCACTTATGGCATCGCGAGTCTGCTTGGCTTCGTTGTCGTTATCACCGCTGGCGTTGCGATTAGACTTGAAGCCGCGGCGCTGGTTCAAATGAAAGATGGCACGTCCGAGTTCGAAGGGGTTGAGCGGACGGTCTAACGCACGCGCCCTGAGTTCATATGGGTCAAGTTTCTCATCGGCGGTGATGCGCTTGCGCCCTTCGGGATCGCTAGGCATCAAGCCATATTGGACAAGGGCATTGAGGAGCTTAGAGCGGCGCATGAGATAACGGTCGCGGACACGACGACCGCCACGCGCAAGTCTGCGCTGCACTGCATTCGAGGCTGAAGTGCTATCCTTCGGGTTGCTGCGCCCGTCTGGAAATATTCGGACACCGAGGTCAAGAATACCGCAGGGCTTTCCTTGTTCGTCGAGCTTGATTGCAGCCCAGCCTATGGAATTCGTGCCCATGTCCAGTCCCAGTCGGTAGTTGACAACGCTGCTGCTCATTACAGGCTCCTGTTATGCTATGTGCTGATTTCGCTAGGATAACTTGGTAGGCAAACTAGTTTCCGCGCATGCATCCTTTTGAAATCGGACTTGCATTAGTACTGCAGAAGTGATATGTTTCTGGAGTGCATGAGGTCAATTGTTCGTGTTGGCTGTAACCGAATGGAGAACGGGGAACTTTGGGGAGTCCGCTTTTGTGGATGAACCAACCGTTAACAAGTGCAAGAAGCTTGTGCAACAAATTAGGGGGCTTGCTACGGCTTGCCCCTTTTCTTTGTTCGCCAGTCGGCCTGCACAGAGCCTTAGTCCCCGAGGTTACTTCATCCTATAGGGTTTCTAAACGACGCATGCGGCAGCACCTTGCATAACGCATACGATTCGAGCATAACGGTTGCCTACCAGTTCCCAGTAGGGTCTAGCCTAGCCACGCGGGACTGCTTTAACTTCTACCCAAACGCCGGATTTGAAACTTCTGCATTTCCGATAGGAATATCTGCGCTCATTTCTGCCGTCGGTGGGCGATGCTTCCGCTACGATCGGTGCAGCGCCCCTTTTTTACCTTTAAGCGCCCTCTCTTAAAGTGTAGCCGGCGAGAACTTCCCGTGCTGCAGCGCCACAAGCACTGCGGATATTTCCGTGATGACCGTCGAGGGCGCCTGCCGCCTTTGCCCCATTATTCGCTGTTGCGAGAATACATCCACGCCTTTCAGGACGTATTGTGTGCCCATTGTGGACTGCGAAGTCTCCCGCCCTATCTTCGGCGGCTCAGTGCCCGCTTTTCGCATGCTGCGCCTGATTATCGGTGGCAGACCCCCCTCAGTAAGGTAGCCCCGGCTGCCGGTCCGCGGTTCTGGTTCGTCTTGTTGGCTGCCTGCTGCCTCAGACGCGCTCTGCGACATAAGTACCTTCCTTTTCACCGTTCTTGCCGGACACTAGGACTCCTTCCGCGCTGACGCTTTCACGAGTCATGGACGCGAGTTTGCCGATTCGCTTGCCGGTGTCCAGAAGCGTCGCCAGTATCGCGTAGTCGCGCTCCACCTCCACGTAACCCAGTAGCCTGCGTATACCCCACACGCCGGAGTATGCGGGGCAGCCTGCCCCATCACCGGGGCGGGAACACCCTCCATGACATTGGGGCAGATGCCCCCGTTCTCCGCCCAAGACCAGAAAATGCGCAACATCTCCCATATATTTCGCAGCGAGGAAGCCGACAATTCGGCGTTAACGATGAAAAGCCGCTGAATGTCAGACGCCTTGTCCGGCAATTCCGCAGGATACATCTCGGCCATCTTGGCGAGTGCCCAGCCGTATGTGTCCATCGTAACGCTGGAGAACCGCTTGGAGCGACGGCTCTCCAGAAACAGGTTCACTGCAATTTGAGTGTTCATATTCTTCTTCCGATGAGTGGACGCGTCAATGCTAATCGTTCTCCGTTCCACCTTCGAGAAGTGTGACCGACAGACATCCGAATCGACGCACAAGATGACCGGCCGGTGTGCGTGGGCGCGAAATTCGGGTTTGTACTTGAATCTCGCACCCTTTAATATCTGACCGAAGGGAGGCAGTAGGCCTTTCAAGGGCGAGAACCTCACGTGTCGAACCAAAGTCAGGCGGACCTAATATAGTCCTCGACCCACGGAACCAGGACGCCTTCTAGTGTTGGTAGAACCGCCGCGCCTAGTTGGTATACGAACAGAACAGTCCCCATTTGGTGACAATATGAAGTGCATTCCCGAATGGCTGGATGAGCAGAGACAATGTAGAGCGAGGCTCAAAGCCTGTCGCCTGCTCGGGATCAATATTCGTGCGATACCATTTAGTTGCTGAAAATCAGATGAATATGATTCGATCCTCGCTCTGGTGAGCATTTCGGCCGCCACACGCCAACCCCCGCTTCGCCCATCATTCCTACAGCCTTGCCGGGCACCGCTTCGCTCGGAGCGCAAATTACTACCGTCAGATAAGTATTATATGCTCTTTCGTATCCAAAATACACATGTCATTATGAACTTCATTTAACGATTATGGCGAATTTTCTCTCAATTTGCGCTTAGCTGGTCAACGACATTTATTCTGACCGCTCCTGTTGCCTCACCGGAACATGTTACTGTATGGGTCAGATCCAGTCCCGGATGGCCCATTAGGTATTATCGCAGTTACCGTAATTTTCTCAGCTTCTAATCGACGCCCACAGGTCTGATATTCCTTTGGTCAGCCTCAATCATTTCACTCCGTTCACCAGAAGCATACACCAGCTCTCTCGCCATAACCCTACGCCATTGTCGCACTCGGCGTTGCAGCGTGCGAAGGTGACTTCCGCTGAAACGCTCAGGATGACGGCATATCAACCGATCCAGCAACTCCCTGGCCGTGGCGTCCGGCTCAGGTGTTCGCGTCGGGAAGTCCGCTCGGGTGTTTACCAGACCAGGCATTAGCCTTATCGTAAAGACAGAAAGAGGGTCAGGGAAGGCGGAGGACATGGGAGGAGAGCAACCGCTCGCGCCGAATGCAGATACGGAAGCGCAATGACCGGATTCCGTGCTACCGTGGACGTGGATATACCGGGGGTCCTTGACCCGCCAGACCGATACACGGTCAGCCGAAATGTTAAATGTCGCGTCGCGTCAAGCGGCAGACAATACGATGACTAGCTGGGGTTAGCGGGGAGAGTCTTGATGGGAGCAACAATCTTCGTTGAAGCGTTTGGACGCTTCCTCTCGGGAGGCTACCATCCTGATGAAGACCTTTA
>MPND01000144.1 GCA_002238855.1 SAR202 cluster bacterium bin90
CCGGGTACAATGGTATTAGGAGCGTTTGAGAAGCATGTCCTGGGACCGCGAAGAGAAGCTATACAGGAAGCCAGGGAGGCAAAGGAAAGAGTGGCCGCATGGAAAGCTTGGAACGAACGCCGGCTTGAAGCCGAGACGCGTCAGGAACCGTTCAGCGAACCGCCCCCTGACGACGAGTCGGGCGACCTTCAGTAGAATAACCTGAAACCGACCACTAGAGAGCCTCCGGAAGGTGAATGCCTGCGGAGGCTCTTCCTATTCAACTGTTGATCTAACCGAATCGAATCAAACGGCAAATCAAGTCCCGCAAGGCATTCCTGCCTGCGGGGCTTTTTCATTTAACGAAGGAGCAGAGAAGACATGACAGACATGAAGACTGATCGCAGAGCGGCCAAGAGGCACAAGCATAGGTTCGGCCACAAAGTTCGCGGGCGATCTGTGCGCGAACTTCAGACGATAATCGCGGAAAACGGGCGGAAGGCCGCAGCCGGCGAGAACGTTGGGCGCAAGAAAATGCGCCATAAGTAGGTTGCCGTGAGTTACGGCCCAACCTCACCCTCACGAGGGGGAACCCTCTGGTTTTGGGTACTAATGGGTAGGCGCTTAGACGAGCGGCCTGACCCACCTTCTTTCGAGAAGGAAACTCTCCGAGTTGGGGAGATTGGGTAGTGGCTCTGACGAGTTGCCTGACCTACCTTCTTTCAGGCAGCTGAACCCCCGCCATTCGCGGGCGACACAGGAAGTCGCTCAGATTTAGTGCACACTCCGCACGCCAACTAAGGGCATACCTGCCCGCGCCAGACAACACGTCCCAGTTGGTCATTCCCCTCACATCCCACAACTGCTGTTAAAGCGCTCCGCGCTCGCCGCGGCACACACGCACTCACCTCAACAGCGGAATCCCCAGCACCAACCAAGATAGGTCTGACGGCGCACGCCGGTAAACCTGCCACTCAGGATTGGTCAGACCTCGATATCAACGCCCGCAGACCGGACAACAACCAGTCAAGACCGCGGGAGTGGGGCATTTAAGCCCCACCCCCCAGACCGCCATAGGCAAATCTTCGAATAGCATTTTTTTTGCTTTACCCCATCCCGGGGAACGAATGTCGATATGACCAACCCAGAAATATCGGCGCGCAACAGCAGTGCATTCTCACTAGAAGTAATCACTTAAAGCGAAAGGGCCAACTACTTATGAGCAAGAACTACGAGATCATCAGCAGGGCAGCCGACGCCGCCATGGAGATTAACCATCATCTCTCCCGGAGAGGACTCATCGATACCCTCGAAGGCATCGAGATCTTCCACGCATTCGCCGAGGGTGCCCTGCACGAGGCTGAGAAGTCAGCTCTCGACCGAAACGACGGCCACTTCACCAAGGCGATGGCGGACGGATTCCAACACATCGCCGATGTAGGCTTCTATGTCTACCAGGCCACCGACAGCCTGAACAACCCGATGTACGAAGAACTTGTAGACAGGTACAAGGAGGTCGCGCTGAAGGCCTCGACAAGGCGCGACTTCGCGCCGCGTCAGTACCCCGACTGCTTCGAGGCCGATCATTTCCTGATAGTGGCACAGGGGCCCGGCGAATTACCCTGCCCTCACGAAGACCACATCAGCAAGGACATGTTTGTAATACGCTGCATCGAAACCGAGAACGAAAGAGCAGCAAGAGTCCAGCCGGACGCATCACCCCACCGCGTGATGAGCTACGTAAAGTGGCTCGACGGGTTTGATCCAAAATACGTGGTGGAGAATGTCCTGCCCACCAAGGTGGCACGGGACATTTCCATATACCTCAAAGACTGAAGACATCCCCGCGACAAGCGGGAGAAAGGGACCGCCATGAACGGCCCGAAATGCAGAAACTGCACCACTGCCGGCATAACGAAGAAAGGCAGCTGGATCCCCTCCCATATCGATGGCAAGGCCTTCTGCTCCATCTGCCAGCAGCCGACCGATTTTCGGATACTCCTCGCCCTCAAACACGGCGGCAACGACCACATTGAAGTGAAGAGGAAGCCCAACGGGGCTACATCACTCATCTGCAAAATCCATAACAAGCCGATATTCAACAAGTGCGGGTCGATTCCGGTAGGGGGCAGAATCGTACGCTAATGCCGCCATCTACGTTTTGGCCACCGGTACTCGCCGGTGAGCAGGATGTGGGCCCACCCAAGGGGTGAGATGTGGGCCGGGAGCTCGGGCTCGACGGTCAGGCCGGCGTGTTTCCGATGTCCGACCGCTTCGCCGAGATGGGCGGTATTCCAGTAAATGACGATGGCGACGAGCAGGTTGAGCCCGGCCAAGCGGTAGTGCTGCCCTTCGCTGGAGCGGTCGCGGCTTTCGCCCTGGCGCCCGATACGGAGCGCGTTCTTGAGCGCGTGATGAGCCTCGCCCTGGTTCAGGCCGGTTGTGTCCCCCGCGCCGCACCCGGATCTGCTCGATGTCGTCGTCGGACAGCGTATAATGGCGCAGCAGGGCGGCTTCATCCGTGGGCAGGTCGAACAGGGCCGCGCGCCGGCGCGCGCTCCAGATGCTCCGTCTCGGCATGTTCCATCTCTCCGTTATCCGTTCACACCGGCAGGCGCGGCGCTGTCCGTAAGGGGTACCGTCTATCGCACACTCAAACGATGCCATTCCCCTTAGCGTACGATTCTGCCCCCTACCGGAATCGACCCGCAAATGCTATTGAGACTCCACAATAGGTGAGCCATCTCCGTGGTGCGGCAGTGCCCACGATGGTCGTCGGTATCACGCCGAACACGGTTATGGCGACTATCAGCGCAACGGTTCATTGTGGATGGTCGGACAGGTTCTTGAAGTCTTCGATTAGCGTCAGCATCAGCGCGAGCAGGAAAAGCCCGGCAGCCTCACCAAAGAAACAATCGGGCGACAATCTACCAAACGAGCAGATCCGATCATCCCACCCACCGGCTTGTCGGCAACACCCGTCAGGCCGTCGCGTGAAGGCAATCGCGCCTCGATTGTATTCAAGGACTAGCGATATAGGTCAATTGAACCTCTAATTCGCATTCTCCCAAGCCGCGTACACGGCGGACGTAAGGTCGGCGAGCTTCTCTTTGTGCGCTCCCCATTCATCGTTGGACACCAAGAACTGAATCTGAGGAGCGCTTCCCTTCAGTGGATTACTTATGCGATGCTTTGGATATGTTTGGTATCGAACCTGTTTCAACAGAGGGCTGAAATCTTCCTTACACAACTCAACAGCCACGGGAAAGAAAACTATCATCACCATTCCATGGTAAGGGGTAATTAGAGCGTGGGCACGCCTGCGTCCATTAGGCTGTCTGAGTCTGATTGAGGGTCCGAATTCCAGTCTAGTGCCGTAATTCTCATCTGAAGATGGCCAATTCTCGCGGAACATCTTCATCACATCAATGAACAGATCATACACACCGCGTTCCCTTGCCCTTTTGGTCTCCAATTCCCATCCTTCTTCGACACTCACTCTTCGCCTTGCCCGTCGAGAAGGGGATTCGCCGTGACTCTCAACAGGCATTATTCGTGCCATAAGCGTTTTGCCATCATGTTGAAATCCGTGGAAAGTCAGCAGCGATATATCCACGCCTTTATCGGCGAGGAAATTCACCATCTGCTCTGTTCTGTCGTCAACGCCCAGCCCGACCAGAAACAGTCGGATCGGTGTTAGACTATCAAGGCTGTCCGCTTCAAAATTCCCAGCGTGCCATTCGTAGAAATCTTCTATCCTGTCGATACCATGCTCGCCTGAGTTGTCAGCGATATGCCTGACAAGGGATTCGGAGCTCATACCTTCAAGATGGGAAGCATAATCCACGATCTGTGCCACCGCGTCCCGTGATAGCGTGCCGCGCTTCAGCTCGAACAGCACAAGCCTGCCGTCGCTATCCACACCCAGCAAGTCGAGCGGGCCGCCTTCCGTCTGCGTCTGCCGTCCCACCAGCGTCAAGCCCGGCATCAGCAGCTCCGGCTTGCTAACAATGTTCTCTTCCAGCCAACGCTCGGACTGCGTCTGGTTTGTTGGCTGAACCTCTTGCACATCAGAACCGTCAATCGTCCATATCTTGATTTTGTCCATCAGAGTTACTCTCCTTAACGCAACGTCAACAGGATAGAACTGTCATCCTGAATTGCCAAGTCGCCGCAGTAGCGATTGGCCAGCGTCTTGGCGATGAAAAGGCCCAATCCGGAACTGGTGCGCTCCTCGCGCCGCGCCTCAGCCGGTGTCCAGCCTCGGTCAAACAGGTAAGGGCGATAACGCTCCGGCACGCCTGCGCGACTTCTCGTGCAAAGCCGACTAAATGTGCGTGCCGAAGCTGTCGTCAACGAGGTATCATAGGCAGAAGTGGAGTGCTCGGCACAACGCAGACTTTCTATGACGATGGCACTGGTTTATGTGACGACTGCTACTATTCGTGCAAAGCCTAATTTATGTGCAAATCGCCATTTTTGTACAAAGCCGTTCAGCCCAAAAACGGAGTGCGCCGCTTTTGCATAGGTGCTATGCAACCTGCCCTACGGCCGCCTTTTTTTCGCCACCTATGCACAGCGGTTGCATAGGCTTCCGTCTGTCTATTCCCACGTTCCTGCCTGTCTATTTCGGTTGCATAGCTGATTATTTTCCTGGACAGGGTATTCACACGCAATTCGGCGGATTCATAACGCATTTAGAACATCACCGAAGAAGGTGTTTACGCTAGATGGTTACGCTAGATGTTTACGCTATGCCAACTCAGGTAATGATGCCGTAACACTCAGTTGTTTGCGTTGCACAATACGGCGGCGGACTGCCTGAGCTGCGTCAGACAGGACTTGCCGCGGCAGAGCCGGATGAGACTGTTTACGCTGGCGGACAATCCGTCCGGCGCCGGTGTTTACGCTCAGACACCCGGTTTCTGCCTCCGACGGTCGCGTAACCATCTACGTCAGCATTTGCGTAAACGTTTACGTAAACACTGGCATTGACTTGACCTCCGAGTTTACGCTAAACCTTATAGGAGAACGTAAACAGAACAGGTTTCATTGCAGACCTGAGGAGACAAGAGATGCGACTATCAGTCAGGATGAGGCCGGTAGAGGAAAAGGTGAATACCACGTTGTACGAGCCGGTCGGCGACTCTCCGCC
>MPND01000145.1 GCA_002238855.1 SAR202 cluster bacterium bin90
GGTTCACTCCGTTGAACGCTATGCGGAGTTCTTCAACGATCGGCAGAGAGTCCGGTCTGCCGCTTGGGCCCGCAAGCTCTATCTCAGAGCGCCTGATGAGCGTCCTGATGTCTATGGCCGCAGCCGCGAACGCAGCGCGGTCGAAGTTCTTATCCAGATGGATGTCGTGACAGTATGACATCTTCACCTCACCCGGGTTTCCAATCGAATGCCTGACGCCAACACCAACTAATTATAGCGCAGGATCGCCTTTGTGCAGAATTGGTGAGCGGTTGGCGGTCTCACAAAGCGCTTCGTTGCGGAGGAGCAGGCTCCAGGCTGCACGGCAGCGTGAACGCCAGCGCCCACCTGCGGTTTCGCCAGAGCAGACTCCTGGCAGAATACCAGTCCAGTGAGCAAGCCACCAGAAACTTCGCGAGTTTTCGAGCCTGCCGTGTCTTGCGCCGGTGACAGGACCGGCACAGCCAGCGCAGGTTGTCCGGCGTGAAGGCCCTGAGCATCGCGGCTGGGCCGAGGGCGCGGGCTACATTGATTGCTAGGCGATGGTCCATCTCGTCAGACGGCTCGCCGCACATCTCACAGAGTGTGTGCTGTATCTCCTCCGGATGTTGACCCGAAGCGACGCGGTAAGCGTTCAGGCAGTAGAGATGCCAGCGCGTCCTGATATGGGCGGTCGGCTCGTAGCACCAGCGGCACTGGCCGTTCTGCGGCGGTTCTTTCCATCTGGCGGTGCGGTTGACGAGGCGTCTGGGGTGGTCTGAGGGGTGTCGCCTGTGGTACAGCACGAGACCCCGGAGCTGGCGCTGCCTGATGTGAGTTTTCATGTGCTTCCTCGACCGCTGACATTTCTGTGAAACGACCTCTTCTTGAAGGTCTAGGCACCCATCTATTATACCAAGGAACGCCTGTGTTTCGGCAGAAAGCGGGTATGCTGCGGCATTACTGCTCTCGGAATAAGCGTTCTCCGGCGATTCTGGAGGGATGGTTTTGGCCGACATGCTCGAAATCGACAGAATCACACTTTGTTCCTTTGCACATATTCCCTAACAGGAATACAATGGATTGATGGTGTGGGAAGTCGAATACACAGACCAGTTTAGCGACTGGTGGCAGGAGCTGTCCGAGTGCAGCAGGACGCCGTGGCTGCAAGGGTTGCTCTGTTGGCGGAACGCGGGCCGCACTTGCCATACCCTTATTCGTCGGACATAAACGGGTCGAGACATGGAGTTATGCGCGAACTGCGAGCGCAGGCAGGTGGTAATCCCCTGAGGGTCTTCTACGCCTTTGACCCCAGGCGAGCCGCGACACTTCTCATTGGAGGAGACAAGACCGGCAACGACAGATTCTACGAGGAATACGTGCCGGTTGCCGACGATCTCTATGACGAGCATCTGGAAGAACTGCGAAGGGAGGGACTGATCTGATGAGTGGCCGACATTCGTTTAGCGAATTGACCAAGAACTTTGCGCTGGAGCGTCGTCAACGCATAGATGCGATGAAGAACGAATTGCTCGCCGAGATGCCGCTGCATGAGCTTCGCCGGGCCCGGGCCCTGACGCAGGGTGACATGGCGAAGATGCTGAAGGTGAACCAGCCCGCCGTATCCAAGATGGAGCAGCGGGCCGACATATATGTGTCCAGCCTGCGGTCCTACATTGAGGCAGCGGGCGGGAAGTTGAAGATCGTTGCAGAGTTCCCGGAAGGCGAAGTTGCAATCACCAATTTCTCTGAAGCCGGTGAGACCGGGGTCGTCTCGCGTGAAGTAGAAGATGAGCGCTCAGAAAGTGTTGTTGGCGTGCAGGACTGACCACAGGCGACTTTACTAGGGTGTGTTGACATTCAGCTTAGAGTGCCAAGTACCTCACAAATAGTCTCAATTCGGAGGTCGGGGTAAGGTTGATGTCTATGGAGTTTCAAGTGAGCGGAACAGCCATCCGCGTGCGGTTGCCATTCGCGCCATCAGCCGAGCCACTTGCCTAGTTCTGTTTCTGTTAAGTCCGGTGAAGTCAATAAGTACATGTTCGGGTGACTCCGGAAGCGGGTCGGGAATTACTTTCAACCCAAGGCGCTCACACTCTCCCTTTGTAACAGCTAACACACCAAACGACTCCATTCCTTGAGCGACATAGCACTCCCATGCGGCGGCTGCCGCAATTCGGTCTCCGTCATGAACGGAAAGCATACCGATGTCTTTTGGTGTAGGCCTAAAGGCTTGTGAGGTAGCGATTCCATCTCTTATCCAGCCAGGATGAACCTGCCGGTACAGCAGTGTTTCCTCGTTCATCCGGGTGATGCCTCCAGACGTCGGAGTTCGCAGGCAATCCAATCCCAACTGTCGCTGTCGTCAAGGTTCAAAATAGTGTCTACCACGTCCTCGGACGTGACCTCAATCCAAAGCCATTCTCCCTCGCGCTTTTCCAGGTTCACCTCAATTTCAGCCTCAAATCCACCAAGCATCCACTCCATCTGCACACCGCCTTCAGGCGTCGGATAAATGCGAGGAAGTGGGAGGTCATCAGGGTACTCGCGCTTCAGCTTATCGCCAAGCCAATCCAGTCCCTCATGGCTTGGCGCTTTGCCGTACCCCTTCCCCCAATCTCTGGGGTGTTGTACTCCGTCCGCCCAGCCATCCTTTAGGTTTCGCAACTCATCCAATTGAGCTGAAATATCTAGTGGCGAGATAAGGCTGACGGTATCTACCTGCATCAGGTATGCTAATTCGTTTTGTCGATACACGCCTATTCCCTTTACCAGCAATCGCGCATGGTCTCCACCTTCATTCAATAGATGAGCTAGTTCATCAAAAATCCTTTTCGGCGCATAGGCTCGCACCTTTTCGCCGTAGATGGGTTGAAATTGAAAAAATGTAACGCCCTCGTTAATTTCGCTTACTAAGCCGCGCAGGGCCACCTTCTTCTCTGTTTTCGTCTCGGTAGTCATGTGGCATTGCCTTTCCTATACAAGGTGTGTCGCGTCACTGCTTCAGTATATCAGCTACTCTGTAATCATCAGGAATCCCTTGAAACGGGTGAATGTCAACAGCCTCTAATCGCCAAGAAGTGCCCTTCGGAGGAAGTGTTATGGCAAGACCTGTCGAATCACAGTTGACTATCTCCTGTCTCCAGTGCGACTGGTCGGTAGAGACCGTGAACACTCCAGCGCAGGTGTCGCGGACTTTCCTCGAAGCCGCCTACTCTCACGCGGAAGAACATAAGCAGCACGCCCTTGAGGTGGTGCAGCGCCTACGAATTTACAGCGAGAACTACGTCGAGCCTGCGCCACCGCCCCAAGATGCGCGAGACGTCGTGGTAAGGCGTGACCCCGGGATCCAGACCGGATTTCTGGATCAGGCTCGCCGAGAGCACTGAGAAGAGTCTCGCAAGAGCACAACAACTTCCCAGGCTTCAGGACAATGGGAGAATCCATTCGGTCGAGTTGCACAACGACCAATGGAATATAGAGATGACATGCAGACATACAAGCAGATAACTGAGTGCGTGAGAAGCAAGACTGGGCGAATCGTTAAGACGTGCTGGATCGCAGAAATCAAGAGAGAAATGGGGCTAACCGCCCGGGTAGCCTGGAATCGAGGACAAGGCAGGGGTGCTCTTCCTTGTCCATCTCGTTACAAGTGGTCAAGGACGTGATTCGGCGGTGCATTTCAGCGGGCAACAAACACTAACGGAAAGCCGGCCTACATCCTGGGCAGTCGCAAGAATCGTTTGGGTTCTTGAAATGGTAGAGACCGTGAGTGACGCCACCTTCTCTATCGAAGGCGCCTGAAATCACATTGAAGAACTCGTCGTCACCTTTCTCAAATTTGCGCCATATTGCATACGCAACAAGGTCGGCGTACTGAATGATTCGCGTTGATCTGGAATCCACGAATAGCGGAACATCGGCCAAGTTTCGGGTGACGCCCCAGCTATGCCCGACAGTCTTGAATTCGGCGGCGAGAGACTGTAACCGCATTTCCTGTTGAGCCTTCGCGGCCCTATCGAGAATGATGAGGCCTCTCTGGCTGTTGCCCTGTCGATACAGTCTTCTGAGGAAATGGTCAAACCTACTGCAAAGCTGCTCGAAAGCGTATTCGATAGGGTCTTCAGGAGATAATTCCTGCTTGTCGATGACAGCGCCGAACAGCCTCCAATCGCCGCGCAATGCACTGGATGCTGCCAGTCCCTCCAGTATGATCTCACGTCTCCGGTTCCTGAACTCCCTCCGACGCCACCAGCCACGGCCATTGAAAATCTGGCTTGCATGCAGTTCCAGTCGATCTGGGTCGGGATGGCCGAGGGAGTTGACGAGATTATCCAGTTCAGTCTGCAACCAATGCGTCTGGCGTTCAAACAGGGCTATTCCCGCCAGGATGAAGTGACGTTGGCTGCTATCGGTCACGGAGCCTGCTTCATCCAGGTAGAGTAGGTGCATGAAAGGTCACGACAAAGAAAAGGCAGTCGAGTGAGAACGATGTCTCAGCGGGCCGCAGAGGCGACCCTCCCGACTGCTAAGTGCTTACCGGTCAAAAGGAAAAGGCAGCTAGGCAAGAACCATGTCTTGGCGGGCAGCATAAAGGCGACCCTCCTAACTGCTATATAAATCCTAGCAACGCGACTGGATACTGTCAATTATGCTGTAACCCATCATCGCAGTTGCATTTGGCCAAGATCTCCCTACCTGGTGGTCTGCGCCAATTATTCTGGCTGCTGCCGGGCGGGCATCCGGGCAATGCGTGAGGAGGGTGTGATGTGTCGCGAAAACCCCCATCAAAAGCCGCTTCTGAGGCCTATCCTAAGTGCGTTATAATCGCATTTATACCGCATATAGGATGAGTGTCCTGTCGGTCCCGCCGCCTATTGTCTCGCCACCTGGGCGAGTGTCGCTCCCGCCCGAAAGCGCACGCGCGTATGCGCCGGGACTTCTATCAGTTCCCCGCTGCTGGCCCCTCTTATCGGCCGCACCCTGCGCGCTTTCACCTCGGCGAGCTCGAACGAGCCGA
>MPND01000146.1 GCA_002238855.1 SAR202 cluster bacterium bin90
TCCCGGACCGAGGAGCGGCAAGGGTCGGGACGTAAGAAGGCCTGGGAGGACCATGAGAGCTTTCTGAATTCTCTCTCCGGTGTTTTGTCAAGATTGCAGGACAGACCCTTGGTGATAACGGGGGACTTCAACCAGAGGATAGGGCAAAGAGGGTATTCCTCGCGGAAGCTGCAGTCAGTACTGCACGACACGATGCCGGAGCGCGTGACTATTGCCACGTCCGCGCTTGGGCGTGCCGGTCGGCGGAGTATCGATCATATAGCGTTGAGCGATGACCTCGTGGCCGAGTCCTTGAGCGTGGTCAGCAATATCGCCGGCGAAAGCAAGTTGTCGGACCATTTCGGCGTCGCTGCCAAGCTATCTATCCGGCGCTAGAATCTCTGAGCTGATTTGCCATACTGATTCTATTTCAGGTTACCTAGTGACGCAGAGCGATGTTGTTGTGTCGCTTGTGATCAGCAATTGGTGCTGTCAAGGGCGGCGGGAAATCATGCCACTCCAAATGCTATATAACAGCGGCGTTATTTGGCTTTGGCCCCAATAAACAATCCAATTATGGCGCCTATTGCTGCTCCGCCAAAAAAGCCCTCAAGTCTTGAGATACTCTCGACCTCACCTGCAACGATGAACCCGATCACTCCACAAGCGACTGCACCTATTATGGCTCCAATCACAATGTTCGGCATTGCAACATCCTCAATGTGTCAATGAATTGCTCTCGACTTAACTGACGAGATCGTACAAAGCGAGGCGCTTGGGATATACTTCCTCGCTCTATGGGAGATAATGAATGACAGCTACTTTAAGCCGCTCAGTCATGATCGATTAAATCCCATGAGTCTGACGCGCCCGGCGCCCGACGTGCGATAAATAGCCCAAATACTGAAACGTCCGGGAATCGTTCTGACAAAACCATCAGAATCGCTCGATAGTGAGAGCCCGTCGTCAGAACATCATCGACGACTACAATAGCTTCCGGTTCGGGCATTGCTAGAGCCTCGTCTAATTCGTACAGCTCCACGAGTTCTTCCGGCGAAGGCCTGTAATCGCTTTCGTGAGCTGCGTCCGTACTAACTCTCTGGGTGATGAGTTCTCGCACGTCTATTGCCGGATCACGGCGAATACGTCTCAACATCTGGGTGATGCGATCATCGTACTCAGCATCACTCTTTGCCTTTGATGGCGGCACGGGAACAAAAGTCGCATAATCTATAAAAGCCGGATTCAGCGCATTCCTGAACGCTCTGGCTGCTTGTCGAATAGCAATTTCCTTGTACCGCCATTCAGGGCGATCACGCCGGTCCATTGGCTTCTTAAAATTGAAGATCAACTGGTTCGTGGCACTGTACCCATATCCTTGACGAGCTGTGTATTCGCCCAGGAAGTAGCACGTGTCCTCGTCGTTGAGGTACACGTGGTCAGGTAGCATCAGTTCGTCAATCTGAGTCAGCCGTTGCGGAAAGGTTTCGCCTGATGTCATCGTAACCTCTGACTCTGATAGCCCCCCTGGCTTCAAACCTCGCCGGCCACGTCAGTTTCGGGTTTTGGAAGCAACTATCGAGGATGAACAGCTTTCTGCCCTGCCTGATGGCAGCGCGAGCCTGGAATAGAGTACCGGACGTCTCGCTGGCCTCAACAATGACCGTAGCCTCGGTGAGAGCCGACATAGTGACGTTTCTTTCCGGAAAGAAGGAGCGATTGTATCGATAGTCGCGTCCCTCGTACAGCTTCAGCGGGACCTGGCTAACCACCAGAAAGTTTTCTGCAATGTAGCGCTGCAAGTCAGCGTTCTCTCTCGGGTAACTGTGCGAGAGAGGTGTGCCGATGACGGCAATTGTCCGGCCGCCTTCGTCAATTGCAGTCTCGTGCGCCATAGTATCCACACCAGCGGCTAGTCCGGACACAACCGTATAATCGTCGGCCACCAGCTCCTTCACCAACCGACGTGTCCGTGCCAGACCTTCCTGAGAAGGCTTTCTTGTTCCGACGACGGCGACGGACGGTGAAGCAACCAGATCCCACCACCCCTGATAGTACAGGAGCGCAATTGGGTGGGCAGCATCTCGTAGCTGCGGAGGATACTCTCCAGCACCTTGAACGCGGACACCGAACTGTTTCACGTCCGCTTGCTCGAACCGGTCCTTCACATACACAGCGCATTCAAGAGCTTCTTCTTGTGAAACGAAGTCCGAAGGCAGCCCATGTGGGGATTGCTCAAACCGCCTTGCAAGCGAAGCGAAGGTGGTTTTCGGTTCACACCACATCGTTTCGTACGCGCCCATCTCTCTGAACGGCGATACTGCGCGAAGTGCGGGTTTGGAATCTTCTAGTGTGAACTGTCCTGTCATACGGCTCTCCGAGTGTGTACCATCCAACTCCTTGTCGCATGATGCGGTTCTTCTGTCTGTATCACCATCGTAGCAATAGTTAGAATGACGGGAGTATATGCCACTCTTAACATGGTGTACAGACCGTCCGCTCGTAGGCGTCAATTACATCAAGTTCATCATCACGAATTAAAGGGGTTTCAATGCCGAAAGTGCCAAGGTGGGTTTCATCCGCGGTGGAACATGAGACGGGCTTCATAAGATTTCTGGGAGGAAAGGAATTCGGACGCTCAGGGTGGTGGAGATTCGTAGCGCTGGTGGTTGTGATAATGATGATGATTGGCGTCTGGAGCACCGGCTACTTCGAGGTTGCAGATGAGTCGGTATCTGAGCATGGTGTTAAAGCTGCTGTATTAGCAATAGCCACTGCAACGATGGTGTTTGTCAGCATGATTGGGCGAGGTGCGAGAACGAGGCAAAGCATTGACCCCTGGATACAACTTGGCTTGGGGTGGACCCCACAGTTAGGACAGCGAAGGGGTGCTGCGGCAGGCGGAGGCGCGGCGGCATGACTGATGGACTTCCCGTGCCTTGCTAGGGAAATTGGTCAGGGTTATGTTGACTGTGAAGGAGTGACCATGCCAGTCCGCCGGACAGCCGAGGAGGCTCGCATACTCGGCGACGAGATTTACGAGAGGGACATCAGGCGGCAGGTCCAAGATGCTTATCACGGCAAGATAGTCGCCATTGATGTTGACAGCGGAGACTACGCCATTGGCGACACCGTTTCTACTGCGTCAAAGCGCCTGCGAAAGCGATTGCCGGACGCAGATGTCTGGAGCGTCCGGGTCGGATACCGGACATTACGTAACTTCGGAGGACGGCCCTTGCGGAGGGCCGAATGATCGAGGGGGAGGTGAACGCTGCCTTCGAAGCGGTCATAAGTCTTTCATTGCGCGGCCCGTCAGGTAGCCTGGCGGCTGTGCCGTGAAACGAAATGAGGTCTATCAGCCCGAGCCTGCCAGGTAATTGCCCGACCTTGCGTCGAGCGCAATCGACCTGGCTAGGTGGTCCCCTCGGTGGAAGCCCCGACCAGTAAATGCTCTGGCCGGGGCTTTTGCTGTTGGATACCAACCGGCAGCGTAGTCTATTCGCGGTAATTGACGCTCGACCCTGACAAGAATCCCTCCCACGCGCCCACAGGCTCGCGCTGCGCGTCCGTTCCGGGCGCGAGAGGTGCCATGGTGCGTCCGGTTTGAAAATGGAGGCGCTACGGCGATTTAGCAGGGACACTTTTCTGGATGGTCGGAGAAACTTGGCCGATCTTCAGAGAAACCTGTCCGACCTGTGGGGCGCTGGGGTAAGAGCGCCTCGGCCCCCCGAAGGTCGGATACGGGAGTGCTGCGAGCCGGCAATCAAGTTATCTTGCTGTCAAGACATCGTGCTATCAAGATAACTTGGCACCGTTATTGCGATTGACGCTGCAGGTCCTCTGGACTCAGAGTTGCGCCCTCGGCGATTCCGCGCTCCATGTCTTCCATGCTTACGGCAGGCCCGTCATACTTCAGGCTGCCGAACAGGCGACTCGTGGGCCGGACGGGCATCATCAGAACACCTTCGTCGAGTACGACATAGCGCACCCTGTCTCCAGCTTGAAGGCCCAGCGCATTCCTGACGGCATCGGGTAACGTAGTCTGGCCGCGGTAATTGACGCTCGACTCCAACATAAATCACTCCTACATACGCCCAGGCCAGCGCTCCGTATCCATTCCAGTCGTGAGAAGCATCACATGGGACACGTCCGGCTTGAAAATAGAGGCGCTACGGCGATTTGGCGGGGCCGTCTTTTACGGAATCGAGCTGAAAGTAGCCATTTTACGCCGATCCACGCGAAGTCGGCACTCTACTCAGCGAGTACCGAATCCCAGTCAGGTCGCCTTGGCTGCACTCCCATTTCCTCTATGAGTACACGGAGGACTGCATTCAGAGAAACATCTCCTGTGGGCAGATGAGCGTTTCGGACTTCTGCGCGTCCGACCTCTGCTCCCTGTCTGAGATGTAGATGCGGCGTGGCGATTGGGCTGTTGCCAATTGGATGCCAGTGATACAGCAAGACCTCTGTGAGTTCAGCGTCAAGGATAGCGTAGTTGTAGCCCACAACCGCGACTTGCCAGTCGTCGCCGGTCAGTCCGGACTCAATTATCCGGTAATTCTGCTGCACCCGGAGTCTGAGCCGCGACGGACCTCCGAGGGTGGCGGGCCGTCCGCCGTTCATAGTAAGAAAATGAGGGTGAAGGGAGGGATAATATCCGCCGTCAACTCCAACCACCCCATCCGTCACACAGGAAAGTGGTCTCTGGACATCGCCCCGGTAATTGTTGACAGCTTCGGCTGGAGTTCTGCCTGTGGTCAATCTTCCCAAGCCTCTGGCAACATCGCCGCCAAGAAGACAACATCTCCGTGCCTTTCCTCGTCGCCGTCGAACTTGCCGGCTTTCCAAGCCTCTTTGAATTCATCGAGGCTCATGTCGAAGTATTCTCGGGCAAGATTTTCCTTCATCTCGCGAGATTCTTCCTCGGTGAGCATACGACCTTGAGGGAGGTCTTCGTCGAATGTCTTTGTAGGCTTGGTAAG
>MPND01000147.1 GCA_002238855.1 SAR202 cluster bacterium bin90
TGGACGTGATAGAAAAACGCAAGCAGATGTACAGGGACAACGGCATCGACTACTTTCGCCCCTGGCTGTTTCTGATAACCGACGGCGAGCCTACCGAACATCAGGAAGTCGTGAACGACATGTCCAGGAGGCTGAAGGAGGCCGACAGCCAAAAGAGGGTTGCGGCTTTTTCCGTGGGAGTCGAGGGCGCGAATATGGATATGCTCGCCCGGATAAGCCCACGCCGTCCATTGATGCTGAAAGGGCTGGATTTCAGCAGCATGTTCGTCTGGCTGTCCCAATCCATGTCCCGCGTCTCTCGCTCACGTTCTGACGACGAGATAACGCTGGACGTCGAAGGCCTGCATGACTGGGCGGCGATCTGACAGACTCGGCGCAGATAGATAGCATGGCGCAAGCAAGGAGGAAATAGATGACCACCGAACTCATACCTGACGAAATACAGTTCGCCGAAAACCCCGAACCCAGATGCCCCTGCGTACTCCTGGTCGATGTTTCCTCTTCCATGTATGGAGAGAAAATGGACCAACTGAACGACGGAATCGCCACATTCGCGCGTGAACTGAAGGCAGACCAGCTCGCCTCCCTGCGGACGGAGGTCGCCATAATTACTTTCGGCAGCGGCGCGGAAATGCCGCAGAACTTCGTAACGGCGGACCAGTTCAACCCTCCCACGCTGGTGGCAAATGGCACTACCGAGATGAGCGCGGGTATAAACCTTGCCCTCGACAGAATAGAAGAGCGCAAGCAGATGTACAGGGATAACGGCATTGACTACTATCGCCCGTGGTTGTTCTTGCTGACGGACGGTGCGCCCACCGAAACGCTGGAAGTGGTCAAAGCCGCATCCGCCAGACTGAAGCAAGCCGAGAGCGAAAAGCGAGTCGCCGCATTCTCCGTTGGCGTCGAGGGTGCGGACATGGACTTGCTCACGGAGATCAGTCCGCGCCGCCCTCTGATGCTCAAGGGAATGGAGTTCAGCGGCATGTTCGTCTGGCTTTCACAATCCATGTCTCGCGTCTCAGCCTCACAGACGGACGAAGAGATAGCACTGGACGCGGACGGACTGAAGGATTGGGCGGTCATATAATGGGCGCCGCGAGCCACGCTCCAGCAAGCGGAGAGCGGGAAGCGAAACACTGGCGCGTGGTGCGAGCATCCGTGCAAGGCACAAGCCACTTCAGGACCGGACAGCACTGCCAGGACAGTTCAAGCGTGGGGGAGAACGCACCTGAGGGGATGCTCGTAGCCGCCATAGCCGACGGCGCGGGGTCTGCCGAGCTTTCTGCCGATGGCTCGCGCATCGCCGCTTGCGCCGCAACCCAAAGGGCTGTCAGACTCATGCGCCTCCATGTGCAACCGTACTATGAAGGGGTGCTCGAAGAGATACTCAAGGAAGCTGTCCACTTCGCGCGGAAGGCGCTGGAAGCTGAAGCCCATCGGCAGAGGAAATCTCTCAGGGAATTCGCCACGACTCTTATAGTCGCAATATGCGCGCCCGAAATCACCGGCGCGGCGCAGATAGGCGACGGTGCGATGGTAACGGCGGACAAGCGCATGCCACAGGACGATGAGGACGGCGGCTATGTCCTGTTCAGCGCTCCGCAGCGCGGCGAGTACGCCAACACCACCAACTTCATCACATCGTCCGGTTGGCAAAACTCCCTTGATGTGAGAACGCGGCGCGGCGGCATCAGCCGTCTGGCGATGTTCACCGACGGCATACAGTCCATCGCGCTGAATGCGGCATCCCACAATGCGCCGCACGCCCCCTTCTTCGATCCGCTCTTTCGCTGGGCTGAAAATCAGGATGACGAAGAGGCCGCCGGGGACAATCTCGCGGCTTTCCTGTCCTCACCGAGAGTAACGGCGCGCGCAGACGACGACCTTACGCTACTGCTTGCACTTCTGAGATGAGGGTGGCGCGCCGAGAAGACAACAAGGATGGTTAATCAAGGCGACATATCCGTCTGGAGCAGCGCGACCAACCGTATCACGCTGTCGCAGTCGGATGTGCTGGGGAGCGGCGGCGAAGGCGCAGTGTACAGCCTTAGAGGCCACCCCGACCTTGTGGCGAAGATATACCACTCGAACAGGCGCACGGATGCCATCATCATCAAGCTTGGAGTGATGATAAACTATCCGCCGCGTACCGAGGACGACCTGACGGGACACCTTTTCGTTGCCTGGCCCAGCCATCTAGTCTATGACGTGGCAAGCGAGGTTATCGGCTTCCTGATGCCGAAGGTCGAGAAGACGAACAACCTCTTCGAGTATTACAACCCTTCCCTGAGACGGAGAGCCGCTCCCCATATCAACTACGCCAACCTCTGCTCGGTAGCCAGAAGCCTTGCTACCGCACTGGACAGACTGCACGGCAGCGGTTATGTGGTCGGCGACATCAACGAGTCCAACGCCTACATCACCGAGAACGAGCATGTAACGCTGATAGACACCGACTCGTTTCAGATAACCGACTACCAGACTACGCCTCCCACGATATATCGCAGTCTGGTCGGCAAGCCCGAATACACTCCGCCCGAACTGCAAGGCATAAGCTTCGATCAGGTGGACAGGAACATCCATCACGACAGGTTCGCGCTCGCGGTAGTCATCTACCAGCTTCTCATGGAGGGAACGCACCCGTTCAGGGGCATATACACCGGACCGGGCGAGAAGCCCCAGGTGGAAACCTGTATATCGCAGGGCAATTTTCTGCACAGCACGAGCAGGAATGTTCCCCTGAGACCCGTTCCGAGTGCCGTAGAGTGGAATACGCTGCATGAAGATATAAGGGCGCTCTTTCGCAAGTGCTTCGACGACGGGCATGCAGACCCACAGGCCCGCCCCGCACCCAGAGACTGGGTTGACGCGCTGGACGAGGCGATGAGGTCGCTCCGGCAGTGTGCCCGGAACGCCAGCCACTGGCATTTCGACAATCAGCCGAACTGTACATGGTGCGTGCGAGAGGTGGCTGTGGGTAGAGATGCGTTTCCGGAGCATCCGGGCGTGCAGACATCCGCTCCACAATCGCCTCAGCCTCAGCCACCGTCGCCATCACCACAACCACCTCAGTCGCCGCTGCAGCCGACACAACCATCTCAGATTCAGCCCCAAACCCACACCAGCCGCAAGTGGGGCTGGATATCAATCCTATTGTCGATGATTCATGATGCGGTGCTTTCAATTCTTACTTTCTTGATTAGGCCGCCGTGGCAAATATGGAAGATTACGGGAGCGGTGGTTATATGTTCTGTGGCGATCTGGCAGGGAGGTAGAGTCTTCGCTTTCGTCTTTTCGATGCTTATGCTCATAATGGGAGCGGCGATAATTGACCGCGAGAATAATTTTGTCAGGCAGTTGGCGGCAAATGGTTTTCACCGGCCACCTCCTTGGATAAACACCCGACAAAGCCGGCGAACTATATTGAAACTCCTTTTGGGATCGTTTCTGGCCCTTATGGGAGGGGCGCTGACATTATCTCTGGTTGGTGGGGCGATATCCGACTGGTATTTCCGGTCTGGGGCGGCACCGCCGACCGCGCCAGATAATTCCTTTCTTTGTCGCCTGGGCTGGCTTCCGGCTTGTCCGCCAACCCCTATGCCCGCATTAGCTCCTGCCGCTGTTCCCACGGATACGCCCGAGCCTGCCCCCACTCAAGTTCCTGCACCCGTTCCTCTGCCCACAGACACGGCTACGCCAGTCGTATCATATACGCCTGCATCACCGAACACGCCCGTTGCTGCCGCCGCCGTACCCACGAACACGCCTTTGCCCACCAACACGGTAACTCATACCCCCAGACCCACCGACACGTCTACGCCGCGCCCGACATTCACACCCTCTCCAACATATACAACAACGCCCACGGCCACGCCAACTACTACACCAACACCTTTGCCCACTAATACACCGACGCCACTGCCGACCCTGACGCCTACCCCGCCACCGACAGCTACACATACGCCATTGCCTACACCCACGCAGACACCCTCCCCATGCCTGCACTTCGGACCCGGAGTCGACCTTAACAGGTGCGACCTATCAGGCAAGGACTTTCGCGGCTTCAACCTGTCCGGCGCAGACCTCAGTTATACAAACCTGACCGGCGTCAACCTCCAGGACGCGGTACTGACGAATGCTACCATCGCGGGCGCTTCCGTCGAAGGCATCACGCTAACGAATGTTGATTTAAGCTCGACGGACATTACGGGCATCCGTGCCTTCGACAAAGCCACCCTGGTAAAAGTGATGTTCCCTATCGGCCTAGACTTGTTTGGCGCGTCCTTCGTGGACGCGGACCTTTCCAGGAGTTCGATAGTTGGTGCCAATCTCGAATCCGCCGACTTCACTAGAGCTTCGCTCTATCGCGCCGATCTAACAGGTGCGGTGCTTGTAGAGGCGAACTTCAGAAGGGCTAACCTCGACGGCACAATCTTGAACGGAGCCAATCTGCAACGTGCGAATCTCCTATCCGCCGACTTCAGCGACACGGCGTTTGACAGCAATCCCGATTTTCGAGCCGCAGACCTCAGAAACGCGAGTTTCTTTAAGGCTGTTCTGAATGGAATCGATTTTTCGGGAGCCCGCCTGGACGAGGCCAACTTCAATAGGGCGGAAATGAGAGCTACGATATTTGCAAATGCCGAACTTAATGAGGCGGATATGAAGGACGCCAATCTGCAAGGAGCGCTCTTCAACGGCGCTGATGTCAGCGACGTGAACTTCGAAGACTCAGACTTATCTAATGCCAGTTTTCAGGGAGCCGACATAGAAGATGCCAGGTTTTCCCAAGCGACCCTGACGGGCGCGAATTTCTCCGGCGCGATTAACGCCGACAAAGCCACATTCAGCGATACGGAATGCTCTGACGGCGTCACAAGCGACAACTGCTACTTCGAGAGCAGGCTGCAAGGGATAGGACCCTGACGCAGAAGTCGCTGACGGCT
>MPND01000148.1 GCA_002238855.1 SAR202 cluster bacterium bin90
CTGGGAATCGGTCAACTCAACTCTGTACTTGCTTGCGGTCATATTCGGCTACATCCTCGCTGTAAGATGTGACCGAATTTAACCTATTTCTTATACTTGTGCCAATATCACGTGGACTTGGTACTAGTGAACCTTCTAGATCAGAAGGACGACTTTGACTATTTTAACTATTCTGTTCCGAAGGATGACCCTATCCACGATGCGGCGAATGATAGCCAACTACGTCAGGCCATTAAAACTCAGATGAGCTATGCGAGTGTTGTTGTTGTTCTCGCAGGCGTCTACTCTTCGTATAGTAAGTGGATAGACATTGAGATCAGCATTGCTGAGTCGGGGTTCGCGAATCCTAAGAGCATTCTGGCGGTAGAGCCTTATGGTAGTGAGAGGACTTCGGTTAAAGTAAAGAATGCAGCAGATGAGATTGTTAGATGGAACACTGACAGCATTGTTAACGCAATAGGGAGACTGGCCTAATGCCGGATCCAGACAAACACGAACTTCTTGAAATCTATAAGCTGCACTCCGAGCTAGCTGATAATGTTAGTCAAAGGCGTGAGGGAGCCAATAGACTGTATTCTAGTCTTCTCGTAGGTTTGGTCATAGTTCTGGCCGCTCTACTTAGATTTGGAATTGGAGATGCTCCATTAGAGCCGGTACTCGCTACGATTGGGGTGCTAGGGGTGATGTTGTCGTTGTCCTGGATTAGAGTTATCACGTCCTATCGAGAGTTGAACCGGAACAAGTTTCGGGTTCTGCATGACCTAGAGACGAAGATTGCGTATGCGTTCTTTACCTTAGAATGGGATCCCAAGTCGGAGGGCAAGAAGAGTAACAAGTATCTTCAGTTGACGGTATCG
The DNA here is from genome assembly GCA_002238855.1 of SAR202 cluster bacterium bin90. Taxonomy (GTDB): domain Bacteria; phylum Chloroflexota; class Dehalococcoidia; order Lucifugimonadales; family JADFKI01; genus Bin90. The sequence continues at coordinate 858 of MPND01000148.1, forward strand.
GAGCAGGCTCTGCCTAGTATATTTACTCTGCTTTTCGCGGGGCTGTTTAGCTATTCGATTGTGTCGTGGGTTATGTAGCCTAGAATTGTTGAGTCTAAATGCACATAACTAGAGAGGATGAGAGCTATGTGGGTGGTAGTGAACCGATCAATGTAATTGGACGAGCCAAGGTAGGTAAGATTCGTAAGTAGCGGAGGATTGAATGCAGGAGCAGGATAGACACCTGGCTCGATTTCTTACTAGGGAGTATGGTCGAAGTCGGTTAGAGATAACTTGTAGCTCAGGTGCCGATGTAGCAGCTTCATTGACTTCGGGGGCATATATATTTAGGTCTGATGAAGATAGAGACAACGTAGTCGAAGCTAGCTCTCAGAGTGGAGGACCTCTGTATGTAAACTGTGAACGACACGGGCAATATCTAGGGTTATTAGAGGTTATGGATACTAGAGGAGGTAACATAGAAGGTTTGTTTCTAGTACTAATTCCTATGAACGATGTTGAGTACATTCAACCTGAGCTGTCAAGCTAGTTAACCCGATGTGCAGGTTTTATACAAAGGATATCAATAGTTGAAGAACCAGGTCCCAGAGTCTCTAATGGGGTTGAACCAAACTCCAAGGAGGACACTGTGGACCTGGACGATTTCATCATAACGACTTTTTGCATGATTGACGACACGATGAAGGATATTTTAGGAAGCAGACGCTGTCGTTGCTGAGGGATTTTGTCCGCTTAAATGCGAAGGGATAATGTCCTCCCGTAAATTTCATGCTACCAGACTAAAGTGCCGCTGATGCCGAGCGCCCGGGTGACGTAGGTGGCTTCTCGGCGTTCATGTACTTTTTCACCGTGTCTCTGTGTATGCCCAGCTCCCGGGCGATCCCACGCATGGACAGCCCCCTGCGCTTCGCCTTCTGTACCGCCTTCCACCTGGCTGTCTGCAGCGGCGTGGGCTTCCTCCGGCGAGGAGTCACAGTTTTGCGAACTTGTCCCGTCCCGTTGCGACCGGAGTTGGCGACGGGCTGCTCGGCATCGTGATCAGCGTCCAGAGTCGCCAGTCTGGACGCCCATTTGCTATCCAGACCGTTGGTGGGCTGATGGATGATGGGTGAGTGGGTGGTTCTCCTGGTGAAGCTCCGGAGGACGCTCGGGCGTGGTGGCGCTTCCTGGGATGGGACGTCGCGCCCCTCGTGCTGCACTGCCAGACTATCGTCCAGTCCTTCGAGCACATCCACGGCAGCCCCGGCGTAGGTCGGCCTGTCCGTGCTGGGCAGCAGTTGAAGGGTGCGCCAGCGGTATCTGACCGTGTTGTCCCTGGCGACTCTGCGCCTGTACTTGAAGCACAGGATCTTCTCCGGACACACTCCTTCAGCCACGGCGCGATAGGCGACTTCCGATTCCCGCGCAGGCACCTTGAAGCGGCCGTTGAAGCGTGGAAGGAAGTCTTCCAGCACACGGTTGGCGTCGTCGATGGTGGCCGCGCCCGCAAGCCGAAGCTCGCTGACGAGCCTGTCCTGGAACGTTCCCGCGGCGCGCTCTACACGACCCTTGGCCTGGGGTGATTGAGCGAAGATCAGCTGTACACCAAGCTCGTCCATCGCGCGACTGAACTGGGTAGGAGCACCGGCTGCTTCCGACGGTGGAGTGTACTTGAAGACGGCGTGCCGGTCCGCATAGAGCGCGAGAGGTATGCCGCAGCGTCGTATCAGTCCATCGAGGAGCGAGAAGTAGCTGTGGGTGTTCTCCAGTTCGCAGAACAGGGCATTGACGACGGTCCCGGTGGCGTCGTCAATCGCCAGCAGTAGCGTGAACTGCGGTCCTTCTTTCCCAAGCCACCTGTGGTAGCTGCCGTCTACCTGGATCAGCATACCCTCGCGAGGCATCCGCTGCCGCCGAACCCGGTGCTTCGGAGGCCGACGCCGACGGGGGCTGTTCACACCGGCGTTAGTCAGTATCGTGCGTAGCGTGTCGCGACCGATGTCTATGCCCTCCCGCTCCCTCAGTAACTCGCTCAGGTGTGTATGGTTGACTCCGGCGTATCGCGTCCGTGCCAGACGAACCGCTTCGATCGCCAGTGTGCTCGGTGTGGCATTGGCAGGCCTGCGACCTCTGTTGCCGTGAGCTATTGCGGCTGCTCCCTTCTCCCTGTATGCCGCCAGTATGCGCCTGGTGTGGCGTGTGCTCAGTCCCATCAGTGTCGCTGCCTGCTCCGTCGTCATATATTCAGCCAGTAAGTTGTTGAGTACCTGAAGTCTTGCCTGTTCTTGCTGCGTCAATCTCACATGCTCCATCATGCGGACATTTTCGCTCAGCAGTTAGTGTGGACGGAATCCCTCAGCAACGACACAGACGCCTCAGACAAAGAGGTCCAGCGCCCGCGCTCTCTGACAACGAAGTCCTCACCATCGAAGTTGTGGGTGAGTATCTGCGTCTGCATCAAGACAAGGCTATCTTCGATTACTTCCAGCGCCACTACTCGCACTTCTTTCCCGCGATAAGAACGATGCATCGCACCACATTCGTCAGGCAGCCAACCAACTTGCGCTCCGTGAAGGAACTGGTATGGCAAGGCATACTGGCTCAGACTTCGTTCGACTCTGAGTTTCACATCATCGACAGCATCCCCCTGCCAGCCTGCCAGTTCGCGCGCGCATACAGATGCCGGCGCTTCAAAGGCGATGCCGCCTTCGGATACGACTCCCTGGCTCGGCAGACATTCTACGGCTTCCGTCTGCACGCGCTGGTGGCGTGGCCCGGCGTCATAGTCGGCTTCAGCGTAGCCCCTGCCGACATCCACGATACAGCCGTCGCTCCCGAACTCGCATCCGGTCGTTTCGGCACAGTCCTGGGCGACAGAAACTACTGGAGTCCCAGACTGACTGAGGAGCTTGCCGCTCAACAGATTAACCTTGTGGCTCCTTTCAAGACTGCCAAGCACGACTCTACGCCAAGGACAAGCGCGTTTCTCGCTCGCTTCCGCTATCGGATAGAAACGATATTCAGCCAACTGGTGGACCGTTACCTTATCAAGCGTGTGGGAGCGAAGGATCTGTGGCATCTGACCAGCCGACTTCTGAGGAAGGCACTCAGCCATACCATTGCTTTTAGACTGAACCAAGCTCAAGGAAACCCACCTCTACAAATCTCTAAACTGCTGAACTGAAAACTTGCACATCGGGTTAACTTAGCCCCTTCGCTGTCCTAACTGTGGGGTCCACCCCACTGATACCGTCTGCGGGCAAGCCAAAGTCGAGGCTGCGTTAAAATGCGACTAACCGAAATCGGACTGAGCCCTTCTTCTGGATCGCTTCTATTCCTAGTGCCTTGCAGTTTGCCCCTCAATCTGACGTCCTTCAATAGTTCCGCGGCACATTCGGTCCCCGGAATTTGAACGTCGACGCCGTCGCATAATCCATCCCGGAAATCCTGCATGATATTGGTTCACAGTCAATTCGGAACTTACATCCGCAGTTGGAGGTTTCAACAACGCACTCAAGGCACCATCGCCAGGCTACTCGTCGGGTCCGGCACAAGTGCCGGGTAGATGGCGCGTCCTCTGGATCGACGAATAACTCATCTAGCGCGATAGGTAGCTGATGGAAATACCGTTATTCAGCAGGTGATGGGCACAGTGTCGGGCAGCGTGTGGTTCGATGTTTCACGCCTTCCGGCGATTGCTCGTCTCGCATTTTCATTCAGTTTAGTTGTCTGTATTCCCTGACATTCTGAGCCTTCCATCTCAGCATTGGCTGTGCCCGAATTCTCTCCTGGAGACCTTGATCTAAGGTCAGCAATTCGGCTCTGATTATACCGTCGTCGAGCAGTAGGTCGAGAAAGGCCCGCTCTGCTTCGGTGAAGGGCAGGAGTATTTGCAACGAATCTTGGCAATCTCTTACAAGCTTCTCACCGTACTGGATTGGGTCAAGCTCACTGACATTGACGGCACGCAGAGCAGGCAGGAGTTGCCTCTGCAATTCCCTGGAGTCGAATGTTATGTCAGAGAGAGTGACCTTGCGCCAGTCTCTCCGGTTCATCGCGCCATAGACGACGAAA
>MPND01000149.1 GCA_002238855.1 SAR202 cluster bacterium bin90
GGTTCTCAATCAGCGGGAGTTCAGCCCCGAGGAAGAGATCACGACCGACTTCATCGCCATCCTCACTGTCTTTGGTGCCAGGATCAACGGACTGCGGCGATACCGTAAGGAAATCAAGGAAGATACGACTCTACCCGGACGCGATACAGAGGGCTGAGCTGCGCCGCTGGTTCGGCGCTGCCCGTTATGCCTACAACCAGACCGTGGAGCTGCTGACATCAGAGGATGCACCACCTGCCGTCAAGACCAGGATTCGGGACTTAATTCTGCCAATACTTCCGTCCTGGCACAGGAGTGCGCCCCGTGAGGTTCTGGTGGGCGCCATCTTCGATGCCTGCCGTGCGGTGAGTGCAGCGAAGAAGCGCAATGTGCAGCTCGCACGGGACAAGTCCAAAGGTCATCGTAAGGAAGAGGCCTTCGCCCGTGTACGCTTCCGCTCGCGTAAGAACCCACGTCAGACCTTCACGGTGCAGGCAAACTGCGTCTCGGGCAAGGGCATCTACCGCACGAAGCTCGGCGGTATGCAGATGGCGGAGGAACTGCCCGTACCCGTCAACAGAAACATCTGCCGCCTGACGCTTCGATATGGCCAGTATCACCTGGCCGTGCCCTATGACGAGAAGCTGCCGCCCCAGCGCGAGAACCAAGCGCGGGTGGTGGCGCTCGATCCAGGGGTGCGGTCGTTTCTGGCGTGGTACTGCGCCGAATCGGTGGGCAAGATAGGCGAGGGCGCGTTCTTCAGGATACAGCGTCTGTGCGAGAGGTTGGACGACCTGCTGAGCCGTGCGGCAAAGTCTCCATCGAGGAAGCGCAGGAACATGCGCCGAGCTGCCGGCAAGATGCGCATCAGGATAGAGAACCTTATACAGGAGCTTCACAGGAAGGCGGCACGCTTCCTGGTGGGCAACTTCGATGTGATACTGCTGCCGACCTTCGAGACATCAGAGATGGTGGAGCGGGGCAGGCGCAGGATAAGGAGCAAGACCGTCCGCAACCTGCTGAGTCTGGCACACTATCGCTTCGGGATGTTCCTGCGGCACAAGGCAGCGGAGTTCGGCGTTACCATCCTGAGCGTCAACGAGGCGTACACGACAAAGACCGTCTCCTGGACTGGAGAGTTGCTTGAGGACGTGGGCGGCGCATCTATTATCGTGGGGCGGGATGGCGAGCGGATGGACCGTGACTACAATGGAGCGCGTGGGATATACCTGCGTGCGCTGGGATATACCCCCGCGCTGAGGACTTGGTTCTCTGCGTGCGCCGCGAGCGTGACAGGTTCACGTCTCAGCGGAAATGTGAGGGCAGTCGCGTAAGTGACTGCCCTCGGAAACTCATTGATGTGCAACATTCATCAACGAATTTTTATCGGTCTTCCACTGCCTCAAGGCGGAGTCTCAGCCCCAAGGCACGGGTGACCTTTAGAAGTGTCGCGAGGGTGGGGTTGCCGTCTTCTGACAGCGCCTCGTATAGATTGCCCCGGTTTAACCCGGTGTCGCGGGCGAGGGCGCTCATGTTCTGCGTCCTAGCGACGTGCTTGAGGGCGGCACGAATCACGGTGCCGTCCCCGGGGTCCTCAAACGCGGCTGCACTGAGAAGCCCTCGGGCGTCCTCCTCGGTCTTTATGTAGTCCGCTGCGTCGAACTCTCGGTACTCGTCGGACATTAGCTCCTCCATTCCCTAGCCATTCTCTTAGCTCGCTCGATGTCTCGCTGCTGGCTGTCTTTGTCGCAGCCGCATAGCAGGACGATCAACTCAGCGCCTCACGTGATGAAGTAAATACGGTAGCCAGGTCCGTACTGAATCCTCATCTCGGACACACCGCTTCCAACAGGCCTCACATCTCCGAGGTGTCCACCTTCGACCGCCAGCAGCCTGGCGACGATGCGGCTCACCGCCTGGCGGTCCCGCAATCTGCCCAGCCACCGGTCGAAAGTCGCGCTTCGCAGGATCGTATGCATGATCTTATTGTACGATGTATCGTACAATAAATGAAGGAAACCTGAGGGCGGTGAGGGCATGGGAGACGCTTGCCTCTGCTCATGCCATCCCTTAGCACTACAGGAATCGAGGGGTCGTCGGCCTGGTCGAAAAACCCACCACATCTGCCTGAATCTCGTCAGCGGAAGACCTGGCTGAAATGCCGCAACGGTCGGGTCCATCGACTGTCGCTACCATTACTCAACCGAGATTGTGCCTCATATAAACCGGCCCGCACTTTCTGTGCAAATCCCTTGCCAGTCGACAATTTCAGATTTCTGACAAGGCTATCTGCTTTAATTTATTGCTTAGACATTGGATAATATATTGCAGAGAATCGATTCAAGGTTCGATTTCATAAGGTGGTGAGCGATGGTCGCGAGCAAAATTCTAATGGTGGATGATGAGCCGGACTTCAAGCCGCTGATCCTGAACAGGATGCGAAGAGACATTCGTGCCGGGAGATATGAATTCGTCTTCGCTGAAGATGGAGTCGAAGCCGTAAATATCCTGTCCAATGACAGAGAAATTGACATCATCGTCACGGACATCAACATGCCCCGCATGGACGGCTTGACGCTTCTGGGCGAAATCAGCGAGATCAATCCCGATACCGTGTCCGTTGTCGTGTCGGCATACGTGGACATGCCGAAGATACGCACGGCGATAAACAGAGGAGCGTTTGATTTCGTCACAAAGCCCATAAACTTCCAGGACTTCAGGGTGACGATTTCGAGGACGCTATCGCATCTTGAGGAGTGGCGAGTCGCGCAGTCCGCAGACGAGCGATTACCGGAGATCGAGAAAGGGCTGGACGTTGCAAGCCGGATACAGAAGTCGATTCTGCCCGCCGCGTTCCCAGACTCACGGGATTACCAGCTCTATGCTCGTATGGAACAGGCCCGGGATGTGGGAGGAGACTTCTATGACGTGATGAGCCTCGGGGACGGCAAAATTGGCATGGTAATAGCCGATGTTTCGCCCAGAGGGATAGATGCCGCTCTCTTTATGATGTCAGTCAGGACAATGCTCAAGGGAGCTGCGGTCAGCTACGAAAACCCGGGCGACGTTCTCACCGAAGTCAACTCACTTATATGCAAAGAAAATAATGCCAATATGTACGCGAAGGTCCTTTACGCTGTTTACGACCCTTCTTACGGCTCGCTGACATACGGCAACGGCGGAAGTGAGCCCCCGCTCCTGGTTCACAGAGATGGCATCCTTGAGAGGCTTCCCGCGACCGGCGGGTTGGCTCTGGGGAGTACACGGTCCGATACGTTCGATGAAACCACGATACTGCTGGCACCCGGCGATGCTGTCATATGCTGCACGGACGGGGCGACTGATTCCGAAGACGCTGCAGGGGAGCAGTTCGGGCAAGACAGGCTGGCAAGTATATTTGAGGAACAGATACCATTTGGCGCAGAAGAAGCTGTCGCTATGGTGTATTCGGGCATCGCCGACTTTGTATGCGGAACACCGCAGGCGGACGATATTACTTGCCTCGCGTTGTACAGGACATAAACGTGACCAATTCGCGTCTCAGCGGAATTGTGCGAGCAGTCGCGTAAGTGGCTGCTCTCGGAAACTCTTTGATGTGCAACATTCATCAAGGAAGTTTTATCGGCTAATCGCCGCGCAGACGCCTCAGTTCCTCTTCCAGCTCGACCACGCGAGCCTCGACAGTTTCGCGAGCTGCCGTTTCCTCTTGAGCACGAGCTTCAGCCGCCATACGACTTGTTCGCTCTTCTTCCGCTTGAACCTCGGCAGTCGCCGCGCGACTCACATCTTCCTCGTGGGACCGAAGATATCTCTCCTCAACAGGGTCGAAGAACCGCAGTATCCCCTCCTCCCAGCACACGTACAGCCCCAGCGTCTATCTGTGTCCTCGAAGATGACCGTCCTCAATCATCTCTACCGTCACCGCAACTCCTGACAACCACCCGTCCGGCCCCTTTGCAACTCCAGCCTTCGTGAAACTGAGAATGAATTCGCCGGCAGCAGCACCTGCGTAGGTCGTGGCTTCTACGATGTAATCGCCAGCTTCCAGATCGATCCTGATGCCTGAATTTCTGGAAGTCAGATCGAAAATCCCTTCATCGTCGTCATCGTCCTGGGCTATAACTTCACCAGTATGGCTGAGCAATATCAGGTACGGGTCGGTACGTGATTCAAGGGTCAGATCGATCTTAGAAGGTTTTTCTAGGGTGAAGGTGTAGTAGCGGGCGTAGTGCAGCCCGTTTTCGATTCTGTTCAGAGACAGGCATTCGTTTGTCCAGATTCCAGTGGATGCTCCGCCGTAAAGTGAATCCATGCAATGTGCGGGAATCGCTGTATAGATGTCAGATGGGACTGTGCCGCAAATGTCACCCTGAACGTTGTCCACCGACTGCAGCCACTCTTGGAATGCGGCGTCTGCGGGGGCACAGAGGCCGGCGTTGTTGTGGAATGTTATCTCGTTCAAGTGCTCCAACTGTGTCAGAGTTTGGGGAAGCGCCCCTGTAAGCCGGTTGTCGTTGAGACGCAGCTCATATAGAAAGTCAAGGTTGCCCAGCTCCACAGGTATTTCGCCCATGAGCTGGTTGCCATTCAGGAAGAGACCTCTCAGTCCAGTCATGTTGCCGAGCGATGCAGGAATCTGGCCGGTCAGTTGATTGTTTCCGACATCCAGAAGGATGAGGTCGTCGAACTCACCTACGAGGGCCAGCAGCCGGTCGCCTGTAAGCAGGTTGTCGTTGAGTGCCAGAACCCTCAAGCGGGAGAGATTGTCGAGATGCGGCATCAGTTCTTCGGTTGTAAGACGCGCGTCGTGCAGTCCCAAGCGTGTGAGATTGGGAAGCGCGACGGCGTGGGGAAGCACATCTGTACCGTCAATGCGCGGGTTGCCGCCGATGCTGAAGTGTATCAGCTGGGTCATCTCAC
>MPND01000150.1 GCA_002238855.1 SAR202 cluster bacterium bin90
ACCTTTGGTATGGAATCTGCGGCGAGCTGCGCGTCGTAGTTCGTAATCGTGACCTTGTGCGCGTCTGCGATGACGAAGGCTTTCAGGTCGCCGCTTGCCTGCCCCCCGTCGCAGGCGGCAGAGAGGACCAGGACGACAGTAATGATTAGCAGTGTTAACGGTGCGGGTAGTCTTGCCACTTCAAATTCCCTCCTAAAGGTTCGGAGTCCAGAAAATACGGCGTGCGCCGTCCTCGCGGTGACAGCGAGGGCAAAAGGGGGAATCATCACCTTGAACCAGGCGAGAAGATAGGCTCGAAGGCGTCAGCGGTCAGCAGTATCGCGTGCAATGAGGATGCCCCCTCGCGGTACAGGTTGCGAAACGCTAACCCCGCTACCATCTCCTACGGAGCCGCTCAGGGGCATGAATGACTTCACAGCCTAAACGACTCGCCCGGAGAATAGGGACAAGCCTGCCTCGTAAGAGATTATGGTTAAACGGAGTTAGCGTGGATTAGGCTAACACGCGCTCTGGGACGCTGCAACTGCGATTGTCGCAACAGCAAGCGCCGTCAGGCAGGAAATCTCGGATCACGGAAGACGGGAGTCGCCTGAACGGGAATAGACAACCTGGGGACTTGGACTCCAGCCAAAAGGGTGGTACGATAAGCATCGTCAGGCGAAACAGGTGTTTGGATTCTTCTGCCTGACATTGCAGACGTTACTCCGCGCGTGCGGGGATGCTTTTAACAGAGCAGTCCCGCACGCGCTTTTCTGTGCAATCTTTCCGGCGGGACTATTGAAACCGGAGGTGTGCATATCGGTCTGGCCCAATCCCGAAAGACTCTCATTCCCGAAAGCGAGGCAAGAGAATCTCCGATCCGCTTCACAGGGAATGAGATACCGCATGTCAGCAAGGAGAGACCTGGACAATGAACATCCGGGAAAAGAATCCTCCCGCCGGCCTGGAGATTATCCGGCCTCCGGAGGGCAACCCTGTGACTGGACCCGCCTGGCGAATGCGAATCGCTAACCCCGCTACCCAAATCTAGGAGCCGAGCAGGGTCCGGCAATAGTTGGGGCCGCATCCGTGATCGCCATAATCGGGCGGTTTAGGATGCGGCCCTGTCGGTTCGCAGAAACCGCGCTATCGTTTCCTCCCGTTATCTTTGGGAGGCAGCAAGGCTTTGTACAGAAACTAGGCTGTGCCTGAAAAGCCTCAGCACCCGCACTCGTAGCGAACGTAAGCCCCAGCGGTCAAATACCCAACGGGGCTTTTCTATTGAAGCAGATCATCTATAATTAATAGTGAGGTGTAGCTATGACAACCCTAAATACAACGGACGACCTCTTGCGTGCAGCTCGTGAGAATCAAGAGTTTCGCGAGGCGTTCAGAGACGAGATTCTAAAAGGTTACACGGACGACAAATTAGATGCGCTCTCGGAAAACGTGGCGACGCTGACTGACAATCTGGCAGCCCTGACGGAGCAAGTCACCGCATTTATAAAGGCCACCAACTCCCGATTTAACGATGTGAATAATGACCTGGCTATGCTGAAGGGCATAGGGCTTGAAAGCAAGCTCTACAATCGGGGTGTTGCCCTGATGGCCACGCATCTCCGAATGCACGAGGGCAGAATAGTCCGGGTTGCCGAGCAGGATGACAGCTCAAGTGAGTTCAACAACAACATCCTATCCGCCCTCAGAGCTGGCCGGATAACGCAGGACCAGTACGACCGTATTCTCGATACGGATATGGTTGTCGCGGGAACCGAGACCGAATCAGACAGTCCGATATACGCTGTGATCGAGGCGTCATACTCGTTGTCTGGAGCCGATGTGTCAAAGGTCTGTGCAACTGCGGCACTTGTGGGCAGATTGTTCCCTGGGGTAGTGGTGAAGTCAGTCCTCTACTACCTGACGCCAAATGAGAGAATGGAAGGAGAGGCCAGAGACCAAGGTGTGACACTGGTCCGAGCTAGAGACATAAGATAACCTATTAGTACGTAAAATCAGCCCCCGCATGGCAATGAGCCTGGGGGGCTGATGGTGGAAGATTGATGGTCGTTAGCGTGGTTCAGACGGTCTTAAATCTGTAGAATGAAGCCGATGCCAGAATGCGGTCTCCGGGTCATCGGTCTCCATGAACCGCTCCTCTTGTGAGTGGACCCTACTGAGTGTCTCGGCGTCCATCTCGTCATCCAAGTTCACTCCTGCCACCACCGCATAGGTGTCTACTCCGGTGACTGCCCTAATAATTCTGGCATGGTCTGTGCTCTTGAGGATGTCTTCCTTCTCCACGGTGTACGATGCCTCAAGAGCAATGTAGTAGGCCGGAGTCGAATCAAGACTGGCCTGCAAGTCCCTGACCTCCACAACCAGCTCAGCTCCTAAGAACGTCCTCCAAGCCCTCTCGCGGAGACCGAGGGATTCTATCAACGGAACATTGTTCGCCAGCCAGCTCTCCAACACATCACCAGAGACTTGACGTGCCTTTATGCGGCGCAAGCCGTGCCTGCAGGCGAACAACCAGGCCACCTCACGATAATCCTTACGCCATGCGTTCACAGCGTATGTCCCACGAAAGATGGACTGAGCCTCAAACTCCTCGCGGAACATATCACCCAGGCCCTTGGTCTTTTCGCTGCTTTTCTCCACATTCTCGCCCAATGTGTCAAGGGTTCCATTTTCATTATAGTGCCGGAGCGCGCAACTGCCGACAATCAACGGTCCCACCAGGCAGAAAAGGCGAATTCTTGCCGTAGCCCGACATGCCAATTCCGGGAACGGGCACTTCCATTTTGTGCAGAATTTGTTAGTTCTTGCGTAAATCGTCAATTCTGTACAAAGCCAGTTCTTGGGCAAATCGCCCTTTCTGTACACAGGCGCCGGGGATATTCAGGTGAAAGCTATGAGAAAGATCTTGCAGGCTGTGGTTGACTGGGTAAGTTCCCATTGCTAGGCTGGTCATGAACGAGGTGAGCGTAGTCTAGCGGTTAGGACACCAGGTTGTGGACCTGGAAGGCGAGGGTTCGAATCCCTTCGCTCACCCCAGATTCCGCGCAGTCGCAGACCGGATGACAACGCCACGAGTTGCTAGAAGCGAATTTCAGGCGGAAACTCCTAGATTTCGCGGAAATCGCGAGATTCTCCGAAAACCCGTCGCCGCAGAATCGCCGTAGAGCGCCTCAATTTTCGCCAAAGGTATCACAGTTCCTCTCGTCGCCTGAATGGACACGCCGCAAGCGCCTGGGAGCGCGAAGGGCTGATAATCACTCTGCGTCTCCGCCTGCATACCCCGCTCATCGAGAATGCGTTGGAATTCAGACTTCCGGTCGAAACAGGTTCCACAAGAACAGGTAGGCCCCGATCAGAAGCAAGGCTATGAATATCGTGACGCCGCCGACTATACCCGCCAGCTGTTGCACCAGCCACACAATGCCAAACCCCAAAGCAACAAGGTCTACCAGCACACATATCGTAAACAGCACCATTAGGTGCGGCCACACCCAATGCATTCTCAGGCGCATAAACCAGGTGATTTCTCCGGCGCAGGCGCACTCATCCTCGATCTGCTCAACAGGCAGTTCACTGACCGGAAACGGCTCGTCGAACGCCTTGCCGCGCTCTTGGGCTTCACGCATGCGCCCAACCCATGCGCGTCCCTCAGCGTGTCCTTCGCCATACACGACGGCGTATCCTTCATTGAACTGCCGTTGCCTGAGCTTCTCGGTCTTCTGCCTGAGTTCCTCGGCCTTCTGGTCGATATAATCCGCCGCCGACATCCGTATCCTCCCCGCATTGAGCGCCGCCGCGACATCCTGCCATCGTCTTGGCAGGACGGCGGTTCCGACACCTTCCTAAGCCCCAATCCACCGAAGATAATAGCCCGGTGAGGATGTCGAAGACGTGAGAGGTGCTCCATTGACTGTGGGATAATGGTTTTTGAAGGAAAGACCAACCCCAGACAAGGAGCACCAAATAGATGATAGCATCCGAGCGTCCTGACCGCATCCGAGTGGCCTTCGACGATCACCGCCTGGTGGCCAATGCCGGACTGCTGTTGCCGGTCACCCTGGCCGGACGACTGGGTCTTGGCGAACTTGCAGACAGCCACCTTGACCTGGGGGACGCTCCGGGCCGGGCGAACGTCGGAGACAAGATGCTGACTCTGGTGGCATCGGCGCTGGCCGGTGGCGATTGCATAGACGACGCGGACACGCTGCGGTCCGGGGGCACCGGGAAAGTGCTGGGATGCGCGGTCAAGGCTCCGTCCACTTTGGGAACATTCCTGCGCAGCTTCCGCTGGGGACACGTGCGACAACTCGATAGGGTGAGCCGGGAACTGCTGGCGCGTGCCTGGTCTGCCGGGGCAGGACCAGGAGACTCGCCTCTGACGATCGACTTGGACTCCACCGTCTGCGAGACCTACGGACTGGCAAAGGAGGGAGCGCGCCGCCACAACTACACAGGTCAGAGAGGCTATCATCCACTGCTGGCAGTCGCAGCCGGAACAGGAGACGTGCTGATGGCACGGCTGCGCAAGGGCCGTGCCAACACCGCCCGGGGCGCAGCCAACTTCCTGCGCGATCCGCTGAGCAGAGTACGCCACGCAGGAGCCACAGGAGCGCTCACCGTGCGGGCCGACAGCGGCTTCTACACCCACGACATCGTCAGCGTCTGCCGCAACAACGATGTCCGCTTCTCCATAACCGTCCGCCAGCACCGGAGCTTGCGCGATCTCATAGAGGACATACCCGAGGCGGACTGGACGCCCATACCCTACTGGATGGAGGGTGCAGCCGACGTTGCCGAGACGACCTACACTCCCTTTGGGAGCGATCCTGACGCAGCGTCTGTGTGTCTCATCGTTCGCAGGGTCAGGCCG